>CAMCXO010000001.1 GCA_945883565.1 Chryseobacterium gleum
TCTAAAATAACCGATTTGTCTCAAGAAAGGATAAGGGAAATATTGAAAGAAAACGGATTGATGTAATTTGGCCTTTCAGCACGGCGGCAGGGAAACGGCAGATGATGCTTGGTAAGACCTATACAAAGGAGCTCGCCCAGCCGCCATTCTTCAAAGGAGCACAGTCGACACGACAGGCTGAAAAGGCCTTGACCTTTTGGGGCAAGCCAAAAGGAACAAGCCCTGCGCCGGCGATTGAGGCGCGCTGAAGACTAAGCAGCGGGGGATTTCCTTTTCCCGCGGATTGCGCAGAAGGACGCAGATTTCAAAAAGGTCCAGCAATTATAATATCTGGGAATGTTGTGAATAGCCTTAGAATTTTTCTATAAGCCAGTATTCACAACATCCTTTTTGGTCAAGCCAAAAGGAACAAGCCCTGCGCCGGCGATTGAGGCGCCCTGAAGATTAATCAATAGCAAGAATGTAATAGCCGCAGGCCAATAGAAAAAATCTTTCAACCAAACAAAAACCATTGGTCCCTCGCCATACCACCCCTAAAACAAATACACCCCAGCCTCAGGTTCAAAAACCACCTCAATGTGTTCTTTGAGCGTTGTAGAAAGACTTAAACCTTTAACATCCGCCCGCACAGGCCAGCGGTGGTGGTCGCGGTCAACCATTACCACCGTTATGAGACCGGCAATAGGAGCAGTTAAAAAAGCCTGCATGCCATAAATAAGGGTACTGCCAGTGTTCAAAACATCGTCTATTAAAACCACAAATCGGTTTTCCAGCTGTTCAGGGCCCACGCTTATTTGCGGCAATTGGGCAGTAGGCTCGGCTTTATTGAGTTTTACCTGAGCAAATTCCAGACTCTGTGGGCTGTTTTTTTGTAAGTGACTGGCCAAACGCTCAGCCAGTATATTGCCTTTAGGCACAATGCCGGCCAAAAGCAAGGTGTGGTGGCCGAAACTGAGCTCTTGTACTTGCCAGGCCATACGCTCTATTTTTTGGGCTATTTGCGAGGCGTTTAAAATTTGGGTTGCGTTTTCTGCCATCATAGGTTTCGTTGCTTAAGCAAAACTACGTTTTCGATATGGGCAGTATGTGGAAACATATCAACGGGTTGCAGTTTTTCTATTTCGTAATGCTCCTTCATCAGCCCTAAATCGCGTGCCTGCGTGGCCGAATTGCAACTAATATAAACCCATTTAGGTGGAGCAATTTCTATAATTTGTTTCACCACGTCGGGGTGCATACCTTCACGAGGGGGGTCGGTTAGCAGCATTTGGGGCTTGCCATGGGTGCGAATAAACTGGGCATCGAGCACCTTTCGCATATCGCCGGCAAAAAATTGGGCATTACTTATGCCATTAAGCTCGGCGTTTAAACGGGCATCGGCAACAGCCGCCTCAACGCCTTCTATGCCAATAACCTGTTTGGCTTTTTGCGCCATATACAAAGCTAGGGTCCCTGTACCTGTATAAAGATCGTAAACCAAGGCTTCGTTTTGCAAATTGGCAAACTCCAGAGCTATGCGGTACAATTCGGCCGCTTGCTTGGGGTTGGTTTGGTAGAAACTTTTAGGCCCTATGTTGAAGTGCAAATCGGCAGCACCCCGAAAACCGGGCATGGTTTCGGTGATAAGCGCTTGGCCCCAGAAATGTTGCATATCCAGTTCGTACAAACTGTCGTTCGCCTTGTCGTTAAAAGCATACCAAATAGACTTTATTTCGCTAAATGCCTCCTGCAAAGCACTTAAAAGTTCGTGTAATTCCTGGCTCCTGTTTTCGGCCACCTGAAGCATTACCATAAAATCGCCCCGGCTGTTGTTGCGCAACATAAGGCTGCGGAGAAAGCCTTGTTTTTGTCGTGGGTGGTAAAAACTCCAGTTTTGTTTTATGGCATATTGCTTAATAAAATCGCGGATGAGGTTTGAGGGCTCGGGCTGTAAATGGCAGGTGTTTACATTAAAAACACGGTCCCAGCGACCCGGAATGTGAAAGCCGGCGGCCCTGCGATCAAAGTTTTCAGCGGTATTGGCCACTTCATGGGCCTCGAGCCAGCGCTCTCCCGAAAAACTGTACTCGAGTTTGTTTCGGTACCGGTAAATTTCAGGAGCAGGCAAAATGGGTTCGCACTCGGGCAGCTCCAGCCCACCCAATCGTTCTAAATGGTTTATAACTTCGTTTTGCTTGGCTTTGAGTTGTTCGCTGTACAGCAAGTTTTGCCAAGAACAACCCCCACAAAGGCCAAAGTGCTGACACTGGGCTGGTACCCGAAGCGGAGAGGCTTGGGTAAGCTCTATCAATGTGCCTTCGAGGTGTTGTTTGCGCTTTTTTTGAACCTGAACCTTTACCACATCGCCCGGAACCGCGCCCTTAATAAATACCACCCGTCCTTCGGCATCGCGGGCAATAGCCTTGCCTTTCGACGCCACCGATTGAACGTTTAGGCCTTCTAAAATAAATTGTGCATTTTTTGGCATGGGGCAAAGATAGCTTCACAGCGTCGCGGGCCTCATTTGTTACCTTCGCGCCTCCATTGTTGCAACTATGAAAATTTCGTATCGCTGGTTAAAGCAGTATTTACACACCGATTTAGACCCCCAGGCTTTGGGCGAAATTCTAACCGAAATTGGTTTAGAAACCGAGAAGATTTCGAAAATTGAGCCGGTTGAGGGTGGGTTAAATGGGGTAGTGGTTGGAGAAGTGTTGGCCTGCGAACAGCACCCTAATGCCGACCGTTTAAAATTAACCCGGGTAAATGTGGGCCAGAGCGAGGCATTGCATATTGTATGTGGAGCACCTAATGTGGCCGTAGGTCAAAAAGTGGCGGTGGCTTTGGTGGGAAGCACTTTATTCCCTAAAAATGCTGAGCCTTTGACCATTAAAAAAGGCAAAATCAGGGGAGAGGTTTCTGAGGGTATGTTGTGTGCCGAAGACGAACTGGGCTTGGGCGAAAGCCATGCGGGCATTATGGTGCTGCCGCAAGAAGCCTTAGTGGGTTCAAATTTGGCCGAAGTGCTGGGTTTAGAAAGCGATTATTCCATAGAAATAGGTTTAACGCCCAATAGGGCCGATGCCATGAGCCACTATGGGGTGGCCCGCGATTTACATGCGGCCTTGCAATGGAGGGGTATAAAAAGTGAATTAACACTGCCCAGTGTGCAGTTTTTTCAGGTTCAATCGCCTAAATACCGAGTTAATTTAAGGGTAGAAGATGTGGAAGCCTGTCCCCGCTATTTTGGTTTGGTGGTTGATGGACTAAAAGTGGGGCCTTCGCCCAAATGGTTACAAGATAAGCTAATGGCCACCGATTTAAAACCCATTAACAATGTCGTTGATGTAACCAATTTTGTGATGCACGAACTGGGCCATCCGCTTCATGCTTTTGATTGGACCAAAATAGAGGAGGGTACAGTGGTGGTGAGGCAGGCTGGGGGAGAAGACTTTACCACTTTAGATGGTAAAGCCAGGGCATTACATGCACTTGATTTGTGTATTTGCGATGCCGAAAAACCCATGTGTTTGGCAGGGGTTTTTGGCGGATTAAACAGTGGAGTTAGCGAATTGACCCATGCGGTATTTTTAGAATCGGCTTATTTTAATCCGGTGCGCATTCGGAAAACGGCCAAAAGGCATGGTTTAAATACCGATGCATCGTTTAGGTATGAGCGCGGTATAGACCCCAATATGGGCATGTTGGCTTTGAAGCGCGCAGCCATTTTGCTGCAAGAAGTAGCGGGCGGCTATGTGGCATCCGAAATAGCAGAGGTGGAGAATAAAGTATTCGAGCCAAACCGGCTACGGGTGTCGGTAAAGCGCGTAGAAGGATTAATTGGCCATGCTTTAGGTGCCGATGCAGTAAAACGTATTTTGCAGTTGCTCGAAATAAAAGTATTGGCCGAAAACGGCGATGCTTTGGAATTGGAAATTCCGCCCTACCGTGTAGACGTTCTTCGAGAGGCCGATGTGGTTGAGGAAGTTTTGCGTATTTACGGACTAAACAACATTCCGTTTCCGGAAAAAATGGCGTTTAGTACGGGCAGTTCCGATGTGTATGGTTTGGCGGCCCTAAGGAATAAAGTGTCGGAGTTTTTGGTGGCCAAAGGGGTTCAGGAATGCCTGCACAACTCCTTACACAAAGAGGCCGCCTACGAAGGCGAGGATTTGGTGCGCATTTTAAATCCGCTTAGTCAGGATCTGGGGGTATTGCGAAACCATCCTTTGCCCAATGGTTTGGAGAGCATTCAGCGCAACGTTAATTTTAGACAAGGCGATTTGCGCTTTTTTGAGTTTGGTAGAACCTACCACAAAACCGAAAAAGGGTACAGAGAAGAAGGCTTCCTGGCTCTATGGTGCAGCGGTAGGCAGAATGTTGAAAACTGGAATGTGGGAAAAGAAATGGCCGACTTTTTTGGGATGAAGGCTTTGGTTTTAGGGATTTTGGATTTGTTGGGATTAAGGGATTTGGATGAAAAGCAAGAAAACGGCCGCTTTTATTTGGAAAGTAAGAAAAAGCGTTTGGCAGAAGTATTTGAAGTGCCAAAATCGGTTTTACAAGCTTACGACCTCGAACAAGCTGTGTTTTTTGCCCATTTGAATTGGGACATAGTTTCAAATTTGGCCTTGAAACACCGTATTGCAACCAGCGAAATTATACGATTTCCAAGGGTGAGGCGTGATTTAGCCCTCTTGGTTGATAAAAACCACCCGTTTGCCGATATAAAGGCATGTTTGGAAAAAGTGAACCGCAAGTGGCTGCAAGAGGTTGGTTTATTTGATGTTTACGAAGGCAAAAACCTGCCCGATGGCAAGGTGTCGTATGCGGTTAAATTGGTGCTTCAAGATGCGGGTAAAACTTTAACCGACTCTGAAATAGATAAATACATAGAAAAAGCCCTTAAAAGTTTACACGACGAATTGGGGGCTGAACTTAGGTCGTAGAACGTCTTTAGGCTTTATATTCGAACCCAATACCCCTAAAATTCAAAACACCATGAAAGAAGTAGTAATTGTTTCGGCTGTTCGCACAGCCATTGGCAGCTTTATGGGAAGCCTGTCGGGCATACCGGCTCCCAAACTGGGTGCAGCCGCCATTCAAGGCGCATTAAATAAAATAAAGCTTGATCCAGCCTTGGTTCAGGAGGTGTATATGGGCAATGTTTTACAAGCCGGAAGTGGGCAAGCGCCTGCCCGACAAGCCGCCATATTTGCGGGTTTATCTAATGAGGTGCCCTGCACCACCGTTAATAAAGTATGCGCCTCAGGCATGAAGGCCGTGGCCATGGCTGCCCAAGCCATTAAAGCAGGCGACGCTGAGATTATGGTAGCCGGAGGCATGGAAAACATGAGTCAGGTTCCACATTATGTTCAAATGCGTATTGGGGTAAAACTGGGAGCAGTTCAAATGGTAGATGGCATGGTGCACGATGGCTTAACCGATGTTTACAATGCCATTCATATGGGCAGTTGCTCAGAACTTTGTGCAGAAGAACATGCTTTTAGCAGAGAAGATCAAGACCTGTTTGCCATAGAATCGTATACCCGTTCGGCCAAAGCTTGGGAACAAGGCAAGTTTAACGATGAAGTGGTTCCGGTTATGGTGCCTCAGCGCAAAGGCGATGACTTGGCGTTTGTCCATGATGAGGAATACAAAAATGTGGATTTTGCCAAAATCCCCACTTTAAAGCCGGTGTTTAAAAAAGATGGTACCATTACGGCTGCAAATGCCTCCACCTTAAACGATGGAGCGGCAGCACTCGTTTTGATGAGCCGCGAAAAAGCCGATGCTTTAGGGCTTAAACCCCTCGCGCGTATTTTATCGTATGCCGATGCAGCCCATGCACCTGAATGGTTTACCACAGCTCCGGCCAAGGCTTTGCCTATTGCCATTGCCAAAGCAGGATTAAAAATATCAGATATAGAATACTTTGAGCTCAATGAGGCTTTTTCGGTGGTGGGCCTGGCCAATATTAAATTGTTGGGCATTTCGGCCGACCACACCAATGTAAATGGTGGAGCGGTTTCTTTGGGTCACCCACTGGGCGCCTCTGGAGCGCGCATTTTGGTAACCCTTATCCATGTATTGCACCAAAATGGAGCCCGCTACGGTGCTGCAGGAATTTGCAATGGTGGAGGAGGGGCCGGCGCAATGGTAATTGAACGTTTATAGTTCGATAACCAAAACATGCAGTTCGGGTCTACTTTGTTGTACGCCGTGCCCATAAGGGCTCAGGCAAGCGAAAAATCGGAAATGGTTTCGCAATTGCTGTTTGGCGAACCCTTCGCGGTTTTGGAAGCGCGCGAAAAGTGGACCCGAATTAAATCGTTGTTAGACAAATACGAAGGCTGGATAGCGAGCAACCAATGGATTGAGATAGAGGCCGAGGCGGCGAAGAACAGACCTGTCTATTTTGCAGCCGACTTGGTAAACGCGTTGGAAACCTCGGTTCAACAAAGTTTGGGTTATGTGCCTTTGGGGGCCATTTTATCCGAATGGAATGAAGAATTATCAGAAGGTCGATTAGGTAGTCACGCATTTGTTTACAAAGGAAGCATAACGTCTAAAGTGTCGTCGCGCAAACGTTTAGTAGAAAACGCGCTTCGGTTTTTAAATGCGCCATACTTATGGGGTGGAAAAACCCCCTTCGGCATAGATTGTTCGGGTCTGGTTCAAATGGTTTATCGCCTTTCAGGAAAATTTATGCCCCGTGATGCCTGGCAACAAGCCGAAATGAAAGGCAAAACCTTGGGCTTCCTGGCCGAATGTAAACCGGGCGATTTGGCCTTTTTCGACAACGAAGAAGGCAAAATTGTGCACGTTGGCATCTTATTAAGTCCAGAGCGTATTTTACATGCCAGCGGTTTTGTGCGTATTGATGGAATCGACCAATCAGGAATATACAACGCTACCAAGCGTATGCATACCCACAAATTGCGACTGCTTAAGCGCTTTTTAGCCAATTAAGCCATTGGCCTCAAAGGGTCACAAAGCGAGGGCGACTTTGTTATGTTTGCGGTGTTTACAAAAAGCCGCGTAACCAAATTTCTACTTAACAGGCTATACGTACTTTTGAACATGCAGGAACGCATTCTTATTTTAGACTTTGGTTCGCAATACACCCAACTTATTGCCCGCAGATTAAGGGAGTTGAATGTGTTTTGCGAAATATATCCGTTTAACAAAATACCAAACATTGGCTCCGAAACCAAAGGGGTTGTTTTGTCGGGAAGTCCGTTTTCTACCCTCGAAAAACACGCGCCTATTCCCAATTTAAATGGCATAAAAGGAAACTTGCCCATTTTGGGTATATGTTAC
Source organism: Chryseobacterium gleum (assembly GCA_945883565.1). Classification (GTDB taxonomy): domain Bacteria; phylum Bacteroidota; class Bacteroidia; order Flavobacteriales; family Schleiferiaceae; genus RFXV01. The sequence continues at coordinate 7,303 of CAMCXO010000001.1, forward strand.
GGCGCCCAATATTTGGCGCATCATTTTGGGGGTATGGTTGAAAAATCGCGCAGCCGCGAATATGGTAGGGCCAATTTGAGCTGGATAGAAAGTGGCGAATGCCTGTTTAACAATATTCCCGAGGGCAGTCAGGTATGGATGAGCCATGGCGATACCATTCAATCGCTGCCGGAACATTACCGGTTAATTGCTTCTACTAAAGATGTAAAGGTAGCAGCCTACAGAATTGAAGGCGAGGCAACTTATGCCGTTCAGTTTCATCCGGAGGTTTACCATACTTCACATGGTTTGCAACTGCTTACCAATTTTGTTGAAGAGGTATGTGGCTGTGCACGAAATTGGACGCCAGTGGCCTTTATTGAATCGACCATTCAAGAACTTAAGCAAAAACTGGGCAACGACAAAGTGGTTCTGGGGCTTTCAGGTGGGGTCGATTCGTCGGTTGCGGCCACTTTATTAAGCGAAGCTATAGGCGATAGGCTGCACTGCATTTTTGTTAATAATGGCCTTTTGCGCAAAAATGAATTTGAAGAAGTACTTAAGCAGTACGAGGGTATGGGCCTTAATGTGAAGGGGGTAGATGCTTCCGACCGTTTTATTTCGGCGTTGAGTGGATTAGCAGATCCGGAGGCCAAACGCAAAACCATAGGAAAATTGTTTATCGAGGTTTTCGATGATGAAGCACATGAAATAGAAGAGGTGAAGTGGTTGGCTCAGGGAACCATTTATCCGGATGTTATTGAATCGGTTTCGGTGGCAGGCCCCTCAGTTACCATTAAATCGCATCACAACGTAGGTGGATTACCTGAAAAAATGAACCTCCAGGTGGTGGAACCGCTACGTATGTTGTTTAAAGACGAGGTGCGTAAAGTGGGCAAAAGTTTGGGAATGCCTGAAATGCTTTTGGGCCGACATCCTTTTCCTGGTCCGGGATTAGCCATTCGAATTTTGGGTGCGATTACCCCTGAACGCCTCGACATTTTAAAAGAGGTAGACCGCATTTTTATAGATGGCCTAAAACACGACGGACTTTACAACGACGTTTGGCAAGCGGGCGCCATTTTGCTCGATACCCGCTCGGTAGGGGTAATGGGCGACGAGCGTACCTACGAAAATGTGGTGGCATTAAGGGCGGTTCAATCTGTAGATGGCATGACGGCCGACTGGGTGCATCTGCCTTACGATTTTTTGGCCCGAATTTCAAACGAAATCATCAATAAGGTAAAAGGTGTTAATAGGGTAGTGTACGACATAAGCTCCAAGCCACCTGCAACAATAGAATGGGAATGAAGCAACTACTTTCAATAATCCTATTGTTTGGGCTGGGCTTTTTAACGGCCCAATCTCAAGGAAAGTTTCAATATCACAAAGTAGCCAAAGGCGAAACCCTTTATGGCATTGCGGCTCAATATCAAATAAGCGTTGACGAGATTAGAAGTTTAAATCCCGATACCAAACTCAAACTCAAAGAGGGTACGGTTTTAATACTACCGGCGGTTAATAAATTGAAGTCAAAGCCGGTTTACCAAAAGAGTCATACCGTAGCGGCCAGCGAAACTTGGTACGGCATCAGCAAATTGTATGGGGTTTCAGTCGAAACCCTGCAAAATGCAAATCCCAATTTGGGAGGTGCTCCGGTTTTGCGTGAGGGTTTGGTACTCAATATTCCGGAAAACAACATTACTACAAGCCCTAAAGAACCGGGAAGCGATTCTACCTACCAAGGTATGGTATTTCATAAGGTGGCAAGTGGCGAAACGCTTTATGGCTTGTCTAAAAAATACAACATCAGCATGTTGCAGCTTCAAGAGTGGAACCCAACGGTTTTGGAATCGGGATTGAAGTTCGGCCAATGGTTGGTGGTAAAAGCAGGGGGGGCTAAAGAAGTGATGGCCAGCGACGAAGCATCTTTAGTAAAAGAAGCTTCAACTGATTTGGCTAAAGACGTGGCTGCTAAACCTTTAGAGCCAACCGCCAATGAACCCATTCAGGAAGAAACCTACCGATTATACAAACTGGGGCAGGGTGAAGACTTATCGACCATTGCCATGGCCTTTGGCACCACTTCCGATGATTTGGTGCAATTAAACCCCGAATTGCGCGATGGATTGGTGGCAGGGCGATACATAATTGTGCCTATTAATAAAGGGGTTCAAACCGAAGAAAACAAGCAAGAAACCCAGAAAGAAACCCTGTCTAAGCCGCGAGATACAGGGGCTTTTAAAGCCTTGGTAATTTTGCCTTTTACCGATTTTGTAGACGATACCACCGAAGTTTATGAATTTGGAAATTCTTCGGCCGAAAAAATGCGTTTAAGGGCGGCAATGTTTTATTCGGGTTTGCAATTAGCATACGATAGCCTTACATCTTCGGGGCAAAAAATTCAATTGGCGGTTTATGACAGCGAAAACCGCGAAAGCAAACTGCGCGAAATACTCCAGGACACCTTTTCAATGCAAGCCCAATATTCAATTGGGCCTTTATATGCCAACAATGTGCTTTCGTTATCTAGGCAAGCGGCCCATCTGCCAATGAGAATTATTTCTCCCTTAAGTGGGCAATTGGCCATAAAAGATGAAAAAAATATTGTGGATTTGGTTTCGAGCGATGAAGCCTCAGACCAAAAGGCGCTTGAATACATCGAAAAGCATTTCGACGGGGCTCAGGTTCTTTTGATTTATGGTGCTCAGGATGTTGAAATGCAAAAGCGCATGGCAGATATCAGCGCTCAGTTAAAAAAGCGCTCTGGCGGATGGGTGAAAGAAATAAAACTGGATCCCGCTCAGCCCGGATTAACCAAAGCCAAAATAGAAGAGGCCTTTGAAGGCCATGAAACGGGTACTAGACTTATATTAAGTGCCCTTAAAAGCACCAAAACCATAACCGGATTGGCCAAGAGCTTAGACGCTATGAGCGTAAAGCCTGCTTGGATCTCATTGTATGAATGGCCACATTTGCAACACGTAGAAGGCAAAATAATGGAGGCTTTGAAATTAGCCGGTCCAAAAAAATATTTTGCCCCCGAAAACGATAAGGCCGTAGAGCGTTTTCAAGAAGCTTATAAGGCCCGCTTTGGTCGCGAACCAGAACTGTATGCTTTTCAAGGTTACGACGCTCTGATGTTTGCGGTTTTATACCATCAAGCACTCCAAACGGGATTAAATGATACACTGGTTTATAAAGGACTTCAAACCGACATAAAAGTGTCTTTGGATCTCAAAAAAAGTGTTCAAAACCTCGACATAAGGTGGCAGGAAATGGGCGATAAGCGCTGGAAAAAAGTAGATTAACCGCATTTTTTTGCGTTTATCACCAAAACATCCACAATTTGATAAGAGCAAGTATCTTTAGGCACTAACCTTTTAAAATTAAGCAATGAATCAAGAAACAAAAACCTACGGTTTGTATTTAGGGGTAGCCTCTGTTTTGGTTTCGGCCATAATGTATGCTTTGGGCATGTTCGAATTGGGTGGAAATAACATAGCCCTTTCCGTACTGTCTCTCGTTTTGATGATTGCCGCCTTTATTTTGGCGGGAAATGCTTTAAAAAAACGCCAAGATGGCTATATGACATTTGGTGAAGCCTTTAAAACCTATTTGGGTATTGGGGTAATAGCTTCTATTATCAGCACAGCATGGATGGCCCTGTTTGTTTTTGTATTAGAGCCCGATTATCAGCAAAACATGCGCGATATTCAATACGAGAAAATGATTGAAGCCAATCCTGACATGCCCGAAGATCAAATTGAAATGGCTTTGAGCATGGCCGAAAAATTTTCATCTCCAGTTATGATTCTGGTGTTTGGCTTAGTAGGTGCTATTATTTTTTATTTAATAATTGGCGCCATCATGGCCGCAATTACCAAGAAAAATCCACCCATTTTTAACAACTAATTCTTAAAAGTCTTGCTCGACCTTTCATTGGTCATTCCGCTTTATAACGAGGCCGAATCGCTTCCTGAACTGCACTCCTGGATTGCACGGGTGTGCAGAGCAGAAGGATGGCGTTACGAGATTGTTTTTATAGACGATGGTTCAACCGATAGCTCATGGTCTGTTATTTTGCAATTAGCCGAAAAAGATCCCAATACCAAGGGAATACGCTTTAGACGTAATCATGGAAAATCGGCCGCTTTAAACGTTGGATTTAAAGCCAGTAGCGGCAAAGTGGTGATCACCATGGATGCCGATTTGCAAGACAGTCCCGATGAAATCCCTGATTTGGTAAAACGAATTAGCGATGAGGGCTTTCACCTTGTTTCGGGCTGGAAGAAAAAACGTTACGACCCCATCACCAAAACCATTCCTACCAAATTATTTAACTGGGCAGCCAGACGTGTTTCAGGCCTAAGTCTGCACGATTTTAATTGCGGTTTGAAAGCCTATTCAGGCGAAGTGGTTCACAATATTGAAGTAGAGGGTGAAATGCATCGTTACATCCCCATTCTGGCCAAAAATGCCGGGTATACCAGAATTGGCGAAAAAGTGGTTCAACACCGTGCCCGAAAGTATGGGAGTACCAAGTTTGGATGGGAACGTTTCGTGAATGGCTATCTCGATTTAATGACCTTGTCTTTTGTTTCTAAATTTAGCAAAAGACCCATGCATTTTTTTGGGCTTTATGGCAGCATGATGTTCTTATTTGGGTTTGTAGCCGCCATTTATATTGGTGCCGCAAAGCTTTACCGATTGCATCATGGGCTTAAAACCATCCTCATTACAAACGACCCTTGGTTTTACATTGCGCTAACGTGTATGATCCTAGGCAGTTTATTGTTCGTTACCGGATTTTTAGCCGAACTAATCGTTCGAACAGCCTACCGCAAAGAAGCGTATACGGTGAGCGAAAAATGCAACTTTAATGGCTGAATCGGGGCTTAAGTTTAGCCTTATTTCGCCAACCTTTTTGAGAGAAGAAGAGGTGAGCGAATTTCTGGATAGTTTAACGGGTTTGAATTACCCTGCTTTTGAGGTGATATTGGGCGATGGAAGCCCTGGAAATGAATTGAAGGGCCTTTTTGAAACCTATCAAAACCACTTGCCCCTTAGAGTTTATCATCGGCCATACCTTCCGGTTAGCGATGCCCGTAACCGGGCGGCTGAATGGTCTACCGGCGAATACCTTATTTTTCTTGACAGCGATTGTCTGATTCCTTCTGAATATTTAAACCAAATCGAAGCCCATTTAAGTCAAAATCCACTTGATTTGTTTGGCGGCCCCGACAAAGCAGATGAGAATTTTACACCACTTCAAAAGGCGATTTCATTTAGTATGACCCATTTTATTACCACCGGAGGTATTAGAGGGGGCAAGAAAACCTTAACGTCTTACCAACCCAGAGGATTCAATATGGGCATAAAGCGAAAGGTGTTTTTTGAAGTGAAAGGGTATGATGAACAGCTTAAATGTGGTGAAGATGTAGATTTAAGCATTCGAATACAGAAGGCAGGTTATAAGTCGGGATTTATTCCGGAAGCAGCGGTATTTCACAAAAGGCGAACGAGTTTAAAGAAGTACTTTAAACAAGTATATCGGTTTGGGGCAGCACGTATCGATTTAGCAATGCGCCATCAAAACCAAATGCGGGCCGCACATGTATTCCCATTTGCCTTTGCATTGGGTTTGATTTTTTCTATTTTAATGCTTCCCGTCACCAGCTGGTTTTTTCTAATGTATGCTATGTATTTTTTGGCGGTAGGGGTTTTTGCCCGGATAGAAACAAAATCAACAGGAATAGCTTTCTTAAGTATGCTAAGTACCGCTACTATGTTTTTGGGTTATGCCTACGGCTTCGCACGAAATGCCATTTCGCATTTGGTTTTTAAGAAAGCTTTGAAGCTTTAGCTAAAAATAAAAAGCCTAACCAAAGCAGCAAACCAACGAAAATTTGCGCAACTTTTAACAAGGGTCAGGTATAATCGGTTCGTGGCATATTAAACTAAATAGTGTTTTCGGTATTAACGATTGTTTTAGAAAGACTTTGTTGTTACCAGTTAGATGAATGTTAGTAGACTTAACAATTAGATATTGGCAAATTCGTTGAGAAACTTGCCAAGTGAAGATTGTGTGCTTACCTTTGTCTATGTTTAAACATCAAAACAAAACAAACATGAGAAAATGGTATAACGGGGCAGCATTTGGCGCCCTTGCAATGTTGGCAGTTGCCTGTGGTGGCAATACTGGAGAAGCGGTAGAAGCTACAGATGCTCAGGCAGTTGAAGAAGTAGCTGCAGAAGCATCTTACATGGTGGAAGCAGGCAGCGTATTGAAGTGGGAAGGTTTTAAAACCTACTCAGATGGAAAACATTTTGGTACCGTTAACCTTACAGAGGGTTCTGTTACCACCAAAGGCAGCGATTTGGTTGGAGGAAAATTCACTTTCGACTTAAACAGCATCAACTCATTGGATATGAAGCCAGAAGATGAGTACCGCGCCAAATTGATTGGCCATTTAATGAGCCCCGATTTCTTTGATGTGGCCAACCATCCTACGGCTTCTTTCGAAATAACAGGGGTTGAAGCTGCTGCTGACGAAGCCGGCAACACCCATAAAATCAGTGGAAATCTAAGCATTCGCGGCATCACCAAAAACATCAGCTTTCCTGCCCATGTTATGATGCACGAGGGCATGGTGCACATCAAAGCGCCTACTTTTACCATAAACCGTACCGATTGGGGCGTTCAATATGGTTCGGCCAATGGGGTTGAAGTAACCGATGCCATTAAAGACAAATTGATTGACAACAACATCAAGTTTGAGTTTGATTTGAAGGCCAACAAAGCCTAATCAAATTTTTTACAAAAAGAAACCCGCACGCCATTTGAGGTGTGCGGGTTTTGTTTTTTCTCTAATATTCACTTCTATAGAGCAGAGGTGCCTTTAACCAAACAGCAACATACTAAAACGCCTTTGGTACTTTTTGGTGATTGGGTGTTGATGTCCAAAAACATCGAACATAGCAATAAGCACTTTTCTGGCTGATTCGCGCTCTTGACTTCCAGGCATTAATTTGGCTAAAAGAAGTTCTACAAGGGTTTCCCAATTCGAAGTTTTCCAATGGGTTCTTTCTTCTTCAAATTCTACAGGTAACGGTTTTGCCCAAATTTGAGAAGCTTGGACATATATTTCTTGATTAAGACCCAATTTTGGGTACATATCCGAAAATGCATCCGGCTTAAACAAAAACCGCATCTTCATCAAAGCTTCATTGGCATCATCGAGGTGCTGCCAATTTGCTGCTTTTTCTTCAAATTCATGAAAAGCCGTTGAATCGAGAGGCCAAATGTTACGCGATCTAAAGTCTAGCCAAGCACTTTTTTCAGGAGATGGTAAATTTTCATTCAACCATTTTAAAATAGCTTGGGCTGGCAAGGCACCTGTAAATTCGGCTATAACATTCCCTTTAAAAAACATTTTAACCGCAGGAATTCCCTGAATTTTATACACTTGCATCAAATGCGGATGGGCTTCGGTATCAATTTTCACCAACTCCCAACGGCCGTTGGCTTCATCGGCTAATTTTTCAATAACGGGACCTAACACCCGACAAGGGCCGCACCATGCCGCCCAAAAATCGACCACTACCGGAATGGTTTGGCTGCGTTCAAGCACCAGTGCTTCGAAGTTCATTTGAAATTTTTTCGCGAAATTGGCCTGCATTCTCGTGAAGTTATGTGATGAGGGTCATAAAACAAATTATATGTCATTCTTGGTTTATTTGGTGTTGAGCTTTTTAATCGGCTATTGGAACTACAACCGAGGTTGGTCTTTTATGAATGCCTTTTTGGTGTCCTTAATTTTTACACCGGTCATAGGCTTGTTGTTTACGTTTATTAGAGGACATGGTCCTATGTACGACGAACAAAACGCCCGCCGTTTTCCGGATAATTCAGAAGGATTTTAGCTTTACAACTAGGTGGGCAAAGCATAGCCGCGTATTTTAGCCACGTGAATTACCCCCAAATTATTCAGTCGATTATTGACCGAAAATTTAGCCCGGTTTATCTTTTACATGGAGAGGAGGACTTTTTCATAGATGAAATCATGAATAAGTTAGAAGCCTACAGCATGCCTGAATCTGAACGCGATTTCAATTTGAGCATTGTTTATGGAAAAGACGCCGACGGTAAACGCATTGCAGGTGAGGCCAGACGTTATCCTATGATGGGGGCAGAAAAAGTTTTTATATTGGTTCGTGAGGCCCAGGCACTTAGTAAAATAGATGAGCTCTTAGAACAATATGTGGCTAACCCAAACCCCACCTCTGTATTGGCTTTGGCGTTTAAGAAGAAGAAAATAGACAAACGAACCAAATTGTTTCAGGCAGCCGATAAAAAAGGAGTGGTTTTTTCATCCGACAAATTGCGCGACCATTTGCTCACCGAATGGGCGGTAAGCCATGCCCAAGGTATGGGACTGCGGTTAGACAGTAAGGCAGCCTATATGATTACTGAGCTCATAGGTAACGATTTATCGCAAATGGATTCGCAATTGAAGAAATTGCAAATGGTATTGCCAAAAGGCGAAGCCATTAGCGATAAAATGGTGGCCGAGCACATTGGCCTTAGCAAAGAGTATAATCCCTTCGAATTGGTAAAGGCCTTAATGCGTAAAGATCGTTTTAAAGTTCAACAGATCATTCAATATCAGAAGTATCATTCAAAAGATTTGCCCTTGCCAATGGTTACCGCCATATTGTACGGGCAATTTGAAAAGCTCCTGTTGCTGCATTATGGCCCCGATAAAAAACCGGATTATTTCGAAAAGCAATTTGGAATAAAAGCCTATACTTTAAAAGAACTTCAGTCTTACAAAACCGTTTTCGATGCCCGTGCTTGTTCTCGCATTTTATTGCTATGCAAAGAGTACGATGGTAAATCGAAAGGTTTTGGTACCGGTAAAACAGATAGTACAGAACTCTTTAGAGAGTTTGTTTGGAAAATACAATTGCTCGCACGTTAACAGCCCCTTACCACACTCTATGAAACACTTCTTTTTGCCCATTCTTTTGCTTGCCCTTTTAATAAGTTTCAGCCCCTTGCAAGCTCAAAATCAGAAAGGCAAAATACGTGGCTTTGTTCTTGAAAAAGGAAGCGAAAGCCCCATTCCGTTTGCAACCATTGCGCTACTTGACCCAAACAGTCCGAGTGGAAGGTCTACCAAAGTGGGAACTACCACCAATAACGACGGTTTTTTCATCTTGAACGATGTACCGGTTGGAGACCAAACCATTGAAGTGGTGTTTTTGGGAATGGAAACCCAAAAGCTTCAGGTTAATGTAAAAGAAGGCCGAATCGCAAACGTTAAAGTATTTATGGCCGAATCGAATACCATTTTGCAAGATGTGGTGGTGAAAGGTGAACGTCAAGAACAACAAAAACAGGTGCTTACTTCTGTTGTAAGCTTGTCGCCTAAGCGAATTGAGCAATTTTCGGTTGGAGGCGATGCCGACCTTATACGCGCTATTCAGGTACTACCAGGTGTAGTAACTACCGGTGACCAAGGCGGACAACTATACATTAGAGGAGGCGCACCTATTCAGAATCTGGTGCTTTTAGACAATATGATTATTTACAACCCATTTCACAGCATTGGATTCTTTAGCGTTTTCGACACCGACATATTACAAAGTGCGGATGTATTTACAGGCGGTTTTAATGCCGAATATGGTGGAAGAACTTCTTCGGTTATGGACGTTAAAACCCGTCAGGGCAATCAAAAGCGTTTTTCGGGCAAAGCATCCGCTAGCACTTACAGCGCCAAACTGTTATTGGAAGGCCCACTTTTCAAAGCCAAAAACGAAGAGCGCGCAGGTACTTCATTCATCATTTCCGGAAAAACCTCTTACCTCGATCAAACATCTTCTATTTTTTATCCTTATGTAGAAACCGAATTTGGGGGCTTACCTTTTAGCTTCACTGATTTATATGGCAAAGTAAGCAACACCAGCAGCAATGGATCACAAATCAATGCCTTTGGGTTTTTGTTTGAAGACGCAGTAAAATTTGGTACCGCCGATAATATTTCCTGGAACAGTCAGGGTTTGGGATTTGATTTCAGGGCCATTCCTATTTCTTCTTCAATGGTATTAAAAGGCAATATGGCATACAGCAACTACAGCATAGTAAGCAACCAAAGCGATGGATTGCCAAGAGCCAGCGACATCAATGGGTTTAATGGAGGTTTGGATTTCACCTATTTTTTAAGAAGAAACGATGAATTACGGTATGGAATTCAAGCCATAGGCTATCAAACAAACTTTAGCTATACCAACGAATTAGACCGCACCATTTCGCAAACTGAAAACACCACCGAACTTGCTGGTTACTTCAGATACAAGGTCGACATTACCCGTTTTTTAATAGAGCCCGGAATACACGTTCATTATTATGGTTCTTTGGGGCAGGTTTCGTTTGAACCTCGAATGGGATTTAAATGGCTGATAAACGAAAAATTTCGTCTAAAAGCCTCTGGCGGATGGTACTCCCAAAATTTGGTGGCTGCCAACAGTGACCGCGATGTGGTGAACCTGTTTTACGGTTTTCTGTCTGGCCCCGATGATATTCCAAGCGAATTTTCCGACAACCGCCTTCAGCTGGCTCGACATGCCATTTTTGGATTTGAATACCAAATAGGCGAATACATTGACCTCAATGTTGAGGCTTATGTAAAAGACTTTAATCAAATTACCAACATAAACAGAAATAAACTTTACAACAGCGACGACTTCACAAAACCGGAAATTTTGAGGAAAGATTTCATAGTAGAATCAGGTTTGGCACAAGGAATAGATATTTTAGTAAAAACAGAATATAAGAACTATTATTTGTGGGCGGCCTACTCGTTGAGCACTGTTACCCGAAATGATGGATTAAGAGAGTACTATCCCCATTTCGACAGACGCCACAATTTAAACTTAGTGGCCTCCTATTTCTTGGGAAAAGACCGTAAATGGGAATTTAATGCGCGCTATAATTTTGGATCAAGTTTTCCTTTTACCCCAACCCGGGCATTTGTTCCTTCCCAGCCGTTCACATTGCCCGATGGTACTCCATCAACAGAATACGACTATACCGTTGAAAATGGGCAAGTAAAAGTACTGTATGGCGATTTAAATTCACGACGATTGCCCAATTACCACCGTTTCGACATCAGCGCCAAACGTACCTTCGACTTTAAGCGCAACCAAAAACTCGAAATCAATGCCGGTGCTACCAACATCTTGAACCGTGCCAATATTTTCTATTTCGACCGCCTCAATTTTAGAAGGGTCGACCAATTGCCCATCATGCCAACCATTGGGTTTGCCTACTTGTGGTAGTTAATAAATGAAATCTTAACGATTTCTTAAAATTTGCCTTGTACGGCAAAAGAATATCGCTATTTTCGGAGCGTTCAGACTAGCTGAAAACCTAAAATAGCCCTTATGAGAATTCGTGAAGTGAACGCTATGCGCGGACCAAACTATTGGAGCATTCGCCGCCATAAGCTAATGGTAATGGTTTTGGATTTAGAAGACTTGGAATTACGCCCTACCAACGAAATACCCGGTTTCTTAACCAGACTTAAGGCATTATTCCCAAGCATGTATAGCCACCGTTGCTCTGAAGCGGTAGAAGGTGGTTTTTTTATAAGGGTAGAAGAAGGAACTTGGATGGGGCATGTTATAGAACATATTGCCCTTGAAATTCAAACACTAGCCGGCATGGATGTGGGCTTTGGAAGAACCCGTGCCTTTGGAGAACCAGGTGTTTACCATGTGGTATTTGCTTATATGGAAGAAAAAGCCGGGCGTTACGCGGCCGAAGCTGCGGTGAGAATAGCCCAGGCCTTGGTAGACGATGTGCCATATGATTACAGTGAAGACATTCAAAAAATGCGCGAATTGCGAGAAGTCGAGCGTTTGGGGCCCAGTACAGGTAGCATTATCGAAGAAGCCGCATCTCGGGGCATTCCATGGATTCGTTTAAATAAGTATTCATTATGCCAATTGGGCTATGGCAGCCGTCAGAAACGCATCCAAGCCACGGTTACCAGCGAAACTTCAAGTATTGCGGTGGAGCTGGCCTGCGACAAAGAAGACACTAAATTTTTACTTGAAAAGGCCGAAATCCCGGTGCCAAAAGGCGAAATCATAAGAACCGAAGCGGGTTTAAGGGATGCTATTAAATACGTTGGATATCCATTGGTGATTAAGCCAGTAGATGGCAATCATGGGCGGGGAATTACCGTCAACATTCAGCAATGGGAAGATGCTTTGGTGGCTTTCGAAGCCGCTAAACAAGTTTCCAGATCGGTCATTGTAGAAAAGTTTATTACAGGCGAAGACTTTCGATTACTGGTTATCAATTATAAATTGGTGGCGGCAGCAAAACGAACCCCGGCCGGCGTTTTGGGCGATGGCAAACATACTGTTCAACAGTTAATTGATAGCGTAAATGCCGATCCTAGGCGCGGATATGGGCACGAAAAAGTACTCACACAAATTACCATAGACGACATTACGCGTAGCCAACTTAAAAGCCAAGGGCTTGATTTGAATTCAATTCCTGAACCCAATTATTGGGTGCGTTTAAAAGATACCGCCAATTTGAGTACGGGAGGAACGGCTACAGATGTTACCGAATTGGTGCATCCTTACAACGTTTTTATGGCCGAACGTATTGCTCGTATTATAGGTCTTGATATATGTGGCATCGATATGATGACCAATAACATAAGCATTCCGTTGCCCGAAACAGGCGGGGCAGTTTTAGAGGTTAATGCTGGGCCGGGATTTAGAATGCACTTGGCACCAACCACAGGTCTACCTCGAAATGTGGCAGCCCATGTGGTAGATATGCTTTTCCCGCCCGGTACAGAATCGAGAATTCCCATTGTTTCAGTAACCGGCACCAACGGGAAAACCACTACCACCCGATTAATTGCCCATATAATGCGTTTAAAGGGCCATAAGGTAGGTTATACCACCACCGATGGGGTTTATATTCAAAACAGGTTGCTCATGCAAGGCGATTGTACGGGTCCGGCCAGTGCCGAATTTGTTTTGCGCGATCCTACTATTGATTTTGCTGTTTTGGAAACAGCAAGAGGTGGACTCTTAAGGGCGGGCTTGGCTTTTTCAAGTTGCGATATCGGCATAGTCACCAATGTAGCACCAGATCATCTGGGGTTAAAAGGCATCCATACCATTGAGCAATTGGCTAAAGTTAAAGCGGTTATCCCAGAAACGGTTCAAACCAGTGGCTATGCAATTCTAAATGCCGACGACGATTTAGTGTACGCCATGCGCAAAAACGTAAATGCCAATGTGGCGCTGTTTAGTATGGATGAAAACAATCCGCGTATAATGGCCATAATGAAAGTTGGAGGCTTGGCAGCGGTTTATGAAAATGGGTACATAACCATTTGCCGGGGCGAATGGAAACTTAGGGTAACAAAAGCCATAAATGTGCCGCTTACTTATGGCGGTAAGGCCCTTTTTATGATTCAAAACGTTTTACCCGCTACATTGACAGCCTATATTCAAGGCATGGGGATAGAAGAAATAAAGAATGCCTTGGAAAGCTTTATTCCCTCACCGTCGCAAACGCCGGGTCGATTGAATATGTTTGAATTTAAAAACTTCAATGTACTGCTCGATTATGCCCATAACCCTGCTGGATTACGGGCGTTACAGGTAATGTTGGAACGCATGGATGGGCATCCTAAAGTGGGCATTATTGCCGGAATTGGCGATAGGCGCGACGAAGACAATCGTGATATTGGGCGTGTGGCCGCCGAAATGTTCGATGAAATTATTGTGAGGCAAGACAAGCATCTAAGAGGCAAAACCGAACAAGAAATTATTGACAGGCTTCTGGAAGGCATACATAGTATTGACCCCAACAAATCATTAACGGTCATTAGAAGTGAAAGAGAAGCCATTGATCATGCTATTGGGCAAGCTAAACCGGGCTCACTTATCGTTATTTGCAGCGATGTGGTGCCTGATGCTTTGGCACAGGTAAGCAAATTCAAAGAGCAGGAAGTAGAAAAGCTATATGAATTTGGTAGGAAAGACATTCCGAATTTATAGAAAGTGGTCGAGCTTGCTTAAAATAGGAGGCTATGCTGGCATTTTTTGATGCAAATTGCTCCCAATTCTGTAAGCAGTTTTTAAATGCGTAAACTTTTTTTTCAGACTCTTAAAAATGAGGGCAAATGGCATTTTGCCATTCTTTTCATGTTGGTTCTTGCTTTTGGTTCGAACAGTAGAAATGGGCAATTGCTCAATTATGACGATGAACGCTACATCCAAGGCAACCCCTATATACAAACTTTAGACTTTGAAACGCTTAAAGATCAATTCACCCATTATTTCGACGGGCATTATCATCCACTAACATTATTGAGTTTAAGCGTAGATAGACTGGTTTTTAGCGATGCTGTTTTTGGTCATCATTTGGTTAATTGGTTCTTTCATGTTTTAAACACTTTTTTAGTCTACTTTTTAGTAATCGCTTTGTTTAAAAATAGCCAAACAGCCTGGTTTGTTTCTTTGGTGTTTGCTTTACATCCAATTCAAGTAGAATCATATGCTTGGATGAGCGAAAGGAAAAATGTTTTATATGCTTTCTTCTTTTTGCTTTCTATGTGGTCTTATGTGAATTATGTGCGAAAAGAAGCTGGGTTTTGGCCGGTCTTAATTTTCACGCTTTTAAGCTTGTTGAGCAAGGCTCAAGCCGTTGTGCTTTTACCCGTTTTTTTATTAATTGATTATGTAGAAGAAAGAGATTTCAGGAACAAGGTGCTTTGGCTACAGAAGCTTCCATTTCTTATTGTTTTCGGCCTCTTTTTATGGGTAACTACTGGAGCGCAAACAGAAAGTTGGGGCAACTTAAATACATTGGATTATTCTCGATTTCAACGCTTCTTTCTCGCCTCTTATGGCTTTTTAAGCTATATAGTGAAAACCATTCTTCCTTTTGGCATTTCGCCATATTACCCTTATCCTAAAGACATTGGACTGTCTTTGAGTTTATGGCATTATGCTTCTCCCTTATTTGTAATGGGATTTTTAGCTTTATGCTATTGGCTGCACTTAAAGAAAATGAATCAGGCTTTGTTTGGAATGCTCTTTTTCTTCTTTAATTTGGTTTTAATGCTGAAATTTTTCGATGTACCTTATGGAAATTATTTGTGGGCTAACCGATATATTTATTTAGCCATAATAGGTTTAACGTTAGCTCTCTCCCAACTGGTCCAATTGAAATTACCTGCTGTATGGAAAGAAAAGCGCAACTTTCATATTTTCACGGGTGCTTTGGCTGTGGGCATGGGTATACTAAGCCTGCAACAAGTAGAATTTTGGAATAAGAGCTCAAATTTATGGGGTAGAGTAAGCAGCCTTTATCCAAAATATGCGCACGCCCAAAATATGTATGCATTGGGTTTATTGGCTGAAGGCGAAACTAAAGAAGCCAGAAGTGCATTTGAATCCTTGTTAAAACTTGATCCAGAATTTAGCTCGGCTTATGTAAATTTAGCTGTTCTCGATTTTAAGTTGGGTAACCCGGAAAAAGCCAAAAGCCAAATTTTAAAAGCTTTGCAATCTCAACCCGAAGATCCAATGGTTTTGAATACGGCTGTAGGTATTTTTTTGCAAACCAATCAGTTTTCTGAAGCAAAGCCTTTATTGGAAAAGCTTCTACTCCTTCAGCCCGAAGTGGAGGAACATCGGGTCCAGTTTGCCCGCACTTTAATTATGCTCGAAGATAGCATTCAAGCTAAAAAAGCCATAAACCAAGTCACTGACTCGAATAAAAAAAATGCTTTGCTTCAGTTGCTGCAGCAAAATGCCAAAGGACAAAACCCGCAAGTAAGTTCATGGTTGGAGCAAGCTACCGCACTAGGCAAACAAGGCCGATTTGCTGAGTCAGAAGCCCTGTTTAATAAAGTAATAGAAGCCGACCCAAACAATGCTATGGCTTATATAAATAGAGGTACGAATTACGCGCTTCAGAAAGAGTTTGAAAAAGCCTTAAGGGATTTTGAAAAGGGTATTTCGCTAAATCCTAGTGATGCTCGTCCATATTTAATGATGGGCTATTTGCTTCGCGATTTAGGTCGAAATGCTGAAGCATGTGCCCAATTTCGCTTTGCAAAATCAAAGGGCGTTCAAGTAGAGGAGGGGCTTTTAAGGGCTTGCGAATAATGGATTTTTACTTCAATCCAATTTCTCTAAGGCGTTCATCTAAATAATCGCCCGCCAAAATGGGTGAATATTGTGCTTCCATACTTTCTGAAACGCACACTGGCAAACAATTTAGAGGCATATCCGATTGTGGATGCAAAAAAAAGGGAATGCTGTATCTCGATTTCCCATTTAAAGCTTCAGGGGTATTAATAACTCTATGGGTGGTGCTTCGCAGGCGGTTATTGGTTAAACGTTGAAGCATGTCGCCGACATTTACGACCAATGCATGACCTTGGCTTTTTACATCTATCCAATGGCCATTTCGGTCTAAAACCTGAAGCCCATCGGCAGATGCGCCCATAAGAAGAGTAATCAAATTAATATCTTCATGCTCGGCACTTCTAATGGCGTTTCCAGTTAATTTTTCTATTGGAGGGTAGTGAATGGGCCTTAAAATACTATTCCCAGAAATCACCCAAGACTCAAAAAAATCCAAGTCTAATTTTAAATACAACGCAATGGCTTTTAATACCTCTCGACCTGTTTTTAGAAGTGCTGTATAAATTTTCTGGCCTATATCTAAGAATTCAGGGAATTCATCAACCACTACATTGGCAGGGTAGTTTAAAGTTTTCAATAGTTCTGAATCCAATTCAGGGCCAAACTGCCAAAATTCTTTTAAATCGCCTTCGGTACTGTTTTTTGCATGTTCGGTTCCAAATGGGGTATAACCCCTTTGTCCAAACAAGCTTGGTCTATGGTACTTCATTTTAACCGAAAGAGGAAGGGAAAAGAATGATTCAGCTAAATGGTAAAGTCTGCTGGAATCTTCATTGTTTAAAAAATGGCCTTCTAGTCCAACAAAGCCAATATCTTCATAGGCTTCGCCCAGCTGCTTGGCAAAAAGGAGCTTATTCCCATGGGAGTATTCTTGAAGATTTAAAACTGGAATCATGTTTGGGAAGGTTAAAGAGGGCCGAAAGTAAGGTGGGTACTTAGTTCTTCATAATTTTTTCGACAACCAAAATTTCATCACCTTGAGTTAACCTTAAAACGTAAGTCCCAGCACTCAAAAAAGAAGCATCAACCAAAAGCTCGTGCAAGCCGCTGCTTAAGCCTAAATAAGAATTCTGATAAATAATCTGACCTTGCAAGGTGCTAAGTACAAGTTCGGCATTTCCGTTTACAGGCAATTGGAAACGAATGGCGTATAGATTTTTAGATGGATTGGGATAAATCAAATTGTTGTTTGGCAATGATTTAAAAGGAATGACCACCTTTTGGTTTCGGCGGCAACCAAGAGCATCTTCAACGGCAACCATAACGGTATCTCCGGCACAATAGCCTGCAGATAAAGAGTTTGAAGAGTTTTGATTGTTGAAATAATAGGTGTACGGAGGAAGTCCACCTTGGGTTTCAATCTGGATATTGGCATTGCAAAAAACATTGCCTTCTTCTGCCAATACCTGTGCTTCTAAAATTAGCGAATCTTTACTTAACAAACGGGCTGTGAAAGTGGCATTGCTTTGACTTGATAACCCATAATAACCCGCCGCCCAAACCTCCGAAGGTTTGTTATACCGTCGCTGTAAACCAATATAATCGCCCCAGCGTTCGTATTTGCCTTGAATTCTATCCACATAGCTTTCTCCCTTTACGACAAAAGTGATAGGGGAATATTCGCCTAAATTATTCATGTAAAGAGCGCAATAGCCAGCTGCATCGGTAGGAGAGCTATGGTTAAAAACCATCATTACTTGATTTTGACAATCGTCTACTCCAGTCCATGCAATGTTAGGATACCCAAAGTCGAGGCGTTCATGGCCAATAATTTTGGCCGACATTTCGGGGATTTCACTTTGGATATTGCTTACTATACCATGGTAAATACCACATCGACCGGTGCTTGTGTCTATGGTATTACTCACAAACTGAATGCGGTCTCCAATCAAAATAGCGCCTAATACACGGCCATCGTTGGTGTCGAATCCGGTGGCCGGATCGTTGGTATCGGTATCGCTTTGGCGCGCGTTGGGTGGAACACCATAGGGCAAAGGACTTATTAAAGGTTGGACTTTAAGACTGGCTTGAGGGGAATTGGCGCTGTCATTTAAGTGAAGCAAGAAAATGCTATCATTTTCTAGTGCAAAATTTCGATTAGATAGCAAATAAATGCCCTGCCCTGTGGGTTTATCGGCGTGTTGAACGGCATGTAGATTTCGGATGTAACGATTATTATACCTTATGTTATGCCAAAGACGGGCATCGAGACTATCGTGGCCTTCAAAAGCTTTATCGAGATTGACTTGCCAAATCATGCTGCCGTCGAAACCTGTTTGCCAAGGCTCGTCGGGTACAATGAAATTGGCGGTGAAAAACAGCTCACTCTCGGAAAGGGCAATTACAGGGAAATCAGTCCATCTGTTGTTGTTTAATGGATTGCCGGGAAGGCTATAAACATGCCATCCATCGCGAGGGTCGTTGGTAAGGCTGAAAGCCAATATAATAGCCGAATTGTCCGGAAGGTTGCCTCTTAAAAAAGCCAAAACAAAGCGGTCGCGAATTGGGTCGTAAGCCACCTTAGGATCGAAAAAGTTAGCATTGTTTATTGAAAAGTCGATAGCAATAAGCCCCAAAGCATATCGTCCTGTACTGGGATAAAGATCTTCGCCCGTATGGGCATTATAAGCGCCAATAAAAGAATTGTAGGCATGTAAAACTATACCTTGGTTGCTAATGGCCAAACTGTTGTCGTTTGGAATTCCGCCCACCAATGGCACACCAAAATTGCCTACCAATCGTTCATGCAGGCGTTTCTGATCAACCCAAACGCTGTCGCTTATTTGCGCTTTAAATGCCGGTTTTGAAGATTTTTTTGGGTGAAGCCGTTTTTGTTCGGCTTTTAGTTGCAATAAATGGCTTCTTACTCCTTCGCCATCCGGGTGAACAGCTTCAATTTTCACAATTTGATTGGGCAGCAATTCGGGCGAGGGAAAGTCTTTACCGGCTACCCCTTTGTAAGTAGCTTTAAAATCTTTGGTTTCTTGAGCTGAGGCCAAAGTGCTTGAAAAATATAAGAGCAATAAGGCTAAATAGCGATACAACATAGGACGACAGTTTGGATTTAAATGTAGCAAAAGGCTTCTTAATAGTTAATGAGGAATCCGTGCAGATTTTAAGGCTGTTATAGTGGCTTCATAACCAACTTTAAAGGCATCTGCAGCATAGCGCGTATCTAGCAAAGGTTTGCCGCATAAGGCGCTGTATTCAATTTGTAACCAAGCTTTTGCTGAGGAATGACAATGGTTGGCGGCCAGCTCAAAAATTCTTTGGGTAATATCCACCAAATTATTGAGTTGATTGCTTTCTCCTATAGGGGTTGCGTTACAAGCAATAATACTTCTACAAAGACTCTCTAAAGGTTGAACCGGAATATTATCAAACAATCCACCATCAACAAACATCAACCCATCTATTTCTACAGGGGCAAATAAAACCGGCAAGCAACTCGAGGCTGTTAGCAATTTAGCCAGTGGCCCTTCTTGGAAATAAAACACTTTAGCGGTGGTGAGTTCAGAAGCCGTGATAATAAGGGGTTTTGGCAAATCTTCTATCCGCTTTATGCCCAATTCCGCATTCAGGAAATCTTCTAAACCTTGTAATTCTAATAAACCCTTTCTAGGAATTCGTACTTTGACAAAATCAAAAATACCTTTTTCGCTAAAAAGATTGAGGATATTTTCGGGTGATTCCCCGGCACACAAAAAGGCTCCAACCAAGGCGCCGGCACTGGTTCCGGCGATAATATTGGGTTCTAAATCATTTTCTAACAAGGCTTTCCAACAGCCTAGATGAGCTATACCTCGCGCACCTCCACCTCCAAAAGCAATACCAAGTTTAAACTTATTGGTCATTTTAAAAGATAATTGAAGCAAAGGTATTCTTTGAGCTTTGGCTTCAACACTTTGCCAAACTACTTTCGCACCAAAGTAAAAACATGAGCCATTTTATTGATGAACTGCGTTGGCGGGGCATGTTACACGACCAAATGCCAGGTACAGAGGAGCTTTTAACAAGGCCCCACGTAAAGGGCTATATAGGTTTCGATCCAACCGCCGATTCATTAGGGGTGGGAAATATGGTACAGATTATGACCTTAATGCATTTTCAAAGGGCCGGTCATAAACCAATCGCTTTAATTGGCGGTGCTACTGGTATGGTGGGCGATCCGAGTGGCAAAAGCCAAGAACGGAACTTGCTTGATATGGACCAACTTCTATTTAATCAGGCCTGTCAAAAGACCCAACTTGAAAAATTCCTTGATTTCGATTGCGGTCCTCAATCTGCCGAAATCGTAAACAATTACGATTGGTTTAAAGATTTTGGCTATTTGCAGTTTATACGAGAAGTTGGAAAGCACATAACGGTTAATTATATGCTGTCTAAAGATTCGGTTAAAAACAGGTTAGAAAACGGGATGTCGTTCACCGAGTTTAGCTACCAACTTATCCAAGGCTATGATTTTTACCATTTGTGGAAAAACCACGGGGTAATGCTTCAAATGGGAGGAAGCGATCAGTGGGGAAATATTACTACCGGAACCGAGCTTATTCGTCGAATGGCACAAGGCAATGCTTTTGCTCTTACAACGCCGCTTATTAAAAAAGCCGACGGAACTAAATTTGGAAAGTCAGAAGGTGGAAACATTTGGCTGGATCCTAAAAAAACCAGCCCATACAAGTTTTATCAATTTTGGTTAAATGCCGCCGATGAAGATGCTGGTGGGTTTTTGCGCATTTTTAGTTTGAAAAGCAGGGAGGAGATAGAGACGGTAGAAATCGAACACTTAAAAGGCCCTCATTTGCGCCTCTTGCAGCGCAGTTTAGCAGAAGAATTATGCGAACGTGTGCATTCTAAGAGCGATTTAGAGAAAGCCATCCAAGCCAGCGAAATGTTGTTCGGTAAAGGCGACGAAAACCAATTGCGAAGCCTAGACAATGAGACTTTACTTGAGGTATTTGAAGGCGTTCCTCAATTTGTGGTTTCTAAATCCATATTAGAACAGAACGTTGGAATTGTGGAAGTACTAAGCGTAGAAACTCAAGTGTTCTCATCCAAAGGCGAAGCTCGTAAAATGTTAGATGCCAATGGTGTTTCGGTAAATAAGCAAAAAGTTGACGCTCAATTTAAATTCAATACTTCGCATTTAATAAATGGTAAGTTCATACTGGTGCAGAAAGGTAAAAAGCAATACTATTTGTTAATTTTCGGGTAGTTGAGAATTTATAGTAAAATGTTCTTTTTGCGAAGTTCGAAGTTTTTGCCGAGGTACACTTTTCTCACCTGTTCATCGGCTGCAAGCTCTTCGGCCGTACCTGATTTTAATATACTGCCTTCAAACATTAAATACGTGCGGTTGGTAATAGCCAAGGTTTCTTGAACGTTGTGGTCTGTAATGAGAATGCCTATGTTTTTATTGCGCAACCCAGCCACAATGGTTTGAATGTCTTCTACGGCTATAGGGTCTACGCCTGCAAATGGTTCGTCTAATAAAATAAAACTGGGGTCTACCGCAAGGGCTCTCGCAATTTCGGTTCTCCTTCTTTCGCCACCACTTAACAAATCGCCCCGATTTTTACGAATGTGTTGAAGGCTGAATTCGTTTAGAAGAGATTCGAGTTTTTCGTGTTGCTGTAATTTCGAGAGTTTGGTCATTTGCAGAACACCAAGAATATTTTCTTCAACACTCAATTTGCGAAAAACAGATGCTTCTTGTGCCAAATAACCAATGCCTTTTTGAGCTCTGCGGTACATTGGGTCTAAGGTGATGTCGTCATCGTCTAAATAAACATGTCCTTCATTGGGTTTAATAAGGCCCACTGTCATATAAAAAGAAGTGGTTTTACCGGCACCATTTGGACCAAGCAAGCCAACTATTTCGCCTTGATTTACTTCGAATGAAACGCCTTTAACCACGCTTCTACTGCGATAACGCTTCACCAATCCTACAGCTTTTAAAGTTCTCATTTCGGGGCTTGCGTTAGTTGATTTCTTCGAATTTCTTGTCGTTTGGCAATACCAATACTCACTTCATATAGCAACATAACCGGAAGGGCTACCAATATTTGACTCATAACATCGGGCGGGGTTATAATAGCCGATAGAACCAAAATTAACACAATGGCATGACGGCGGTATGTTTTCATAAAAGAAGCCGTTACCATACCCGCCTTACTTAAAAAATAAACCAAAACGGGTAATTCAAATAGCAATCCACTACTCAAAGTTACAGATGTTACGGTGCCAATAAAAGAGCTCACTTCAATGCGATTGGTTACCGTTGCGCTAAGTGCATAGTTGCCTAAAAACTGAACAGAAAGAGGAGTTATGAGGTAATAACCAAATAATATCCCGGCAAAAAACAACATAGAACTCACGAAAACCAAACCCCTTGAAGCCTTTCGTTCTTTAGGATAAAGTCCAGGTGCTATAAATCGCCAAATTTCCCAAATAGCATAAGGGAACGATAAAACAAGGCCACCAAAAAAGGCAATCCACAAGTGGGTGGTAAATTGACCTGCCATTTTGGTGTTTAGCAACTCAAAGGGGGGGCTTGTAAAACAAAACATTCCCTCCAGACCCAGATTTTGGGTGATTTCACAAAATGCTTTATAGGTAGGAAACTGAGGCTGCATTGGGCCAAAAAGCAACACATCAACAAAAAAATCTTTTTCTATAAAAATATAAGTGGCTACCACCAAAATCACCACTGTGGTGCGCATTATATGCCAACGCAGAGCTTCCAAATGGTCGAGGAAGCTCATTTCGGAGGGGCTTTGTTTTTTCTTCATTTTGCGATGCGAAAGTCTGAACAAAGCTGCAATGAAAAAAACCTAAGTCGCTTGCTATATCTTTGGGGCTTTGCCTTAAATTTAGAATGTGATATCAGAGCATGCCGTGGAGAGGGTATGCCTTACAAAAAGTTATGAGCGTTACAGAGCAACTTAAGAAATTTTTTGGCTTCGATAGTTTCAAAGGAAACCAGGAAGCAGCCGTTAAAAGTATATTAGATGGCTACGATACATTTGTTATTATGCCCACTGGTGGCGGTAAATCGCTTTGCTACCAGCTGCCGGCTCTTGTAAGTGAGGGCACAGCCATTGTGGTGTCGCCTTTAATTGCATTGATGAAAAATCAGGTCGATTCATTAAGGGGCTTCTCTACGGAGTATGGAATTGCCCATGTATTGAATTCATCGCTTAATAAACGTGAAATTCAACAAGTACAAACCGATTTGTTGAGTGGGGTAACCAAATTGCTTTATGTAGCCCCCGAATCACTAAACAAAGAGGAATACATAGAACTACTGCAAAAAGTAACCATTTCGTTCTATGCTATTGACGAGGCGCATTGTATTTCAGAATGGGGACACGATTTCAGGCCGGAATACCGGAATTTAAGAAGCATTATGAGCCGTATTGTAAAGAGGCCTGTAATTGCTTTAACGGCAACGGCAACCCCAAAGGTTCAAAGCGATATTCAAAAGAACCTGGGTATGGAAGATGCCAATGTGTTTAAGTCATCTTTTAATAGGGGCAATTTGTATTACGAAGTAAGGCCTAAACGCGATGTTGAAAAGGAATTAATACGCTTTATAAAACAGTTTCAAGGCAAAAGCGGTATTGTTTACTGCTTAAGCAGAAAAAAGGTTGAAGAAATTGCCGAAACCCTTCAAGTAAATGGCATTAGTGCTTTGCCTTATCATGCTGGTCTAGACAGCCATACTCGAGCCCGACATCAAGATGCCTTTCTTATGGAAGAAGTAGATGTAATAGTGGCTACCATTGCCTTTGGTATGGGAATAGACAAACCAGATGTGCGATTTGTAATTCATCACGACATTCCTAAAAGTCTTGAAAGTTATTATCAAGAAACTGGTAGGGCCGGTCGTGATGGTGGTCAAGGTCATTGTTTAGCTTTTTATTCTTTTAAAGACATCGAGAAGCTTGAGAAATTTATGAATAATAAGCCGGTTTCTGAACAAGAAATTGGCCGGCAACTTATTCAAGAAACCATCGGATATGTAGAAACTTCATGTTGCAGAAGGGTTTTCTTATTGCATTACTTCGGTGAGCATTTTAATGAAGAAAACTGCAACCAAATGTGTGATAATTGCAAAAATCCGGTACGGGTTTTTGATGGGGCCGCCGATTTGAATTTGGTACTTCAGTCTATTAAGCTAACCAATCAAAGGCTTAAATTTCAACACATTACTTCAATTTTACGTGGCGAAACCAATTCCATTATTAAGTCTAACCGAGCCAATGAATTACCGGTATTCGGTAAAGGGGTTTCCAAAAGTGAGCTTTATTGGAACAGTGTATTGCGACAAGCCATTGTAAGAGGATATCTCACCAAAGACATTGAGAGCTATGGTGTTTTGAAGTTCAACGAGCAAACAGAGCGTTACTTAAATGCGCCAACGCCTTTTATGATTCGTGAAGATCACGATTTTAGTAAAGACATGTTGGATGCCCCGGTTGCAGCAGGTGCTGCTGTTTTAGATGAAGTATTGTACAAACTGCTTCGCGATTTGAGAAAAAGCGTAGCGAAAAAAATGGAAGTTCCGCCTTATGCCGTTTTTCAAGATCCATCTCTTCAAGAAATGGCTTTGCACTATCCGGTAAATATGGAGGAACTGAAACACATAAGTGGAGTAGGTGAGAGTAAGGCTAAAAAGTTCGGGCAGGCATTTATCGATCTAATTGCCAAGCACATAAAAGAAAACAATATTGAAAAGGATGAATCCTTTTATGTGAAATCGGTCATCAATAAATCGGGTAATAAAGTTGCCATTATTCAAAATACAGACCGCAAAATACCGCTTACCGATATTGCTTCTAATAAAAATATGAGCTTGGAGGAGCTTATAACCGAAATAGAACATATTGTAAACGCTGGGACCAAAATCAACATCGACTATTATTTAAACAGTGTGTTAGATGAAGATCAGATTGAAGAGGTTTACGAATACTTTATGGAAGCCGAATCAGACGATTTAAAAGCCGCACATGCCGAATTTGAAGGGGAATATGACGAATTGGAGTTGCGTCTGATACGGATTAAATTTATGAGCGAAGTGGCGAATTAAACTAGTTTTTTAACCACAACGACTTACCTAAAGTACGGGTATCGCTTACTTCCAAAGCCCTCGAATAGTTCAGAATGTTTTGAATGGTTGATGATTTAGGCTTTTGGGGTTGCGCCTCTAAAGTGGCGTCTTTTAAAGTGTAGATTTCAGTCATAGGCTATGTTTGATATTCTAACGTAACTTATTACTTTTGTTGTATTACACATAAACAATTTTACTAAATTCTTTTCGCCATTCACTTCTTGTTTACTGTAAGAGATGTATTCTATCGTTTAGCCATTGCTGTCAAACATAATCGGTAGAAATAATTTGCTCTATACCTTTAGAATAAGGTGTTGCATTAAAGTTAAATGCGCTCTCAAACTTCTCACTTTTGAAAATATAAGGCCTATCGTACTGGTAAAGCATTTCAACGGTTTCTTTCATAATAGGCATAAAAAGTCCTAAAAACTTTAGCATGGCAGGCTTTAGCACCCGAAAAGATGCTTTAGCTTGGAGTTTTTCTGCAATGGATTCAATCCACTCTTTACCGTTAGGGGGATTTGAAGCAGTTGGGAGATGCCACACTTGATTGTATGCCTCTGCGCTATTGCCCAAAAGTGCAGTGGCTTTGCCGGCATCAGGGGTATAGGTAAATGAATGTTTGAAGTTTTCGGAAGCCAGCCACATAGCTTTCTTTTTCAAGCTTAACGGTTTAAATACCATTTCAGTTAACACGCTATTTCCCGCTATACTTGGGCCATAAAAATCAGCCGACCTGGCTATTAAAGCTTCTATACGACCTTTTGACGCGCTTTCTAAAATCATATTGGCCACCTTGGCCCGTACCTGGCCTTTTTTACTAGAGGGATTAATGGTGCTTTGTTCTGTCATGTGGTCTAAACACTTAACATCGTACATATAAACATTATCGAAAAACACCAGCTTACTACCATGTGTTTCGCAAGCGCGTATGAGATTTTCGATAAACAAAGGCCAACTCTGTTGCCAAATTTTAACACTGTATGGAAATCCCACCGTTGCATAAACAACTTTAGAACCTGCTATGGCCTGGTTTAAGCTTTTGAAATTTAAGACATCAGCCTTAAACAATAGGTCGTTTTCGTTTATCTTTTTGGGGTTTCGGGCCACCAGACGAATTTGGTCGGTATGATTTTTAAGGGCTTTGGCAAGTTCGATGCCAATAACACCTCCAGAGCCAACAATGGTTTGCATTTTGTGGGTTTTTAAAAGGTTATAAGTTAAAGGACCGATTCGCGAAAATCGGTCCTTTATTATTGGTGTTTAAAAGTTAACTCGATAAAGAATATCGGGGAAGAATCCAATTTGATACACATCGTTTATTTGATCCGTTACCGGATTATAGCGGCGTGTGAAGATGTTTTTTCTATTGGTTACATTCTGTAAATCAACAAAGAATTGTTGCGAAAACTTGCTTTTTTTGGAGTTTAAGCGAAATCCAATCTTCACATCCATTCTGAAGTATCCCTCCAAACGCTCACTAAAGGCCAAGGTTTCCTGCAAAACTTCGCGCCCTCCGTTGTTGCGGGTAGCTTCTAAATCAATTGGCGTAAAAGGCCTGCCTCCCGATGTGGTTAAACGGGCATCAAGGGTAATGATTTTTCTATCGTCAATTTTAAATTCTTTCCCCCCTAAAACATTCAAAACATATTGGGTATTGAAAGCAGTTTGCCTATCAACACCATCACTGCCTTCGTAACGACTATCGAACAAAGAAGTGGTAGCCAATAGATAGTAGTTGTTGCTAAAGAATTTTTCGAGGGTTATTTCCAGACCTAAATTGTTACCAATTCCGGTGTTTACAAGCCCTCCACGCTCGTTGAACACAAAATTGCTTCCTTCGTTTAACACAGAGTATGAACTTGGTACAGCCTCTACAGGGGCATCGAAAATGTACTGATAATAGGCTTCCGTTTTTAGACGCCAAGAAGGAGCAAATTTCCAATCATGTCCCAACACAAAGTGATGGCTTTTTATGAAGTCAAGGTCTTTATTGGTTTCTTCAAATATACCCGCCGATGTTTCTTGTTTTAAGGCAATTACCGGAAATGGCGCAGATTGACCATGCAAACCGTAAGCTAAACTCAAGCGTCTTTTAGGTGTGTATTGCCAGCTTAATGCTGACCTTGGTCCAACCATTTGAGAGTTGCTGAATTCAAAGTATTGAGCATGAAGTCCGAAATTCCAGCTAAGTGCGTCTGTAAACTTATAGTCACCCTGAGCGTAAATCTGAACTAGAGGTGAATATGTGTCAACATCTCTAGACTGCAGGAAGTAGTCAGGAATTCCATCGTCGTTTAAGTCGGGAATGCTTGACCTGCGGTCGCGGTCTAGAACCGAACTGCTTAAGTGATACACTTCTAGCATGCCACCAGCTCTAAGGTTAAAACGTGAAGAGTATTTTTTGTTGTATTGGCTGTTTAAGGTATATCTTCTTTCGCGGTCTTCAACGGCAACTGCTTGGTATTTACTTCCAAAATTTGGTCTAAGGCTATCGTTAATATAATTGTCTTGATCAAAAATCAATTCCATTAAAGTGGCACCAAGTGTGGTTTTTAAATAGGCCTGATTGCTTAAGCGATAGGTGTGACTTAGGCCAACAGTACCAATTCTGTTTTTAACATATGAGTCAACCGTTGGGTCGGCAAATAAATCGTTTTCGTCTATTTCATCACCTAAAAAATCGATATTGCTTATGCCACCTAAGCCAAAAAGTTCGAAACGCCCTAATTTACTTTCGCCGAAATTCAATTTAAAGCTAAGGTCTTGGTAGTAAGGAATGGCCGAAGTTCCGGTGGCCGCTAAACTGGCTATTCCATACCGATATGAAATTAAATAAGATGATTGTTTTTTCCGGTTTAAAGGGCCTTCGGCCATAAACTCTAAACCACTAAACGCAGCCATTTGGGCAGTAAATTCATGGGTTTCTGTATTGCCATTTCTAAACTTCACATCAAAAACAGCTGCATTGGCGTTCCCATATTCGGCAGGGAAAGCTCCAGTTAAAAAGTCACTGGTTTTCAATAAATTGGTGTTTAACGCGCTTACAGGCCCACCAGTAGTTCCTAGGGTAGAGAAGTGGTTTGTGGTAGGTACAGGAAGGCCTTCAACGCGCCAGAGCAACCCAATAGGAGAGTTTCCCCTTACTACAATATCGTTTCTAGAATCATTGGCGGCATTAACGCCCGCGAAGTTTGCGGCCAAGCGCGCTACATCGTTTCGGCCACCTGAATATCTTGTTACTTCTTCAAGACTAAAGGTTCGGGCGCTAACTTTAGCCATTTCGTTAATAGGTCTGTCTTTGTTGTTTTCGGCAGTAACCACTATTTCTTTTAGCATTTCTACTGACTCCACCAATGAAATATCGAGTACAACTTCTTTGCCGGCAGTTACCATAACATTGGATAAGGTTTGGCTTTTGTAGCCCATGTATTTAACTTCAAGAGTGTGCCGGCCAGGTGGAACATTTTCTATTGTGATACGGCCATTGGCATCGCTTACGGCACCAAGAATTGGACTTAAATCGCTTACCACAACACTTACACCAGGAAGTGGAAAGTCAGAATCAGAATCTTTCACTATTCCACGAATAGTTTGGTTTTGAGCTACTAAAACATGGCTTAGAACACTTAATCCCAAAATAGCCAAATACTTTAATTTTCGTAACATGGGTTTTGTTAATTGGTTGTTGAGACAGCGAAAGTGCTTAAGAAAATGTTGGTTTATCAAGCGGTTTATATTCGAAAAGGCATTTCAGGTGTTTCAGTCAACATAAAATGGATGCGAAACGTAAAATCCTTTTGCTTTGTATAAATGCCGGTTTAACACTCGAATTTTGGCATTCAACCTCACATAATAACGTTTCACCCATAAGTACTTTGCGAGCTGCGAGAGTTGATATAGCTTTGGACTATGCTTCCTAAGTTTCACATTTTAAAAGAGCCATATCCTCGAATTATCGGCGTTCCTTTGGTGGGTATATTGCTTACTTTTGTTTTAGGGAAAGATCCTTATTCCTTTTCAGAGTTTTTCAAGTCTATTTCTATAGTTGGTATTATGTGGAATGCCGACTTTTATTTACTGCAATTTTATAGAAAAAGGTACCCAAAGTTAAATCAAACCCCAAAAAGATTATTTCGATCTGGAATGGGTTTGTTGGCCGCCAATACAGTTTTAGATTTTTTATTGTGTCAATGGTTTGATTTATTGGGGATTGGGGACCAAATACCTATGCGGGATTATTATCCGGATAAATTAATTATAAATTTTACGGTTACTGTCATTATTGCCATGACATATGAATCGGGGTATTTTTTTAGCGGCTGGAAGGCACAACTTATGCTTAACGAGCAAATTCAATCTAGGCAACTACAATCTGAACTTAGTGCTTTAAAGAATCAAATTTCACCACATTTTTTATTTAACAGTTTAAACACCTTGATAACTTTAATTCAGGAAAGCCCAGAAAAAGCTACAGCATTTACCGAAAAACTTTCTGATGTTTATCGATATATTTTACAGTTTAAAGAAAGTGAATTGGTTGATTTAAATACAGAACTAGCTTTCGCAGAAGCCTATGGATTTTTAATGAAAATGCGCTTTGAAGAAGGCTTAGAGCTTGATATTCAAATCCCACAAAATGAACGACATAAAGGGATAGCACCTTTAAGTTTACAATTGCTCATCGAGAATGCCATTAAACACAATGTGGTTTCAAAATCAAAGCCATTAAAATTAGAGGTTTACACGGAAAATGGGATATCTTTAATTGTCAAGAACAATCTGCAACCTAAGCGAAGTTCTGCCGCTTCTACGGGCACTGGCCTTAAAAACATTAAAAGTAGATACGCACTTTTAAGTCAACATGAAGTGGATATCATCGAAACGCCTCTACACTTTATGGTTGCTTTGCCGTTGTTGCCTATAAAATCGATGCATCAAACTATTTTGTAAATGATTAGAGTACTAATTATTGAAGATGAAGCTCCAGCTTACCGCAGGCTAAGTCAATTGCTAGAGTCTCATCATTTGCAATTTGAGGTAGTAGAAGTATTGGATTCGATTTCTGAAGCTTTAAAATGGTTTAGAAATCATAATACTCCCGATTTGATTTTTAGCGATATTCAATTGAGTGATGGATTGAGTTTTGAAATTTATGAAGCCTTTCAACCTCAATGTCCCATAATATTCACGACAGCATACGATGAATATGCTTTGGAAGCTTTTAAAACATTTGGCATAGATTATTTACTTAAACCCATTCAAATTGTTGATCTGGAGCGTGCCATCCAAAAATTCGAAATTATTAAGGGTAATAAAGCGACTAATAATTTTGGAATAGAGCTGGAAAAATTACTTCAAAAGTTTAATACCAAACAAATAGAGTATAAAGAGCGATTTTTAATAAAGTCAGGCAGTAAATGGCAACCTATTTTTGTTGATGAAATTGCTTTTTTTTGTTATCGGGAAGGATTTAGTGAATTGTTTACCAATCAAGGGAAGCACTTTTTGTGCGATGAAAGTTTAGATGTATTAGAAGCCCAATTAAATCCTAATCAATTTTTTAGAGCAAACCGTCAGCTTTTGGTACATATTAATTCAATTAAACAAGTGCAACAGCATTTGAAAGGCCGGTTATGTCTTGAATTGTCGCCTAAATGTCCAGTAGAAAGTTTGATAAGTAGAGATCGTGCCAGAGCGCTAAAAGATTGGTTGAGAGGAACAACGGCCTAATGTTAAGCATGGCTTATTTTTGCCCAATGCAAGATATTTCGGTTAATGCCACGGCCATTCGAATTAAAGAGTTAACGGTTAGCTATCAACATAAACCGGTACTTTGGAATATAAATTTGAAATTGCCGAGTTCGCAAATAATTGGAATTATTGGCCCAAATGGTTCTGGTAAAACCACATTACTTAAATCTATTATGGGCCTTTTGCCTTTGGACAGCGGCCATGTTGACTTTTTTGGAGAGCCTCTTAAAAACATGAGGGGTAAGATAAGCTATGTACCTCAGCGTGAATCAGTTGATTGGGACTTTCCGGCTACCATATACGATGTGGTCTTAATGGGTAGGTACAGAAGTAACAATCTGTTTAGGCGTTTAAAGGCAGCAGATCATGCCATAGCAAAAGAGGCAATTGAAAAAGTGGGGCTAAGCGATTTACAAAATAGGCATATTGGGCAACTAAGTGGAGGACAACAGCAAAGGGTCTTTTTAGCTCGTGCCTTGGCACAGGAAGCGGATATTTATTTAATGGATGAACCCTTTGTGGGGGTTGATGCGGCTACAGAAGATGCTATTTTAAGAATTCTGGCAGAAATGCGAAAGCAGGGTAAAACCTTAATTATAGTCCACCATGATCTTCAAACAGCATTTCAAACTTTTGATTGGATAGTTCTGCTTAGAACTAGATTAATTGCGAATGGACCAACCAAAGAGGTTTTTACAGCTGAGAATTTACAGGAGGCCTATGGTGGAAGACTAAGCGTATTATCGCGTATCGGCGAATTAATGCAAAAAGAAGAACTAGACTTAAACCCATCGAAAACAGAACTTTAAAATGGATGCAGAAGCTATTTTAGGCGAGTGGTTTATTAAACAAAGCCCAGTATTTCAAGCCTTTATGGCAACAACGTTTACATGGTTTTTAACTGCTCTAGGTGCTTCTTTAGTATTCTTTTTTAAAGGGATGAGCCGAAAATGGCTGGATGGAATGCTTGGCTTTACCGGCGGGGTTATGATAGCTGCTTCATTTTGGTCTTTGCTTGCTCCAGCCATAGAGCTTAGCGAAAAACAAGGTCAGATTTCGTGGCTACCTCCGGCTATCGGCTTTGCTTCTGGAGCGTTGTTTCTCTTTTTTCTCGATAAATTCGTTCCTCATTTACACATTAATTTTAAAAAAGAAGAAACAGAAGGGCCCCAAACAAATTGGCACAAAACCACCCTTTTGGTTCTGGCCATAACTTTGCACAATATCCCTGAAGGCTTAGCGGTGGGTGTAGCCTTTGGAGCATTTGCCAGCGGTATCGAAGGGGCCACTCTGGGGGCAGCATTGGCTTTAGCTATTGGAATCGGGCTCCAAAATTTCCCTGAAGGTTTGGCCGTAAGTATGCCTTTGAGAAGAAGTGGAGTGAGTGCAAGACGGAGCTTTTGGTATGGTCAACTTTCGGCCATTGTGGAACCTGTAGCCGGAGTTGTTGGTGCATTGGCGGTAATGTACATGCAACCCATTTTACCATATGCATTGGCTTTTGCCGCAGGCGCTATGATATATGTGGTTATTGAAGAAGTAGTCCCCGAGTCACAACGCGATAAGTATACCGACGTGGCCACCTTGGGCTTTATTGGTGGTTTTTTGGTTATGATGATTTTAGATGTTGCTTTAGGGCAATAATTTGTATTTTATCAAAAAATTATTATACATTTAATGCATAAATTCAAGCATATTTACCGTGTCTTCATTTGTTAATCATACCATTTTCGATCAATACGTACCCGACTGGTTAATGCGGTCTCGCAATGTTTTTTGCACAATTGTAGATGAAAACGGAAATTATATCTATGCAAATCAATATTTTAAAGATGTTTTTAGTTGTAATTGGCCAACTTGGATTAAAAACGGTTATACAAATTCGGTTCATCCTGACGATTTAGATGTGCTTAACTTTGCAGTAAGTAGGTTGTTGGCGTTTGGAGGTATTGAAAAGTTTGAAATTCGAAAACCCACTTCTTTATCAGGCGATTACATACATACTCAATGGGAGATATCACAAATAAAGAACGAATTTGGAAAAGTTTTCGCGTTTTTAAATATTGGCTTCGACTTAACTAACGAAATACTGTATTTGAATTCTCTACGAGAAACAGAGTTTAAATTACAGGCAATTTTTAATTCCACAAACCATCCAACCATTCTTTTAAATAAAGACTTTACCATTCAATACATAAACAAAGCCGCCGAGGAATTGGGTTGGCAAATGGTAAATGCCAAACCTCTAATAAACGATAACATTCTAAGTTACCTTAGTTTGTCGTTTATTGATTTTTTTAAAGAACTAATCGATAAGGCTTGGGATGGACTTTGTACAGAAACGGAGTATTTTATTGAAGACAAATGGTGGAGTTTGAAGGTGTTTTCAGTATTGACAGATAGCAAAAAACGAATAGGCGTAGCTTTGCAAGTAATTGATATTACCATTGATAAAGAAAAAGAAAACAGAATCTTAGAGCAAAATCAACGCCTTAGACAAATTGCTTGGCAACAATCGCATGAAGTTAGAGCCCCTTTGTCTAATATGCTTGGCTTGTTGCATTTAATGCAATTAAAAGGCAAAGAAACAAATGGCGAGGAATTAGATTTTTTAATTCAATCTTTAATTGGCGAAGGAAAGAAGCTTGATAAAGTCATACATGAAATTGTAAAAAATTCGAATCATGTATTCGATCGCATAAACGACAAGGAAGTGCAGCAATAGATTTAAATTGTTTAAATTCTTTCGATTTTTTAATCAAGTAAGCAAAAGTATATTCAGTTTAACTTTTTTTAGAACAATTCATTGTTTCGTCTGTCTTATCTATTAAACCAAAATCTTGTTATGTACGTTTTTGAAAGAACTCAGGAAATACCTGTATCTGTAGAACAAGCCTGGGATTTTTTCTCTTCCCCAAAGAATTTAAAAGAAATAACGCCGTCTTATCTAGGATTTGACATAAAAAGCGAATTGCCCGAAAAAATGCATGAGGGTTTATTTATTATGCACATGGTTAAACCCATTTTTGGAATCCCAATGGAATGGGTTACTGAAATAACCCATATTAATAAAGGGAGATTTTTTGTAGACGAGCAGCGAAAAGGCCCCTACAGAATTTGGCACCATGAACATCATTTTGAA
This sequence comes from Chryseobacterium gleum, assembly GCA_945883565.1. GTDB lineage: Bacteria > Bacteroidota > Bacteroidia > Flavobacteriales > Schleiferiaceae > RFXV01. Next base: position 41,550 of record CAMCXO010000001.1, read on the forward strand.
CCCACGCCTAAAGGTGTTCGAATGTTTGACAGAGTGAGTTACGAGCTTCCCTTTGGACTTTTTGGTCAAATGGTTCACCCCTTATTAGTGAAGCCTAAGCTTGTTGAGATTTTTAATTTTCGCTTTGATAAAGTCGAGAAATTGTTTGGTAAAGTATGAATAGGGTGGTTTTTGGAATTGATTTTGGCAGTAGGTTATCAGGAAACACCGTTTTGTGTATTTTCAATTTTGGTAGAATACACTTTATGCAGGTTGATAAAAATGTTGATGCCGATGTTTTTCTTCTAAATGCGGCCAAGCATTTTAAACCTGAATTGGTCTTTATAGATGCTCCTTTAAGTCTGCCCGGTGTTTATTCAGGTTTACACGATCATAATGACTACCATTTTAGGTGCGCGGATAAAGACTTAAAAGCTATGTCACCAATGTTTTTGGGAGGACTAACAGCACGAGCCATAGAACTAAAAGATATTTTATTGGCACAGGGTATTGCAGTAAAAGAAACTTTTCCAAGAATAATGGCTAAAAGAATGGGACTAGAATCACTTGGTTATAAGGGAGGTAAATTGGCGCTTATAACCTGTAAAAAAGAGATTCTATCTAAAATGAACCCTGCAATCGCTATTGACTGGGAAGAAATCAACAGTTGGCATGCTTTAGATGCCCTTTTGTCTTTGATGTCGGCTTTAAACTATGTTAGTGGAACCCATAAAGTATATGGCTGTGAAGAAGAGGGCCAAATTTTTGTGTGAACAATATAAGTAAAATCAGGCTTGTTCTTGGAGACCAATTAAACCAGAATCATTCTTGGTTTAAAAGAACAGATCCCCATATTTTATATGTCATGATGGAAGTGAGAACTGAAACAGACTATGTAGTTCATCACATCCAAAAAATTCTGGGCATTTTTTCTAATATGAGGGCTTTCGCGGATTCTTTAAGAAATCACGGGCACTTGGTACACTATATTCGAATTGGCGACGCAGAAAATAAACAAGATTTCATAAATAATTTAATTCCATTATTGCAAAAGTTTCAGGTAAAATATTTTGAATATTTAGAACCAGATGAATTTAGATTAAAGTCATATTTTGAAAATGGACTTAAGCAGTTTAACATGCTAGTAAAGATCTACTCTACTGAGCATTTTTATACAAATACTTCTGAACTAAGCTCTTTTTTTCAGGATAAAAAAACATATCTCATGGAATCTTTTTATAGATACATGAGGAAAAAACACAATGTGTTAATGTCTGGAAATCATCCAATAGGAGGTAAGTGGAACTTTGATTTGGAAAACAGAAAGAAATTACCAGACAAGCAGTTTATTCCTCAGGCCAAACTTTTTAATCACAACGTTAAAACATTATATAATGAAATTATTTCTTCCCAAGTAAAATTTTTAGGTTATATCAATGAGTCTGATTTTATTTGGCCGATTGGTCGTAAAGAAGCTTTAGAGCTATTAGAGCATTTCTGTATCTATCTTCTTCCTTTTTTTGGAACTTTTCAAGATGCTATATCGTCTAGAGATTGGAGTTTGTTTCATAGTAGAATTTCATTCGCACTAAACCTGAAAATTATAAGTCCGATTGAAGTAGTTGAGATGGTGGAAAAGTATTATGTAGCTAATCCGAGTTTAATAGCCATTCAGCAAGCAGAGGGTTTCATAAGACAGATTCTGGGATGGAGAGAATATATAAGAGGTGTTTATTGGGCTGAAATGCCCGTCTATTCAGAAATGAATTATTTTCAGAACAAAAGAAAATTGCCTGATTTTTATTGGACAGGAAACACCAGAATGTCTTGTATGAAAGCGGCCATTAAACAAACACTGGATCATGCTTATGCTCATCATATTCAGCGTTTAATGGTAACTGGCAATTTCGCTTTGTTGTCAGGAATTGAACCTAAACAGGTTGATTTCTGGTATTTAGGTGTATACATAGATGCATTTGAATGGGTAGAATTACCAAATACTAGGGGAATGAGCCAGTTCGCCGATGGAGGATTATTGGCAACAAAACCCTACGTAAGTTCTGCGAATTATCTTAATAAGATGGGCGACCATTGTAGCAGTTGTTATTATAATCACAGATTGAGAGTCGGTGAGAAAGCTTGTCCTTTTAACAGTTTGTACTGGAATTTTTTTGACGAAAAAAGGAAATTACTAGAAAGGAATCCTCGTGTAGGTATGGTATATAGAACTTTGGATAAAATGGGTGCTCAGGACTTGAAAGAAGTTAAAGTTCAGGCCTCAAAATATCTTGAAAACCTAAGTGATATTTGAAACCAATTGCAAATGTTATTTGGTTCAAGCGCGATTTACGTGTAGATGACCATTTGCCTCTGTTATTAGCATTGGAACAGAACTTTCCTGTTCTGGCAGTTTTCATTTTTGAACCGTCTTGGTTAAAATCTCAAGATTACTCACATAGACATGGCAAATTTGCTTATGAGTGCTTGAAGGATCTTGAAATAAAACTTTGGGAATTAGGAATAAGATTAAATGTGATATGGGGTGAGGCTCTAGATGTTTTTAACGAATTAAGCATACAAATAGAAATTCAAAATGTTTTCAGCCACATAGAAATTGGAACTCAAAGAACTTTCAATAGAGATGTTTTATTGAAATCGCTCTTTAGAGCTAAAGGAATTTCTTGGAGAGAAATTCAGTTTAATGGAATAAAAAGAGGCGTAAAAAACAGAGAGAATTGGGATAAAGGCTGGAAAGACTACATAGATCAGCCATTAATTAAATTAAAAAGCCAACCCATTCATGAATTGACTATTAAGTTTTCTGGTATTCCAAGTAAACTCGAGGACATTTACAATTCCACAAGATTGCACCTACAAAAAGGCGGTTATTCGGTTGCGAAAGAGCGTTTAAATGAGTTTTTAACTAAAGATATCTTGTCATACAATCGAAATATTTCAAAACCATTTGAAAGCCGACAGTCTTGTAGTCGTTTATCTCCTTACTTGGCTTGGGGGGCATTAAGTACTCGGCAAGTAATCCATTTAAGTTTAGGTCAATCCTGTCCTTCACGAAATAAGAATTTACAAAGTTTTATATCAAGATTACTTTGGCAAGCCCATTTTATGCAAAAATTCGAGTCCGAGTGTTCAATGGAGTTTCAATCCTTGAATAAGGCTTACAATAATCTAACATTTAATAGTAATTCATCTTTTATTGCAGCTTGGGAGTCTGGTGAAACTGGATATCCATTAGTAGATGCTTGCATTCGTTGTGTAAAGGAAACAGGTTATTTAAACTTTAGGATGAGGGCTTTAGTCGTAAGTTTTTTAACCCATGTTTTAGGTCAAAGTTGGCAATCTGGTGCACACTTTTTGGCCAGAAAGTTTTTGGACTACGAGCCAGGAATACATTTCCCTCAAATGCAAATGCAAGCCGGGGTTACAGGCGTAAACATTATCCGAGGTTATAACCCGGTGAAACAGTCGAAAGATCATGACCCTGAAGGTAAATTTATAAAAAAATGGGTTAAAGAGTTAGAAAGCCTACCAGCTCATTTGATTCATGAACCTCATAAAATTGCGCCATTAGATTCTTATTGGTATGGATTTAAGCCAGGAGATAATTATCCACTACCTATAGTCGACTTTCAAATAGAAATAAAGAGAAATCTAGAAAGATTGTGGGGCCTTAGAAAAGAACAATTAACACAAAACGAAAATGAAAGAATCATACAAAAACATACCACATCAAACAGAAGTCACAATGAACGAAGTAGAATTATCTTTGGACTGGTTGAATCCCATTGATGCGACTCAGGTAGCTAGTTCGCCAGGTTTAATTTCGTATGCACATCATGTTGGGAGTGCATTAATAGAACCCACAAAACAGGGTGTAATTAAGAGCAAAGCCCTTAGCAGTATGGAACAACAGACCGAAATGCAATTAAATCAAATCAAAGAGCAAATCGAGTTGTTGAAGATGCAAGCGGAGAAAGTTTTGGAAAGAAAAAGAGTATCGATGTTTATTTATAGTGCAAAAATGAGTTTTGAACCATTGGTAGGCCATACTTATTTTTTGTATGAAAGTAAAGAAAATGCATACATTTTAAGTATGATTGCGCCTGAAGATTGGCAAAAGATTCCCTTTAGGTCATTTGTTGCCAAAATAAGACTTTTGGCAGACCATACATGGGAAATTATTGAGAAAAAATAGTATTAATAGTTTAGTAAAGTTCTAAATTCATTTTTTGAAAAATGAAGACGAAATTTTTAAAACTAGTTATTTAAACAATCATCATATTCAATTTTATTATTACAATTGAACAGGAAGGAATTTGACCTGATTTAGCTTGTTTCAAAAATACCTTTAAAAAACGATGCGTAAAAGTACTTAGATTGTCTTAGTTTCGCCCCGCATATATTGTAACATGAACGAATACATGGATGCGGCCCTTAAAGCGGCCCTTAAAGCGGGAAAGGCGATCTTAGAAGTTTACAACTCGTCTGATTTTGAAGTTGAAAGCAAAGATGATGACTCGCCCTTAACCTTAGCCGACCGTAAATCACATTTGGCTATTGTTTCAGAACTCGAGTCAACAGATGTGCCAATTTTAAGTGAAGAAGGTAAGAAAATAGCTTTTAGCGATCGAAGTCATTGGGTTTGGTTGTGGGTTGTAGATCCGTTAGATGGCACCAAAGAATTCATAAAGCGCAATGGAGAGTTTACAGTTAATATAGCTTTAGTAAATGGTCAAGATCCTGTAGCAGGGGTTATTTATGTACCTGTTACTGGAGAATTATATGCCGGTTTGGTAGGTGAAGGTGCCTTTAAGGCCCACTTTAGTTCTGGTGAAGGTCAAGTTTCATGGGAAGACTTGAAAGGAAGTGGCCAAAAGTTGCCAATTAAATATGAACGCGCCTTTACCGCAGTTGGCAGTCGTTCGCACATGAGTCCTGAAACCGAAGCGTATTTTGCTGAAATGGAAAAGGAGCATGGAAAAATTGATATAATTTCTAAAGGAAGCAGCTTAAAACTTTGCATGGTGGCTGAAGGGTTGGCAGATGTTTATCCCAGATTTGCACCAACCATGGAATGGGATACGGCGGCTGGTCATGCTATTGCAAATGCAGCTGGTTTCAAAGTTATGGTGCATACTGGCGAGCATCCGTTAAAATATAACAAACCCGATTTGTTGAATCCGTGGTTTATAGTTAAACCTTAAGCTTTATCAGGCGTTAATGCATTATTGCAGATTTTAAGAAAACGGGTGTTTACCATTCAACAAGAATTTAGACCTCAAGATATAATAGAACTGGCAAAACCACGCTTAGCCAGTAGCGTGGTTTTTTCGGCGGTAGCTGGCTATTTAATAGGTTATAAAGTTTTTAACCTTTGGTCTCTCACTCTATTGGCTATTGGAGGCTTTATGGTGGTTGCGGCTTCCAATGCATTCAACCAAGCTTGGGAGAAACAGCGCGACAGTAGGATGGAAAGGACTAAAAATAGGCCTATTGCATCCAGCAGAATGAGTTCTGGTTATGGTATTTTCTTAGCCTCGCTTATGTTGATTTTAGGTCTAACCAGCCTTTGGTTAATCAACCCCCTATCTGCTATTTTTGGTTTGGCAAGCACAATGCTTTATGTATTGGTTTACACACCATTAAAAGCTCATGGACCGTTAGCCGTTTTTGTAGGCGCTATTCCTGGGGCCATACCTTTTATGTTGGGCTGGGTGGCAGCTCGAAACGATTTTGATTTGGAAGCGGGTACTTTATTCGCTATTCAGTTTGTGTGGCAATTCCCACATTTTTGGGCAATTGCATGGATGCTACACGATGATTATGCTAAAGCGAACTATAATTTGCTGCCTTCTGGAAAACGTGATAGTGTTTCGGCTTTTCAAATACTTTTTTATTGTATTGCTTTAATTCCTTTATCCTTGTTACCGGCCGTAGGTCTTACTAAAACATTAGTCTTGTCGCCATTAGGTTTTTTTGTAGCTACAATAATTGGGGGTTTTTTAGTATATCGAGCAATAGAATTCTTTAACCAACGAACTGTCAAGTCAGCCAAAAGATTGATGTTAACAAGTGTATTATGGCTTACATTGTATCAACTTGTTTTAGTAACCAACAAATTGTTTCTTGATTTATGGGAGAATTAAGCGTAGAAGATAAACGCAAGGTTCGAAAGCCTTTACTTTGGGTAGCTATGGCTAGTATGGCGATGGCGTTTGCAGGGTTAACAAGTGGCTATATAGTTAGCCGAAAAGCGTTATTAAGAGAGAATTTGTGGGTGGAATTCGCATTGCCTTCAACATTTATTTGGAGCACATTGGTTTTGGCAATAAGCAGTTTGTTTTTAATTTTCGGTTCTCGAAGAATAGATCAAAACGATTCGCCAAACCTCACTAGGTTCATTTGGTCAGCTTTCTCGCTAGGTCTGCTTTTTCTTATCTTGCAGTACGAGGGTTGGAAAAGTTTGATCGACTCTGGTGTATATTTCACTGGAAAGGGAAGTAGCACATCAGGTTCTTGGGTGTATGCCATCACTTTTTTCCATTTTTTGCATGTTATTGCCGGAGTCATAGCCTTAGGGGTAAGTGGCAATAGGGCCGCAAAAGGGCACTATTCAGCAACCCAAAAACTTGGTTTTGAATTGGCAGCAACATTCTGGCACTTCTTAGGAATCTTATGGCTCTTCCTATTCCTTTTTTTGCATTTTATTCGTTAACATTGCACGCGATTTAAACCCATAATACATGACAAACGAAGTGGTGGCACAAGCCCCTGAAAAACTTTGGGGTGGAGGTAGGCAGCCTCTTGGGGCTAGTTATGGAAAACTAATGATGTGGTTTTTCTTAATGAGCGATGCTCTAACTTTTTCCGGTTTTTTAACTGCCTATGGCTTGATGCGGTTTAAATACGTAGAAACATGGCCAGTGGCGGAAGATGTGTTCACACATTTTCCATTCTTACATGGAGATCATCCGCTGCTTTTCGTTGCCTTAATGACTTTCATTCTTATTATGTCATCTGTTACTATGGTGCTTGCTGTAGATGCGGGTCATCATAATAATAAAAAGTCTGTTGTTTTATGGATGTTCCTTACCATTATCGGAGGTTTTGTTTTCTTGGGTTCTCAAGCATGGGAATGGTATCATTTTATAAGCGGAGACAAAGGTGCTGTGCAATTGTCTAATGGCAATTTAATGTATATAGCTGATTCAGAAGGCGACCAAGTTTCGCTTTCAGAGTTGGTGCATGGCCCGGTTCTAGAAGGTACACACCATGCACATCACGAGAAGTTTACCAGTGCTCAGGTAATTGAGGCCTTTGAAGAAGGTGATTATTTATTGATGACACCTGGGAAATCTAAAATGGAACTCTCTCGATCACAGTCATTGCGCGAAATTAAAAATTCAAATGTGGTTCAAGGGGCCAATATGGTGAGAAACGAATATGGGAATAATTTATTTGCCAATTTCTTTTTCTTTATAACCGGCTTCCATGGCTTCCACGTTTTCTCAGGGGTAGTAATTAATATAATAATTTTTATTAATGTATTGATGGGAACTTATGAGCGCAGAGGGCACTATGAAATGGTTGAAAAAGTTGGGCTATATTGGCACTTTGTAGATTTGGTTTGGGTATTTGTGTTTACTTTTTTCTACTTGGTTTAAGTTTAATTCTCGAGAAATATGGCACATCACAAAGTAGGCGAAAGCGAACATCACGAAAGTCCTGAGGGTACACGTTGGATTTGGATGGTGTTTTGGCTGTTATTAGTGGTTACAGGTATTGAAGTTGGTCTGGGTATTGTTAAACCAGGTATTTTGATGAGGGAAGTAATGGGCACCAGCGCATTGAACATTCTCTTTATCTTGCTTACATTAGTTAAGGCTTACTACATAGTTGCGTTTTTTATGCACCTCAAATTTGAACGCAAAAATCTAATTTGGGTAATTTCTCTACCAGCACTAATTTTAATACCATATCTGCTGTTTATTGTACTAACGGAGGGCCAATACATCAACATTATGTTGAAATAGTTGGTTAAATAACTATGAATAAAAAGCTCCAACAATGGGCAGTTTTGGCGGTTATGCTATTACTGCCTTTTTTAATTTATATGGTCTTTGTTTACAGTGCTAAAGAGAATTTTTTTACAAACCTTGAATTTGTAGGACCTCAGACTATTACTGAAAGACAATTGCCTGATGGTAACGTACAGTTTGATACCTTACCTTATAAAATTCCACATTGGTCTTTTGCTAACGAGTTAGGACTACAAGTTAGTAGTGATGCGTATAAGGGCAAAATTTACCTGGCTAACTTCTTTTTTACTCGATGTCCAAGTATTTGCCCAAGTATGAATTTTCAAGTTTTGCAATTTCAAGAGAGATTTTCGGGATTTAAAGATTTCAAAATAGTTTCATTTACTGTTGATCCAAGTAACGATTCAGCGCAAGCGCTGCATTCCTATTCAATTCGAATGAAAGCGAATAACGAAGTTTGGAATTTTTATACTGGCGATAAAGTGGATCTTTATAAAACAGCTTCTCATTACTTACAAAGTGCCCAAGAAGATGCATCTGCTCCAGGTGGTTTTTTGCATACCGAACAATTGGTATTGGTTGATTGGGAAGGAAGAATTCGATCAAGAAAAGATGAAAAAGGTAATGTTATGGGTTCTTACAATGCATTGTTGGCTACCGATGTTAAAATGTTAATGGAAGATATTAAAGTATTGATTGCAGAGTTCGAGAAACATAAATCCATGTTAGAATATCGTGAACAAAAGAAAAATAAAAGCAAGTACCGCGATTAACGTTTCTATATTTGTTTGACGCTAAAGTTAAATTTGCATGTACCCCAATCGATTGACTTATTTATTTTTATTCTTGGCTCTTCTTGTATGTAATATATCTAATGCGCAGAAATTATGGACTTTGCGAGAGTGCATTGATACTGCTCTTGAGAGAAACATTCAAATTCAACAATCTGCAATTCAACTTCAAGTAGCTGATAATGCCAAAGATGCAGGAATGGCAGCTTTTTTTCCAACTTTGAACGCTTCAGCCGGGTATAATTGGAATTTCGGACTAAATATTGACCCTGTTACGAATGTACCAAGTAGGGATAGTAGGCAAACATCAAATTTAGGATTACAAGCTAACTTGACATTGTTTGACGGCCTTCGGAATTACAACACATTGGCTCAGAATCGTTTAGATTATGCTTCCAGAATTTACCAATTAGAAGATGTTAAAAACAACACATCCTTAACTGTAGCGTCTCAATATTTGCAAATTTTGTTAAACAGAGAAATCGAGCGAATAGCTCAAATGCAACTTGAATTAACAGAAGCACAAATTAAGCGCATGACGGATTTGGTGAATGTTGGAACGCAACCGTATGGCAGTCTTCTAGATTTACAGGCACAAAAAGCACGTGATATTCAATCATATACACTTGCGAAGAACAATCTTAAAGTGTCTCGCTTACAACTGGCACAGTCCATATTAATTGAGGACTTCAAAAACTTTGATGTGTCAGGTCTTGATATCCCAGCTCCTGGCGCAGAGATTTTGGCCTTGGATGCAAATCACATATATCAAGCCGCATTACAAAATCAACCGTCAATTAAATCTTCTGAGTTCAGCTTAGAAAGTGCCCAAAAAAGCACGGCAACTGCGAAAGGTTCGGCTTGGCCAACCATTAGTTTATTTGGCTCAGTTCAAACCAATTACTCCAATCAAGTACGGGAATTGTCTTTAACTCCAAGAGATCCTGAGTTAATTGGAATTACTGGAAATGGGGATCAGGTTTTTGATTTAGGTGGCTTTAATTTAAATGCGGGAGAGATTAAAGACTTTAGTCGTCAATATAACGACAATTTTAATGAGTTTATAGGTATCAGTATTAACGTACCTATATGGAGTGGGTTACAAATTAGAAATGCCATTCGAAATGCCAAACTCAACGAAGAAAATGCCAACTTACAGCTAACAGCAGCCCGAAATACATTGCAACAAACAATTGAAAGAGCCTATGCTGATGCCGAGGCTGCTTATGAAAGCTATCTAGCAGCTGAAAAGTCGGTTGCTGCAGCTGAGGAATCGTACAAATACGCACAAGTTCGTTATGAAAATGGCGCTATCAACCAGTTTGATTATGAAAATGCACTAAATGCACTTTCAAGATCAAAAGCGCAAAAAGAGCAATCTCGATACGATTATATTTTCAGGGTAAAAACTTTGGAATTTTACTTGAACGGCAACTTATAACCCTAAGAAAATGAAAAAAAAGCAGATTTACATCATTATTGGCATCGTTCTCATAACGATGCTTTTAGTGCTTGCACGCAGATTAGGCTGGTTAGGCGATAATAACAAGGCAAAGGAAGTTACTGTAGAAGTGGCCACAAAAGGAACAATAATAGAAATTGTTTCTTCAAGTGGTAAAATACAACCAGAGCTTGAAGTGAAGATTTCACCTGAGGTAAGTGGGGAGATTGTTGAGTTGCCAATTATTGAAGGTCAAGATGTTGAAAAAGGTCAGTTGCTGGTTAGAATTAATCCTGATATCTATTTAGCAGCCGTAAGCAGAACTGAAGCAGCTGTAAATGCTTCTCGATCAGCATTGGCATCGGCAAAAGCCCAGCTTATTGAAGCCGATCGTATTTATCAAAGAACGCTTGAGTTAAAAAAGAAAGGTGCCGTTTCTGAGCAAGAATTAGATGGGGCTCAACGAGGGTTTGAAGTGGCTAGGTTGGCTGTTGAATCCACAAATTTTCAGCTTAAAAGTTCAGAGGCTAATTTAAAGGAGGCGCGTGACAATTTGAACCGAACTACTATTTATTCTCCAGCGCAGGGCACAATTTCATTATTAAATGTCGAAGCTGGTGAAAGAGTAGTGGGTACTGCCCAAATGGCAGGTACGGAACTTTTACGTGTGGCTAATTTAGAAAACATGGAGGTATTAGTTCAAGTAAATGAAAACGATATTGTAAGAGTTCATCTTGGGGATACAGCAGATATAGAAGTTGATGCGTTCTTAGGAAAAACATTTAAAGGCATAGTTACCCAAATTGCTAATTCCGCTAAATTGGTTACCGCCAGCACCGATCAGGTAACAAATTTTGAAGTGCGCGTGAGAATTTTAAAAGAAAGCTATATTAATTTGTTGGAAGAAGGAAAAAAATCTCCTTTTAGGCCAGGAATGACGGCTTCTGTTGATATAAAAACCATCAAAAAAAGGAACATAGTTAAAGTACCAATTCAATCGATTACTTTGAGAAGTGATTCAACCCAAGCAGTTAAAGGTGCTCGTAAAAAAAGTACTAATTCTAAGGAGAATGAGATGATAGAGTCTGAAAAAGATGATAAACCTGAAAACTCCGAAATAAAACAGGAAGATTTCGAAGTTGTGTTTATTGTAAATGAAAATAATACAATAAAGTTAAAGGCTGTTCAAACAGGTATTCAAGACGACAAGTTCATAGAGATTGCCAAAGGTTTAAAAGAAGGTGAAAAGGTGGTGACTGGTCCTTATGCCCTTTTAAGCAAGCTTTTGGAATCTGGAGATTTGGTCAAGATAAAGCCAGGATCTTCTAAATAGTATTTCTTGAATCTGATTTACTTATTAGGTCTCAAATTCGAATTATTTTTATTCGGATTGTTTTATAGTTATTTTCATTCGGGAAGTAATATTAAATGTAATTTATGTGGCAATACATTTTCTAAGTTTAGACCGGAAGGATTTAAATATTCTATTCTTAAAACCCACAAAGTTATAGGAGCTGGGTATAGGCGGAATGCAAAATGCCCTAAATGTGGAGCCTTAGATAGAGAGCGATTGGTTTACTGTTTTTTAAACAAATATGAGTTACTTCAAAATCATGTAAAACTATTGCACATTGCACCGGAATTGTCCCTCCAAAAAGCGTTAAAAGCTAAAGTCGATTATTTATCAGCAGACTTAAATAGCCCATTGGCTGATTATAAAGTTAACTTGTTAAGCCTTCCTTTTGATTTAGAGCAATTTGATGCAATTATTTGTAATCATGTTTTAGAACACATTGAAAATGATCGTCAAGCAATTCAAGAATTGTATAGAACCTTGCGAATTGGTGGTTGGGGAATTTTTCAAGTTCCCATTTCTCGAGAAATAAATAAAACCATTGAAAATGAAAATGCAAACACTAAAAGAGATCGAATAAAAAATTTTGGTCAAAAAGACCATTGCCGTATATATGGCTCTGATTATTTAGATAGACTAAAATCTGTAGGATTTAAAGTCGATGAGATTTATCTTGAAAATCAATTAATAGATTCCCATGCTTTAAATAAAAATGAATGTATATTTTTGTGTAGAAAATAGATGTTATTAAACTAAAAGTGCCATATTTGATAATCCTCATTAATACTAAAGGCTATGTCGGTTTTATTTATCAGAATTCAGCAGTTGGTTGGCATCCGCAAATCGGATGAATATCGATTACAGGGGGCGGAAATGGCTGAGGTAAAAACCATAGATAATGCTTGGCTTTGGTGTGATGAGGGTAGAATTCTAGATTTTGGCCCGATGGAAGAATTGCCCAAAGTTTTGTTAGAACAAAGCCATGAGATTGTTGATGCGGATGGTAAAATGATAATTCCGGCTTTTGCCGATTCACACACACATTTGGTTTTTGCTGAAAGCCGTGAAAAGGAATTTGTATTGAGAATTAAAGGCGCCAGCTATGAGGACATCGCTCAATCGGGAGGAGGAATACTTAATTCGGCAGCAAAATTACGTCACCAATCTGAAGATGCATTGTTTGAAGATGCTTTGATGAGGCTACAAGAGGTAATTACATTAGGAACAGGAGCTATCGAAATAAAAAGCGGCTATGGATTAAGCACAGAAGCTGAAGTAAAAATGCTCCGAGTTATTCAAAAGCTGAAAGCATTTTCACCAATTCCAATTAAATCAACCTTTCTGGGTGCACATGCGTTCCCTTTAGAGTTTAGAGATAACAGAAAGGGTTATATAGACAAACTTGTTAATTCAATGATTCCAAGAATAGCAGAAGAGGAATTGGCAGATTATATTGATGTGTTTTGTGATAGAGGCTTCTTTACAACTGATGAAACTTCTGCTATTTTGGAGGCTGGTTGGAAACATGGGCTTCGCCCTAAAATTCATGCAAATGAGTTGGATTTTTCAGGAGGAATTCAAGTTGGAGTCAAATATGATGCTTTGTCGGTTGATCACTTAGAGTATACAGGTGAAGCTGAGATTGAAGCTTTAAAAGGAACATCTACTATGCCAACATTACTACCTAGTACCGCATTTTTTATAGGCTTGGAATATCCTCCAGCCAGAAAAATGATCGATTCAGGGCTTGGTGTTGCGCTTGCAAGCGATTATAATCCAGGCAGTTCGCCATCGGGAAGAATGCCATTTATTTGGAGTTTAGCTTGTATTAAATTAAAAATGCTACCAGAAGAGGGTTTGAATGCCTTGACTTTAAATTCGGCTTATGCTATGGGACTGGAGGAGGAATTGGGCAGTATAACAAAAGGGAAACTTGCCAATTTTATTCTTACAACCTATGTACCATCTTTGGAATTCTTACCATATTCTTTTGGAAGCGATTGGATAGAAGAAGTGTATATTGAAGGCAGGCCGTTTAGAGGATTGTGAAGCTAGACTATTTTTTAACCGACTGAAGATACTCTTCTACAATAAAAACTATATTCTGATTAACAAGTGGTTTGGTGATATATCCAAAAACAGAGGGATAACTATTTGCTTTTTGTTGATCATATTTTGAAATTGAGGAACTTACCATATAAATATGAGATGTATTTTGACTAAATTGTTCGTGAAACGCATCTAAGAAGTCAAATCCACTCATCACAGGCATATTTATATCTAATAATATTATTCCGGGCAAATCTTTGTTTTGCTTTCGAATTTCTGCTAAAAAAAATAGAGCGGCGTTGGCTTCTCGTTGAACATAAATGTGAGCTTGTGGATAAGTTCTTTGAATGATGTTTTTTAAAACAAAGTTGTTTACTTGGTCATCATCGACAATTAGAATATCAAGCTCCATTTTTAAGATTTTTCAATGAAGGTGTTACACCATATTTTGTTTTGTAACATTTGCCAAAATACGAAAGGCTCTTAAAACCTAAATGAAAAGCAATTTCTTTTATTGGCATTTGAGTACTTTCTAAAAGCTCTTTCGCTTTAACCAGTTTTATTTCATTAATATACTTTACAGGTGTCATACCGGCTTTCTCTTTCACCAGGTTTTCGAGCTTGGAATAACTCAATCCCATTTCATCGGCCAAATCAGGTATTGAGAAATGCTTAAACTTGTATTTCTTAATAATCAAAGAGTCGAGCATTGCCAAAATAGGATCTTTTACTGGTAAAGAAGTTTTTATTTCCAAGTCTGTTGAGTATATTTTATCTAAATATTCTTGTTTACGCAACAAATTGTTTATTCTACTAATTAATACCTGAGTTCTAATGGGCTTTACTAAGTAGTCATCTGCCCCCTTGTCATACCCCATTATTAGGTTTTCATCCTGACCTAAAGCAGTTAATAATATGATCGGAATGTTCTTAAGATCCGACATCTCTTTAATACTTTTTAAAAGTCCGAAGCCGTCAAGTCGTGGCATCATTATGTCGGAAACGATTAAATCAGGACGAAATTCCTTTAATTTTTCCAATCCGTCTGCACCATCTATGGCTGTTTGAACAGTAAAGTGCTCTGACAAAAGAATCTCCATGCTTTCAAGGAGATCTTTATTGTCTTCAACTATGAGTATCTTTTTTTTCATGTATTGCACAAATTAAGGTAAAAAAAGTGCAAAAGGCAATTCTAAAGTGAAAATAGTTCCCTTGCCTAAGTTACTTTCAACTTTAATGTGTCCATAGTGAAGTATAACAAACTCTTTTACAATGGCTAATGCAACACCAGTCCCCTCTATATTTACGGCATTTGAAGCCCTGTAGAAGGGTTTAAACAACTTGGTGATATCCTCTTTTGGTATTCCAATGCCTTTGTCTTGAATATAAATTACCAGATTTTCTTTTGCTTTAAAATCAAAAACGATTTTAACCCTTTCATAATTGGGTGAAAACTTACATGCATTCTCGAGTAGGTTGGATAAAATGTATCTAAGCATTCTTTTATCTCCTCTAATTTCCTTATTGATACCAACTAGTTCAAGGTCTATTGAGTTATTAGGATAGGCTTCTAAAGCTTCTTGAATAATTTCACGCCCTAACATTTCGATATCTAGGGAGATTGGTTCCATTTGTTCTTCGCCCAAAATGGTTTTCCTGTACTGGACAATATCACTAACAATTCCATTTAACCTATTTATTTGCTTTTCAATATTATAGCAAACTCTATTGTACCTCGAGTCGAGCTTGTCTTTTTCTATCCATGAATTTAACATATCGGCCTGCATTTGTAAAACGGCCAAGGGTGTTTTAAAAGCATGACTGGCTATAGCGAAAAGACTTGAACGTAATTCGTGGATTTCCTTTTCTTTCGACCAAGCGCGTGTAAGATCTTCCATTAAACCAACGCTTTCGGTAATATCTGTTGTAACAGAGAGAAGCCAATCGCTTGAACTGGAACCAGAAATTTGTGCAATTGTCCATTTAGTTCGAGTCCAAATTCTACTACCGTCTTGCCTAAATAACATTAATTTGACAGGGGTTCTTGGTTTGTATAGCATTTTATTTAACAACTCTGCATCAAGACTTTCTTTGAATTCAGGCGCTATAAAATCAGTTAACAATTTCCCAATCATTTCTTGGGAATTTACTCCTAACAAATTTTGACTGGACTGCGTTGTAAATACAATACGTTTATCTTCTGCACGATGTAAGCAAAATAAATCTGATGTATTGCTCGAAATCAGAGCATTAAAAAGCCCTGTTAATTCTTGGTTCTGGCTTGAATTATTATTCATTTCTTGCATACAGTTTTCACCAAGACTGAAAAAACAGGGCTCAAAATATTTATACGAACTGATACATTTTGGCAAAGTTGATTAAATCAACTACATTTCTTGCTTGCAGCTTATTGAGCAATCTTTGTTTATAAGTGCTAACAGTTTTATCACTAATCCCTAATTCTTCTGAAATGTCTTTATTAGATTTCCCTATACTTAATAATTTTAAAACTTCGCTTTCGCGATTCGAAAGCTTGATTTTTCTTTTCTTTTCTCTTTGCGGTGTTTTAACTGTGTACAAGGCCTCATTAAAATGTTCTCCACCTTCTACAACCAATTTAATAGCTTTCACAACTTCTTTTGGGTCAGAATCTTTTGAGACGTAGCCAGATGCCCCCATTTTCCGGGCTGTTGGGCCATAAATTTCCTCTGGATGCATACTTAGAACCACAACCTTAATCTCCGGATATTCTTCATGCAAACGCCGTAATGCAGTAATACCATTAACTTTTGGCATATCGATATCAAGTAAGATAACCTCTGCACTTAATTTTTTAATGAGTTCAAACAGTTCATCGCCGTCTGTAGCTTCACCAATCAATCTGATGGTATCATCAAATTTGAGAAACAAATCCAAGCCTTTTCGCACAATCGCGTGATCGTCGGCTATAATAACGTTCGTCATTTTTAAAGATTTAATTAAACGTTCTCCCGCTGCTAAAGTAAGCAAATATTGTTGTATTCTTCTCCCAGGGTTGTATTTTTGTAAAATAAGTATTTCTGATTTTTGCTAATAAAAATCGTATTAATATACGTTCAAAATCGTTTTAAAAAATATCGAATTTGAGATTTTGTAAACTCCAACTAAATGCAGTTGTTTAAAATGTGCGTATAATTGTATAAATATAAACATGAAAACAGATTTCTCAAAAGACGACTTTAATTCTAAGATTAGTAAAGTAGCGTTTAAAAGCGAAAAATTTCTTGCTCTTGCTACTCACCATTTTAAAGGGCCGCTCACATATTCTGCTCAAATAGCAAAGAGCTTACACGAAAAGTGGGAAGTTCTAGATGAAAAATCTAAACGTGAGTATATGGCCATACTTTCCGAAAGTTTGCAAGAGCTTCGCACAACAGTAGACAGTATTCTAAAGTGGGCTAAATCCGAATTACATTTCAAAAAATCTGAAGCGAGTACAATTCATGTAGAGGCACTTTTAGAAAACCAGATCCAAAGTTGGAAAACCACTGCTCTTTGGAAAAAAATTACCATTGAGTTACGTTGCAACTATAAAAAATCACTTACTGTAGATGTTCAATGTTTGGAAGTTATACTTCAAAATTTTTTAAGCAATGCAGTTAAATTTTCTAAAGAAGAACATAAAATAGTGGTTTTTTGTGAAATCCTTAATGAAGAAAACGCTATTCTAATCGGTGTGGAAGATGAAGCAGGTGGTATAAATCCCGATCAACTTAAAACGATTTTTTCTGGAAATAACCATCTTCCAGATATTGGAACTGCCAATGAAAAAGGCAGTGGATTAGGCCTATTATTAAGCCAGGAATTGGCTGAATCACAGAACTGGGAACTTATGGTTGAGTCGTCAAGTATAGGCAGTAGATTTTTTATTCGGATTCCACACGAAAATTCTCGGGGATAATGCAAACTGGTATGGGCTTCATTTTATGCTGATTTGCTCGATTTAAATTTAAATAAATCTGCATTACCTGCAATTTCCGGCCATCAAGACCTTCTAAACCAGAACCGCTTTGGTCCCTTTCCATAGCCCATTCAAGCTCAGAATAACTGGCTCCTAGTTGGTCTTCATCTGTTCTGTTATCCCCCCAAAGTCCATCTGTTGGAGGCGCCATCAAAATAGACTTTGCTATTCTGGCTTCTTTAGCCAGTGTATAAACTTCAGTTTTTGTTAAATCTGCAATTGGACTAAGATCCACGCCACCATCTCCATATTTAGTATAAAATCCTACCCCGAAATCCTCAACTTTATTTCCAGTACCAGCCACTAATAAGTTTTTTACTCCTGCTACAAAGTACAAAGTTGTCATGCGTAAACGTGCACGGGTATTGGCGAGAGCCAAGTCGAAATTAATACTATCTAACTGAGGGATTTGTCGTTTAAAACTATCATAGACCGGGCTTAATTCAAAATCAAAAGATTGAACATTATTATATTGCGATTTTAAGAAATTTATATGTTCTTCGGCCCGTTCATTTTGAATGTTGGCCTGATGAATAGGCATTCGTAAACAGACGGTTTTTAATCCAGTTTCGGCACATAAAAAGCTTGTTAGCGCAGAATCAATACCTCCGCTCACACCAACAACAAACCCATTACATTTTGAATTTACAGCATAATCATTTAACCAATTAGAAATAAACTGGATGGTTTGTTTTGGATTTATTAGTTTGTTCATAATATTATTTAAAATAAAAAGCCCAGGCTCAAGTTAATACCATTCATTCTAAAATTATCACGTTTGTTTATGTGAGGATGCTGACTGCTAAGCGCATTTGTAATTCCTCCTTGATAATCTAGTCCAATTAATGCTTCAGAACCTCCTCCAATATCGTAAGTAAGCCCAATACCGACTAAAAAATTCAACTGAAAATCTAGAAAATAATCTTCTAATAATCTGGCTTCATTAAATTCAGGACGAAAGTTAACTTTTTCACCTGTATTAAATGACAAGATACTTCCAAATTTGGCAAAAAGGCGGTAATTGCCCATATCTGCGCTCTGCATTTTAAGGGCAATGGGAATATCTAAAACCGATTGACGGAAACTGCCCGTAGTATCGTTGAGCTTAAGAGAAGAGGCTCTTTGACCTATACTGACTCCTGAATGAATAGCATATCTCTCTGAAAAATAAAAATCAGCTATTAGACCCCAATTTACCCTAAAACCTGCCGAAACATCGGACTTATCATTCTCACTTCCAAACCAAAACAAGTTGGGGGTTAAATGCAATCCAAATCGGGATTCCTGAGCAAATGACTTTTGTGTTGAACCAAGTCCAAACAAAATGATGATCAAACAAATAGTCTTATAACTGCCGTTCATGATGCTGTATTTTTGCAAAAGTAGAACATGCAAGACATGCGGACTTTAGTATTGGCTTTTCTTTTTTTATCGGCTTTGGTTTCATGCAACCAAAAGTCAGAGGTGCCTGATATATCTTCTTTAGATGCTAGAACTGAGATAGGTCGGTTTGAAAAAGCATTTTTTGAATGTCCTCGTCACAGAGTAGATAGCTGCTTGGCTTTTCTAAAAACCGACTTTGAGCCATTCTTTATGCTTGGAGACTCTTACTTCTGGCAGCTTCAGAGAAATGACAGTTTGATTAATTCACTTAAACGGGATGTCGATTCTAAGTCAAAAGAATTAGATATTGCTGTTTCTGAATGTATAGAAGTCATGAAGTACTATAGGCATTATTTTCCTGGAAGCAAAGATTTGAAACTTTATACATATATATCTCCAAACGACGTAAACTATCCAATTATTTTTACGGACACAGTTGCTTTTATAGCTTTAGACCAATATTTAGGTCGAAATTCTCCGTTTTATGCTCCGTGGCCTGATTATTTGATTTATAGAAAAGAACCTATTTTCTTGAGTGCTGATTTGGCCGATCAGATTGCCTTACATTTCATAAAGTCGCCTGAAACATTATCTGATTTTCTATCTGATATGATTCTGGAAGGGAAAAGGTTGTATTTGGCATCAAAATTATTGCCTAATAAAGAGGAAAGGCACTTACTAAGATATTCTAAGGAGTCTTGGGATTTTTGTATTGCACATGAACGAGAAATCTGGAAGTATTTTTTGGAACAAAAAGCTTTGTTTTCAAGCTCGTTGGACTTGAAGAGAAGATTTATTTTTCCCGCACCTTTTTCTAAATTCTACTTACCGATAGACAATGAAAGTCCTGGTCAGGTAGGGCGATGGATTGGTTATCAGTTGGTTAAAAAGGCAGTTGAAAAAAATAATTTAACTTTAAAAGAACTTTTGGCAATTCAGGACGCTAATTGGTTTCTTAAAAATGCAAAATATCAACCATGAGCAAAAGGAGCAAAATATTAATAGAAGTTGAACTCGATGATAACCAAGTCCCTGAAAAACTGAATTGGGAAGCTGAGGATGGAGGGATATCTAACCAAAAAGCGGATGCAATTTTTGTTTCAGTTTGGGATGGAAGAACGAAAGATACACTTCGAATTGATTTATGGACAAAAGAGATGACTTTAGACGATATGAAGCGTTTTATTCATCAGATTTGCCTTAGTCTAGCTGATACATTACAGCGTGCAACAGCTGATGAAGAATTAGCCGATGACATGCGTAAATTCTCTCATTATTTGGCTGAGAAAACAGGCTTAATTAAATCTAAAAAATTAGAATGAGTATAACTCTAAATACTCTTTAATTGAGATGTGTAATATGTAAAGAATTTTTTTTCATTTTTCAAATATGAAAAAACCCTTTTTTTTAGTCATTTTCTTGACGATTTTAATGGTTTTAGGGTCTCAGTTGCGTTGGAGCTTTGGTCCGGTACCTATTGTACTCACGACTATTCCTTTGTACTATTCAATTCTTATATTGCCTTATTATTTTTCTGGCATTGTGCCATTGCTATTTTTGACTTTAGGGGCAATTGGATTACCAGTGTTTAGCAAAGGCGGTGGGCTTTTAGAAACGCTTTCTGGTCCAACAGGTGGCTACTTAGTCGGTTTCGTTTTAGTGGGTTGGTTAGCTCCTCTCTCAAGACTATTGCCAAAGCAAACTCGATCAATATGCCCACCTTTGTGGCTGGCCTTTTTGATTCTTCATCCTTCTGGTTTGATTTGGATGTATATTGCGCACAATGATGTTTGGTTTAGTTTATTTCCCAATTATATTTGGCTATTATTGGCAGATTTGATCAAAATAACAATGGTTTGGTTTTTTTATAAGTATGTAAATGCGCCAAATCAAAAGTTGCCAGTTAGTTCTAAACCTTGAATTAAAACCAAGATGCCCAATATTTCAGGAAATGCTGTTGAAGTAGACGAACCCAATATGGCTAAAGATACTAATTTAAGTGCCTTAGGCATATTGGTTTTAGTTTTCTTTTTCTGGGGTTTTATTGCTGCCGGTAACGGCATTTTCATTCCTTTTTGTAAACATTTTTTTGAGTTAGATCAATTTCAGTCTCAACTAATTGATTTTGCGTTTTACACGGCCTATTATTTTGGCGCATTAGTTCTTTTTATTGTTACAACTATAACAAAAAAGGATCTTATCGGCATTTGGGGTTACAAAAACAGTATAATTTTTGGTTTACTTTTTTCGGCAATTGGAGCTTTGGTCATGATTCTAGCTGTTCAGAACAAAGAGTTTATAGGCATGCTCACAGGCCTGTTCATGGTGGCTTTAGGGTTCTCACTTCAGCAAACAGCGGCTAATCCGTTTGCAATCCTTTTGGGTAACCCAAAAACAGGAGCCGATAGGGTTAATTTAGGTGGTGCGGTCAATTCTTTAGGAACCACAATAGGACCATTGGTTATTGCTTTTGCACTTTTCGGATCCACAGAGAGTTTAAGTGATGATCAAATTGCACACCTCGACTTAAATAAAGTTACTTGGATGTACTCAATTGTTGCACTTCTGTTTGTAGTAGCTGCATTGGTTTTTGTGAGCTCTAAGAAGGTTCCGTCAGGTAAATATACAGAGGCAATAGTACCGGCAAGTCGCGCACTAATGCTTATGCTATTTATGAGTGGATTTTTAATGATTTGCTTCGCTTTTGTTTTCGATACATATAAATCAACAACATCTTTGGAGAGTGATCAACTTGAATTTCAAAGAATTTCATGGCTTATTGCGGCCTTGCTTGGAATCATTGGAATATTACTTTTCACATTAAAGGCTTCTAAGTCTAACGCACTTAGTTGGGGAGCTATGCAATTTCCTCAACTCATTTTGGGAATGTTAGGTGTTTTTGTTTATGTCGGTGTTGAGGTATCTATTGGAAGTAATCTGGGTGAATTACTTAAGAATGAGGAATTCGGTGGATTTCAAGCGAGTGAAATTGCACCATTTATTAGTATGTATTGGGGGAGTTTGATGATAGGTAGATGGGCAGCGGCAGTTCATGTATTTAAGCTAAAGCCGCTCTTAAAAAAAGTTGCACTTATTACTGTTCCACTTTTAGCTTTCATGGTTATAATAGCAGCTAACGTTGTAGCAAAGAAAAATGTCGACCATTTATGGGCTTATATTGTTCTTGTTTTTATTCAAATTTTAGGGTTTTTGTTTACAGGGAATAATCCAAATAGGGCTTTATTAGTGTTTTCAATATTTGGAATGACGTCGTTATTGGTAGGCTTGAACAGCTCAGGAATAACTACAGTGTATGCTTTTTTGGCGGGAGGCTTGGCATGCAGCATTATGTGGCCTGCTATTTTTAGTATGTCATTAATGGGATTAGGGAAATATACTGCACAAGGAAGTGCATTTTTAATAATGATGATTTTAGGCGGAGGGGTTATACCTCCCATTCAAGGTAAGCTGGCAGATATTGTCGGCATTCATCAATCCTACTGGCTTGCTTTATTGGCTTTTGGTTATCTTGCGTTTTTCGCCATAAGGGTTCCTGCAATTTTGCGCAAACAATCTATCATTGAATGAGAATAAGTCTCATCTTTAGCATAACTATGTGGGCAGTTTTAATTGGCGAAGCCAGTTTATTGGCGCAGATTTCTTTAATTCCTAAACCATTAGGCGTTGAATTAAAAGGCGGTTGGGTTTGTATTGACATCGATGAATTGGAAAAAAGAACAGTTCCTTCAAACCTTTTGTATGTTCAAGATTATCTTGTTAAAAATTTACCAAAGCCACCTAAACAATTTAATCCTGTTCGAATTTCTATGCTCATTGAAGGCAGCTTAGAGAGGGAGTCCTATCGAATTGAATGCGACTCAAGTTCTGTTAAGTTAATTGGAGGTGATGAAGCGGGATTATTTTATGCTGCTGTGAGTTTAGTTCAATTAGCCGCGCCAGAATATGGCCAAAGGCTTCCAAGCATTGTAGTGAGCGATAAGGCTAGATTTAGTTGGAGAGGCATGCACCTAGATTGTAGTCGGCATTTTTTTTCTACAGAAGATATCAAACGCTTCTTAGACTTAATGGCTTTGTACAAACTAAATGTTTTTCATTGGCATCTTACTGATGATCAAGGTTGGAGAATAGAAATTAAGAGATATCCAAATCTTACAAAAGCTGGCTCATACAGATCAGAAACTTTGATAGGAAGACCGTCAAGAAGTATGAGTTTTGATGCATTACCCCATAGTGGATTTTATACCCAAGAAGAGATTAAAGATATTGTTGAGTATGCCTCAAAACTTTTCATAACGGTTGTACCAGAAATTGAAATGCCCGGTCATAGTTTGGCAGCATTGGCAGCTTATCCAGAATTTTCTTGTACTGGAGGTCCATTTGATCCAGCAAGATATTGGGGTGTTTTTGAGGATGTTTATTGTGCAGGAAACGATTCCGTTTTTCAGTTTATCGAAAATATTTTGACTGAAATAATGGAACTCTTTCCTGGAAAATATATTCACATCGGTGGTGATGAAACACCAATAACTCGTTGGCAGAATTGTGATAAATGTAAGAGTAGAATGAAGGATGAGAATTTTGCAGATTTCGTTGAACTTCATGCCTATTTTTTAAAAAGAATAACAAAATTTCTGAAAAAAAATGAACGAGAACCCATTGGATGGGACGAAGTTTTAGATGGGGGAATAGCAAACAATATTACAGTTATGAGTTGGCGTGGTACCGAAGGAGGAGTTAAAGCCGTTAAGCTAGGAAGTAAGGTGATTATGAGCCCTAATAAGCCTTATTACTTCGATCATTACCAAGCTCGACCTACTGCCTATGAGCCTTTAGCAATTGGAGGCTTGAATCAAGTACAGGACGTTTACAATTTTGAACCTATGCCCGAAGGGTTAAATGAAAACGAGCAAGCCTTAATATTAGGTGCTCAAGGAAATATTTGGACAGAGTATATATGTACGTTTAATCAATTAACATACATGGCTATTCCGCGTATGTTAGCGTTAAGTGAAACTTTATGGAGCTCGGCCGATCAGAAAAATTATGCGGATTTTGTAGACAGGTTTAGAATAAACAAAGTACTACTTGAAGAAAGGAGAATTCATTTTGCAAAACATGTGCTTAGCAAAAATTAAATATGCAGAATAGAAGACTTTTCTTATGGAATGCAATTTTAGGAGGTTTTGGTATTGGACTTTTAAATTCATTTAAGGTTAATGCCAAACCCAATGAAAAAAGAATAACTATAAATAAGCCATTAGTTATTTCCACTTGGCGTTTTGGACTTGAGGCGAATGCAATTGCATGGAAAATACTTTCAGAAAATGGATGGGCCTTGGATGCTGTAGAATTGGGTGTTAAGCATGTTGAAGACGATCCTAAGGAAAGAAGCGTTGGCCTTGGTGGTCGTCCAGATCGCGATGGAAAAGTTACACTCGATGCTTGCATAATGGATGAAAAGTCCAATATAGGTTCGGTGGCTTGTTTGCAGAACATTAAAAATCCAATTTCGGTTGCTCGAAAAGTTATGGAGAGTACGCCTCATGTAATGCTTTGTGCTGAGGGGGCTCTACAATTTGCTTTGGAAATGGGATTTATTGAAGAGAATTTATTAACAAGTGACTCTGAGTTAGAATGGGAAGATTGGAAAAAGCAGAGTCAGTATTTGCCTAAAGTGAATATTGAAAACCATGACACCATAGGAATGTTGGCGTTAGATAATTCAGGAAGGCTTTCCGGAGCTTGTTCAACAAGCGGTATGGCGTATAAAATGCATGGGCGAATAGGCGATTCTCCAATTATTGGGGCTGGTTTATATGTCGATGGAGAAGTTGGGGCTGCAACGGCATCTGGTCATGGTGAAGAAATAATTCGAATCACAGGCTCTCATTTGGTGGTTGAACTGATGAGAAATGGATTAAGCCCTAAAGAGGCCTGCAAAGAAGCAGTACTTAGAATTTCTAATAAATTCAAATTAAGAGCTTTTGATAAAACACACACACAAATTGGGTTTTTAGCTGTTGACCGCTTTGGGAATTTTGGTGCATTTGCTCTAAAGCCCGGCTTTAATTATGCGGTTTACGAAGTTTCAGGACCAAAATTATTGAACGCCGAATATTTGGAGGCTTGGTAATTATGTCTTTTATAAGGGTTTGATTTATAATTTATTCTTTATAAAGCTATAATTTTTACTGATAAATTATCTATTTATTAACATTTCTTTTTTGGAAACGCATTGTACGACCAAAGTTTCCTGATATACATTTGCGGCAATTTAAATGAGTCTAACTACATCATATTATCCATCGAGTGCTTTGGAAAGCTTGCTTTCAAAAAGCATAGAACTGTTTGTATGCAAGGGTATTAAAGAGATTACGATGGATGATATTGCCCAAAATATGGGAATTTCAAAAAAAACGCTTTACCGCTTGGTTCGCACAAAGGAACAGTTGGTTGGGGAGTGCTGCCAATTTTCGCTAGCAGAAGTTTTTCAAAAAATAAAGTTAGAAAGTGAAAAAGCGGCGAATGCTATAGATGAGCTGCTGCGGATTGATAAACTCATGCGTGACAAAATAGGCTCTCAATTTCACACCATCGAAAGTGATATTAAACACTTGTATCCGGAGGTTTATGTTATATTATCTGAAAACAGGCGAAGTTTGGTTCTGGATTTACAAGTAAAAAACCTTAGGAGAGGCATTTTAGAAGGGTTTTATAGAGCAGATATAAATGTTGAAATTTTAGCATACTTATATTACACAAAACTTCATGCTTTAATGTCAGAAGGCCTTCAATGTGGCGATGTGAATGGAGTTGCCTTAATATTAAATCAAGCTCTACATTATCATATTAGGGGCATTGCAACACTAAAGGGATTGGATTACTTAGAAAACGAAAAAACAGCTAAATAGGACATGAAAAACAAAGTCTTTTGGTTTGCTCTAATGATAATTACGAATGTGGTTCATGCACAAACTACCATGTCATTATCGGAAGCTCAATTATATGCTGCCAATAATAGTTATTTGGTTAAAACTTCTGAGCTTGAAATAGAAAAAGCAAATAAACAATTATGGGAGATAACGGCTATTGGTTTACCCCAAATTAAAGCCAATGTGGATTATTCCTATAGCCCACAAATTCCGCAACAGCCTATACCAGCTGAATTTTTTGGTGGCCAACCCGGTGAATTCGTAGCCGTAGCCTTTGGCGTTGAACATAATTCTCAAGCCAGTGTGGCCTTAAATCAATTGATTTTCGACGGTGCTTACTTATTGGCAAGGAAAGGCTCTGAGTTGTTGAAGAAAATAAGATATAATGAATATGAAAAAACAAAAGTGGATGTAAAAGAAGCTGTATCGCAAGCTTATTTTAATGCATCTTTAGCATTTGAAGCGGAAAAGATTATCGAAAATAATCTCGAATTGTTGAATAACAACTTGAAAGAGGTGACAGCCCTTTTTGATGCCGGATTTGTAGAAGAACAAGATGCGGAACAACTAGAGTATTTGGTTAACAGTTTACAATCTGATTTAGAGAATGTAAGAAGGAGTAAAACACTTTCTCTTGAATTACTAAAATTCACTATTGGAATGCCTTTAGAAGTAGATTTGGAGTTAAGCGAGAATTTAACAGTGTTAAATGATCAAATTGTGGTTTCCGAATTAATTCAAAGCGAATCATATGACTTTTCGAATAATGTAAATTTTAAGCTAATCAGCAATCAAGAAATTGGAGCCACTTTAGCCTTGAAACGTGAGAGTTGGAGTTTTGCTCCTGTTGTAAGTGGATTCATTAGTCACAGCCAAAGTAGTTTTAGTAATGATGGGTTTAATCTTTTTAACTACAATCAGTATTGGATTCCTGCTACTGTAATGGGTTTTAATGTTTCTGTGCCTTTGTTCACTAGCGGTCAACGGCTCATGCGCGTTGCTCAAGCCAAAATTGAATTGAAAGAAGTACAATTAGCCAAATTCCAAATTAGCGAGTCGTTAAAACTAGAATTCAATAAAGCCAAAAGTGACTATCTATATGCTTTGGAAAAGCTAAAAAATGAAGAGCGAAATAAAAACATTAGTAACAGCATTTTAAAGAAAACTTTAGTGAAGTATTCGGAAGGCTTGTCAAGCAGTTTAGATGTTACTCAAGTTCAAAACCAATATTTAGCAACTGAAAATTCCTATTTGAATTCATTGCTTAATGTATTAATTGCTAAATCAAAATTAGAGAGACTAGCAGGACGAAATTAAACACAATAAAGCACATTTAGAAACAATGAAGAACAAAACAACAATCAGTCTAGTAAAGTTAGCTTTATTTAGTACAGCAATATCATTCTTGGTTTTTGCATGTAATTCAACTAAATCCAAAAATGATGAACTTTCGGTCATGGTATCAGAAAGAGACTCATTAATTACTTTAAAAGATAAAATAAATTTGCGTTTAGGTGAATTGGAGGAAGGAATAGCCAACCTAGATACCAGTAGACGATTGGCATTGGTGACGGTGGTAGAGTCAAAGCAAGATACGTTTGAGCATTTTGTAAATGTACTGGGCGAAGTACAAGCTGAGAAGAATGCGGAAATTTTCCCTGAAACACCTGGAACTATTAGAGCCATTTATGTTAAAGTAGGGCAGTACGTGAATAAAAATGACTTGCTCCTTGGATTAGACACAGAAGTGATTAAAAGGAGTCTTGATGAAGTTAATGTTCAGCTAGATTTAGCTAAAACAGTTTTTGAAAAAAGAAAGCGATTGTGGGACCAAAAAATTGGATCAGAAATTGAATATCTACAAGCAAAAAACCAGCTTGAAAGCCTTGAAAGCAGACGATCAACTTTAAGAGCTCAGCTGGCTTTAAGTGAAATTAGAGCGCCTTTCGCTGGGTTTGTTGACATTGTTAACAGTAAGGTTGGTGAATTGGCTTCGCCTCAAATGCCGGTTATGCGTCTTGTTGCTTTAGATGAAATTTATTTAGAGGCAGATTTGAGTGAGGTGTATTTGTCAAAAGTGAAAAAAGGAACCCCGGTTCGAATCGAATTTCCCGGCTTAGGAATGGTTGTAGTAGATAAAATTGATCAAGTTAGTAATTTTATACGGTCTGAGAATCGAACATTCAGAATAAGAGTTGAATTAGAAAATAGAGATAATATTCTTAAGCCTAATTTAATGGCAAATTTACGAATTCAGGATTACCGTGCCGATTCTGCTTTTGTTTTGCCAAACCGTGTTATTCAACAAGCGCCAGACGGCCGGAGTTATGTTTATGTTGTAGAATTAAATAAGGACGATGTGGGAATGGTGCGTAAGCAATATGTTGAAACGGGTATGAGTACCGGTGCCATTACAGAAATCATAAGCGGTTTAAAAGGTGGTGAAAAAGTTATAGATAAAGGCGCCCGTGTTATTAAAGAAAACGAACGAGTGAAAATTAGCGCTTAAGCTGAAAAATTATGCAATTAAATAACGAGCAAAAACATAATAAAGAGTTCAAACTTTCAAGTTTGGCTGTAGACAATAAGGCTACTGTTTTTGTAACAACCATCCTTATTTTAATAGCAGGATTGGTTTCTTACATTAATATGCCTGCTGAAGCTTTCCCGGAAATTGTGGCACCCGAAATTTATGTCGGCACTCCATACCCTGGAAATAGTCCTTTAGATATAGAGAAATTGATAACTAGACCCTTAGAAAAGGAGATAAACGGCATTACCGGAATTGATGAGATAAATTCTACAAGCGTACAAGGATACAGTACGATTCAAGTCAAATTTAATTTTGATGTTAGTCCAGATGAAGCCTTAAGAAAAGTTAAGGATAAGGTGGATGTAGCGAAAAGCGATCCCGATTTCCCTACTGATTTGCCAGCTGATCCAAACATCTTCGAATTGAATTTTGCCGAATTGGTGCCGATATTAAATATTAATCTCTCTGGCGATTTTACGGCAGATCAACTTAAAGCTTATGCCGAATATTTAGAAGATGAAATAGAAGCTTTGCCAGAAATTTCTAAAGTTGATATAAGAGGTGTTGACGATAAAGAGGTGAGGGTTTTATTAAATAGCCAAAAAATGCAAGCTTTGGAACTAAGTTTTGATGACGTAGCCAATGCTATAAGAAGTGAAAACATTGCAATTTCGGGAGGTGATTTATTAATAGATGGTTATAGAAGAAATGTTCGAATTTCAGGAGAATTTGAGGATTTTTCTGAAATTGGCGAAATCATAGTCAAAAACGAAAATGCATTGGTGGTATATCTAAAAGATATTGCAACCATAGAGTTTAACGAAGTAGAGAAAGAAAGCTATGCACGTGAATACACCCAGCCTGTGGTTATGCTGGATGTAATAAAACGTTCTGGTGAAAATTTAATTATATCTTCTGAAAAAATAAATAAGATTATTGAAGAGGCCAAGGAAGAACGTTTCCCAGATAATTTGATTATAAGTGTTACAAATGATCAGAGTGATCAAACTCGAAATCAAATTTCAGAATTAGAAAACAGCATAATTTTCGGGGTGTTACTGGTAGTTTTGGTTTTAATGTTTTTTCTAGGTTTCCGAAATGCTCTTTTTGTCGGAATTGCAATACCCTTAAGTATGCTGTTGTCATTTGTGATTCTTTCTGCTTTGGGAGTTACCCTAAATACCATTGTATTGTTTTCTTTGGTTTTGGCTTTGGGAATGTTGGTTGATAACGGCATTGTAACAGTTGAAAATATTTATCGTTTGATGTCAGAAGGCATGGATCCAATTAGCGCAGCTAAACGCGGTGCCGGTGAAATTGCTATTGCCATTATTGCATCAACAGCAACAACCGTAGCGGCTTTTATACCACTAGCATTTTGGCCTGGTATTTTTGGTGAGTTTATGAAGTATTTACCTCTAACTCTTATAATAGTACTGAGTTCATCACTTTTTGTTGCATTGGTAGTAAATCCAATGCTCGCGTCTGTTTACATGAAGGTAAGTGAAGAAATCCCGACAAAATCAAAGGTTTATAAAAGAATTTTGATTTTAGTAGGCATAGGTGTTGTTTTTCTTCTTTTAGGATTTACTCAGTTCCCAAAAGTTTTGTGGTTGGGTAATTTGTTGATTATTGCTGCATTATTGTCTTTAATCCATTTTCATGTTCTAAGCCCAGCCACGACGGTTTTTCAAGAAAAATTCATACCTCGCTTAGAATCGCTTTATGCTCGTACCCTGGTATTTGCTTTAAAAGGTAGAAATGCCATTTTGTTTTTTGTGGGGTCTGTTTTGATGTTGATAGTGTCATTTATGTTGGTAGGGGCGTTTCCACCTAAAACCTTATTTTTCCCTGAAAATCAACCAAACTTAGCAAACGTTTACATTGAGTTGCCTATTGGTACCGACATTGAAGTGACCAATACTTTAACAAAAGAAATTGAAGCTCAAGTTATCAAAACCCTATCAAAATATGAAGTAGAAGAGGGTGGAGAGCGTAAAAATTTCATGGTGAAATCAATTATTGCACAAGTTGGTGAGGGTACGAGCGACCCTAATCAAGGTCCTTCCATGGCGCAAACGCCTCATAAAGCAAAAATAGCAGTGTCTTTTGTAGAATTTAAGTACAGAAGAGGCCTCGAAAGTCAAGATGTATTAAATGAAATAAGGTCAAGCATTGAAAGCTATCCGGGAGTTGTAATTACCGTGGCAAAAGATGAATCAGGACCTCCCGCTGGGGCACCCATCAATATTGAAATTAAAGGTGTTGATTATGAACAATTATTAGCCGAAGGTGAAAGAATTAAACAGTACATTGTAGAAAGTGGTATTGGTGGAATAGAGGAATTAAAGTTAGACGTAGAACAAGGGAAACCTGAAATGCCTATAAACATTGATAGAGCAAAAGCGAGAACGTTGGGTATAAGTACTTTCCTAATTGGTGATGCACTGCGCACTGCCTTATTTGGCAGGGAAGTATCGACCTACAAAGAAGGTGAAGACGATTATCCGATCAATATTAGATTAGATGTTAATGAACGTTACAATGCAGACGCTTTGTTAAATCAAAGAATTACCTTTAGAGACCAAGCTTCTGGTAAAATAAAGCAAGTACCAATTAGTTCTGTTGCAAGTGCGAGCAAAACATCAACTTTTAGTGCAGTGAAGCGCACAGATTTAGACAGGGTTATTACCTTAAGTTCTAATGTTTTGGATGGCTACAATCCAACTGAAGTAGTAGATCAAATAAAGAAACGTTTAGAAGATTATCCTTTACCGGAAGAAAATTCTATAAATTTCACAGGACAGCAAGAAGAACAAGCTAAAGAAATGGCCTTTTTATCTGGTGCTTTGATGGTCGCAGTTTTCTTAATTTTCTTAATTATGGTAATGCAGTTCAACTCTTCATCAACACCTTTTATTATTATGACCGCTGTTGTATTAAGTTTAATGGGGGTATTTTTAGGCCTTGTGATTTTCAGAATGGAGTTCGTTATTATGATGACTATGATTGGTATTATTTCCCTAGCAGGGATTGTTGTGAATAATGCCATTGTACTTATCGATTATACCAATTTGCTTATAACTCGAAAAAGAGCTGAGTTGGAATTAGATATAAATCAAAAGTTATCGATAGATGCCATATATGACTGTATAGTGGAATCAGGTAAAACCCGTTTAAGACCAGTTTTATTAACTGCTATTACAACCGTCTTAGGACTTGTTCCTTTAGCAATTGGTTTGAATATTGATTTCGTAAGCCTATTAAATGAATATGATCCGAAGATTTATGTTGGTGGTGATAATGTAATTTTCTGGGGGCCAATGTCATGGACAATTATATTCGGTTTGAGCGTTGCAACATTCTTAACTCTGGTTGTTATTCCCGTAATGTACCTATTGATGAACCGTTTTAAACTAGCAATAGGCAAAGTAGTGTGAACACTTTGATAAGAAAATTTAAATCACCAAGTTTAAGATGGTTATTCTAAAACGGTTTGATTCCTTAACTAGGAGAAATATTAAGCGACAAAAAAATTAAATTAGCAAGGTGAAAGTTATTGAAACTCCAATACCAGGATTGTACGTTTTCGAACCAAAAGTGTTTGAAGATTCAAGAGGGTATTTTTTCGAGTCTTTTAGCAAGAAGGTGCTCAAAGAAGCCGGCTACAATGTAGATTTTGTTCAAGACAATGAATCGATGTCGCACAAAGGCGTAATGCGAGGCCTTCATTTACAACGACCACCGTTTACACAAGGTAAGTTGGTAAGGGTGGTTTCGGGTAGTGTTTTGGATGTGGTTGTTGATCTCCGAGTGGGTTCTCCCACTTTTGGCAAACACCATAAACAACTCCTCGATACCATCGAAAAAAAAGTAATGTATGTTCCTCATGGCTTTGCGCATGGTTTTGCTACACTCGAAGATTACACAGTATTTCAATACAAATGCACAAACTACTACAATAAGGAAAGTGAAGATGCTGTGAACTTACTTGATCAGGCGCTTGAAATTGAATGGCCATTTGATAATCCTATTTTGTCTGAGAAAGATTTAAAGGCCAAGCCGCTGGCTGATTTTATAAGCCCTTTTGAGTATGCCAAATAATTGGCGCTCTGTCCTTCTAATTACCCTTCTAGCCCTTGGACTAGGTAAGGTTTTTCTTTTTTTCACATTTCATCCTGATGTGGATGATGAAGTGTTTAGAGAATCTTTTAACAACCATTATGGCGTTTATGCATTAAGTCTGCCAAAACAAGTTGATTTTTCCGGAGAGAAAGTCCCTCTTGATGATCCGGAAGTGTATGAAAGATTGGATAGAGAATTATTAGTGAACACCTATTGGCAATCTAATAGTTTGCTATTAATTAAGCGGTCGTACCGTTATCTTCCGGTTATTGAAAAAATACTAATAGAAGAGGGTGTCCCATCTGATTTCAAATATATTGCTGTTGTAGAAAGCAATTTAACGCATGCCGTTTCTCCCGCAGGTGCCACCGGTTTTTGGCAATTGTTAAAAGAAACTGCTATTCAATATGGTCTAGAAGTCAACGATAATGTAGACGAACGATATCATATAGAGAAAAGCACAAGAGCCGCATGTAAATTTTTAAAAGAAGCTAAAAATAAATTTGGCAGTTGGACAATGGCCGCAGCTGCTTATAATATGGGAATGGGAGGGTTAAATAAACAAGTAGAAAGGCAAAAGGTGGGTAATTATTACGACTTGTTGCTCAATCAAGAAACGAGTAGGTACCTGTTTAGAATCTTGGCTGTTAAAGAAATACTAAACCAACCAGACAGATATGGCTTTCATTTGAGAAAAAGAGATTTGTATCAAAGGTTTGTAACAAAAAAAGTTGAAGTAAACGGAAGTATAGAGGATTTAGTTAAATTCGCACAAGAGCATGAAATTAATTATAAAATTTTAAAATACTATAATCCGTGGTTAAGAGATAATTCTCTTAAAAACGTAGAGAATAAAGTATACTTCATTGACATTCCAGTGAGAAAAACTATGATGAATGAAGCGGATGGCACTTTTCCAGAAAGCCATGAAACAGATACCATTGTTTCGTCAGAACCGGTATTGGAATAAGCCAAAATGCAAGAAGCAGAACAGCAATTTATAGAGGTTTGGGGAGCGCGAGAGCACAACCTGAAGAATATAGATGTTAAAATTCCAAGAAATAGTTTAGTTGTTTTAACCGGATTAAGCGGGAGCGGCAAATCATCTCTAGCTTTTGATACTATTTATGCCGAAGGTCAAAGGCGTTATATGGAGACCTTATCGGCCTATGCACGGCAATTTATTGGAGATATGGAGCGGCCTGATGTAGATAAAATAGATGGCTTAAGTCCTGTTATTAGCATAGAACAAAAAACAACTAGCCGAAACCCACGATCTACAGTTGGAACTGTAACCGAAATTTATGATTTTCTTAGACTTCTATTTGCACGAATCGGTGAGGCTTACAGCTATGTAACCGGGCTAAAAATGGTTCAATATTCTGATTCACAAGTATTAGATCGCATCTATTCCGAAAACCAAGGCAAACGGGTGCAAATATTAGCGCCAATAGTTAGGTCCAGAAAAGGGCATTATCGCGAAGTATTTGAGCAAATAGCCAGGATGGGTTATTTGCGGGTTAGAGTAGATGGAGAATTAAAGGAAATTACCCGGGGAATGAAGCTCGATCGATACAAAAATCACGACATAGAGGTGGTTATTGATCGATTGCTGATAGAGGATGGTCAACTTGATCGGTTAAAAAAATCGATCGACTCTGCTATGCAAATGGGCAAGGGGGTAATTATGCTTGTTTCGGAAAATGATGAAGAAATGCCAAGGTATTTCAGTCGGCATTTAATGTGTCCTGAAAGTGGTATTTCTTATAACGAGCCTGAGCCCAATACATTCTCATTTAATTCACCAAAGGGCGCATGTGGTCATTGCAATGGTTTAGGGGAAGTATCTCAAGTGGATATGCAAAAAGTTATCCCTAATCCCAAAATGAGTATTAAAAAAGGTGGGATTTTGCCTTTAGGCGAATATAAGAAAACATGGATTTTTGGTCAATTAGAAATAATAGCAGACCGTTTTGGCTTTAGTTTAGATGAAAGCATTGAGGATATTCCATCGGAAGCCTTAGATGTAATTCTGTATGGCACTCAGGAAGTTTTTGAGGTGGAAAACAAAAATTTAGGCATAAGTCGAAAGGTTAGTATTCAATTTGAAGGAATTGTACAATTTATTGAACAACAAGCTCGTGAAGCAAATACGGCTTCTATAAAACGCTGGGCCGATGACTTTATGAATAAAGTAAATTGCCCACATTGTGATGGCAGTCGGCTAAAAAAGGAATCGAGATACTTTAAAATATTGGGTAAGAATATTTCGGAAGTAAGCTGTTTGCCTATAGATCAATTTTTTCAATGGTTATTAGATGCTCAAAATTCATTGACCGGAAATAAGGCCATTATTGGCCAGGAGATATTTAAGGAGCTTATCGCCAGAACAGGGTTTTTATTAAATGTAGGATTGGAATATTTAAGCTTAGACAGACCGGCAAAAAGTTTAAGTGGGGGTGAAGCACAACGAATAAGATTAGCCACTCAAATTGGCTCTCAATTAACCAATGTTTTATATATTTTAGACGAGCCGAGTATTGGCCTTCATCAAAGAGATAATCACAAACTAATAAGCTCGCTTCAAGAACTTCGAGACATTGGTAATTCGGTACTGGTTGTTGAACATGATCGTGATATGATGTTGGTTGCCGATCATATAATTGATATTGGTCCAGGAGCTGGGAAGTACGGTGGGAAAGTGGTGGCAGAGGGTAAGTTCGATGAGATTGTTAAGTCTAACAGCACCACAGCCAATTATTTGAGTGGCCGAGTTGGAATTTCTGTTCCGGAAGTAAGACGAAAGGGAAATGGCGAGAAGCTCATTTTAAGAGGGGCATCCGGCAATAATTTGAAAAATGTTGATCTTGAAATCCCTTTGGGTTGCTTGGTTGTAGTTAGTGGTGTATCGGGTAGCGGAAAATCAAGTTTGATTAACGAAACTCTTTATCCTATTCTAAATCATCATTTTTTCAAAGCTGTAAAAAAACCACTTCCTTATAAAAAGATAGTGGGTTTAGACCATATTGATAAAGTAATAGATATTGACCAGTCGCCTATTGGAAGAACGCCAAGAAGCAATCCGGCGACTTATACGGGTGTTTTAACAGAAATCCGTGATTTGTTTGCTAACTTAAATGAGTCACTGATTAGAGGGTATAAGCCAGGAAGATTTAGTTTCAATGTGAAAGGTGGAAGGTGTGAAACATGTCAAGGTGCAGGCTTAAAAGCCATTGAGATGAACTTTCTTCCAGATATTTATGTCCATTGCGAAACTTGTAATGGAAAGAGATTTAATAGAGAAACATTGGAGGTTCGTTATAAAGGTAAGTCTATTTCAGATGTCTTGGATCTTACTGTTCACGAGGCCGTTGAATTCTTTGCAAATATCCCTAGGATACTGCAAAAAATAAAAACACTTCAAGACGTTGGGCTTGGTTATATAAGTTTAGGCCAACAGAGTACAACTTTAAGTGGGGGTG
This sequence comes from Chryseobacterium gleum, assembly GCA_945883565.1. Classification (GTDB taxonomy): domain Bacteria; phylum Bacteroidota; class Bacteroidia; order Flavobacteriales; family Schleiferiaceae; genus RFXV01. The sequence goes on from CAMCXO010000001.1 coordinate 77,697, forward strand.
AAGCCCAACGCGTAAAACTGGCTACAGAATTGTCAAAACGCGATACAGGAAAAACTTTGTATATACTGGATGAACCTACTACAGGATTGCATTTTGAGGATGTTAAAGTTCTCATGGAAGTGATTGATAAATTAGTAAATAAAGGCAATACTGTGTTAATTATAGAACACAATATGGATGTAATTAAACTTGCCGATTACTTAATTGACATTGGTCCTGAAGGGGGAGCTAAAGGGGGCAGAATTGTGGCACAAGGCATTCCGGAAGATGTGGCAAAAAGCACCGTTAGTTATACAGCGCATTATCTCAAACAAGAGTTGAGCCTAGATTAGCTTCATAACTTATTAGTTAGCAATTTTATAATCTATTCCATTTGGATTATTTCTGAATTTTAAGATACTGACAATTTGTCACGACCTCAATTCCGTATTTTTGCAAAAAACATAACGGTTATTTTCACGAAACAAAAAAAGCAATCAGCTTGGAAAACACAATCGAGTCAAATAGTATGCTTGAATCTACCCTTAAAAAGGGAATGAAACAACTTTATATTGAAAGCTATGGGTGTCAGATGAATTTTTCTGACAGTGAAATAGTGGCCAGTATTTTGGCAACCGAAGGCTATTCAACAACCCGGGAATTGGAAAAAGCCGATTTAATATTGTTGAACACTTGCTCGATACGAGAAAAAGCAGAACAAACTGTTCGAAATCGGATTCAACATTTTCATCAACTTAAAAAAACTAACCCAGAACTCACAATTGGGGTCTTGGGCTGTATGGCAGAGAGAATGAAAGAAAGGCTATTGGATGAAGAAAAACTAGTTGACTTAGTGGTAGGACCCGACGCTTATCGCGATTTGCCGAATTTGTTAAAAGAAGTTGATGGGGGTCGAAAAGCCGTAAATGTTATTTTAAGCAAAGATGAAACTTACGGCGAACTTCAACCGGTTCGTCTTGGTGGAAATGGGGTAACCGCATTTATTACCATAACAAGAGGCTGCGACAATATGTGTTCGTTTTGTGTTGTACCCTTTACCCGTGGTCGTGAAAGAAGTCGCAATCCGGATACAATTGTTCAAGAAGCTCTTCAACTATGGGATTTGGGCTATAAAGAAATTACTTTATTGGGGCAAAATGTAGACAGTTATTTATGGTATGGAGGTGGTGCAAAAAAAGACTTTGGTAAAGCTTCTGATACGGCTCAAGCTACTGCCATGCACTTCTCCGGGTTGTTATCAAAAGTAGCAGAAGCGGTTCCCGGTATGCGCATAAGGTTTTCGACCAGCAATCCTCAGGATATGAAAGATGATGTTCTACACACAATAGCGAGGTATAAGAATATATGCAACTACATACACCTGCCTGTTCAATCAGGGAATAGCAGAATACTCAATTTAATGAATCGTGGCCATTCACGAGAAGATTATGTGGCATTAATAGATAGAATAAGAAATATTATTCCGGATTGTGGATTGAGCATGGACATAATTACCGGTTTCCCAACTGAAACCGAAGAAGAACACCAAGAAACTCTGAGTTTAATGGATTATGTAAAATACCAATTCGGCTTTATGTTTTTCTATAGTGAGCGTCCAAACACGTATGCCGCTCGAAATTTAGTCGATGATGTTCCATTGGAAGTTAAAAAACGACGTTTAAGTGAGATTATAGAACTTCAGCAAAAACATAGTTTGGAAAGAAATGAGGCGGAAATTGGAAAAATTCATGAAGTACTTATAGAGGGCGAATCGAAAAGAAGTAAGGAGCATTGGTATGGAAGAAACCAACAAAATACAGTAGTGGTTTTTAAAAAGAAATTTGAAAATCCCGGTGATTTTATTAATGTTAAAATAGAATCCTGCACAGCGGCTACATTATTAGGTAACAGTATTTAAACATCATGCTATGCTAAAGTATGTAAGTATTCTCTTTTTTATTTTCGGAACATCTAACTTAATAAACGCTCAGGAAAGAATAGGGGATAAGATATATGATAATGATTTGAGCATTGCAATAGTTAAAGAAAATGTTAGAAAAGTGGGATTTGTAGAAATTTGTATTTTCAACAGACGAGATAACCTTTGTGTCGAGAATTTATTTACCGCTTTCGAAATAAGGGTCTACGACAAAAGTGGTAAGGAAGTCTGGAATGGATTGTGGATGGGCAGAGATAAAAAGATTAAATTTAAGAAACCCTTGCCAAATGCCTTTAAAATAATCGTTACGGCCAAAAAGCCTTTTGCCATAAATGCGATTACCGGTACTAAAATATATCAAGACAAACCCATGCAAGTTGAAACCATTGTAAAATGAGTAATCAAGTTCAAGACATAAAGCAACGCTTTGGGCTCATTGGCCATTCACCATTACTAAACAGGGCCATACTAAAGGCTATACAGGTTGCCGGAACAGATATTGGCGTTTTGGTTACGGGTGAAAGCGGAGTTGGAAAAGAAAGTATACCGCGAATTATTCATGCCTTATCTGCAAGAAAGCATCATCCTTATATTGCAGTAAATTGTGGTGCTATTCCTGAGGGCACCATAGACTCAGAACTTTTTGGGCACGAAAAGGGTGCTTTTACCGGTGCTAGTCAGCTTAGAAAAGGTTATTTTGAAGAGGCACATGGAGGCACCATTTTTTTAGATGAAGTTGGAGAACTACCTTTATCAACTCAGGTTCGATTGCTTCGGGTTCTAGAAACCGGAGAGTTTATTAAAGTTGGGTCTTCAAAAATCCAAAAAACCGATGTTCGTATTGTGGCGGCCACCAATGTAAACATGCAGAATGCCATAAAGAATAATAAGTTCCGTGAAGATCTGTATTATAGGCTCAATACAGTGGAAATCCATCTGCCGGCATTACGTGAAAGACCCGAGGATGTCTTGCTCTTATTCCGAAAATTCGCTGCCGATTTTGCCGAAAAGTATCGATTACCAGGTTTGAAGTTAAGCGAAGACGCCGGTGATATTCTTGGCCGTTATCGTTGGCCCGGAAATATTAGACAATTGCGCAATTTGGCTGAGCAAATTAGTGTAGTGGAACACGACAGGTATATTAACTCAGAAATTTTGTTGAATTATTTGCCTGAGGCTGAAAAAAGTGATTTGCCTGTGGCTTTAGGGAGTTTTAAAAATGAAAGCGATTTTGCAAGTGAAAGAGAAATTCTTTATAAAATATTGTTCGACATGCGAAACGATATTAACGATTTGAAAAAGTTGACGCTGGAATTAATGAAACACAATGGAAGCGTTGAAGCTTTTCAAGAAACCCATGAAGGATTAATTTCAAAGGTTTATGGTGAATTCACACCTGTTCCTCAAAACCGTTTTATACCAGTTTCTACGCAAGATAATGGCTCAAATGTTAGCACTGAAATTAAGGAAGATATTTTTAAAGAAGCCGTTACCATAGATGAAAATGATACCTTGCGTTTGGACGAACGAGAATTGGAGCTTATTAAAAAAGCTCTTGAACGAAACAAAGGAAAGCGTCGAAATTCAGCAAGGGAATTGGGGATTTCTGAACGCACTCTATACAGAAAAATTAACCAGTATGGCCTTTAAAATTTTATGGCGATTATCTCTTTCTTTCTTGGTAATTGCATGTACAGGTGGATATTCATTTACAGGAGGAGATGTAGGCAATGCGAAAACCATTTCAGTAGCCCAATTCCCAAACTATTCCGAGCTTTTTCAACCAAATCTTAGCCAAAATTTCACTGAGGCCTTGAGGGATATTTTTGTTCAACAAACCCGTTTAAGTCTCGTACCTCGCGATGGGGATCTACAATTTGAAGGTGAAATTAGCGACTATAAAATAGATCCAATTAACGCGCAGGCCGATGCAACTGTAGCCCAAAACAGATTAACTGTAGTGGTTAAAGTAAGATTCACTAACTTGACCGATAATACTAAGAACTTCGATCAATCTTTTAGCCGATTTCGCGATTTTGATGCTTCTTTAAATTTGGCCGATATTGAAGAAGATTTAATTCGGGAAATCAACCAAGAGTTAGTAGAGAATATTTTAAATGCAGCAATAGCCAATTGGTAGAACAATGAATGGAAATAGCATACTTGCAGCGTTGGAAAATATAGAATCCGGTGAATTTTTGGATTCTGAATCCTTATTGTTGAGATTAAACAATGAGCCATATAATGCTGCATTAAGATTGCTATATTTAAAAGCCCTTCAAAAAGAAAAGGCATTAAAGCTGACATTTGAAATACAAAAAGCTTCCGCGTTTTTACCGTCTAGAAAAATTTTGCATAAACATTTCTATACGCCTTTAGCCCAACCTATCCCTGTATTAGAAGGCCGAGATGAAATGGCTGTTAACTCAAAGGTAAATTCAGATACTTCAGTAAATCCTGCTTCTATACAATTAGAATCAACCAAAAATCGAATTAAAGCCATTTTGGAAGCCAATAGAAAAATGCGTTCCGAAATAGATGATGTAAAAATAGAAAACAAAAAAAGTGAAACGACGGAAATTTTAAATCCGACTATAATCATTGCTTCAAAAAACACCCAAGAAGTTGGTGAAGAACAATATCGTTTACTTGACAAGGAAATTCTAACGAATGGCGGTATTACGATAGAGGGCGATCCTTCGGATTCAAATCATGAAAAATCAGCATCATTAGAATTTAAGGAAGAATTAAAGAATTTAGGTTCAAAAGAACTAGAAGTCGTTTCAAACATTTATTCTAAGGATGATTCTCAAAAACCTAATCTAGAAACACATAGTATTGTGCAATGGATGCATTTGCTGAACAATCAAAAATCAAACAACCGAAAAAACAAGGTGGTTGAGCAGCTTGATGCCATCGATGGGTTCTTAGAGGCCTTGCCTAAGCTAAAACCGGATCCTAATAAGCCTCAGCGCAATGATGTTTTATTGATTGATAATAAATCAGATAATGAAATGGTTACAGAAACTTTGGCTAAGTTGTACTTAGAACAAGGGTATCTGAAGAAAGCAAGACAGGCTTTTGAAATTCTTAGCTTGAGATTTCCGGAGAAAAGCAGTTTCTTTGCGGCCCAAATAAAGCAGATTAAAATTCTGCAAAAAGAGAAAGGTAAAAAATGACAACACTAATTACTGTGCTTATTGTTTTGGTTAGCGTAATGCTAATACTCATTATTATGGTTCAAAATCCCAAAGGTGGAGGATTGTCATCGGCTTTTGGAGGAAGTGGTGCTCAACTCTTGGGCGGGGTTAAAAAGCAAACCGACTTTTTGGATAGAGGCACTTGGACATTAGCTGTGGCATTGTTGGTATTGGTTTTAAGCTTAAACCTATTCTCAGGTAGCAGCAATACCGAAGAAGTTCAAGAAAGTGCCTTACAAGAACAGTTAGATGGCTTTTCTGCACCGGTAGTGCCTCAACAAAATGCACCCTCAGGCTCGCCTGAAACCGAAAATACCCAAACTCCTGAAGCAAACCCGGGAGAAATGCCAGAACCCGTAGAATAAGTCGATTTTATCTTAATTATAGTCCCGCTTAAAGCGGGATTTTTTATTTGTTTGAATTTTGCAAATCAAACTTACAAGCAATGAAAAAACGGCCATAAAACACATGGTCTTTTCAGTAGCTGGTTTTGCCCTAATGAACTTAATTGTAAAGTTCCTGCAAAGAATTCCACCCACAGAGTTGGTTTTGTTTCGAAGCCTCGTTTCTTTGGTTCTAAGTGCGTGGTTTATACACCGTCAAAAGCTAAATCCTTGGGGAAATCAGAGGTTAATACTCATTTTACGAGGTCTATTTGGTGCAATAGCTTTAACGTTGTTTTTCTATTCTTTACAAAAATTGCCATTAGGGACGGCACTTATTATTCAATATTTATCGCCGATATTCACAAGTTTATTCGCCATTTTTATATTAAAAGAACCCATGCGGCATGCACAATGGGTTTTCTTTGCCATTTCTCTTTTAGGCGTAGTTATAATAAAAGGTTATAACGCCAATTTATCGCCCTATTTGTTGGGATTAGGGGTTTTGTCGGCCATATTTAGTGGCTTGGCCTATAATATGGTGAGATTACTCCGAGATACCGAAGCACCAATAGTGGTGGTGTTTTATTTCCCATTGGTGGCCACCCCCATTATGTTGGTTTTTAGTTTAAGTATTTGGGTAATGCCCTTGGGTTGGGAGTGGGGAGGTTTGCTGCTGATGGGAATACTCACGCAATTTGCTCAATTACAAATGACCAAAGCCCTTCAGAAAGCCACATTAAACCGAATTGCAGGTTTCAAATATTTGGGCGTTGCCTTCGCGCTTATTTTTGATATAGTCATTTTTAATGTACAATACGCCTACACTGCCATTATTGGCATGTGCATGGTTATACTTGGCGTTGTTTTAAACTTAATTTCCAAAAAATAAGTTTTTGCCTATAAAAATGGTGTTTTAACAACCATAGCTTTAACAGCTTTATTTCTAATTTCAACAAATATTTCCGAACCAATAGCCGAGTGGTTAATTTCAACATAACCTAAACCAATGGCCTTATTTAGACTTGGAGATTGGGTGCCTGATGTTACTTCTCCTATTTTTTGCCCCTCTTTATCTAATATTAAATAATGTTGTCTTGGAATTCCTCTGTCAATCATTTCGAAACCCACCAATTTCTTGATTAGGCCACTGTCTTTCTGATTTTTCAGTGCTTCGCTGTTTATAAAATCTTTGTTGAATTTGGTAATCCAGCCAAGACCCGCTTCTAAAGGCGAAGTTTCATCATTTATATCGTTGCCATATAGGCAGAATGCTTTTTCAAGTCTTAAGGTATCGCGGGCTCCTAATCCGGCAGGCGGAATTTGAAGGTTAGCCATGGCATGCCAAAGTGGTTCTGCGTTCTCGTTTTTTACATACAACTCAAAGCCTCCGGCACCTGTATAGCCCGTTGCCGAAATTATGACATTTGGAATTCCGGCAAATTCGGCTATTTCAAAATGGTAGTATGGAATTTCTAGAAGATTAGCCTTTGTAAGCGGCTGAAGTAAAGAAGCAACTTCTGGTCCTTGAACTGCTAAGAGTGCAAAATCGTTGCTTAAATTCTTTAATTGAACATCCAATCCTTGGGCATTTTGTTGCAGCCAATCAAAATCCTTTTCCATATTAGAGGCATTAACCACCAACATGTATGAATCTTTTGCCAAATTGTAAACCAACAAATCGTCTACTATACCACCGGTATAATTAGGTAGGCAACTGTATTGAACTTTGCCCGGACTTAATTTGGAAACATCGTTGCTTGTGGTTTTTTGAAGCAGTGCCAAAGCATCCGGCCCTTCAACAAAAAATTCACCCATATGCGAAACATCAAACATGCCGGCTCTTTTGCGCACTGCCAGATGTTCTTCTATTAAGCCTCCGTACTGTACCGGCATCAAATAACCAGCAAAAGGCACCATTTTGGCCCCAAGCATTTTATGAATTTCGGTAAAAGGTGTGGTTTTTAAACTATCCATGTATATGTTCTTTTTGACCAAGATTGGCCATTACAGAGGCTTCAAATTTCAGTAAGTTGTTCCAAAGTTCATCAACTATTTCGCGATTTGCATATTTACGCGCAAATCCGAGAAACATGGTGTAATGACCGGCTTCGCTAGCCATTAAATTTTTATAAAAACGCGATAATTCGGGATCCTTTATGTTTTCGCTTAAAACCTTGAATCGTTCACAACTTCTGGCTTCTATAAGGGCAGCAACCAAAAGGCGGTGAATTAAGCGCAAATTGCGGTCGCCGGTTTTAGGGAAGTAAGATGAAATGGAATTTACATAGGCATCTTTTCTTTCGCGGCCCAAATGCCATCCTCTTTCGAGAATTTTCTTGTGAACCATTTCAAAATGGCTCATTTCTTCCCGGGCCAATGCAGTCATTTCCTTTACCAAATCATCCAATTCAGGATATGTAATCATGATGCTGATGGCTGTGCTGGCTGCTTTTTGCTCGCAATAAGCATGGTCTATCAAAACTTCTTTTATGTTCGATTCCGCAATGTGGACCCACCGCGGATCGGTAGGCAATTTAAGTCCTAGCATCTTTTTAAGCTTTCCCGTTGCTAAGGTAAGAGCAAAGTTTTATTTGGGTAAGGTATTTGGCTATGCTCATGAAGTTCAAGTATCTTTTGTGGAGACCAAATAAATGCCTGCGATTTACTGTTGTTTAATTGTTCTTATGTGAACGCATTAAAAAATGATAAAAACTGATTATACGGGAGCTGCATAAGCCGAAGAGATTGACAAAATTCAATTCCTGAAAGCCAATGAACAGTCATTTAATCCTTCCCAAAAAAAGGAACTGCATTTTAAATCATCTTTAAACTGATTCAAGAAACAACTTTCCTTACAAAAAATGGTTTAAAAAAATTAAAAATGAAACACTTAGATTAAAAAACATCAAGGCCCATTTTCAAAAGCACCAAACCCACTTCAAAAGCGTTTAGAGCCATTTAAACGGCATCCATGCCCATTTAAGAAAGCATCTATACCCATTTACAATGCGTACATGGCCACTTAAAGCCAGTACATGCCCATTTACAATGTGTACAAGGCCACATAAAGAGTATCCATGCCCATTTACAATGCGGACATGGCCACATAAAGAGCATCCATGCCCATTTATAAAGCATCTATACCCATTTACAATGCGTACATGGCCACATAAAGAGCATCCATGCCCATTTAATAAAGCATCTATACCCATTTACAAAACGTAAATGGCCACTTTAAAGGCATCCATGCCCATTTAATAAAGCATCTATACCCATTTACAATGCGTACATGGCCACTTAAAGGGCATTCATATCCATTTACAAAATGTACATGGCCACTAAAGGGGAATACATGCCTATTGACAGCGCGTTTAAAGCCAATAAAGTTTGGATTTACGACAGGCAGGCAGACGGCTACACCTTAGACGATAAGCCAAACAAATTACAGAAAGCGATTTACCCGACATTGTTGGAAAATATCGTCTGCGAACATCTGCGGAATCTGTGGGACATTAGTATTGACCGCTGATTGCGCAGATATACGCAGAAACACATCAGCAAAAATCAGAGGTACCTGCGAGGGGATTTTAGTTCCCGCTGATTGCGCAGATGTACGCAGAAACACATCAGCGAAAATCAGAGGTACCTGCAAGGGAATTTTAGTTCCCGCTGATTGCGCAGATATACGCAGAAACACATCAGTGAAAATCAGCGAGGTCTGCGGGAGATTAGTATTGCCCGCGGTTTGCACAGAACCCAATTTGCCCAAATGGTAGAAAAAACTGAAGCCCTCAAATGTCCTTCAAAACCCCAAACTGAGCTTAAGGAAGTACATTAACTAAAATACCTTGTAATTTCGAAATTGTTAATGGTTTTTCTATATGTTCTATTATCATTGGCTCATTAAGAGCGCGTTCCATCTCTGTTTTGTTAATGGAAGATGACATGGTTATAATTTTAATGTTTTTTGGGTTTGAGGATTGACTTTTAATCTGGTCCAAAACAAACCAACTGTTGGGTTCAGACATGTCAATGTCCAAAAACAATAAGAACTCATTGTTCCAGAAATTCTTGGTATTTAAGTGATTAATAAACTGTTGTCCGTTTGTGAAAGAATTTATTTCGCCTCTACATCCCAATGCCAGTAATAGCTTTTTACTGTTGTTGCTTAACGATTGGTCTTCATGTAAAAAATAAATAAGCTTGAAGCCAAACGGGCACTTCGAAAATTCGGTTTCTTGGTTTTCCATTATTTCAATTCGGCTTACAATTTGTCTTACTTTTTGGTCCAATTCCTGTGCGGAACTGCCAATTGCATTAAATAGTACTTCTTCTTGTATGCCATTATCGAAAGCGTTTACGATACTTAAAATTCGTGAAATAGGAGCCCTTACCTCGTGAGATTGTTGCCAAGCTAAATCTCTTAGTTTTTGATTCTGTAGAATGAGGATTGCATTTCTTTTTTGCAATTCATCTACATTCTTGAAAGTCACCAAAACTTCTGAACTGTTTTCTTCTACACTTTTAAAGAAAACCTGAGCCCAGAAAGTTTCGTGAGTGCCGTCTTGCTTCAATTCCACCAAACAACTTTCTTCTATTTCGTTCAAGCTAAGCAATTGTCGTTTTAACTTAAAATTCCCCCTGCCGCTTGAAATAAACCGATCTGCAAATTCTTCTAAAGTGATTTTGTTTCTTGATGTATTTAACATGGCCGCCAACGAAGGCGATATCTCTATTTCATTATTTTGCCTGTTGAGCATTAAAAACCCCATTTTCCCCATTTTTAATGCATTGGAAAGTTGTTTAGAAACCAATTCATAATTGCTCCTAAGCTCCTGAACATCTGTAAGATCATTAACAACACCAAAAAACAGTGTTCTGTCGCTTGATGGTAAGGAAGACTGCCTGGCTGCGAAGTGCAAATACTTTCGGTCTCCATTTTTTGACTCGAAAAGGAAGGTGCCTTCTTGGCTCTTTCTTTTGAAAATTTCAGGCAATGTTTCCGATAATTTATGCCAATTGCCATGCAAGAACACCTTGCCTTCTATATCAGAAAGTTTAGAAAATTTATGCCCCGGATATTGCAATATACTCGCAAATTCTGAATTGTGCTGAATTTCATCGTTTTTGAGATTGTACGACCATAATCCCAAATTCAGATTGTCGACAACGGCATTTACAAAACTGTTTCGATAGTTTTCGTCCGAAATGTCATCCACATATCCAAGTATAAAAGTAGATTTTTTATATTCTATTCGCTTGGCCTTTTCTTGAACTTGACGAATACCCTCTTGGGATAAGATGGTATAATTTTCTTGCCAAACATCAATCTCTCCTAGCAGTAGCCATTTATAGCTTTCTTCTAACCACTCTCCATTGGCTTCTACAATAAAAGTAGAGCGCCAACTTTCGAAATTATGTTTTGTTAAATCCGCATCAAATATATCAATCATTTTATTCGAATAAAAAGCCGTATTATTATTTATATGATAAATGTAACAAGGTTTGCTGTTCCATGGCATAGTTTTCTTAATAAAATCAATAAGCTTTCCCTTTTCCATTTAGTTCATTTAATATGATAATAAAGGTCTAATAAAAGTTTAGTTTATTTAATTGCTTATTAAACAATATTATTGATAATTAATCAAATTAATATACTTTTTAACAATCAATTTTATTTCTTCTATTTTGAAAGGCTTTCCTATAAAATCGTCGAATCCAGACTGAAGCGCTTTATCAATTGTTTCTTTGTCTACAAAAGCGCTTATGGCCACGATGGGTATTTTTCTATTGGTTGGCCTCTTGTAAATATATTCTGCCAATGAAATGCCATTTCCGTCGGGCAGCATTAAATCGCTTAAAACGATATCAGGATTTTCGATTAGAATACTCTCACGGGCTTGTTTTAAATTATATGCCAAAGAAAGCTGTAATTCAAATTCTTTGAGTATTTCTGAAATAATTTCAGAAATATAACGGTCGTCTTCTACAACTAAAACTTTGAACTTTCGGGTAAGCATGTTAACGGAATTCTTATGGTGAACATACAACCATTAGAACCATCAGATTGTGCGAATATTTCGCCATTAAACAATTCAATTATTTGTTTGGCAATGGGTAAACCTAAACCAGTTCCTTCAATGCTTTGGGTGTTTGGTGCACGATAGAAAGATTCGAAAATAGAAATTAAACTATTTACTGGAATTCCAATGCCGTAATCTTTAACTTTTAATATACCGTATTCATTTGATTTTTCAACAATTACTTCTATAGGTATATTTGATTTTCCGTATTTAAATGCATTATCGAAAAGGTTGTAAACCACATGGCTGAACAGAAGCTTGTCAATTAAAACCTGGATATTCTGCTGTTTTCGTATAAAAATGAAGGAAGATGAATCAATTTCTATGTTTCGTTCATTGAATTCAACAACAAGACCTTCTACAAAATTTGCCAAGTCGACTTCTTCCGGCTTATAATCTTGTTTTTTAGATGATAATTTGCCCAGCAAAAGAATGTCGTTCATTAAATTAGTAACCCTATCTATTTCCGTGGTTATTCGATTTAAATGGGTGTCAAAATCCGTTAGGTTTTTTTTCTGTAATTTGTATTGAATTAATTCTGTATTTCCACGTATTATGGTAAGTGGAGTTCTAAACTGGTGTGAGGCCATGCTTACGAAGCTTGTACGCTCGTCGGCGAGCTTTTGTAAAGCGCTGTTAATTTTTTCTTTTTCTAATTCTAAGCGTTTGCTTTCGGTATTGTCTCTGATGAAAGCCAAATAGGTTGAATTAGAAGTTGAGGGGGTTTTTAGAAGTTTGAATAAAGCTTCCAGGAAAAACTCTTTATTGTTGTACTTACGCAGAAATGTAAATTTTAAGTATTCGCCTTTTTTTAGTTTTTTAATTGATTCTATATGTACATTTCTAACTTCGTTTTCAAGTAAGTCGAAAAAAGGGGTTCCCGTAATTCTAGAAGCTGCTATACCCAATACTGTTTTTGATGATTGACTGGAATTTAATACCTTAAAGCTCGAATCTAGAATAAGAATTAAATCAACAGCCTCTTCTTGAATGGTTTGCAAAGTTATAAGAGATTCTTCCAGTGCGATGCGGTTGTTAACATTTTCGTGATCAGGTATTAAAGAGCCAAAAATCTTCTTTTTATCGCTTACGCTTTTCGATAAATAGAATTTAAACCATTTTGGGCCTTTATGGGTGTTTAGTTGTAACTCGAGGAAAAGATGTACTGAATTGGAATTTAAAAACTCGGCTATTGTATCGAGATGTTTTCGATCGTCTGTGTGTATAAGGTTATTGAAGTCAATTTGATTATTAAAGACGATTGGTATGAGTTTATCGTGGTTTTTGTTTAGAATATTAAATGTAAATGAATGGTTGAATTCTAGAAAGTAAAAAGGCAGTGATTGAAGTATACTTTCTTGATACCGTAAATTTTCTTCAATTTTGTTGTTTCGTTCCTCCAGTTCGGTAATGTCAGTAGATAATCCAAGAACATATTTCTCTCCATGAAAAGTCATGGGCGACTTTATGGTTTGAAAAAGTCTTACATCGCCATTAAATTTTGTGAAAGGTTCAATAAGTGTTACCGATTTGTTTTCTAAAAGAACAATATTATCTATTCTATCGAAGTTTTGCACTTCTTCATTATGACCATGAACTTCTGCATTAGGTTTGAACTCCAGATCTTCTAATGGTAAATTAAAAAGCGCTCCTACAGCCTTATTTACTTTAATGAAATTACCGTACTTATCTTTTATAAAAATAAGGTGAGGGCTTGCATTAAAGATGGTGTCGAGTAGGGTGTTTTTTTGCTCGAGTTCTATGGCATTGATATGTTCTTTGTTTATGTCTCTTATGGTGCCAATAAGTCTAATGCCTTTTCCTTCGGAATTCTTTAGCAGTTTTGCTTTGTGTTCTGTATAAATGTATTGACCTGATTTGGTTCGCATTCGCTGAATGCTTTTACCCCAATACTCACCATCAGACAAGAGAAACGCCTGAACTTTTTCTTTGGCAGTATGCAAATCATCTTGATGCACCAAGTCCTCCCAGGTTGAGAATTTGTGTGGCAATTCATTTGGTAAATAGCCTAGAATTTGAAACCATTGAGAGCTAAAATGAACAACATCTGTTTCCAATTCCCAATCCCAAACGCCCTCTTTAGTTCCTTCGAGAGCCAACAGATTTCGCGCGCTTTCAACATTAACGTAATGTTCTAGAAACAGAGCATTTAGTTCGGGCTTGGCTTCAATTTGGTTGAGGATTTCTTGAAATTCTTTGGAGAACATATAGGAAAGACTCAAACTTAGTTTTGATTGTTTTCTTGTGTTTTTTGAAATCGCAGCGGGCTAATTCCGAATTCTTTTTTAAAGTCGACAGAGAAGTAAGTGATATTACTGTAATCTAACATTTGGGCTATTTCGGAAATGTTTCCGGCGTGTTTGGCCAATAAAATTTTGGCCTTATTAAGCCGTTTTTTTCGGCAATAGTTTTTGCATGTGGTATTGAGGTGATTTCGGAAATGGCGATTTAAGGTATTGGTGCTCATACCCAAAGCTTCGGCCAGTTGTTTGCATGTTGGAAACTTATCGTTTTCGAAATTATTAATTAACAGCTCTATACGCTGCCTGAATCGATGGGCTTCTGAACTAATTTCGGTGCTTAGTTCGGCTTTAATGGCATAGTTGAATTCAATTTCTTTGGTATAATTCATTAAGCGCTTCAAAATGGTAATCAATTCTTCGTTGGCAAAAGGCTTTGATAAGAAATAATTCGCCCCGGAATTAAGACTCTTAAGCCGATTGCTTAGATCGCTGTAAGCGCTCAACATCAAAATAGGGGTGTTTTCGTAACCTAGTTCTCTTCTAATTCCACCTACAATTTCGAAGCCTGTTTCGCCCGGTAGGTCGATGTCGCATATAATAAGGTCGAATTTAATTCTGGAAATGGATTCCAAGGCTTCACTTCCATTCAGTGCGGTTCCTACTTCGAAGCCTTCAAGTTGTAAAATTTCTTCAAGGAAAAGCAAAATACCAGGGTTGTCGTCGATAATAAGCACCTTGCCTAAGTTGCTTGAAGAAGATTGATTTTGTGTGTTGCTTTGCATGTTTAAGACTGCTAAATATTAATTAAGCGGCCCAATGAGAAATGCAAAAGCACAAATATTAGGCGGCTTTACAAAGCTTCATAAAAAAGGGTGAAAATTGTTTTTACAAATCGCACAAAGATTATCGTAATCGCAACGCTAAAAATATTAAATGAAATAAGATTAATACATATTAATGATGTTTAATTATGTTTTAAATCATTCAAATAGTGTTAAAATATTGATTAATAATAAATACAAAATCAATGCATTATGCTATTTTAAATGAAAAATTAAAGTTTTAATTTGGTTGATTTTATGCTTCTAGTGAGGTTGTTTAAGTCAATTTTTACAAATGTGTAGTAATTTAATTAATTTTAATACCCAATATACGATTTTATGGTTTTGCGCAATAGCGGTTTAAAATATAAAAAATGGATTTTATACCAGCATTTAAACATCTGTTTAAAAATTTCTATTTGGAGCTCAAAAACCATACAACATCGAATGCTGTGTTCCAGAGATTGCAAAGTAAAGCCCGGAGCCGATTAACAGGAACTAAATGGTAGAAGGAATAGTATTTGGCGGCGAGGGCTTGGAGCGTAAAAGCCCTGTTCAGGCACCAAAAAAAGCAAAACCCCTTGCAAAGTGGCAAAGGGTTTAACTTTGGGATTGGAGTCGGGTTTGTTATTTAAAAGCGACGCTTACCGTTTCGGCTTTGGGGCCGTGGCTGTAATCGTAGAAACCTTCGCCCGATTTTACACCAAGTTTACCCGCCATAACCATATTGACCAAGAGGGGAGATGGGGCGTATTTGGGGTTTCCAAAACCTTGATATAAAACGTTCAAAATAGACAGACATACATCGAGGCCAATAAAATCGGCCAGTTGAAGAGGTCCCATTGGATGTGCCATTCCTAGTTTCATGATGGTATCGATTTCGCTTACGCCGGCCACCCCTTCGTGAAGGCTGATGATGGCTTCATTTATCATGGGCATAAGAATACGGTTGGCTACGAAACCGGGGTAATCGTTACAAGGAACAGGGATTTTACCTAGTTTTTGGCTTAAATTGATGATGGTTTCTGTTACCTCAGATGCAGTAGCATAGCCATTTATAATTTCTACCAGCTTCATAACCGGTACAGGGTTCATAAAATGCATGCCAATTACCTGACTTGGCCGGTTTGTACTTGAAGCTATTTTGGTTATAGAAATACTTGAGGTATTGGTGGCCAGGATAGCGTTTTTCGGTGCGTTTTGATCTATTTCTTTGAAAATACGAAGTTTAAGTTCGGTGTTTTCGGTAGCAGCTTCTACTATAAGATCGGCATTTTGAACGCCTTGAGCAATACTGGAAGCAGTAGAAATTCTATTAAGAATGTTCGGTTTTTCGGTTTCTGAAAGACTGCCTTTGGCAATTTGTCGATCGAGGTTTTTTGAAATGGTTTGCAGGGCTTTCTGCAGAGCTGCATCGGAAACATCGATTAGAGTGGTTTCGTAGCCCGATTGTGCAAAGACATGTGCAATGCCATTGCCCATAGTTCCTGCACCTATAACACTGATTTTGTTCATATTGGGGGTTATTTGGTTTATTTTCCTCTTCCTTGTAAAACTATTAATACGGTGTAAATTAATATCTTTAAATCGTTCAAAAGGTTCATATTTTCAATATAGATAATATCGTACTTTAACCTTTGTATCATTTCATCCACATTTTCGGCGTAGCCAAATTTAACCATTCCCCAAGAGGTAATACCTGGCTTAACTTTTTGTAGATGAACATAATGGGGGGCCTTTTCAACTATTTGGTTGATGTAAAACTGACGTTCGGGCCTTGGGCCAACAATAGACATTTCGCCTTTTAAAACATTTACAAACTGAGGCAGCTCGTCGAGTCGATACATTCGCATGAATCGCCCCCATGGGGTAATGCGCTCATCATTTTCTGAAGAAAGTTGGGGCCCGGTCGCTTCGGCATCTTTGTACATAGAACGGAATTTTAGAATAAAAAATTTACGTCCATTTAGCCCAATGCGCTCTTGTTTGTAAAGAATTGAGCCAGAAGAAGAGAAGCGCACCATAATGGCGCAAAAGGCAATAAGAGGAGAAAGAATAACCAAGGTGACCAAAGAAAAAATAAGGTCGAAAAGGCGTTTGCCCATTTTTTGCCAAATAGGCATAAGTTCGCGGCGAATTTCAACCAATGGAGCGCCATAAGACTCTAGTCGAACTTGCCCCGACAAAATGTCGTACATGTCTGGGACAACATGAATTCGAAGATTTTCGTTGGCTTCCAGTAAGTTAAGAATTCGTTCGAGTTTATCGTGTTCGCGTGTTTCAATAGCGATAATAACCTCTTCGATTTTATGTTCTTTAATAATTTGGTTGATGTGGGTGTATTCTCCTAAATAGTTGAGGTTTTGCTCCATAAGGAAGCGAATGTTGTTGTTGACACTTACAAAGCCCACAAATTGGAAACCGGCAGATTTTTTCTGGTTTTTTAAGTCGTTATAAAGCTCAACGGCTATGGCATTTGAACCCACCATAAGTGTTGGAAAACCTATGATTCGATTTTTGATTCGATGGGCCGAGATACTGGTAATTATGGTTCTGTAAAGGGAGGTGAGTCCAAAGTGAAGACCAAAGTAGAGGCTGAAAATAAGATAGTAATCGCGGTAATTGGCCACTACATCGTCGAGCATTAAAGCAAAGAAGATAATGACCCCTCCGCCTAAACTTAAACCAAAAGTATTTATTAGGTCTTTGAGCCGCGAGCGCCTAAAGGGATCTTTGTAGAAAGCGGTAAGGTAGTATAAGGATAACCAAAAAAGAGCCACCCAAAGACTGCCTTGCCAGTAGCGCAAATCGGCATCAAAAGGGAATGTTTCGGTTAGAGGTAAAGATTCGAGACGCGTTTTGCGGAAAATAAAAAGCCCTGAATATGCCTGCCAAGCACTTAGGGCATCGGCAAGCATGTATAAAATTCGCTGAATTTGAACGTTTTTAGTTCTCAATATACCAATTTGAGATTGTCGAAAAGAATTTGTTTGGGGCCTTGTCCTTCGGTATTAATGGCGCCCAGAAACACTTTGTAATCGATTACATTCGGGTAACCATTTACATCTGCAAATAGGTTGATGTAAATTTTATTCCATGAATTGTTTGGGTTGATACGCACAGTAGCAGCTTGAACGATGCCAACATTTGCTGAATTAATTATTAGGCCAACGGCGATTGGGGCCTCGGTTTTGTAATCGAGTTCTAAGTAAACCGGCTGGTTTCTGGGTATTTGGAATCCGGTTTCTGAGTTTACTTCAAAAAGCATATCGGCATCGGCTAAATAGCCAATACCGCTAAAATTATTTGTTTCGCCGGGCCATTGAAACAGATGTTCAGGCAGCTGAGAACGGTAAACAATGGTGTCGCTACGGCTGCTTACCTGAAGGTTTAACCCAATGCCTTCAAAATTTTCAACTACCCGCACCTCACCAAATTCAGAATAGGTGAAAACCGGATGGTTGCTGTTGGTTGAGGCAATTAAGGTGGTGTCGAGAGGGTTTAGCTCGAATGTTTTTTCAAACGGAGCATAAAAAGGGTACACAGATCGTGTGCTTTGCATGCCATTCTCGTTGATGCCTGCATCTAGTCTAATTTTAACACTACCAGAAGCCAAAACCGGAATTACAGCCGGGAGCTCAAAAACGCCTATTGACTTTCCATTGGCTTCTACCCAAACGGTGGTAATTTTATGAGAAGCACTTCCTTGCAAAGTGAAGTTGGTAGAAACAGAAGCGCTGTCAATTTTCAAATAAGCCGGAATCTCGCTTCTAAGGTCATCTTTATTGCAAGAAATTGTAAATAATGCGCTTAATATCAGCGCGATTAATAGTAAAGGTTTCATCAAATAGCCTACAGTGATTGCCGATTCATTTCGTTTAAAATGCGGTGAGCCACTACTAAGGCATCAACCCCATCTTGAATGGTAACGAAGGTGGGTTGCTTTTTATTGATTGAGATGGCTAAAGATTTTAACTCTTCTTTAATGGCGTTGGAGGCCTCTATTTCTGGTCTTTCAAATAAAATTTGTTTTTGCTTGCCGTTGGGAAGGTCTAAAACCATTGCATACGGGTCGTTGGATTGAGCGTCTTGCATTCGAACAAGTTCGGCTTGTTTTTCGAGGAAGTCAACCGTTATATAGGCATCGCGCTGAAAAAAACGGGCTTTCCGCATTTTTTTGAGGCTAATTCTGCTTGCGGTTAGGTTGGCTACACAGCCATTCTCGAATTCCAAGCGTGCATTGGCAATATCGGGTGTATCGCTTACCACCGAAACACCACTGGCATGAAGGTTCTTTAATTTGGATTTTACCGTACTTAATACAATGTCAATATCGTGAATCATTAAGTCGAGTACCACAGGCACATCGGTGCCCCGTGGATTGAATTCGCTTAAACGATGTGCTTCAATAAACATAGGTTGATGAAGGTGCTGAAGAACTGCCAAAAAAGCCGGATTAAAGCGCTCAACATGACCAACTTGAACACTACAGCCTGAGGATGACGCCGTGTTTAACAATAACTGAGCTTCATTTACGGTGTGTGTAATGGGTTTTTCTATAAAAAGGTGTTTACCATGTTTTAGAGCCAGCATGGCGCATTCGAAATGAGATAGAGTAGGGGTAACGATGTCTACTACATCTACAGCCATTATTAACTCTTCCAAGCTTTGATAGGCTGTTAGTTCCAATTCGGAAGCCGATGCTTCAGCCACCTGCGGATTAGGGTCGTAAAAGCCTGTTAATTCGAAGTACTCTGGCAACAGCTTGAGGCACTTCAAATGAATTTTACCCAGATGACCAGCACCCAGAACACCAATTTTCAACATGAGGCAAATGTAAAGGAGGGTAGGCACAGACAAAAGGAAGGATTTTGATTTTCAAAATGTACTTCACTCAGTTTTCTGGTATTTGACTCTTCGCTATGTACAAGCCGAAAAAGTTTGAAGCCTAAAAAAGGCAGTTAGTATGAGAATGGTTAAAAGTGAAGATAATTGGAGGATTTAGAAAATATTATTGAACAATTGAGGGGTTCATTTGCAAATTGAATTTAAATAAGTATGAATCCTACAAGTTCAAAACGGGGACAAGCTATCTTTAACAGACACCTTAATAGGTCGTTAATTCCCTTTGTAGGACTTCATTTTCTTTTAAATCAACTTCCTAAGCGTTACGATTCGCCCTTGAACGCGCCTAAAAAGCATTTAATAAAACAACTATTATTTTTTTATCAGCTTATAATCATTAGCCTCATACTGCTTGCCTTTATTTTGTTTTTATTATAAATCATTAAAGCTGCAAAGGCTTGAAGTGATACTATGTCTGCATGTTTATAAAAACCCTGACTAAAAGCCAAATATTTCTTCTGAATGTTCTGGCTGTTCTATTGTATATAGTTTTGGATGTAATGGCGTCATTCTCATCGGGAAAAATGCGACATTTCTCTTTTTACTTTCATGCATCTGCCTATCTTGAAGAATTACTTGACAATATACCCATTCAACAGAATTGGTTTGAGTTGCTTTTGCCTCTGCTTTTAGGCTCGGCATTTTTTTTATTTCTGGTATATAGTTTTTTTAGTTTAATTAAGTTTTGGATTCTGGGGCCTTCATTTTATGACATTCAAGCGAATGCGGAGGTAATCGAGTTGCACATTTCGCATATTCCTTTGTATTTTAACAAAGGCAAAAAATTATTAATTAAAAGTGAACAACTTATAGATGTTAAGTTTGATAGACGGTTGCATTACCGGTATTTACTTTTAACTTTTAGATTGGAAAATGAGGAGAAAGAGACCAGATTCAATATTAGCAGAATACCAAAGTCCAAAGTAAAATCAATTGTGAAATCAATAAAACAAAAAAGTACAGAACAAAACAGGGCCAATGTGTTTCTAGGGAAAATAGAAACGAAAACGCCCAAACCACCTTTAGTTATAAATAAAACAGAAGGTGAGGGAAATGATAATTCCAAGTCAGCTTAATACGCTACCATCAGGAACAGCAAATTGATTAGCAGGGTTAACGAGCCTTCCATCTTCATCTTCAACAAACAGAAGCATACCCTGAGACCAGATGCCTTTTATTTTTTTTGCTTCCAGGTTAGCCAGAACGATGGCTTGTTTTCCAATTAGTTCTTCAGCTTTAAAAAACTGGGCAATACCACTTACAATGCTTCTTGTTTCAAGGCCTAGGCTTACTTGTAAATGCATGAGTTTATCCGTTTTCTCTACCGGTTTTGCATCAATAATTTTCCCCATACGGATATCCAATTTGCTAAAGTCATCAAAATTAACATTTGGCTTAAAAGCCGGAATATTCTTTATAACAGAAGTGGCGTTTGTTACAGGTGTGTTTTTTTCGAGTTTTTCGCGCTGAATGGCGATGGTTTCGTCTTCAATTTTCTCGAATAATAAACCCGGATTTGTGATAGGTTGGTAGTTTATCCAATTGAAAAAATCTAAATTTATAATATCGTTCCATGGCATTAGCGTTAAGTTAAATGCGGAATTAATTTTTGATGACGTAAACGGAAGAAAAGGCTCAGCCACTTGCCCGATAAGAGCCGCCATTCGAGCAGCCACACCTAATATAACAGACGAGCGTTCCGGATTAATTTTCTGAACTTTCCAAGGCTCCAAATCGGCTAAATATTTATTGCCAATACGCGCCATTTGCATAAACTCTTGTAGTGCTTCTCTAAATTTATAATTCTCTATACTGTGTTCAATTTTTAAACAAGTTTTAAGTATTTCTTCTATGGCGATTTTATCGACAGCTTGGGCATCTGAGATGGGCGGAACTAGGCCGCTGTGGTTTTTCTCGAGAAGAACGAAAACTCTATTTAAGAAGTTGCCTAAAATGGCCAGCAGTTCGTTGTTATTTCGCGATTGAAAATCGTTCCAAGTAAAATCGTTGTCCTTGGTTTCTGGAGCAGTGGCACAAAGTGCGTAACGCAAAACATCTTGTTTATCCGGAAAATCGGTTAAGTATTCGTGCAGCCAAACCGCCCAATTTCTCGAAGTGGAAATTTTTTGACCTTCCAGGTTTAAGAATTCATTAGCGGGTACGGCCTCTGGGAGTTGGTAACCGCCATGAGCCATAAGCATTGCCGGAAAAATAATACAATGAAACACAATATTGTCTTTGCCAATAAAATGCACCAAACGGCTGGAAGGGCCTTTCCAATACTCTTCCCAGGTATTGGGAAGAAGTTCTTTAGTGGCAGAAATGTAGCCAATTGGGGCATCAAACCAAACATACAATACCTTACCTGCCGCTTGATCAAGAGGCACTTTAACCCCCCAATCCATATCGCGTGTCATAGACCTAGGTTGCAAACCATCTCCCGAATCGAGCCATGATTTGCATTGACCCAAAACATTGGGTTTCCAGTTTTGCCTTGTGTTTAAAAATGCACGAATGTCATCGGCCATTTTGTCGAGTGGTAAAAACCAATTTCGGGTATCCTTTAATATTGGTTTGGATCCACTCAGCGTACTTCTAGGATTAAGCAGTTCGCTGGGGCTTAGAGTTCGCCCGCATTTTTCGCATTGGTCCCCATAGGCATCAGGGTTTGAACAAGTAGGGCAGGTGCCCATAATGTAGCGATCGGCTAAAAACTGCTGGGCTTCTGTATCGAAATATTGAGCGCTTACCCGGTCTTCAAATACGCCTTTGTTGTGCAAAGTGTTAAAGAAATCCTGAGCTGTTTGGTGATGGATTGGATTTGAAGTTCGGCTATAGATGTCGAATTGAATACCAAATTCCTGAAATGCATTTTTCATCATTTCATGGTATCTGTCAACAATATTTTGAGGTTGAACACCTTCTTTACGAGCCCTCATGGTAATGGCCACACCATGTTCGTCGCTTCCGCAAATGAACTTCACATCTTCGCCTTTGCGTTTGAGGAATCTAACATAAATGTCGGCAGGTAGATAGCAACCTGCTATATGGCCAATATGAAGCGGGCCGTTTGCGTATGGCAAAGCAGCGGTTACAAGGTGTTTTTTACGCATTTAAGGAACTTATCTTCGGCAAATTTAATCACCCCATGTTCGAACCTTTGTTTTTAAATCAAGGAGATTGTATTGGTTTAACCGCTACAGCACGATTCTTGCCTGAAAATGAATTAGAAAGAGCCATTAAATATATTGAAAATGCTGGATTTCAAGTTGAGATAAGTGCACATTGTACAATAGCATTTAATCAATTTGGCGGGAATGACAAGGAACGCGCACACGATTTTACGGCCATGCTCGAAAACGAAAGAGTTAAAGCTATTTTCGGTGTTCGAGGAGGTTATGGCACAGTAAGAATGCTTGATTTGGTTGATTGGGAAGTATTTACTAAAAATCCAAAGTGGATTTGTGGCTACAGCGATTTAAGCATTTTGCATGGAAGAATTCAAAATTTAGGGTTTCAGAGTTTGCATTGCAGTATGCCCGTTAGTTTTCATGCTTTGGATTTAAAGGCCATGGAGCAAACTTGGGATTGTCTTTTGGGTAAGTTGCCGACTTATAAAGGAAAAAAGCATTCTTTACAGGTTAATGGAAAGGCAGAAGGGGTTCTTTTAGGAGGCAACTTAAGTGTACTATACAGTGCTTTAGGCAGTAATGCATTTCCTTCGATGACCAATGCCATATTGTTTTTAGAGGATGTTGATGAATACCTTTATCACATTGATAGAATGTTATTTGGACTTAAAAGATCGGGTGCACTTAATGGAATAAAAGGCCTATTGATTGGCGGGTTTAGTGCGATGCGCGATCATGAAATAGGTTTTGGTTTAAACGTAGAAGAGATAATTCATTCGCTTTTTGGCGATTGGCAAATACCCATAGTTTTTGGCTTTAGTGCCGGGCACATAGCGGCTAATTATCCACTCGTTTTAGGTAGAGAAGTTGATTTGGAATCTGGAGATAATGGTTGGGAACTTAGGTTTTGTTAGGCGAATCGTTTAACATTTTCTGCTGTTATAGTTTCATCGCCTAAAATGAGGAGCCTTTCGACCAAATTCCGAAGCTGTCTTATATTTCCACTGTAATCAATGGATTTTAAAGCCTCTAAAGCCCCTTGATCAAATTTACGGAGCGGCATGTTTTCTTGTTCTGAAAGAATTTGAGCAAAATGTTGAACCAAATCCGGAATATCTTCTTGACGATCGTTTAATGAAGGAACCCTAATGTTAATAACACTTAACCGATGGAACAAATCTTCACGGAATCTTCCATTTTGTATTTCCATTGGTAGATTTTTATTGGTCGCAGCCAAAACACGTACGTTTACCGAAATGCTTTTATCGCCTCCTACAGGCGTTATTCGGTTTTCTTGTAAAGCCCTCAAAACTTTAGCCTGTGCATCGAGGCTCATATCGCCGATTTCATCTAAAAACAAAGTTCCGCCATCGGCTAATTCAAATTTACCCTTCCTATCTTTCACAGCCGAGGTAAAAGCCCCTTTGGTATGACCGAAAAGTTCACTTTCGATAAGTTCTGACGGTATTGCAGCGCAGTTTACTTCTATAAATGGCATTTTAGAGCGCATACTGCGTTCGTGAATGCTGTGGGCCACCATTTCTTTTCCGGTGCCATTGGCCCCTGTAATGAGCACACGGGCATCGGTTGGCGCAACCTTTTCAATAATTTGTCTAACATCTGAAAGAGCAGGGGAGTGGCCTACCATTTCGTAGCGACCTGAAACTTTGTTTTTCAATTGCTTAACCTGTGCAACCAATTTTGTTTTATCTAAAGCGTTGCGAACTGTATTAAGCAGTCTATTAAGGTCTGGTGGTTTGCTTATAAAGTCATATGCACCTAAACGCATACAATTAACAGCAGATTCTAAATCGGCATGTCCCGAAATCATTACCACGGTAGTTTCAGGGCATTCGGTTTGGAAATGTGTTAGAACTTCAATGCCATCAGCTTTTGGCATTTTTATATCGCACAACAGCAAATCGAATCCTTGGCTGGCCATGGCCTTAGCCTCTTCGCCATTTTCCGCTTCACTTATTTGCCAATGTTTGTTTTCGTCGTTGAGGATGTTTTTTAACACCCTCCGAATGGCTTGTTCGTCTTCCGCAATAAGAATTCTAGACATTTCCTTTTGATTTTAAACGAAAGTATGCACCTTCTTTTAGCGCATATTTAGAGAGCCACATGCTTTTAATAGAATACCTTTCTAAAACATACCGAATTAAGATGCAACTTAAAACAATCATGTCGGCACGCATGGCAAGCATACCCGGAATTAAGAGTCTTTCTTCGAAAGTTGACTTCAAAATTTCTCTTTCTACCAAGCGGTAAGTGGCTAAATCGAATAAATACGATGGCGTATTTAGGGGGACTGCCTGAGAATCGGCTTTTAGCATACAAATATCCGCCAAAGTGTCAAAAGAGCCTGAAGATCCAATTAACACAGGGCTAGGCCATTTTTGCATGGCGGTATCTAAATCGGAAAGCAGAGTTCCAAAATGCTCATTCAAGCTTAAAACTTCTTCTGTTGAAATAGGGTCTGATGGCCGAAAAAGTTCCAAAAGCCGAGAAACACCCAGCGGGTAGCTGTTCATCCACTTTACCGTTCCATTTTCGCAAACAATAAATTCTGTACTTCCCCCACCTATATCAATAATTAATGAGGGCAAAGCCGGCATTTGCAAAGCGTGCGCAACCCCTTCTGCAATAAGCTCAGCCTCTAAAAGGCCGTTTATGGTTTTAATTTCAATTCCAGTTTGTTGAAATACCTTTTGAACGAATTCTGGACCATTTTGAGCATCGCGAATGGCTGAGGTTGCCAAGGCCAGGATTTTAGTGGCTTTATATTGATTAATTGTATTTACATGATTTTGCATGGCGTCAAGTCCGCGTTCAAAGGCTTTTTCGGCAATAAATCCTTTAGATATTCCACCTTCGCCGAGTTTAACTGGGATTTTGCCATTGAAAACGACTTCATCGTTATTCGAGTCTTTAATCAATAAATTGAAGGTGTTCGTACCCAAATCTAGAATAGCAATACGCATATTGGAAAGATTGAATTATTATGATGATAGGGCACCAGGATTTCTAATCCATAAATCGCGTTGAGGAAAAGGAATAGAAATGTTGTTGTTTTTAAAAGTTTTGTCGATTTCAAATCGCAAATCGCTTTTAATTTTTTCAACTCTAAAAAGGTTTTCACTGAAAAACAACAATTTAAAAATAAGTGCATTGTCGCCAAAATCGGCAAACTGTACAAAAGGTGAAGGCAATTTCAATACCTCAGAATGTGCATTGGCAATATCGAGTAAAAGTTGCTCAACTAGCCTAGTATCTGAACCATAAGCAACCCCAACATTAACTGAGAATCGGGCGGCTTGTCCGTTTTGACTCCAATTAATAACACTTTCTGCGGTTAATTTTTGATTTGGTACGATTAAACAAATATCGTCTCTGTTAATTACCGTTGTGGTTCTTAGTCCAATAGATTGCACCTTTCCTACCATTCCGTCTACTTCAAGAATATCACCAACCGCCAAAGATCTTTCAGCCAAAATCACAAAACCGGCCACCAAATCTTTAAAAGAATCTTGCAGCCCTAAGCCAAGTCCAACTAAAAGGGCTGTAGATCCGGCTATAAGAACGGTTATTTTTATTCCAATTGAGTCGAGACCTAAAGCTATTGCTGTTACATAAATTAAATAGGTGGCAATTTGATAAAGTGTATAACGTCGACCAGCGTCTATTCTATTGGCTTTAAATTGTCTAGCAAGGAATTTGCCAAAAATGAACAAAATAAATCGGCCAGCGACTAAAACGAAACCAAAGAAAAGAATCTCACCAATGGTGAGATTCTTTTGACCTAATTTTAGAACAACAATTTCGAGAACTTCATTAAGAGCCATAACGCATCCACTTCCAAAGTTCGGCCCAGTTCACTTTTTTGCCATACATAAGAATTCCGACACGGTAAATTCTTGAAGCCACCCAAGTTGTACCGAGAAAACCTAAAATCAGCATCACAGCCGAAAGAGCTAATTGCCAATATGGTACGCCAAATGGAATTCTTGTTACCATTACAATTGGCGAGGTAAATGGAATGATGCTGAACCAGAAACCCATTGGGCCACTTGGGTCTTGAGCCACTCTTAATGCCACTATTATGGAAAGAATTATGGGCATGGTAATGGGAAACATGAAGGGCTGAGCCTCGGTTTGATTTTCTACTGCAGACCCAACTGCTGCAAAAAGGGCGGCATATAAGAAGAAGCCACCGAGAAAGTAGAAAATAAATCCACCGACTAAAACCGGTATGTTTAGCGAGTTTATAAAAGTTAGAGCATTATTGAATCCACCTTGGGTTATTTCGGCAGCATCTTGATTTGATTGCGCGGCCAATTGCAATGCCTCCATTTTATCGGCCAAGAATACCCCTGTAAATACATAATAAATGATGCTGGAGAGTAGCACCCAAATCATAAATTGGGTAAAACCAACTAGGCTTACGCCAATAATTTTACCCATCATAAGCTGAAAAGGTTTAACGGATGATACCAGAACCTCCACAACGCGATTGCCCTTTTCTTCCATTACGCCCATCATAACCTGACTTCCAAAAATGAAAATGAAGAAATACATGAAGAATGAGAACACCATGCCTACCAGCATTTTGCCTTCTACAAGTGACTCTTCCTCTTTTCCGGCTTCGTCTAACACAAAGCTCTTGAAGCTTACATTGGTTCGGGTTTGAGCAATAATGGAAGGATCGACGCCTTCCGTCCGCAGTTTTGCATCTTGAATTTTTGATTCAACTAGATTTTCCAGGTAGTTTTTAACTTGAATACCCACTTCTTCTTTGCCATATATGCCAATATTTTGTGCTATGAAATCCGGATCACCGGTTTCGTCTCCATCGGGTATGTACAGCAGCGCATAATCTTCCGTTTCTTTAAAAAGCGCTTTTGCCTCTTCCAGAGAATACTGATCGGGAGGCCCTAAATATTTGAGCTGCACCTGGGTAGATCCCTTCTCTTGTTGTAAAAGTTCAGCTTTATCTACCACCATTATGGTTCTGTCTGGTTCCGGTAGAGATGCAAAATATGCCGGCAAGATGCCTACAGCAGCAATTAAAATAGGACCCACAATGGTCATGATTAAAAAGCTCTTCTTTTTAACCCGGCTTAAATATTCTCGTTTTATAACCAATAAAGTTCTATTCATGGCTTTCTTGTACAGTTTTAATGAAAATTTCGTTTACACTTGGAATTTCTTCTTCTAGCCTTTGAATATTACCAATTTCTAAAGCGTTGGTAAGCAATTCTGTGGTGTTAGAATTTGGTAATCGAAGACGAATAAACCAATGTTTTTCGTTCTTTTCAAGATTTAATAAAACCGATTTATCAGGTAGTTTAAAGTCAGCACTTTCGGTGAAAGGTTTTATTTCTATTTTGAAAATATTATCCCGATACCGATTGCGAATCTCTTCAAGTTCGCCATGAAGCACCAATTTAGATCGATTAATAAGGCCAATGTGCTTACATAATTGTTCAACACTTTCCATTCTGTGAGTTGAAAAAATGATGGTAGCGCCTTTTTGGTTAAGTTCGAGAATTTCGTTTTTAATTAACTCGGCGTTAATAGGATCAAATCCAGAAAAAGGTTCATCAAAGATTAGCAAATCGGGCTGATGTAAAACAGTGGTTATAAATTGAATCTTTTGAGCCATTCCCTTAGAAAGCTCTTCCACTTTTTTATGCCACCATTCTTGAATTTCAAATTTCTCGAACCACATTTTCAATGCTTTACGAGCGTCATTTGAACTTAATCCTTTAAGTTGAGCAAAATACATGCTTTGCTCACCAACTTCCATTTTTCTATATAAACCACGTTCTTCAGGTAGATAGCCAATACGCTCTACATCTTTTGGCGAAATAGGTTTGTTGTTAAAAAACACCTTTCCTTCATCGGGCCCGGTTATTTGATTTAATATTCGAATAAGGGAGGTCTTACCTGCACCATTTGGCCCTAACAGTCCAAAAATGCTTCCCGAAGGCACAATAGCGCTTACTTCTTGAAGCGCTTGGTGGTTGCCATAGCGCTTACTTACCGATTCGATTTTTATTTCCATACCTACAAATAACCCAAAAAACTTGTGAAGTAACTCAAGATTGGAACATTTCTTTTACGCGCTCAAAGAAGCTTTTTTCCTTTCGTCCCGGCTCAGGGTTGAAATTAGGAAGTGCACGCCATTTTTCCATGATTTTCTTTTGCTCAGAATCTAATGACTTAGGAGTGTACACATTAATGTGCACCAGCAAATCGCCTCTTCCATATTGATTAACTGCAGGCAAGCCCTTGTTTTTTAAACGTAAAATTTGACCACTTTGGGTTCCTGCCTCGATTTGGATTTTCGCTTTACCGCCAACTATAGGTACTTCAACAGATGAACCTAAAGCAGCATCTGGGAACGAAATGTATAAATCATAATGTAAATTTTGATTTTCACGTTTTAAATCATTGTGTTCGATTTCTTCAACTAATACGATTAAATCGCCGGATTGACCTCCAAATGGACCGGAGTTGCCTTGTCCAGACATTTTTAACTGCATACCATCTATAACGCCAGCTGGAATTTGAATACTCACAACATCATCCTTCTCAACAAGCCCATCCATTTGAACGCCGGCAGGTTTGTGGTCTATTACTTTTCCGGAGCCTTGACAAGTTGGGCAGGTACGCGCTGTTTGCATTCTGCCAAAAACCGTATTGGCCATTTGCACCACCTGACCTTGACCACGGCAGGTTCCACAGGTTTTAAATGTAACCCCTTCTGCGGGAACTAAGCGTTTGATTTTAAGTTTTTTCTCCACTCCATTTGCAATTTCATCTAGAGTGAGTTTCACTTTTATTCGAAGGTTACTTCCTCTATTTTGGCTTCTCCCTCCGCCAAAACCGCCAAATGCACCGCCGAAAGTGTCGCCAAAAATGTCGCCAAACTGTGAGAAGATGTCGTCCATGCTCATGCCGCCGCCAAATCCACCCCCATTGCCCATTCCTGAATGGCCATATTGGTCGTAGCGTTGTTTTTTCTCGGAATTGCTTAATACCTCATAAGCTTCGGCAGCTTCTTTAAATTTCTCTTCTGCTTTAGGATCGTTGGGATTTTTATCAGGGTGAAATTGTATAGCCAGTTTGCGATAAGCTTTTTTAATTTCATCGGCCGAAGCATTTCGGTTTAGTCCTAGAACTTCGTAATAGTCTCTTTTTGCCATTTTTATTCTCCGATTACAACTCTGGCAAAGCGAATAATTTTATCGCCTAACCTATACCCTTGTTCTATAACGTCCACTACTTTGCCTTTTAAATCATTGTTAGGGGCCATTATTTTGGTGATGGCTTCCATTCTATCTACATCGAAAAGGTCTCCAGTTTGTATCTCAAGCGATTTCAAGCCTTTAGAAATCAAAGTGCTTTTAAATTTGTCGCGTATAAGGTCAAAACCTTGAACAAATGCGCTGTTTTCCAATTCGACTGGAAGGCTTTTACCGGCACGATCAAAATCATCTAAAACCGGCAAAAGAGCCGTCATAAGCTCTTGGTTCGCAGAAGCAAATAATTCAATGCGTTCTCGCGCAGTTCGTTTCCTAAAGTTTTCAAAGTCGGCAAACAATCGAAGATAGCGGTCTTGAAAATCATCGGATTTCTCTGTGTTTGTTTGAGATGTACCAGCTTCAACTACAGGTTCTTGTGTTTTATTCTCATTTAACTCTGAATCAGTTAAAGTTTCGTTCCCTATGGCTTCTCTGGTGCTATTCGAAGTTTCTTTCTCTTGCAATGGCACATCGCTTTCCATCTTTTTGTCTTTGCTCATAATTTGCTTTTTCTAAGTTTCATATCGTTATTAAAAAATACAAAGCCCTTGCCACAATTCAATTCCTGCCACCTTGGCAGACTTCTTTTCAAATTAGCTACAAAAAATGATTAGCGTGGCAATTTATAAGTGTGTTTTAATTGAAGAGAATTAATAGCATTTGGTTCAAGATTTTTCCATCCTTTTTGATAAAATCTATAAACTTTATCATAATACAAAGGAACTATTGGCGCGTTATAAACAACTAAAGAATCAAGATTTTTATAAAAACCAAAGCGAATACTATCATTTTGGATACCTAATGTTTTATTATATATCGAATCAAATGCATCAGAACTATAAAATGTGTAATTCGGCCCATTTGGGGCAGCATTTTTTGAATAAAAAAGCGATAAGTAGTTTTGAGCATCCGGGTAGTCAGCAATCCAGGAGCCTCTGAATGTCGATAACTTGCCATTGGCCATTCCTTGGCGCAGAGCGCTGGCCGGCAATAATTCTATTCGTATTGGAATGTTAAATCGGCTTAAAGATGCTTGAATATATTCGCATAAATCCTGATAGGGTGCCGTTGTAAAAAGCTTTAACTCCGTCAATCCTGTTCCATTTGGATAACCCGCGCGATTCAGCAAAGCAATTACAGAATCGGGTGAATAGGTATACATTTTTTTTAGGTAAGCACCAGGCAAAGCCGGAGGGATAAATCCCGATTGGGCGGGGAAAGCTGCATTCCTTCTTAAATATTTTACCATTTCTGTTCTATCGAAAGCATAGTTTATGGCCCTTCTAACAAGCGGATTCAAATAAGGGCTTTTATCACCATCGGGGTAAGCTTCCGGTTTCAGTGCAAATCCTAAGTACTCAGTATTAAGATAATAAGATTCGCTCAACTCTAAAAAGCCTGAATATTCGACACTTAATTTGCCTTCTTCGGTTAAAACCTGGTTTACATAAGATGGATCCAGACCCGATATAAAGTCGATTTTACCTTTAATTAACTCAAGAAAAGCCGATTGTTTATCGGGTAGAAAGCGGATAGAAATGGCATCAAGATAGGGCAGAGCATGGCCATTGTGGTCTGTTTCAAAATAATTCGAGTTTCTCCGTAACACCAACTTTTCATTAAGGAGCCATTTTTTAAAAATGAAGGGACCGGTTCCGATAGGACTATAAGCCCATTGAGAACCTAGGCATTCTACAACCTCTTTTGGCACAACGCTGCAATATGCCATACTCAGCATACCGGTAAAGGCTGGAAATTTTTCTTTAAGGAGAAATACAAGAACCGAGTCATTTTCGGCATAAACCGAATCGACCATTTGCATTATCCAACTGCCAGGAGAAGCAAGTTTCGGATCAACCAGTCTATTAAAGGAATAGACCCAGTCATTCGCTTCCACAAAACGCGTACTGTCTTTTCCAAAACACGGATGTTTGTGAAAATAAATATTTGTTTTTAATTCGAAACGATAAATCAGTCCATCATTTAAAGTTTCCCATTTTTTACAAGCCAATGGCTTTGGAAGTAAATTGCTATTATTTAATTCCACTAAGCAAGAAAAAACTTGGGTTACAGGCCAAATAGCACTTTGAACTCTAGCAAACGCGGGATCTAGAGATGATATTCCAGACGATTCGTTGTATTTAAAAATGAGAAATTCCTTTGATTTCTTAGAATCAGAATCACAAGCTGATATAATCAATATGAGAACTAAAACTTGATATAAAATATAGAAAGATTTATTCTTGCCCATATCGGGTTTGTAGGACTTGTAAATGGTGTAAAAAATGACCCGAATTAATAAAAATCAACGCCCGGACACTTATATCATGACCATTTGCGTTGATCTTATTGTTTATATTTTCGGCATTAACCTGATTTGAAAGTACTTCAAAAATGGAAATAGTATTTTCCATATAGGTCCAGATTTGGCTACTTGGTAAACTTTCGGCATTTGCTTGATTGGCAAATTGGTTTTCATCAAAACCGGGCATTGCATTTGTGCCTTGTCTTAAGGCCCATAGCAGTCTATTTGCAAAAATTAAGGTTGAATCGGCCAAGTGCACATAGACTGATTTTGGCGACCATTTTTGAGGAGCATAAGGCTCGTTTTTCCAGGCTTCACTTGTAGATTGCCAAATGTCAAATAGTTTTAATTTGGATGATTGCAATAATTCCTGAGGATTTGATTCACCTGTTAGTTCGATATAATGTTGGTACCAAGAGTCGAATTCGTCAACTGTTGGTTTGTTGAAATGGGAATTCACTTTCATTCGCCGAAACAAGTATACACTTTTCCTTTAAGCGCTTTTTGAAACCATGGGAAGTTTTTTGACTTGCTTAACCAGTTTTCTTTGGTAAAAACAGAATTGTCGGTCATACTAAAAACAGTTGCATTAATAGGATGCCCCACCTGCCAGTTAGGTAATTCTATATTCAGTATTTTTCTTGGCGAAATGCTTAGCCTCATGGCTACATCATCTGCTTTTAAATTTGCATCGCTCGTGCACCACATACTAAAAGTGGCTTCAATACAAGAAATGCCAGGCAATGCGTGTTTGAATTCGCAAATCTTACTTTCAGGATTTACGGGTTCATGCCCGCTGGCCAAATGATCAATTAAACCTGATTTTAACGCATTTAGCAGCTCTGACTTAGTAATTGAATTGGGTAGAGGAGGTTGATGTTTATACAAACTGTCATAGGTGTGAATAAGTTGCTCATCTAAAGCAATATGCGCTACTTGTACGTCGCAACTAATTTTCAAACCCGATTTTTTAAGCTTTTCAATGGCCCTTAAACCACCGCTTGTGCTAATTGAAGTGAAATGCACTTTACAATTGGAATATTCTATTAGATGCCCCAAACGCTCAATGGCCATTTCTTCTGAGAAGCTTGGCCTACCGGGAATTCCAGCCAAAGTGGCCTCAACACCTTCCCAAAGTTCTCCTGAATCAACAAGGTATGGATCATCGGGCCTAATCATTACAACCGCATTTACAGAGGCTGCATATTCTAAAGCCACTTTAAGGAAAAGCGTGTTTGATATGGGTTTACCCCCATCGCTAAATGCCAAACTTCCATTGGATACCAAATCGAACAGTTCGGCCAAATTTATATTTTCTAAATTTTGACTTAAAGCTGCAATAGGCAGGATTTTAGTTTTGAAATTTCTACTTTCTCGTTTCCAATATGCTATGGTCGATTTGTTATCGGCAATAGGCTGTGTTCTGGGTGAGATAGCTACATGTGTATATCCACCTTTTTCTGCCGCATTTAATCCGCTCGAAAGGGTTTCTTTTTGGGAATCTCCAGGATCGCAAAAATTAGCTCCAATATCTATCCAACCCGGGCTAATATTTAACCCTTCAGGCAATACAACATCGTGTTCATTTGGCTCAGCAACATTCTCACAAACAGCTAATACACCATCAACTATTCGCATATCGAAACGCTTGCCATTGTTTGTATGCCCAGGATATACCCAAAGTGCTTGCGGTAGAAAAAACTTCATGCTTTAGTTGTTTTAGTTCGAATTATCGACCAACGACTGATTATACTTTCTAACAACAAAAACAATAAAGCAAGCCAGGCAAAAAGTTTCCAAAACCGGCTTGATTCTTCGTTTTTAAAATGATTCAACCATTTATCTGTAACAAAAGGCGATGATTTTGAATCGCTAAAAGTTTTATCAGAAATATAAAGCAGTTTGGACTCAGATTTTGGGATATTTATAGATACTTGACCAACAGTATCGCCATTTAGATGCAGTTTATAATTTCCTGGTTCAGCAAATTCTGGACTGTAATAAATCTTTGTAAAAACACCATTTTTTGATTGTAAAGGAATAAATGTAGCGCCACTCTTAGTTGCCTTTAACACGGCATCGCCTTGAACTTTGTAAGGTACATTAATAGATGCCCCAGGTTTGCCTTGCATGTTTAGGTTGCTTATTCCTCTGGACATTAATGCCGAGTTTATAATTAAAGGAACCATAAGCGGTTGTGTTTTCCAATTGCTCCAATCTTCATCAAAAGAAGAATTAAGAACGATTAAGTTTCCCTTTCCGTATGGTTTTGTGGCCAAAGCGGGAATGTCATCTTCATATTGAAGAATAGTTTTAAAATCTAATTTATTTAATTTAAAGCGCTTGTAAACAACTGGCAAAAGTGGGTTCTGGGGAATATCCAGTAAAGCACCTGCAAACAATTCAAGGTAATTATCTGAAAAATTTGTTCTAAAAAAGCCTGAGTCAATTTCATAATTCTCTGGTTCAAAAGGCATTTTGCCATTCGTTGAAGCCGTGACCAAGGCTGTTGCCCCTTCATTTAACTCCCGCTGTATGCTTTCTATTATTCCATTAGCTTTTGGATCCCAATGGTTTAAGATAAAAAGATTAGAGCCGGAAATAGCTTCTGAATTGGTATTGACACGGTTATTTAAACTTATCGACCAGTTGGGCTCATTAAAAAGTTGTTGCCAATAATTCGAATTATCATCTTCATCCCAAATCCATATTTTGGATTCGTTTATAAACGGTAATGTAAAAAAGATTTGATCATCGAAGAAAGGCCCATTTGCATCCACTTCTATTCGGCCATTTCCAAATTTGCTTACACTAAAAGGTAGAATTATTTCTTTTGTTGAAAATGGCGATACGGTAAACTGATCAATTGCTTTATTGGTTTCATCTATGTACAATCTGAAGTTTACCGGCGTTTCAGTTTGGCCGGGGTTTGAGATTAATACATGAAAATTAGCCGCCATATTTTCAACCAAAAATGGAGGCGAAATCCAAATGGAATCAATCAAAATATTATTTAAATCTTGATTAGGTTGAACCGCTAGATAATGTAGCTTGGAATCATTGTTGGCTTCTATACTTTTATCAGCAAATGCCAACTGAAAGTCGCTAACCACAAGACCTGTTTCATCTAATTTCCTTGCAAAAAAAAGTGCTTCCACCTCGCTCAAGAGGTAGGTGGCAGGACCTGTTTTTTGATTTTGCACCCACTGTTTAGCACTACCCGGACTCAAGTTTTCGATTGGAATTCCAGAATGGGAAAGCAGACTGATGCGATAACTTTCCGGTAATGATTCGAGCCAATCAAGCAGCTTGGTTTTGGATTTTGAAAACAGATCACTTTCATCAGAATTAACCAGCATACTGTAGCTATTATCTAGAAAAATCCAATACTTTTTTTGATTATTCTTATCTTCTTGCTCCTGATTTAATAAAAATGGCCTTGAAAAAGCCAATACCATAGCGGCCAACGCCAAAATTCTAGAAATAAGTAGCAGCCAATTTTTAATATTTCTTTTTTTCTTGATTTCTATTTTTAGCTGTTTGAGAAACCTGGTGTCGCTGAAGACAATGGTTTTGTACACTTTGAATCGAAAAAGATGGATAATGACCGGTATGGCCAATACACCTAAAGCGAAAAGAAAAATAGGAAATGCGAATGCCATTTGTGCTCCAAAGTTAATGGCGATTTACACATAGTGTTCATCTTTGTATTCATGATTAAAAAGAAAACACTGGTGGTTGGAGCCAGTCTTAATTCAGATCGTTATGCCTACCGGGCAATAACAAGTTTGAGGCATAACGGACATCCTGTTTTGGCATGGGGACTAAAAAAGGGCATTGTGGCCGACGTTCTTGTAGAAACGGATTTAGAAGATTTACTTAAACGTGAAACAGCGATAGACACTGTTACAGTTTATTTGGGTGCAAGAAATCAAGAGGTTTTGGGAAAAATACTGGATTATCAAAAGCCTAGCAGATTCATATTCAACCCTGGAGCTGAAAATCCGTCATTCATGAACTTAATAGAAAGCCATGGAATTGAAGTGTTGGAAGCTTGTACGTTGGTAATGTTGGCCTCCAAAACCTATTAAAACATCTGTGGTATACATTATTAATAACTTAATCCTTTTATTCTATGTTAGTTGAAATTTGGAGTGATGTGGTTTGTCCTTTTTGCTATATCGGCAAACGTGAATTTGAAAAAGCTATGGCTGAACTACAAATTGAAAACACCATTAATATTATTTGGAAAAGTTATGAATTAGCACCAAATATGCCTTTTAATAATCTTAAAACCAGTTATGAATATTTTATGGAAAAATATCAAGTTGACATGAATAGTGCAAAAAAGGCGCATCAATCTGTTGCTGATCGTGCCAGAACATTGGGCCTAATATATAATTTTGAAAAGGTAGTGCCCGCAAATACCAATCGAGCCCATCAAATGTTACAATTTTCAAAAGACCAAGGAAATCAATACACTGTTAAAGAGGCACTTATGAAAGCCTATTTTACAGATGGCAAACGGTTAGATAATATTCTGGTTTTACTTAAAATAGGAGAGGAGCAGGGGTTAGACCGCGAGCATTTACGGTATGTATTGGAACGTGGAATGTATGTAAAGCCCGTTTTGGAAGATAGGGATGAAGCTTTGCAGTATGGTTTTACAGGGGTCCCTACTTTTTTAATTAACAAAAAATATTTTATCAAAGGGGCCCAAACTGCTGATGTTTTTAAAGATTTTCTAAAAAGAGTCCTTAAGGAGTCTGGGGGTATTTCAGATAATTAAAGTCAAAAAAAACTCAGGTCTATTTGCTAGACCTGAGTTAATGTAGCGAAGGGGGGAATCGAACCCCCGACCTCAGGGTTATGAATCCTGCGCTCTAACCGTCTGAGCTACCTCGCCTTGAAATAGAATATACGGTCTTTTAAAAGGGCTGCAAATATAAATTGAAACAATTGATAATAAAATAAAGTGACTAAATATTAAATGGTAAATTTTCAAAATAATTTTATTATTCAATTTTACAATTACAAATTAATAAGACACCCTTTTTTTCTATATTGCCGCTCATTCAGGAAAAGAGTAAAAAGACCTATGGCCGACAAAGTTCAGTTTGAATTGGAATTCCCGGTAAAAGCCTCTCCAAATATGCTTTACCCATTTTTATCAACCCCAAGTGGATTATCGGAGTGGTTTTGCGATGATGTAAATTCTCGTGGAGAAATGTTCACATTTTTTTGGGAAGGAAGCGAAGAATCCGCCAAACTCATAGCTAAGAAAAACGACCGATTTATAAGATGGCGGTGGATGGAAGCAGAAGAGGCAGGGGAAAAAACCTATTTTGAATTTAGAATAGAGGTAGATGAACTAACCAATGATGCTTCCCTTATTATTACCGACTTTGCTTTTCCTAACGAAATAGATGAGGCTAAACTTCTTTGGAACAGTCAAATAAACAGTCTATTACACGTAATAGGATCATAGGGCTAATAGTGCCATTTTGTTTGGTTTTGGTGTCGTTAACTGGTTGTTATTTTTATTTAAGCAGTTTTTTCGATAAGATTGAATTGCATTTATTTTTAAATCAGTTCAATAACGCTAAGTTAGACCTACCATTTATTGTTTTAACAAAAATGGGTAGTGGGGTGCTATTTCCCGTGTTTGCCTTGTTCTTTTCTAATCGTAATTATAGGGCTGGTATATCAATTTTACTTACTGGCTTTGTAATTCTATTGGCGGCAGGCTTACTTAAAAACTTTGTGTTTCCCGATTAT
Source organism: Chryseobacterium gleum (assembly GCA_945883565.1). GTDB lineage: Bacteria > Bacteroidota > Bacteroidia > Flavobacteriales > Schleiferiaceae > RFXV01. Next base: position 115,798 of record CAMCXO010000001.1, read on the forward strand.
TTAAGACCAAGTGCATTTTTGGAAGACTTTGTTTATAAAAAAGCCGAAGGATTTACCTTGTATACAAACCATAGTTTTCCTTCTGGCCATGCCATGTCGGCCTTCGGTTTTTGTACTGTTTTGGCTCTTCAACTTAATCGCAGTCTATCAACATGGTTACTTGCCTTATTGGCTGTGCTTATGGCCTATTCGAGGGTCTATCTGAACCAACATTTTATGGTTGATATAGTAGTTGGTTCATGGATAGGATTCATTTTGGCACTTAGCGTTTACCTGTGGTCGAAAACATGGAAATCAAGTTTTTGGGAAAGGAAGCTTAATTTGAGTAAAATTTAAGTTTCTAAAAGCAATTTAGATGTTTTTTGGCCTATTTCGGCCCCGATGGCAATTCCCATTCCACCTAAACGCACTCCACACACTATATTCCTGCTAATCTGCTTAACCAAGCTACCTTTTTCATTTAGGCTGCCAAAGCCCATGATGCCTGCCCAGCTGTCGTCGACTGTGAAAGGTTGATTTGTAAGTATGTATTTTTTTAATATTTTCTCAAGATGCTTTTGAACTTGAGCCGTTGTTTGCATACGATATGTGTGTTCATTTTGTCGAAATAAATGCCTGCCACCACCAATTAGAACACGATTACCAACATTTCGAAAATAATAATAACCAGCGTTCATGTGAAATATTCCTTTGAACTTGAGATTTTTAATTTCGGAAGTAATCAAAACCTGCGCCCGAGCCGGTTCTACATCTTCATTTTTTAATAGTTTTCTCGCAAATCCATTTGTACATATAGCGATTTTGGAGGCCGAAATATTACCCAAATTTGTATTTATAATGGCTTTGAGTCCAACATCTTCTACACTTCTAACTTCAAGTCCGTTAAGGCATAATACACCCAATTCTCTCGCTAATTTCTCTAAATGGTAAATGGTTTTGCCTGTATGAATTTGACCCTCAAATGGCAATGAAATGGATTCAACAATACCGTTAAATCCCCAATAGTTATAATTCTCTTTATTAAATATGAAAGGGTCTGAGCCGAAGATTGACTTTAACTCACGGTTAAGATTATGAAGGTGTTTTTTCACCTCTTCTAGAAGCGGTCTTTCTTCTTCTCTAAACACTTCATGTCCGCCCAAAGATTCATAACCCATTTTCTCTTTGCCCAATAGCGACAGAAGCTTTTGAAACCCTTTAAATCTATACTCAACTGTTTGGAGAATGTAATCTAAACCAGAATGGTTCAAATCATCAACTAACTCTGAGGGGCTTCCATAACAAGCAAAACCCGCATTTTTTGTACTAGCTCCTGTAGGTAAAATACCTCTTTCTACGACCAATACTTTGGCTTTTGGTTCTTGGGTTTTTAAATCAATTGCGGTACAAAGGCCCACAATTCCCGAACCAACAATTAGATAATCGACTTCCCTAAACCAAATATCTTTCTCCCAATAACTAAGGAGCATTTAAGCCAAAGCCAATTTAGAATGAAGCAGCTTAAAGAATCCGAATAATACAAGGCTGTAGAACCAAGTACCCAGCATAAAATTTAGCAAAAAAGGAAGGCCAGCCAAATAACATGCGGCAAGCCCAAAAATGTTTTGTTCATAAAGACCGGAACTAAGCCAAACACCAAAATTGGTAGTGAAGTAGAAAAACAATGAACCTCCTATACCCATTAAACCAATTTTTTGCCAAGATGTGGTTTTTAATTGACTACCTATAATTGCGATAAATAAAAAGCTAAGATAGGTTACCCACATTCCTGTGTAAAAGCCTAAAAGCATGTCTGTAATAAGTAAAATAGTTAAAGTAATTAAAGCCGATAAAGCCCTTGGCTTTATTGCGGCACCACCAAAAATAGCCACAGCTCCCAAGGCGGTAAAATTGGGCCAATGAGGTATTAAACGGCTGAACAAACCAAGTATAATCAGGACGACAGCCAACACGAAAGTTGGTGTATTATTCTCTTTTTGCATGCCTCAAAAATACATATGAACTCTTAGTTATTTGCGCTTTAAGATGCGGAAAGAATCATCTTCATAAATCATTAGTATCTCTTTTGGGTCTAATGCATGAAGAGAACCGCTTTCCTCAGGTTCAACAGCTTGCTTGTGAATAACATTATGGCTTTTTTTATTCAGTCCTAAATTGGTTGATTCAATTTCAAAAGAAGAGGGCATTGCGCCGGAATCATTAAGGTTAATAGGGGGTGTATGAGCACTTTGTTTTTCAATTTTCGAAGTGGTTTTCTCCGGACTTTCAGAAATAGTTGAAGGACTTTGGCCGGTTATAAGCCAATTCAAGTCAACATTCGGAAACTTCTTTGCAAAGGCTTCGATTATATTTAGACTAACACGGTTCCTACCACTTTCTATATGAGAGAGGGTGGCTTTATTTAAACCGGTTTCTTCGGCAAAAGCCGACTTACTAATTTGCTTTTCTTCCAAGTAAGCCAAAAGCCTTTTAGAAATCTCATCCATATTACAAATATAAACAAAAAAGTCTGTTTACAAAGGTTAATTAATGCGATCTACTTCAAAAGTAAAGCTATATATCTTGCGTTTACTAAACATTCTACTAATTATTTAGATTATGTAATTTATAAATTTGATTATTAATGCATTAAAACAATGCATAGATTTAAACTATTGGCTTATTTTGTAGAATTAATCGTTCTTTCCCATGCTAATTCTCCATCTGCACTGTATACCAATATTTGTAAGCGCCTTTCATTTTGGGGGCCCGAAAACCTTAGGATTCCGAAGTTGTTTTCAAAAAAGTTAGTTCCATTTACACGGTGCATATTTGGTTCATTGCGGTATTTTTCAGGTTTAGTGCCAGAGCTAAGAGGCGAGCAAGTAAAGTCGTAAACTTCTATGCCTTCACCTAAGTCTACTTTCGACAATTCTGTATGATGACGATCTCCAGTTAAAAACACTATGTTTTTTATTTTTTCTTCTCGAATTCTATTCAATAAGTATTCGCGTTCATTTTCGTAAACAGACATGTTTTCATAATCTGCATAAGAATTTAGAACTTGCCCCCCAACAGCAACCAGCTTAAATGGACTGTTGCTGTATTTTAGATTTTGAATTAACCATTCAATTTGAGGCTTTCCAAGCATACTAGCCTCTTTTCCTGGCTGTTGACGGTATGTTCGGTTATCCAGCATAAACAAATCGATACCATTCAGATCTACATAACCCGTTATATCGTGCTCATTTAAAGAACCAATAATAGCGTTAGGCCAAAAAGCTGAAAAAACTTTGTGAGACCATTTCTTGAAAGGGTGGGAGCCATTTGCGTCGTTTGGGCCGTAATCATGATCATCCCAAATAGCATAATGCGGGCAAGTAGACAAAAATGTTTGAAGATCGGGCTGAGAACGGCTGTGCGTATACCTAGAAGCGTAGCCAAACAAGCTATTAAAATCGGCTGGACGCAAGTAGGTGTTATCGCCCAACCAAAGCATGAAATCAGGCTTAAAATTTGCCATGGTTTGAAATATTTTTGTCGATTGCCCATATGGCTTACCAGGACGGTCATACTTCTCTTCATTAAAGTAAGCGCAACTTCCAGTCATCAAGTCAAAAGCAGGGGGATCCATCCTGTATGCCCAATCAACATTTGTAACAAATCGTAAGGGGGAGGGGAACGGAATTGCATTATTACTTATGTATACCTTATAATTGTAAATCGTATTTGGTTGTAAACTATCAAGTTCAATCAATGCAATGTAAAATGATTCTTTTTTAGTGCATTGGCTTTTTGAACGAATGGTAGTAGAATCCAAATCGCTAAAAACAACTTTAACTTCAGCCTCACCAAGTGTTTGAAACCAAATCCGAGCTGTTCTCATATCGACATGGGCCAGCATAGGCCCTGAAAGAAGCTTTTGTGCACTTGCAGTAATGGTTGTTAAACTAGTTAACAAAATTATTTTCAACTTTAGCCTCATTTTAAAACGCATTTAGACGTGAAAATTATAACGTCTTTTGATTGAGATGGGGCTTTAACTGAAACTTAATATATGAGTGCATTAAACTTTGATTTAGAGGACTATTACTTAGATAATAAGCAACATTTACCTAGGCATATTCGGTCTGTATTTACACAAGTAGACGATTTAACGGCATATTGGTTGAAGCGTGGGGCTACTGAAGTTGGTAAAAGTGCTTTAGGGAGACCTATTTTGGCTTATTCCTGCGGAAATGGACCAACCCATGTATTGGTTTGGGCTCAAATGCATGGCAATGAAAGCACTGGTCAAAGGGCTTTTACATGGTTCTTACATTTGCATGAAAAGGAAAGTTGGTTGCTCAGTTCTTTTACCATTGCTTTTATACCTCTTTTAAATCCAGACGGTGCGCTACTTTTTCAGCGACGAAACGCTTTGGGTATTGATCTTAATCGGGATGCAAGAGCTCAGCAAACCCCGGAAATTAAAGCATTGGTGGCGTTTGCAAGGAGGTTTAACCCCAAATTCGCCTTTAACTTACACGACCAACGTAGCATTTTTACAGCAGAAAGCCATAAACGAGGTGCGGCTTTATCGCTAGCAATTCCTAACGTGTTACCAACTATTGAAAATCACAAGTATATAGAGTCAAACCGGAACTTATTAAGAACAATGGTAGCAAAGGCTGTGGGTTCTTTGTCAAAAGAAACCCAAACGCTTATAACCCAATTTGATGAGTCATACTACCCAACTGCTTTAGGTGAATACTTTCAAGAACAAGGTATTAGCACATTGCTGATAGAATCCGGTATGTTAGGATTAGATTTCAACAGGAACATTTCGACTGCCATCTGTTCTCATTTTTTACATTTGTTATTCAGGCAGACTCTTTCAATTAACTTACTTGAATCAAATACAATTGTAAACATGAATTTGAGCCCTAGCTTAAGCAATCTGCGTGATGTTTTGTGTAGAAATGTAAAATGTAAACTAGGTGCATCTGTTATCACTTGTGACTTCTCCTTTCAATATTTACCTCAAAAGGAAAATGGTATTTGTCAACATAGATTGTATTGTGATGACATAGGTGATTTAAGACATTTGAATGGGAGAATTGAGCCGGTTCAACTAGAATTAGATATGTCTAATTTTCAGATAGAAATAGGCAAACCAGTTATTAACGACCTTTGCCAATCAGTAAAAGCAGTATGGCCTACAGAAGTATAAATCCATTCAATGGAGAAGAAATCGGGGTTTACCCAAACCTTACATTTTCTGACTTACACAAAAAGCTTGAAGTTAGTCAGAGTAGTTATTTGAACTGGAGTAGATTAAGCCTCGAACAGAGATTGAATCGGGTGGAATCTTTAGCCATTCACCTTGAAAACCAGAGGCAGCATTTGGCAATAAGTGCCACGCGTGAAATGGGTAAGCGCATTATAGAGAGTTTGGCTGAAATTGATAAGTGTGCTGAGCTGTGTAAATACTATGTTCGTGAATCTGCTGGTTTTTTAAAACCTAAAAAAGTGAAAGGGCATGGTTTTCAGGCAGAGGTTCATAAAATGCCTCAAGGTATAATCCTAGGTATAATGCCTTGGAATTTTCCTTTTTGGCAGGTATTCCGCTTTGCAATACCTAATTTAATCTTGGGAAATGTTGTGGTTGTAAAACACGCCTCAAACGTTGGGGGTACAGCAAAGTGGATAGAACAATTGTTTTTAAGTGTAGGTTTTCCTAAAGGGGTATATCAAGATTTAAAGATCGGTGTTAATGATGTAGAGATTGTTATAAAACACAAGTCTATTCGCGGTATTACTCTAACCGGTAGTGAGCAAGCTGGTAAGAATGTTGCTATTTTAGCGGGTAAATATTTAAAAAAGAGTGTTCTAGAGCTTGGAGGTAACAATGCTTTCGTTGTCTTTGCCGATGCACCTATTAAAAAAACCATTCAATTAGCTATTGAAGGTAGATTAGTAAACAGTGGTCAAAGCTGTATAGCAGCTAAACGGTTTATTATTGATGAGCGGATACATGATGATTTCCTGTCTGGGTTGCTTACAAAACTAAAATCTATTAAGCCTGGTGACCCCATATTAAATACAACACAACTTGGACCTTTAGCCAGAAAAGACTTAGTAATCACCTTGACATCACAAATAAAAAACACTTTGAAACAGGGAGCTAATTTGGAATTAGAAGGTCAAGTAAATGGCAATTTGATTTCTCCATTTGTAATAACCCGGGTTAAACCATCGCATACAGCATTTAAAGAAGAGTTATTTGGACCGGTATTTAGTTTTTCAACTTTCAAGGAGGAAAAAATGGCTATTCAATTGGCAAATGATTCTGATTTTGGACTAGGGGTTAGTTTACATTCAAGCGACAAAGACCGCTTAAAAGCTTTAGCACCAAAGTTTGACGAAGGTTCGGTTTACATAAATAGAAATGTAAGGTCACAAATTAATTTGCCTTTTGGTGGAGTAAAGTCTTCAGGTTACGGCAGAGAATTAGCAAAAGAGGGAATGCTTGAATTTGCTAACATCAAACCAATGGTATATTAAGTTCTAGAGCACAGTAGGCTCTTGGTCGTTGTCGCTCTTATAAGTTTCTAATATTTTTAAAGCAAGGTGAGCATCTTTTGCATTCACCATTACGCAAACGCCGAAAGGGCTAATACCTTGAAGTGGCATAATGCTCAGGCTTATTGGGTTTTCAATAAAGGCCGATATGCCATTGGACTTTAAGTTTGAAAGTGCAATTTCGGCAGTGTTTAAATTTGTAAAATACCCTAATTTAACAAAACTATTTATTTGCATAAATGATATTATTTTGTTCTTTCTTCAGATAGTTCTTGTAAATCGCATTCTTTTAATCTATTGTGCCAAAACCAAATAGATTTTTTGTCTGAAGCCCAATAGGAATAAGTTTCCTTACAGCATGGTATGTTTATTTCTTCTACCAACTGAGAATTAGGATCGATTTTGTAAAAACGGTTGTTTGATGATGCAATCCAAAAAATACCATGCCAATGCACATCATTAAGATTAGAGTGGCTCCAAAAGAAAACGAAGTTACCCAAGTTATCGAAGAAGGCCAAGCCTTTATTTGAGAGTAATACCAAACCATTCGGATGCGCTCTTAAAAGTGACACCTCTAATTCAAAACCAATAAGCGGGGTTATAGGCTGAGAACTCAATTTAATACTCGCAAATTTTAAATCATAACGATGTAAACAATCATCTATTTGATCGTAAAGCCATAAATTGTTTTCATCGGCCAAAGCTACAGATGGCACATCAAATTTTTGAAAATCGAACAAATTAACTACTTCATACTTGGGATTAAGCTGATTATCGAGAATCCAAACTTGATTAACCTGATTATAGTAAAGCAGAATTCTCATTGGGTCGAAAACGCTAAACTGGGTAATTGCCCCCAAGTCGGGACGTGCAAAACGGCTCGTTTCTTGTCCGGTTTTATTATATTTTACTAGGGTTGTATTATATAAAAAGTAACTATTCCCTAAATGATCTACATCAAATCCTGTTAAATCAACTGCGGTATTTCTAGTCACAAGATTCTGGCCAAAAGAATTAATTGACCAAAAACAAAAACCTAAAAGTATGATGCGGGTTGCTGTTTTAAGCCGATTGTTCATTGGTATTGCTCAAAAATGGAAGGATTTCAGTGAGGTATTCTCTATGATTGGCTAAACGAGGCACTTTATTTTGCCCTCCTAGTTTGCCTTTATGCTTCAACCATAGATGAAAAGTTCCTTTTGGAGCAGAATGAATAAGTGGTACATCAAGAGCCATGTTTTTATGGCGCTTGGCCTCATAATCGGTGTTAAGTTTTTTTAACTCCTCATCTAATGTGACTGAAAATGAATCAAGATCAACAGGCAATCGATCGAACTCAATAATCCATTCGTGGCGTCCTTTGCCATTTCTCCCCATGTAAACTGGGCCAGCCGTATAATCAGTAACCGAACAAAAGTGAATTTCACATGCCATTTGTATGGCTTTGTCGGCGTTATCTATTATGAGCTCTTCTCCAAAGGCATTGATGAAATGCTTAGTCCTACCAGTAACTTTCACCCTAAAAGGTGTTTTAGATGTAAACATTACAGTATCTCCTAGTCGATACCGCCACAATCCGCTATTGGTTGAAATAACCATTTCGTAGTGAACTCCTAATTCTATTTCTGTAAGCGGAATGGGTTCTTTTTCAGGGCTGGTTTGCGGAATAAACTCATAAAAAATACCATAATCAAGCATTAACAACATATCATCAGCATATTTCGAATCTTGGATTCCAAAAAAACCTTCGCTGGCATTGTACGTTTGAAAAAAATAGAAATTGTCTTGAGGAATCATTTCTTCAAATTGCTTTCGATAAGGCTCGAAAGAGACCCCTCCATGCAGGTATAATTCAAGATTTGGCCAAACTTCTTTTAGGTGGTTAGCTCCCGTTATTTCTAATATTCGCTTGGTTAGTACTAACATCCAGCTTGGGACGCCTGCTAAGCTGGTTACATCTTCTTGAATGGTGCTTCTGGCAATTGCTTCTATTTTACTTTCCCATTCATCCATTAAACTTATTTTATTGCTAGGGGTACTTATCATAGTTACCCAAAATGGTAAATTTTCAATTATTATAGCTGATAAATCGCCATAAAACGAATCGTTATTGAGGTTATTGATGCTTGTGCTTCCTCCCAATCGCAACCCCTTTCCTGTAAATATTCTGGTTTCAGGATTGGACATGCAGTATAAAGACAGAAGGTCTTTGCCACCCTTAAAATGGCACTCTTCTAAACTTTCGCGGCTTACCGGTATAAACTTACTTTTGGTAGATGTAGTGCCCGACGATTTTGCAAACCACTTAATTTCGGAAGGCCATAGTAAATTTTGCTGACCTTGACGCATGCGTTCTACATAGGGTAATAAGTCTTCATAATCTTGAGTTGGCACTCTCGATTTGAACTCATTATAACTGTTAATTGAACCAAAATCGAAATGTCTGCCGTATTCGGTTTGAGCAGCTGTACTTAATAGTTTAGATAGCCACTCATTTTGAACCTCATCGGGGTATTTGATAAACAGTTCTATTTGGTGGAATCGTTTTTTCATCCGCCATGCAATGAAACTATTTAGCAAATCGAAGTTTAACATGGGTCTAATTTAACCATTTATCTAGCCAATTAAAGAATTCAGAATGCCAAACTAGACCATTCTGAGGTTGAAGTACCCAATGTCCTTCTTCAGGAAAGTATAGAAATTTTGACGGTATGCCCTGTAATTGAGCTGCTTGAAACGCTTCCATCCCTTGATTTTCAGGTACTCTAAAATCTTTTCCTCCATGGATTACCAAAATAGGCGTATTCCAATTTTTGACATAATTTTTTGGGTTAAATCTATTGTACGACTCTTGAAAACGTGAATCCCAATAAGGCCCTCCAATGTCCCAATTTGCAAAGAAGAGTTCCTCTGTACTACCGTACCAGCTTTCCAAGTTAAATAATCCACAATGTGAAATAAAGCATTTAAAGCGGTTTTTGTGAATTCCGGCCAACATATAAACACTGTACCCTCCATAGCTGGCTCCTACAGCGCCAATTTTTTCAGAATCAACAAAGGGCTCATTTCGAATATTGTCTATGGCTGAGAGGTAATCTTCCATGGCTTGACCTCCCCAATCGCCTGATATTTTCTCATTCCAATCAATTCCAAAACCGGGTAAACCACGGCGATTTGGTGCCACAACGATATAACCTTTCGCTGCCATTAACTGGAAGTTCCAACGGAAACTATAAAATTGTGACACTTGGCTTTGAGGTCCGCCTTGGCAATATAAAAGAGCAGGATATTTTTTATTAGGATCAAAATTTGGAGGGTAAGCCACCCAAACCAACATTTGTTTACCATCGGTGGTAGTTACATAACGTTTTTCAATCTTACCGGTATCTAAATCGTTGTATATAAATTGGTTAACATTGGTGATTTGTACTATTTTTCCTTTGTTGTCAATTGAGAACAGTTCAGTTGCCCGGTTCATATTTTGACGTTCTACGACCAGAATGCCATTCGCGAATGCCATATGGCCATAGTTGTTTCTGTCGTTTCGTACAATGCCGTTAGATTTTCGATTAAAAACACCCTTTTTTCTGCTGAATTCAGCTTCATGAATTTGTTCTACACCATCTTTTGGTAAACAGTATTTAATTTGGTTATTTGAGGTCCAAATAAAGCTGCTTACATATTGGCCTTCAACTAATTTGAACCGATCGCCCGTTGACATTTCATGAACATATATTTCGTTCACATCGCTTTCGTAGCCATCGCGTGGCATTGAAGTCCAAGCTAAAAACTTCCCATCGGGCGACCACGAGGGATTTTTGTCGTAACCCAAAAGCCCTTCGGTAAAATTGATGGTTTTTTTGGTCGCCAAATCGTACAAATACAAATCGGTATTGGTGCTTTTGGCATAAGCTTTACCGTTTAATTTTTTGCACACATACACAATAGTTTTACCATTTGGACTTAATTCAAAATCCTCACTGCCTCCAAATGGCATGGTAGGGCTATCGTAGTTTTCGCCTTGCATTATATCTGTGTAATCGCTAACCAATTGTTTCGATGGCTGATAACTTAGCCATGTATAACATACATGATTGCAGTATTCATCAGAATACTGATTCCAATGCCTATACATTAAATCATCGAAAACCATGGCTTTAGCATAGGGCAGGCTGGGGTAGAGGTCGCCGAGATGTTTCATGGTTTTCACTTCTTTTGAAAATAGCAGCAATATTTTACCGTTAATCTCATAAGCCTTTGGGTTTGAAAGCCCATCGATATTAGTTAACTGGCGAATATCGGTTCCGTCGGCATTCATAACATGGTATTGTCCTTGAAAAAAGAAGCCAATAAGCTGACCTTTATTTAAATATTGGGAACCATATACTTTTTGGCCAAACTGGGTAAGAGCTTTGTTTTGTTGATTTTCGATGTTCACTTCAAACAATTCTCGGCTTGATGCATTTTTTTCAACGATGTAAGAAGTAAGGCCGTAAATGGCTTTTTTACCATCGGGCGAAACGTCTTCTAAAGTAACACGACCAATTTGCCATAACATTTCGGGGCTCATGGTTTTTTGACCGTAAATGTTTGTTAAACTGAATATTAGCAGTAAATAGGCGGTTGATAATTTAGTCATACCTTGCTTTTTTGAGAAATGAGTTCGAGCAATGTTCTGAAAGCCACTATTTTGTTTCCAAATTTGCTTTGAGTTTCGGCCCTCAATTTAGGGGCATATAATTCTTCATACAAACGAAATGATTCCAAGTCGTTTAGCTCATATTGCGTAGCGTAGGTGGTTCCAGATTCTTCTTCCACAAGCACCTTGGTAAATCTAAAGTCTACAAAAAGACCAGTTTCTAAAATATCAGGAATATGGATATTAAGCATCCATTTAACCCATTCTTCCCTTATTTCGTCGTCAACATTTACGGTTACATTGTAAATAATCATCTTTTTAGTTTAAGATTAAAAGGGGGGCCATATTACAATTAAAAGCGGTAAATACGAACTTCTGTTGCCCCTTTACCAAATTTAGACAATTCGGCATCGAAATACTCAATTCCCGGAACCGAATTTAGCCATTCTTCAATGTGTTTTCTAAGTACGCCCTGACCTACACCATGAATGAGAACCAATTTAGAAATGCGTTGTTTTTTTGCTCGTTCGAGTGACTCTTTAGCTTCATTTAGTTGGTAAAGAACGATTTGATGAATGCTAAGCCCCTTTGTTTGGCTAAGAATGGCATGCGCATGTAAATCCACCACCATTTCGTTTGTTTTTTGGCTTTTTTTAGAAGGGTAGAGGCGGCTTATTTCTGAAACATCTTTAACCACAATAGGTCCTAGTAGATCTGTATGGAGATCGTTATTTTGAATTACTTCATCAAAATTAGCAATATGTTCAAAACCATCGCTGTCTCGAAATACCACATTTTGACTGTTTATTTCGATGACAATCCCACACAATTCTGAATCGACACTATAAATTAAATCGCCAATTTTAAAAGGTTTCAAGGTTTGCTTTTTAATAGATGTTATACGTTCGAAAGGTCAAAATGCTTAGACATTTTTAGTTTGAAGCCAATTTTCGAAAGCCGGCATAAAAGTCTTTTGCCAGTTTATAGGTTGTTCGAATGCCTTTAAGTGAAGCTGAGCTTGATCGTAAAAAGATTGCCGTTCGAACAAATGTTTTGCTATAAACTCAAGCAATTCGTTTTCTTGAAGGTGAGCAATTAAGGGTCTTTGGCTTTTATGGTCTTTTAATGAATAAAAGAGCTCTTTTGGGGAGGCTTTTAAGTAAACACAGAAACCTATTTCAGTAAGCCATTGAGCGTGATTATAGTAACATGGAGTGCCTCCACCCAAAGCCATCACTCCTTTAAATGTTTTTAGGGAGTTAATTAGTGCTTGATGCTCGATTTTGCGGAATGCCAACTCACCTTTTTCTGTTACAAATTGTGGAATGGATATGCCTGCTTGTTGCTCAATATATTTGTCGAGGTCGCAATAAGGCCAGTCCAACCATCGAGCCAACTGCTTGGCTCTGCTTGATTTACCGCATCCCATGTATCCCAAAAAGAATACATTTGGAATGTTTTGAAGTGACGTATTCATGCTTTCGAAAATACTTTGAAATAGTTGAAAAGGCTGTATATTTGCACCCTCAAATTTTGATCTCGTAGCTCAGTTGGTAGAGCACGACACTTTTAATGTTGGGGTCCTGGGTTCGAGTCCCAGCGGGATCACGAAATGTTGAAAAATATAAAAAAAGCCGGTTGAGCACAATCGGCTTTTTTTTAGCTTTATATAGCTTAAAGCATTTCTTTAGCCCAGGTGGTGAAATTGGTAGACACGCCACTTTGAGGGGGTGGTGACCGTTAGGTTGTGCAGGTTCAAGTCCTGTTCTGGGCACATATTTAACCGTTTAATCTTGCGAAAGGTTGAACGGTTTTTCTTTTTAAAGCTCTGTGCACAAGGGATTGCAGCGGAAAGCCCACAGCCGCAATAACAGGATATAGAAGTGCAACCTTGGTTGATGCGGCGAGGACTTGTAGCGTAAAGCCCAGCCCTAAGCTTGCTTAGTGGGCGCCCATATTGAAATTTCTATTAATTTCGATTTCTATAAAACTTTAAATGTTGAGTAAAACTAATTTGCTAATTTTATGGTTTTAAAGCTAAAAGAGTAAATTTCAGCATGTTTAAATGGCTTTTAGCAATAAGTTTTGGCATGTTGATGCAGCTTAACGCCTCGCATTTAATAGGTGGGGCTATGTGGTACGATTGTGTATCGCCCGGAGTATATAGGGTGAGTTTGCGTATGTATCGCGATTGCAACAGTTTAGGAGCGCCTTTTGATCAAGTTGTTACGATAACTGCTTTTAATAAACCTGTTGCAGGTGCCCCTTGGAGTGTGCATAGTACCGCAGACTTTTTTTTGGGTAATTCGGTACAGTTGGCCTCTCAAATTAATACCACTTGTTTTTTATCTACTTTAAATGTTTGCACCGAGTATACAGATTATGTTGGTTTTATGAATTTACCACCTTCAGCCAGCGGTTATTTATTATCACACCAACGTTGTTGTCGAAATAATACCATATCGAATATACCAAATCCGGATACTTGGGGGAGCACTTTCTTTGTGGAAATACCAGGTGGTAGCAATGCATGTAACAATAGCCCAAGGTTTGTAGCCAATCCACCTGTAGTTATATGTGCCGGCGAGGCATTTACATTTAACAGTTCTGCCATCGAACCTGATGGTGACAGTTTGTATTATCGACTTTGTGATGTTTATAATGGAGGCAGTCAGGCAGATCCCGCACCGGCAATAAGCAGTACCCCACCTTTTTCGGCCATACCATATTTACCTTCGTTTTCAGTTTTAAATCCAATTACGGCGAATCCGCCTATGGTTTTAGACCCAAATTCTGGTTTACTAAGTGCTACACCTAGCAATTTTGGCCAGTTTGTTTTTGCGGTTTGTGTTGAGGAGTACCGAAATGGGCAACTTTTAAGTACTTTAAGGCGTGATTTTCAATTAAATGTGAGTAACTGCCAGAGATTGGTGAGCAGTCGAATAGTTTCTCAGTTTCTGCTTGATACTACATTTTGTAATGGTACTTTGGTACAATTTAGTCAAACCAGCATTGGAACAAATAGTTTTTTGTGGTTGTTTAACGACCCTGGAAATATAGGAGCAAGCAGTACGCAGCCCTTTCCGTTATATAATTTTAGCGATACGGGTACTTTTGACGTAATGCTAATTGCAAATCCCGGCTCGATATGTGCCGATACAAGCTCTGCTCGATTTAAATTAAACTATCCAGTTGAACCAAATATTGGTTTAAGTGGCGATTTTTGTTTTGATAGTCAAACTATTGCAGCGGATGCTTTAGGTAGATTTGGGCAAAATGCGCAATTTAATTGGCTCGTTGATGGCATGCCGTTTTCAGGGTCAACCTTAAACTTACAGCCATTTGCGCAGGTTGGAAAATATCCGGTATTTTTAGAAGTTACAGATTTTGGCTGTTCGGGTTCGGTTTGGGACACCGTACGAATTGTTGAACGCCCGAGTGTGCCAAGCCGGCCATTGAGTTTTTCAAGTGGTTGTGCGCCATTTAGGGTTGAGTTTGATGATGGAAGTTTAGATGCCCCCGGCTTCAGCCATCTTTGGGATTTTGGCGATGGGAGTCAATCTACCAATCCGCAGCCTTTACATATTTATTCGAATCCGGGAATTTATTCAGTCGTTCATAAAATTTGGTCCGGCGGTTTGTGTGTGGATACAGTTATTTCAGAATATGAGGATATTATAGAAGTTTTACCGAGTCCGGAAGCGAATTTGGAAGTAGACAGCACATATAAAAGCGTACTAAATGCTGTTTTTTCTTTTGTAAGCAATCGGGCAAATGGGAACGTTTCTACGGTAAGTATGGGAGATGGGAATTCATATTCTAACCCTAACATTTGGCAACACACTTATTCGGATACAGGGAAATACTCTGTTATTTTGGTGGAAGAAAATGCGTTTGGCTGCACCGATACTGCAAAGCTTTGGATTTACGTTTTGCCTGCCCTGAGGCTTTATATACCATCGGCCTTTAGCCCAAATGGTGATGGAGTTAATGATGTTTACAGGATTTTGGCAACAGGCTGGAATGAATTTGAATGCACCATCTACAATAGATGGGGTGAAATGGTTTATTATAATGAAGGCGAAAATGTATTTTGGAATGGACGAAAACGCCAATATGGACAAGATTGCCCTGATGGGGTATATTTTTACAGGCTTTGGGCCAGAACTAAAGAAGGTAAAATGGAAACCCGAACCGGGGAAATACTTCTTATAAGGTAAATTAAATATTATTAGAGTCCCATTAATTCTTTGAATCTGAAGCTTTGGCGAATGCTAAGCTCAATCGATTTTCCATCTCGAATTTTAACCAAAAGGGTGTTATTAAACCATGGTTCTATTTGAATGATTTCATCGGTGTTAAGAATTTCTTTCCTATTGGCCCTAAAGAATAGCGGTTCGGGAAGTTTATCCACCCATTGGTTAAGGCTTGAACGCACCTGAATGCGCTCTTTTTCGAAGGTTACCCAAGAATAATTGCCTTCGCTTTCAATGTGGCGAATTTGAAAAAGATGAACGAAAAAGCATCTATCACCTGATCGAAGAAACAGGCGTCTTTCAGGGTTTAATTTATGAAACTTTGGAGATGTTTCGGTCGTAGCAAGGAATTCTGCTTTGATCTTATCGATAGTATACTTAAGTCGTTGAGGGTGAATGGGTTTTAGTAAGTAATCTAGAGCATTTATTTCAAAGGCTTTCACAGCATACTGATCATAGGCCGTAACGAAAACCACTTTTGGCACGTCTTGTAAGCTTTCAAGTAAATCGAAGCCATTTAGTCCGGGCATTTGGATGTCTAAAAAGAGCAGGTCAACTTTAATTTTTTGAATTTGGTTGATTGCTTCATTGGGGCTAGTGGCTGTACCAATAATGTCTAACTCTGGGAATTCCTTCAATAAGTACTTTAATTCACTTATTGCAAGGTGTTCATCATCAACTAAAAAAACATTAACTTTCATAGGGAAGAGTTAATTCTGCAATAATATTTTGATTTAAATTTTGCAAAGCAAATTGCGCATTAGTTCCGTATATTGCAAATAGTCGTTTTTGAATAAAAGTAATTCCAATACCCTCTTTTTGAATGTTAAAGTGGTTAGAGATAGAGCCATTATTGTGAACTTCGAGCTTTAAAAACCCGTTATTACTAGATGCTTTTAAGCGAACATAACCAGGCCCCTCTTCTTTTGTAATGCCGTGCTTAACAGCGTTTTCGACCAAAGTAATTAGCAAAATAGGAGGTAATTTATGGTTAGATAGATCTGTTTCCACATAAGTTAATATATTCAATCTGTCTCCAAATCTAATTTTTTCGATTTGCAGATAACGCAAACACATTTCCCATTCAGTTTTTAAACTAACCCATTGACTACGTTCGTAATTGAGGGTATAACGAAGAAGTTCACTTAATTCGAGCATTGCCTCCTGAGCTTGATCGGGATTAATTCGAATTAGTGATTTAATACTGTTGAGAGCATTAAACAAGAAGTGCGGGTTTATTTTACTTTTAAGCAGTTCTAACTCGAGAAAATTGTAACGTTCTTGGGTTTCTAGCTTTTGTTGGTTCAGTAAATTTTGAAACTGCAGGATTTGAAACATGAAATAAATGATGGTCCAAACAATAGTGTATCGAAACCAATTCATCCAATAAGAGAAAATATTAATGGCACTTGGATAATCGCCTTCATTTAGCCAAAATCCAGGAATAAAAACCAGTACTGTAATTTGTAGCGCTGTTAAAGCCGCATACAAAATCCCTAGGCCCCATATTTTACTTTGGCTTTTCTGAAAAACATCAGATTTTTTAACCCAGAAACGGTTAAAGTGGGTAACCAAAAAGCCTAAAATGGCATAAAAAATAAATGTAAAGAAGTAGTTCCAGTCAAAACGTTTGTTAATGTGAAAAGTATAATTAATGGTTTCTATAATTATCTGACCAGACCATCCTAAGGCTTGCAGAGACCAATAAAGGTTGTTTTTGTTTTTGATAGCACTTTAATTATTTCCGATGGCTAAATTATCATGTAGATGATTATAATCGAAGTGCATTGGGATGAGCGCTAAACAAGCGGGTTGAATGTGGAAAAGAACATCTTTTTAAATGTCTATTTTCGCAGTTCAAAATATTAGCCTCATTGACACTTTCTATAGTAATTCCTGCCTTTAACGAGGGAAAAACAATACATCTTATTTTGGATAAGATAAAAATGGCCAAGCTTCCAGCAGGCTTAAAAAAAGAAATTATAGTGGTAAACGACTGTTCTACAGATGAAACGGAAGATGCCTTATTGAATTACATGAAGTCTAATCCGGATTTGCGATTAATCTATATAAAACATACAGTAAATCAAGGCAAAGGAGCTGCACTTCACACAGGAATAGGTCAAGCCAAAGGAGACTTTATAGTGATTCAGGATGCGGATTTAGAGTATGACCCCAACGAATATGAGCTTTTGCTAAAACCTATGTTAGATGGTCATGCAGATGTGGTTTATGGATCGCGGTTTATGGGAGGAAACGCGCATAGAATTTTATTTTTTTGGCATTCGATTGGGAACAAGTTTTTAACCTTTCTTAGCAATGCCCTCACCAATTTGAATTTAACTGATATGGAAACCTGTTATAAATTGTTTAGGAGGGGCATTTTGCAGAGCATCGATTTACACGAAAAGCGTTTTGGATTTGAACCTGAAGTTACAGCTAAAGTTGCGCGCATCCCCGGGATTAGAATTTATGAGGTAGGTATATCATACTATGGAAGAACTTTTGAAGAAGGAAAGAAAATAGGATGGCGCGATGGATTTCGCGCCATTTATTGCATTCTGAAATATAATTTACTTGTTAGGTGAAATATGTTTACCAGCGCAAAAGCGCCGATGCCCAAGTAAAACCACTGCCAAATGCCGCCAAACAAACCAAGTTGCCTTTTTCTATTCTGCCTTCTTCCCAAGCTTCACTTAAAGCAATTGGAATTGAAGCCGCGGTAGTATTACCGTAACGCATTATATTATTATAAATTTGTTTATCTGAAAGTTGCATTTTTTGCTGTATGTATTGACTGATTCTTAAATTTGCTTGGTGTGGAATCAATAAATCTATATCGGTAGTTTCTAGGCCATTGTACGTCAATGCTTCATTAATCACCTCTTGAAAGCGTGTTACTGCGTGTTTAAAAACAAAATTGCCATTCATATAAGGATAATAGGGTGGATTTTCAGGAGTTTGTTCGTTGACTATTTGGTGTACCCAATGTGAAGTATTTGGTTCCAAAAGAGCCAATTCTTTTGCGTGCTTACCTTCAGAATGCAAATGAGTGCTTAAAATTCCTTCTTCACCATGCTCACATCTTTGCACAACAACAGCTCCTGCACCATCACCAAATATTACGGAAACACCCCGTCCTCTTGTAGTAAAGTCAAGTCCACCACTATGTAGCTCAGAGCCAATTACCAGAATGGTTTTATACATGCCAGTTTTAATAAACTGATCGGCAACAGAAAGGGCATATACAAATCCCGAGCACTGATTCCTTACATCTAATGCACCAATTTCTTCAAGTTCTAATTGCTCCTGAACCAAAACCCCTGGGCCGGGGAAGTAATAATCAGGACTTAAGGTAGCAAATATTATAAAGTCTATGGCGGATTTATCAATTCCAGCGCGTTCAATGGCCTTCCTTGCAGCGTTCGTGCCCATAGTTGAAGTGGTGTCTTTGCCGATTTCAGCAAATCGTCGGGTGTTTATTCCGGTTCGTTCGACAATCCAATCGTTGTTAGTGTCCATTAATTCAGAAAGATCTTGGTTACTTACAACCCGTTCGGGCACATAATGCCCTATGCCTATAATCTTTGATTTGTACATTTAAAACATGAGGTTTATGATTGGGCAATTTACGTTTTGCAATTAATGGTACTGCATCATATTGATGACTTACTTTTGCAACACATGAATCTAAAAACAGAAAGTTTTACCAGACGCCAAGTTCGATCGAGCTATGCATCGGTGATTATTAGTATTTCATTGGTTTTGCTTTTGTTAGGAATATTGGGTTTGTTGCTCTTGAATGCGGGTGAAGTAGCTAAAAAAGTTCGGGAAAGTTTTGCCGTTCAAATCATACTTGATGAAGATACCCCTGAAAGTGAGCGTATAACAATGCAGAAAGAATTGGCCTTGGCGCCATTTGCAAAAGAGGTTGACTTTGTTTCAAAAGATGATGCAGCAAAAACGCTAATTGCCGAATTAGACGAAAATTTTATTGAATTCTTGGGATATAACCCTTTGCAAGATGCTTTTGATTTAAGACTAAAAGCTGAATTTGTGAAACCCAGTCAATTACTTTTAATAAGCAGAGATTTGTCCGCACTTCAATATGTGGATCAAGTATTATATGATGAAAATTTGTTAGAAAGGATGAATGAAAATATTAAGAGAATTGGTATTTTTTTGCTTTTAGGGAGTTTTTTACTCTTATTAATTTCTATTGCATTAATTAATAGCTCTATAAGGCTTTCAATATACAGTAAACGCTTCATAATTAAAACCATGCAATTGGTAGGAGCTACCAGTAGTTTTATTAGAAAGCCATTCATGATGCGTAGCATATGGCACGGCATATTGGGCGCAATTTTGGCTTCAAGCTTGCTTTTTGGTTTGTTGTATTTCATTTTGGAGCGCTTTCCCGATTTAAAAGAGTTAATGAATCCATTGCACTTAGCCATCACATTTATATTTATTCTGCTAACTGGCACGTTCATTTCGTGGATTTGTACTTTCTTTGCTGTTCGTCGTTATTTGAGTTTAAAAACCGCCCAATTATATTACTAGCTAAATGAAACAAAATTTCACTTTCAACAGGAAGAACTATATCATTATGGGCATTGGTCTTCTACTTATTGTGTTTGGCTATGTTCTCATGTCTGGTGGTGGAAGTCCCGACCCAAATAAGTTTAACCCAGAGATTTTTAGTTCTCGAAGACTTGTTTGGGCTCCTATTTTGGTTCTTGCCGGTTTGTCTATTGAAGTTTATGCTATCTTATACAAAGGAAAATGAACATTTGGGAGGTTGTGATTCTGGCAATAATTGAAGGGCTAACAGAGTTTTTACCTGTTTCCTCCACTGGCCACATGATTCTGGCTTCCAGTTTTATGGGCATTGCAGATGATGATTTTGTTAAAATGTTTACAGTGGCCATTCAATTTGGAGCCATACTTTCGGTTATTATCCTCTACTACAAAAAATTCATTCAATCCCTTGAATTTTATTTCAAGCTCTTTGTTGCTTTTATACCAGCTGCAATTTTGGGCTTCTTGCTAAATGATTATATCGATGCTATGTTGGAAAGTGCTGCAACAGTGGCAATAAGCTTACTAGTTGGAGGAGTCTTCCTTTTGTTTATTGATAAAATGTTTAAAAGAAATAATGAAGACCAACCCACCTATAAAAGCGCTTTTATAATTGGTTGCTTTCAGGTTCTTGCAATGATTCCGGGAGTTTCTAGGAGTGCTGCCACTATAATTGGGGGCATGCAACAAGGCTTTAGCCGTAAAGTCGCTGCTGAGTTTTCATTTTTCTTAGCCGTTCCAACAATGTTTGCTGCAACACTTTATAAGATTTATAAATTTCACAGTTCGGTTGGTTTTGAAGAAGCGCACATATTACCTATGCTATTAGGAAATGTTGTGGCATTTATTGTAGCCATGTTAGCCATCAAGGGGTTTATTAGCTATCTAACTAAATATGGGTTTAAAGTTTTTGGGTATTATAGAATCATTTTAGGCGCGGTTATTTTAATTCTGCTTTTAACAGGGCAAGAATTGAATGTAATGTAAGTTTATTCATTCTATGCAGCAAAATTTGCTTGCTTTTTCACCTGATGAGTACTTGAATGGCAAACTATTGCTTATTGACAAACCCATAGGATGGACAAGTTTTCAGGTAGTTGGCCATATTCGAAATCAACTTAGCAGATATATTGGTATTAAAAAAATAAAAGTTGGTCATTCTGGAACATTAGACCCTTTAGCTACAGGTTTGCTGCTTATTTGCACTGGAAAACTAACTCGTGATATTGAAGATTTCATAGGTTTAAACAAATGTTATTCGGGGCTAATTAAACTTGGGTTTACTACACTTAGTTATGACGCGGAAACGCCTGAAATAAAAGGGGGCAGCTATGAAGGATTAACTTTTAGTGAAATCACGAATAAGTCAAGGGAGTTTAATGGAGACATATTACAAATTCCTCCGAATTATTCGGCTGTTAAACAAGCCGGAAAGCGTTTATATGAATTAGCCAGAAATGGTCAGGAAAACGACATCCAAAAAGTACCACGAAGAGTAAGAATTGATAGCTTTATAATAAAAGACTATATTAATGGACAGGCGAGTTTTTCTGTTTGTTGTTCAAAAGGCACTTACATTCGTTCATTAGCTCATGATTTTGGTCAAGCACTAACCTGTGGTGGGTATCTAACTGCCTTAAGAAGAGAAAGTATTGGTGGGTATTGTGTTCGTGACGCTATTACTCCAAAAGATTGGAGCCAATCATGATTTTAATAAAGGTTAACGAGGCAGGCGCAGATTTTTGTGGGTGGGAAGGGAACTAATAGAGGGTTCTATAAAAAAACCCCATCTAACGCCTGCTCACCGCTAACCTATTTTTAAATACTGATTTCTTATTTTCTAGTCAAATGAAATCAATAATTTTGTTTTTTATATCCTTAGTTTTATGTATACTTGTATACATCGCATTAAACCCTGTTCTGAATTTGCTGCCTACGATTGCGTATGCTTTTATTTAAAAAAAGTGGCGACTTATTCAGTTAGTACCATATTATTCTTAGCAATTATTTTTCTTAGATTAATTAATGCATATCGCATTCTGCCTAATGCCGTATTAATGCTTACTCCCGTACGCTCTGCAATTTCTTTAAAACCTAAATCCTCTTCTATTCTAAGCAACATAACTTCTTTCTGTTCTTCCGGTAAATAGTTGAGGAGTTTTCTGGCATCTTGTTCGATTTGCGCTTTGATACTTAATTGTTCAATTGTCACCTCTGTACCTCCAACCCAATCAAAAATATCATAATCCTCATTTGACCTGAGCATTGGAAATCTTTTATCTCTTCGAAAATGATCTATAACCAAGTTGTGGGCTATGCGCATTGCCCATTGAATAAATTTCCCTTCTTCGTTATAACCTCCACTTTTAATAGTGTTAATAATTTTAACGAAAACATCTTGAAAGATATCGTTTGCCAAATCTTCATCTTTCACTTTATTTAAGATAAAAGTGAATACTTTGACTTGGTGTCGCTTTATAAGCTCATCTAGTGCTTTTTCGTTACCACCGATATAAAGACCAATAAGTTCATGGTCTTTAGACATAATCCACTCCTTAACCATATGAGTCGGGTTTTAAAATTGGAGTAGATGTTTATTCGATAGCCTTTGTTTTTTGAATTATATATTCGCAAATATATCTAAATGCTTTATTTCTGCAAGCCTCGTATTCTAAATAGCTTTGCAGACTTAACTCAGCCATATGGAACTTTCATCTGAATTGCCCAACACGAGAGACAATATTCAAATATTAGGAGCAAGAGTTCATAATTTGAAGAATATAAATGTTAACATTCCAAAAAATAAACTGGTGGTTATTACTGGATTGAGTGGATCGGGCAAGTCTAGTTTGGCGTTTGACACTTTATATGCCGAAGGACAACGACGTTATGTAGAAAGCTTATCGGCTTACGCTAGGCAGTTTTTAGGCAGATTGAATAAGCCCGATTGCGATGCCATAATTGGACTAACACCAGCCATCGCGATTGAACAAAAGGTAACCAGCAAAAATCCTCGTTCAACAGTAGGCACAGCTACTGAAGTTTATGATTTTTTAAAATTATTATATGCTCGTTTAGGGAAAACCATATCTCCAATAAGCGGAGATGAAGTTAAAAAACATAGCGTCACCGATGTTTTAAATTTTATATCTTCTTTAAATAAAGGTGAAAGGATTATGATTCTTGCACCACTCCAAAAAGACACAAGTTGGAAGAGTAAATTTGATCTACTTCTGAGCCAAGGCTTTGCTCGTATTCTGCATAAGAATGAAGTAAAAAGCTTGGGTGAAATGGTTTCAAATGAAGATAATCAACAATTAGATGTTGTTGACTTAGTTGTTGATCGAGCCATTGCAGATTTGAATGATGAAGAAAATAAAAACCGATTAGCCGATTCTATACAAACTGCTTTTTTTGAAGGTCATGGAATTTGCGAGGTTTTACAAGTTGATTCTAAGAAGAGACAAATTTTTAGCGATAAGTTCGAAGCAGATGGCATTCGGTTTGAAGTACCAAGTACCCATTTATTTAGTTTCAATACTCCATTGGGGGCATGTAAAAAGTGTGAAGGATTTGGAAGTATTATCGGTATCGATGAGACGTTGGTAATTCCTGATGGTAGCAAATCCGTCTTTCAAGATTGCGTGGTAGCTTGGAAAGGTGACAAAATGCAAGAATGGAAAGATGACTTTATTATTAAAGCCGCAGCTTATAACTTCCCAATTCATAGAGCATATAATGAGTTAAATGATGAGCAAAGAAAGTTATTATGGAAAGGTAAAGGAAACCTTAAAGGTATTGATGCGTTTTTTGAATTTGTAGAGCAAAATAGTTACAAGATTCAATATAGGGTAATGTTAGCCAGATATAGAGGCAAAACAAACTGCAATGTTTGCGAAGGCAGCCGTTTATCGAAGTCGGCTTCTCATGTGTTTGTCTCAGGTAAAAGCATTGCTGAATTAGTCAATACTCCTCTTAATCAGCTTCTTGAGTTTTTCATAAGACTAAAATTTGAATCATACGAGGAGGCAATTGCCAAAAGAATTTTAGAGGAAATTCGTATTCGTTTAAGCTACTTATGCGATGTTGGACTTGGTTATTTAACATTAAATAGAAATACATCCACACTCTCAGGTGGTGAATCACAGCGCATTCATTTGGCTACATCACTAGGGAGTAGCCTAGTAGGAAGTACATATATTTTAGATGAACCAAGCATCGGTTTGCATCCGAGAGACACTGAAAAACTAATTGGAGTTCTAAAGAAGCTAAGAGATTTAGGAAACACTGTTGTAGTGGTTGAGCATGATGAAGAGATCATGCATGCAGCGGATTTGATTATTGACATAGGGCCAGAATCTGGATATAATGGCGGTGAGTTAGTTTTTCAAGGGGCATTTAATGATTTGAAATATGCCCAAAACAGCTACACAGCAGATTATCTTCTAGGTAAGCTGAAGCCTTATATTCCAAAAACCCCATTAAAACCATTTGGATTTTTAGAATTAAATGGCGCCCGCGAAAATAATTTAAAAGGTATAAATGTTAAATTTCCTTTAGGGGTTTTATGTGCAGTAACAGGCGTTAGCGGATCTGGAAAAAGCACTTTAGTTAAACAAGTTTTTTACCCGGCATTAGTGCGTAAACTGGGAGGTCAATCCGAAAGGCCAGGACGTTTTCAATCATTGGAAGGAAACTTAAGTTTAATCCAATCGGTTGAAATGGTTGATCAGAACCCAATTGGTCGATCTTCTCGCAGCAATCCTGTTACCTATATAAAAGCTTTTGATGACATTCGAATGTTATTTGCTAGCCAAACCTTAGCAAAACAAAGAGGTTATCAAGCACGACATTTTTCATTTAATGTGTCGGGGGGAAGGTGTGAAGCATGTGAAGGTGAAGGGCAAGTTACCATTGAAATGCAATTTATGGCCGATGTTCATGTGGAGTGTGAAGTATGTAAAGGGAAAAAGTTTAAAGATGAAATACTGGAAATCAGAGTTTTTGAAAAGAATATTTTCGATATTTTAAATTTCACTGTTGTTGAAGCCATCAGTTTTTTTACTGAAGCTAATCAGTTGAAAATATCCGAACATTTGAGCACTTTAAATGAAGTTGGCTTGGGCTATGTAAAACTAGGTCAGTCATCAAGTACGCTTTCTGGTGGTGAAGCACAGCGTATAAAGCTAGCAAGCTTTTTATTGAAAGGAAAGGATGCGGGTAACACATTATTCATTTTTGATGAACCCACAACCGGATTGCACTTCCATGACGTCGAAAAACTGCTTAAAAGCTTTAGAGCATTGCTCAAAAAGGGCCATAGCATCGTAGTAATCGAACACCACTCACAAGTAATTAAAGCTGCCGATTGGGTAATAGAATTGGGTCCTGACGGAGGGGATCTTGGTGGAAATCTAATTTTTGCTGGAGACAGAGAAACATTTAAAAGCGCTCATGACCAAACTTTAACTGCTCAATGGATTTTTAACAGCAACTCAAATGGCAAATCGCTAAAAAATCATATATGATATTCCTATGCGACCACCTCCGATTACGTCGTTATTGGTTCTGTTAGGGGAGTATTGCCAACCTTCTATATCATCTACTCCCAAAAAACTAATTGTCGCTTCGAGGCTTATATAAGTTCGGTAGCTCGTTCTGATTTTAAATCCACCTCCGCTGAAAAAGTGGGTGGTCCAATAGGCATTTGGTCGAAGTTCAATCTCTTTTGGGTAAATTTGATTTTCAGCTAGATTGGGATTGTAAAATAAGGCCCCATATCCTAGTTTTATGTAAGGAGTCCACGACTTTTCTCTTAAATTCTTCCCGAATTTGATCAAATTCATCTCTATAAATGCATTAACCTGTAATGTATGGGTATTCACAATGTAACCCCTTCTAGGATTGGTATGATTTTCGTCTTTAGAACTTAAAAATCCATATGTAAGTTCTGAACCTAAAACAAACCATGAACCATACGTGCGCTTTAGATGGGTTGAAAACTGTGGTCTAACATCTGCTAAATACCCTGAAATTTCGCCCGTGGAAACTTCGCCATTGTGTAAAATTATCCCCGCAGAGGCACCAAAATCGGTATATCGCATATGGCGTTGACCAAAAGCGGAAATTGAAGCCACTAAAAGCAACAATAGGCATGATTTAATTTTCAATTGAGCCATTTATTGGGTGATTTCTTAAAAAAACCGATTTATGAGAATTGGATAATTCTCGAGCGTAAAAATAGCCACTTGATTGAAAACTTAAAGTATCTTTTAAAAATTCTATTTTATTTTCTAAAACATAACGTGCAAATTGACCCCGTGCTTGCTTTAGATAAACCTGAATTTTTTTTGGCTTCTTCCCAGGGAAAACTTCAAAAAAATCAACTTCATGAACATGATCAAAAAGGTCTTTTGGAATTGCTTCACCATATTCTTTTGAAGCCAAATTGATCAGCAAACCATCTGAATTGTTAAATGTTGCAAAAAAACGCTTCGCATCTTCTTGCCAAAAATCTTTTAAATTTTTTATTTTCAAAGAGTTCTTAATTTCATCAGGTAATTTTGTGGACATTTCCAGCCTATAGGGCCAAATAGCATCCATTGGTTTTAAAAACCCATATAAGCCAGATAAGATAACCAAGTGACTCTGGGCATACTCAAATGTGTCAGCACTCCATGAAGTTGAAGCCAAACCCCTGTACACTTCACCATCAAAACATAGAATTGCTGCATATTTAGCATAATTAGAACTACCCCAATTCAAATTTCTTTTATTGTTTTCATAAGCTAAAACCTCATTAATACCGTGTAGGGCTTGTAGCATTATTGCATCCAATTGGCGTATGTGCTGGTTCAAAATTTGGGCTTTTTCTATGAAAAACGGCTCTGAAAGCTGTAATTCTCCATTATATTCCCTTAAATTTAAACGTTTTGCAGGAGAAATTGTGAGTAACATACATATTCTTAATACACTGCATAAAAGTAAACTTAATTGGCACCTTTTTTGGGAATCAAGCCTAGTATATTTGTTCAAAACCCTCAAATTTCGAAATGAAGTTGAAAAAAATATTTTTTCATGTAAGCCTAACAATTGTATTAGCAGCTTGCAGTGGGACGAATGGCCTGTATAAGAAGGGGCTCAAGCTAGAAAATGCTGGCTTACAGCAAGAAGCCATTGAATATTACATCTCAGCACTAAGCAGAAAACCCACTAACGTTGAGGCCAAAATCAAGCTTAAACAAACTGGGCAAAAAGCACTCGACAATATTTTGAGCGACTTTTATCAGGGCCATTCGGTTGATGACGACAAGCGCGCGGTAGAAGCCTTCCAAAATGCAGAACAATTTCATAAACGCGTACAACTGGCTGGAGTAGAATTAGAAATCCCTGAATTGTATTTTGAGATGTTCGAAGAGTCAAAAAGTCGCTTATTAGGCCAACTTTATCAAGAAGCTCAATTGAGTTTAAATCAACGGAATTATAGCGAAGCCCATAAGAAGTTATCTGACATTAAAAAGCTTAATCCATCTTATAAAGACGCCACTGAATTGTATTCTATAGCAGAAAAAGAACCTTTATATCAAAATGCTTTAGCGTCTTATGATTTAGGAGAATATAGAAAGGCTTATAAGATTTTTACTGAAATTAATGCCACCGGGTATTATAAAGAAAGTAAAGATTTAGCTTCAATTTGCCTGGAAAACGGAAAATATACCGTTGCATTAATGCCTATTGAAGGTCAAGGAAAAGAAAGAGATGCGGCAGAGGCCATTACGGCTGCTATAGTTAAATCAGTTCTAAATGGAAACAATCCCTTTATTAGACTTCTCGATCGCTCACAAACAGAGGCAATAATAAAGGAGCAATTTCTGAATATGTCTACTGAAATTGACGGAAACGATATCAGTAAAACCGGTCAAATACTTGGTGCAGACGTACTTTTAATAGGTAGAATTGTGAGTGTTAATATACAGGAAGGAGTTCCATTAAGAAATACATACAATGGTTTCATTGCAAGACCAATCAAAAAAGTTGATCCTAAGACCGGTGTTGAGGCTACAGCCTATTCATACGGCCGGGTTCAGTATAGAACAGTAAATCAATCAAATTATGCTAATTGCACTTTCCAATATCGATTGGTTTCGGCTAAAACAGGTGAAGTTTTGGCTGCCGACCTTATAACGCTAGATAAAAAAGACGAAGTCGAGTACTTAGAATACAATGGAGATATTAGGCAGCTCTATCCAGGCACTTGGGGCAAAACACCTATGCAAGATAGGGTGGACAATAACTTCAGAAGTAGACAAAACATTAACCGGCTTTTTCAGGCTCGGAGAGACCTAAGCTCTAGTACTTCTATGGCTAGCTTTATCTTTTCAGAAATTGGTCAAAAAGTTGCGAATAGTGTTCAAAATAAATTAGATGAAGAATGAAATGGATTCATGTATTTATATTGGCAGGATTTCTATTTGGAATTTTGGGTTGTAAAAGTAAAATAGAAACTGTCGAACAAGCGGCTATTGATTTAAGACCTTCTTGGGTCAAAAGCAGACCTATAGTCAGTGGTTCCTATGTAGGAATAGCTTCTGCTCGAAAGGTCACGGGTTCTACTGATCATATCACTATTGCTCGAAATCAAGCTTTAAGTGCTTTGGCAGGTGAAATATCTTTACAAGTCAGTGGCTCTTCATTGCTAAATCAAATGGAGAACAGTTCACAATATAGCGAACGATTTCAGTCTAATATTAGAACTAAAACAGCTAAGTTCCTTGAGGGCTATGAACTTCAAGATGTATATGAAACCGAATTTGAATATTGGGTTTATTATACTCTCGATAGGAACCTCTATCAGAAACTCCAGAACCAAAAAAGAGAACAGGCAATCTCTTTAAGCGTTGAGTTATTTAAAGAAGCTGAATCATATTATAACAATGGGAATGATATTTTGGCAATAGAACAATATTTGAAAGCATTAGAATCAATTGGTGACTTTTGGAATGAACCATTACAAACAGAAATAGATGGGAAAAATGTTTTTCTGGGCAATTTAATCTTTACAAACCTTTCAAAAACCATAAGAGGATTAGACATAAAACCCATAAAAAATGAAGTGGAATGGATACGAGGTTCGGATTTACCAAGTGATCTATTAACTTTTGAAGTGCGCTCACATACTGGTATTTTGCTTTCAGATGTGCCTATTTTTATGAGTTTAGAAGGAATTCGACTAATGCAGCAAGAGTTTTTTACTAAGCGAAATGGCCAAGTTAGTTTAAACCAATTCATTGATGACACTGAAAGAAAAACATCAAGATTAAGTGCTACGTTGAACATGGTTTCAGTAATTAATAGAAGTACAAGAGATCCTTTAATTGGTATTATGGCCAATGCCGTGCGCCCTCCTGAAGAAAGCTTAGAGCTAATTTTCATAATGCCTACTGTTTACTTGTCAGGTTCTGAATTATATATGGGACAAGCTAGACCAAATATGTTGGTAAGAGAAGCTTTTGAAAGTGCTTTGTTCAAAGATAATTTTTCAATAAGCACGAATTCTAATGCAGATTTTTACATTGAAATTTCTTTGACTGCCCAGAATGGAGGAAGTGTTGACCGATTTGTTTCAGTATTCTTAAATGGACGTATTCGCGTTACTAACAAACAAGGACGACTTGTTCATGAGATTAAAATCGACAACGTAAAAGGTGTTCAGGTGAATTATGAAAGGGCTGTGAATGATGCATTCGATAAAGTTAGTAGAGAGGTTGAAAGAAGATACTTTAGAGATATCAAACGCGCCATGTTAAGCCCCCAAAATCCCTAATTGAATACACAATTGAAAGCAGCAATTTTACTTCATGGTTCAGGTGTTTATGACGGAACCGAAATTCAGGAAGCCGTTCTTTGCATGTTGGCTTTAAATGAATACAATATTGATTACGAATGTTTTGCTCCTAATATTCCACAGTTCCATGTAATCAACCACTTGAACGGTGAAGTAAGTCAAGAAATTCGAAATGTTTTGACAGAATCTGCACGGATTGCACGAGGACACGTATTTGATGTTAATGAGATGAATGTTAAAAATTTTGATTGTTTAATTATGCCCGGTGGATTCGGAACTGCAAAGAACCTAACTACTTGGGCTATTAATGGTTCAAATACTAGACTTGAAGAAAGTGTACTTCAATTTATTGTTTCATTTATTAATGAAAAAAAACCAATTGGAGCTTTGTGTATGAGCCCCACTACTTTGGCTATTGCACTTAGAAGTCTATCAAAAGAAGCCATTTTAACAGTTGGTTCGAATATCGAGGCATCACATTACGACATTGCTTCTATTTCTATTGAAATGGAATCTATTGGAATGAAGCCTGTTATGAAAACAATTAAAGAAATTTCTATTGATAAAGTGCACAAAATTGTCTGTGCTCCTTGTTATATGATGGACGGCTCTATTCTTGACGTTTATTTAAATATTAAGAATATGGTTTCTGAAATCAATCAACTTATTCAATAATCTTTCTATAAATATGTTATAAATGACATAAATCATATCTTCAAATAAATGAGCTTTTAATTTTGCTAGCTGTGAATTAAAGAAACAGAGGATATGCCAATTTATCATCAGCTTGGATTAGTACCACATAAAAGACACACTGTATTTGAAAAGCCAAATGGCGGCATGTATTATGAACAGCTTTTTGGAACTGAGGGGTTTAGTGGGATGGCTTCATTACTTTATCATCATCATAGGCCGACTATGGTTAAAAATATTTCTGAAGCTATCGACCTCAGTCCTAAAGTAGCTGTTGAATATAATTTGAATTCACGAATGCTTAAGGGTTGGAATATAGTTCCCAACAAGGATTTTTTAAATTCTAGAGAAACATTATTGTTTAACAATGATTTGAATATAACACTTGCAGCGCCTTCTGATTCACTAAAATCATATTTCTATAAAAATGCAGACGCTGACGAATTACTTTTTATTCATGAAGGTGAAGGTACATTAAGAACTATGCTGGGGAATATCCCCTTTTCTTATGGGGATTATTTAGTTATTCCGCGGGGTATTATTTATCAAATAGACTTTAATGGACCAAATAACAGAATTTTTATTATTGAATCTTTTAGTCCAATTTATACGCCAAAACGGTATCGAAATCAATTTGGACAGTTACTCGAACATTCACCGTTTTGTGAAAGAGATATTAGAAAGCCTCAAGATTTGGAAACCCATGACGAAATAGGTGACTTTATAATAAAAATAAAAAAGCAAAACCAACTACATGAGGCCATTTATGCCTCACATCCGTTTGACGTAATAGGCTGGGACGGATATAATTATCCATATGCTTTTAGTTCCCACGATTTCGAACCTATAACCGGTAGGGTACATCAACCTCCACCTGTTCATCAAACTTTTGAGGCCCATAATTTTGTCGTCTGTACTTTTGCACCTCGTCTATATGATTATCATCCTAAAGCCATTCCTGCTCCTTACAATCACAGCAATATAGATTCAGATGAGGTCCTTTATTATGTTGATGGCGATTTTATGAGCCGAAATCATGTAGAAAAGGGCTACATCAGTCTTCATCCAGCAGGAATTCCACACGGACCACATCCTGGGGCATATGAACGCAGCATAGGACAAAAGGAAACCAAAGAACTTGCGGTTATGGTTGATACTTTTAAGCCACTAAAACTTACACAACGAGCACTTGATATTCAGGACCCTGAGTATTGGAAAAGCTGGCTCGAATAAGCCATCAAAACTGTAAAATCCGAATTATGAAAACCAGCCCATTAGAAACCTTGCCGAAACTATTTGAAGATGCAGAAGACTTCTTGCCCCTCAATGGAACGGATTATGTGGAATTATATGTTGGAAATGCTAAGCAAAGCGCACACTATTACCAAACCGCCTGGGGGTTTCAACCACTTGCATATAGTGGATTAGAAACAGGTTCCAAAGACCGTGTTTCATATGTACTTCGACAAGATAAAATTACCCTAGTCTTAACTACTCCTTTAAAACCCAACGGATCCATTAACAACCATATAAATACACATGGCGATGGAGTTAAAGTTGTAGCGCTTTGGGTAGATGATGCGGCAAAGTCGTGGCTAGAAACGACAAAAAGAGGGGCTAAATCATATTTTGAACCTGAAATAAAAGAAGATTCTAATGGCCATGTCGTGCTTTCTGGAATTCACACATATGGAGATACAGTTCACATTTTTGTTGAACGCAGCCAATATACCGGTGTCTTTTTGCCGGGATTCAAGGCTTGGAATCCAGAATATCGTCCGGCTGAGGTGGGCTTAAGATATGTCGACCACATGGTTGGAAATGTTGGGTGGAATGAAATGAACACTTGGGTTAATTTTTACCGAAATGTGATGGGATTTGCCCAATTGGTTTCTTTTGACGACAAAGACATTTCGACTGAGTTCACAGCTTTAATGTCTAAAGTAATGACCAATGGAAATGGGCGAATTAAATTCCCTATTAACGAACCAGCCATAGGCCGTAAAAAAAGCCAAATAGAAGAATACATTGATTTCTACGAGGGTGCCGGTGTTCAGCATATTGCTGTCGCAACAGAAAATATTATTGAAACTGTAATACAATTAAAATCTAGAGGGGTTGAGTTTTTAAAAGTTCCAGAAACATACTACGATACTGTGTTGGATAGAGTAGGGGATATCGATGAAGATTTAGCTCCATTAAAAGCCTTAGGCATTTTAATAGACCGTGATGATGAAGGTTATTTGCTTCAACTCTTTACTAAACCTGTTGTAGATCGCCCAACAATGTTTTTCGAAGTTATACAAAGAAAAGGTGCAAAGTCTTTTGGGAAAGGTAACTTCAAAGCACTTTTTGAGGCTATTGAACGCGAACAAGAATTGAGAGGAACACTATAATCGCAGATTTTAAGCCGAAAGAGACCTTATATTTGTTACATGCGTTTGGAATTGTACATAGCCGACTTATTAGAACGTCATTCATGTGTAATGGTTCCTGGATTTGGTGGTTTTGTTTCTCAATATGATGAGGCGATTGTTCAAGCCTACATTGGAATGTTTAGACCACCACGAAAAAAGTTGGCTTTTAACATCCATCTAAACTCAAATGATGGACTTTTACAAACCTATATCGCTAAAGTTAATAATTGTAGTTACGAACAAGCATTACATTGGCTTCAACAAACGGTAAAACAGTGGCTTAATAAGCTTAATCAGGACGGTCAATTAGATATTTCACCAATTGGAGCACTATATTCTAATGATAACGGTTTAATTCATTTTATTCCGGAGAATAAATTAGATTTCATTTGTGAGACATTTGCTATGAGCTCTTTTCACTTACAGCCCTTAATTAACGCCATAAATTTACCGAATAATTTAAATGACTCGCAAAGTGCCCAAAAACAGATTATTCCAATGGGCCAACGAGCTAAATTGTTAAGTCGACTACAGTTAAAATGGGCGTCATTATTATTTCCATTTATTTTTATCAGCCTTTTTTGGGCTTTAGATTACAATCAATCAGTCGCCTCAAAATGGGATGTATTTAATTACTTTGGACCAGTTGTTTTTGGATTGTCTCAAAGTTCTTTGGCTTCGGATAAAACCGAAGTTTACGCTGGATGGAATCCAAATACTGATTTATGGAAACAAAAAACTATTATGCCTTTTGTAGGAAAAGGCATTGAATTTAAGTCTGAAAGCGTTATACCCAAGAAAGATTCGATTAATAATATTGATAAAAACCATTCAGAATTTTATGAATCTTTAAAGATAAATAACAAATTGACTGTTACAAAAGAAACTACTGATAGCATTGCTCATTTACAGTTCTATGTTGTGATTGGTTCATTTCAAGATATTAAGAATGCGGAAAAGTTGAAATCAACTTTAACTGTTAATGGTTACAAAATTGAAGTAATGAAAAAAGGCAGTATGTTTCGAGTAGGAGTTTTAGGATATAGAACACGACTTGAAGCTCAAAAAGAGCTAATTAACCTGCAGGAAAATATTAGTCCTGATGCATGGATAGCTGTAATGTAACCATTAATTAAAGGTTTTGTTACATACTTGTGTCATTTATGTAAAAAAGCCACCTAAACAGTGGCTTTTTTTAGTCGGGGTGGCAGGATTCGAACCTACGACCTCCTGCTCCCAAAGCAGGCGCGATACCGGGCTACGCTACACCCCGAAGACGGGCGGCAAATGTAACGCAATTATTAATTTATAAAGTATGTTTGATTTATTTTTTTTAAAAAACGTTAGTTAGAATTTTAAACAGTTGAATGACAGCGTAATACCTAAATGTTTAACGGCAAATTTTATTCTTCAAACACGCCCATTTTAGAGAATTTTTTAATTCTTGCTTCTACCAGCTTATCGCTATCAATTAATTCTAATTTTTCAATGGTTTTAAGCAAATAAAACTTCACTGCTTCAAAAATCTCACCTGGATTAATATGTGCGCCTCCTAATGGTTCCTTAATTACACCGTCTACCAACTTATTCTCTAGCATATTCTCAGCAGTTAGTTTTAGGGCTTCAGCAGCTTTTTCTTTATGATCCCAACTTCGCCACAAAATTGAAGAACAACTTTCTGGTGAGATAACAGAATACCATGTGTTTTCTAACATAACTACTTTATCTCCAACGCCAATACCCAAGGCACCCCCAGAAGCACCCTCACCAATAATTATACAAATTATAGGCACTTTCAAGATGCACATCTCGTAAATGTTACGAGCAATTGCCTCACCTTGTCCGCGCTCTTCTGCTTCAAGACCCGGAAATGCCCCTGGGGTGTCAATAAAAGTAACCACTGGACAATTAAATTTCTCAGCCATTTTCATGAGCCGCAAAGCTTTCCTATACCCCTCTGGATTAGCCATTCCGAAATTTCTGAATTGGCGCATCTTAGTATTAATACCTTTTTGCTGGCCAATCATCATAAAAGGCTTCCCATCTACTAATCCAAATCCTCCTACCATGGCCTTATCATCTCGCACGCCTCTGTCGCCATGTAATTCCAAGAAATTACCACCAGTCAGCGCATTTATGTATGCGATAGTATATGGCCTTGACGGGTGTCTTGAGAGTTGAACTCTTTGCCAAGGCGTCAAGTTCTTTTGGATTTCTTTTCTTGTTTTTATAATTGTTTTTTCAATTTCTTTAAGCGTCTTGCTCATGTCGACACCTGTTTCTTTTTGAAGGGCTATTGTCTTATCTCGTTGCTCAATCAACTCTTTAATAGGCAGTTCGAAATCTAGATATTCCATGGTTTGAGATTGATTTTAGTGCGTGAAAATACTAAACAGCACGTTTAAAATTTCGTTTTCGAACATTTAGGTAGGCATTAATGCCTACCGAAGCCAAAATAAGCAGAGCGCCTATATAGAATGCCTCACTCATTTTTTCCACGTCTCCCAGTACTAACCAAGCTAATAATATGCCGTAAATAGGTTCTAAATTTATGGTTAAAACAACAGTAAAAGGACTTAACTCTTTCATGACATCTACAGAAACAATAAAAGCGTATGCTGTACAAAAAGTCGATAGAGCCAGCATCAATACCCAATCTTTGAAGTTTAAATGTGGCAGCCCTAATTCAAATTTACCTATAACAACCAAAAATAGACTTAATACTAGCCATCCCCCAGTAAGTTCATAAAAAGTAATGGTTTTAGGTTCATAATTTTTAACCATTATTCCATTAATGACAGAAAAAAGGGCTGAAAGAAAAGCTGAGAACAAAGCTGTTAGAATCCCAAGTGAGTAAGTGCGTTCAAATTTAAATATTAAACTAATTCCAATCATTGCCATTCCACCCAAGATCACTTCGTTAATTTTAATTTTTCTTTTGTATGCAATAGGCTCTAATAAGGCCGTAAAGAAGGCCCCTGTACTTAAACATGCAAGAGTCACACTTACATTTGAAATTTTTATGGCATGAAAAAAAGTTATCCAATGCAAAGCAATTATAAGGCCTGCTAAAATAAAAAATCCTAATGCCTTAAAGGGAATTCTTAACGGTGTTTTAAAAAAACCAAAAACCACAGCCAAAACCAAAACAGCTATACCCATTCGGTACCAGACTAAATCCAGTGCATCCAAACTAATAAGAGCCCCTAAAACACCTGTAAAGCCCCACAAAAAAACGATAAAATGCAAACGACCTTGATTACTTAGGCGCAATTGCATACAAGTACGCCGCTAAACCGGCGAAAATTAAATTCGGTAACCATACAGCTAATAAAGGTGGAAAATTACCCAAAGTAGCAAACGTTGTACTTATTTGCATAAAAAAAATATAAGCCACGCAGAAGGTTAAGCCTAAGGCTATATTTAAACCTAATCCTCCACGAGTTTTTTTCGACGACAGGGCTAAGGCAATCAATACCAAAATGTATGTGCTAGCTGGCCAACTTGTTCTTTTGTATTTTTCAATGAGAAAAAAATTCACAGTTTCCGAACCTCTTGCTTTTTCTGCCGAAATAAATAAATCCAATTCTGGTGTGGTCATCATTTCGGAATTGTAAACAATCGTCGATATATCACTGGGCTTCATTAATAAATTAGTATCTAATTTCCTTTCAGTTTGCAATTGTTCACTTCCATCTGCATTTAAATGCCTAATAACTACATTGTCCAATCGCCAAATTTGTTTAATAGTATCAAATCTTATAAAATCACTTTTCAACTTGCTTACTAGCTTTTGTCCCTCATAATGCTCGTAATGAAATTGATAGCCGCTAAATCTTTCTGCATTATAATTTGACATAAAAATGACATGTCCAGGTTGAATTTGTTTGTGGATATTTTGAAATCTATCCTGCTTCTTATTTAAAATGTATCGCCATTCAAAGGCCAATCGTATTTGATTAGTATGAGGAATAACGTAATGGCTCAAAAAAAATGAAAAGCTTGCTACAATACTTGCCGAAATAAAATAAGGCCATAAAAGTCGATTAAATGAGACACCTCCTGTAAGAATTGCCACGATTTCAGTTCTTGCTGTTAATCTAGATGTGAAAAATATGGTGGCAATAAATACAATCATGCTGGAGAAGAGATTGCCATAAAAGACCAAAAAATTGAGGTAGTGATCAAAAAGTATTTCTCTAATACTGGCTCCTTTGCTAACAAAGTCTTCAATTTTTTCCGAGACATCAAAAACCACAGCAATTGTTAAAATAAGCCCCATGGAGACAATAAATGTTGATAAAAAATTTCGGATAATATATCGATCGAGAATTTTCATTACAATCTGCGGCTTACTTTATCAATCATTATTGTTTTCCAACGTTTAAAATTTCCACTTAGAATTTGGTTTCTTGATTCTTTAACCAGCCATAAATAAAACCCTAAATTATGAACGCTAGCTATTTGTTTGGCTAAGTACTCATCAGCCATAAACAAATGCCTTAAATAGGCTTTGCTATAATCTTTATCAACAAAAGAATGCCCTTCTAAATCCAACGCCCCAAAATCATCTTCCCACTTTTTATTTTTTATATTAATAATTCCTTCCGAAGTAAACAACATTCCATTTCTTCCATTTCTAGTTGGCATTACACAGTCAAACATATCTACCCCCAATGCAATACTTTCTAAAAGATTAGCAGGTGTTCCAACTCCCATTAAATAGCGGGGTTTATCAAAAGGTAAGATTCCACAAACCAATTCAGTCATTTTATACATATCCTCAGTTGGTTCTCCGACGCTTAGCCCTCCAATAGCGTAACCATGACAATTGTTTTCAGCAACAAATTCAGCAGATTGAAGTCTTAGATCTGCGTATACGCTTCCTTGCACAATTGGAAATAAGGCCTGTTGATACCCATACTTTGGTTCTGTTTTTTCAAAATGTTGAATACAGCGTTTTAACCACCTATGCGTTAAATTCATACTGCTTTTAGCATATTCGAAATCGCATGGGTAGGGAGGGCATTCGTCAAATGCCATAACGATATCGGCGCCAATTGACCTTTGAATTTCAATAACGCTTTCTGGCGAAAACAGATGAGAACTTCCATCAATATGAGATCGAAAATGAGCGCCTAGTTCATCTAGTTTACGCTGATTGGCCAATGAAAATACTTGATAGCCTCCGCTATCTGTTAAAATCGGGCCTTGCCAACCCATAAATCTATGTAATCCTTCTGCCTTCTCTATTATTTCGGTACCAGGACGCAAATACAAGTGATAAGTATTGCCTAAAATAATTTCAGCCCCAATATCAACACTTAGTTCT
The DNA here is from genome assembly GCA_945883565.1 of Chryseobacterium gleum. Taxonomy (GTDB): domain Bacteria; phylum Bacteroidota; class Bacteroidia; order Flavobacteriales; family Schleiferiaceae; genus RFXV01. Next base: position 154,103 of record CAMCXO010000001.1, read on the forward strand.
CGTTGATGAACAGTTTTAACACTAGCTACAGTTCCAACAGGCATAAAAATCGGGGTGGCAATTTCGCCATGGTCAGTAATAATTCTGCCTGCTCGAGCTTTACTTCCCAAATCTGTACCTTCTAAACAGAATTTCATTTTCAAAATTTGTGCGAAGATAGGGCCTCATCCTTTTGGCTATTTTCGCGTTACAAATATGAATACAGTACTTCTTGCTGCCAGTTTCTTATTAGCAACGGCTTTAATTGCACAATATGTTTATATGCTGTTCTTTTTCACCGCATTTCCGCGGAATAAAGATTGTAAACCAGTTTCCGAACTAGCTAATATTAGCATAGTGGTTTGTGCGCGCAATGAACTGGTTAACCTCAAAGAAAACTTAACCACTTTGCTCAATCAAAAATATACTAAATTCGAAATTGTCGTAGTAAACGACCGTTCGTGGGATGAAAGTGAAAGTTTTTTGGAAAGTCTCGCAAAAGAGTTTAATAATTTAAGGGTCGTAAACTTGAGAGATGCCGACAGCTTTTGGATAGGTAAAAAGTTTGCATTAACCATTGGCATCAAAGCAGCAAAATTCCCGTATGTCTTGTTAACCGATGCTGATTGTTATCCTCAATCACCTTTTTGGTGTCAAATTATGGCTGAAGGCCTGGAAACGAACAAATTGGTTCTTGGCTATGGCGGCATCTTGAATATTGGTAAAATAGGATTTCTTTCTGTTTTCGAAACAGTTTATTCTGCTCTAAATTGGATGTCGTGGGCCAACCGTGGAATACCTTATATGGGTGTGGGACGAAACTTGGCTTACGATCGCAATTTGTTTTTACAACACAAAGGTTTTAGCCGCCATATGCATATTCCTTCTGGTGATGATGATTTATTTGTTTCAGATGTGGCCAATTCGAAAAATGTTACATTATGTTTAGATAAAAGGGCATTTACTTGGTCGAAACCCCCACAAAGTTTTAGGGCATGGTGGAAACAAAAACAAAGGCATTTAAGCACATCAACCCTTTACGCATATCCAATTAAATTCGGACTATTTGTTTGGCATTTTTCAAGCGTTTTCCTCTATTTAGGATTGCCATTTTCTGTTTTAATTTGGGAAAATAATCAATTATTAGCTATACTATTGTGGTCGCGATGGTTACTTTTAGGAGTCTTTCTAATGGTGGCTGGTATTAGATTGAGCCAATGGAAACCTCTAATTTTATTTCCAATTTTGGAGCCTTTTTTAATTGTAGTTCAAGCCATCCTACACATCAAAAATTTAAGCCACAAATCATATGACAAATGGTAATCATTTAGAATTAGTAAGAAAGTACTTTCATTATTCTGGAAACAAATATATCGAAAAGCTTGAGCAATTTTCGGAAATCCTAACTATAACAAATGAATCAATAAATTTAATTTCCAGAAAAGACATAGTCAATTTGGAAGTTAATCATATTCTCCACAGTTTGGCTATATTAAAATTAGTGACCTTTAAAAAGAATGCCAAAGTGCTTGATGTAGGTACTGGTGGCGGACTTCCGGGATTACCACTGGCAATAATGAATCCAAACACAGAATTCATGCTTATTGATAGAATTGGAAAGAAAATAAAAGCTGTTGAAAATATTGTTAAGCAATTAGAGCTGAAAAATGTAGAATGTGCCCAAATTCAAGCGATTGAAGTTAAAGGAAAGTTTGATTTTATAGTTAGTAGGGCGGTTACACGCTTGCCTGAATTTGTTTCTTGGATTGAAAATAAAATTGAAAAGAGATCAAATCATAGTCTCCAGAATGGAGTTTTATATTTAAAGGGAGGTGAATTGAGTGAAGAGTTGTTTGAAATTAAATGGGATCACAGAGTTTTTGGTATAAATCAGTTTTTCGAAGAATCTTATTTCGAAACTAAGAATATTGTTCACCTATTTAAACAATAATGACAGACTTTTAGGGTGGAGATTTTTATGGTTAACATAATATAAATTATCAGAAAAAATTAACGTTGATTTAACCTAATGAAAATCATAAATATTATCCCTTGGCTCTTAATTTCACTTTGTTAAAAACAAATTACTTTGTTCAAATCGTTAGATAATCTTCGACAATATTTTATCTCAAAACTCCTTGACGTTGGGTTTAGAGAAAATGAGGCGCAAATCTGTTTCTTCGCGTTATGTGAAAAACACTTCCAACTAACCAAAATTTATTATTTTACAAATCCTAAATCTCCTATTCCTGAAAATTTTCAAATTTTAATCCAAGACTTAAATCTTCTAGCCGAAGGCATTCCTTTGCAGTATATCCTCGGTGAAACCAATTTTTTCGGCCTTCGAATTATGATTAACAATAATGTACTAATACCTCGCCCTGAAACTGAAGAACTTATTGAAAAATTGTTTGATTTTACTTGTTTAAAAAATCCGAAATTCGTTTTAGACCTCGGTTGTGGCAGCGGTGCCATTGCTTTAGCCATTCAGCATTCTCTCAAGAATGCCAGCGTCTTTGGAATCGATATTTCCAGTGAAGCGATCCATTTAGCTCGACAAAATGCCATTAATTTGAATCTTCCCGTAAATTTTATAGAGGCAGATTTTACCAAAAATCTCCCCAATTCTTGTCCTATTACTTTTGATCTAATTATTTCAAACCCACCCTATATTCCTGAGAATGAAATTCATTCAATAGACAATTCCGTATTCTTATTCGAACCTCATTTAGCCTTGTTTAGTCCTAAAAACGATCCAATATATTTTTACAAGCATATTGCCAATTTAGCCTTGGATTTACTCAAACCATCTGGTGAAGTGTGGCTTGAACTTTATCCGCCAACGGCCCAAATGGTGTCTAATTACTTTATTACTTTGGGCTTCTCATTCACTTATTATCAGGATATTTCATCTAAAACCCGTTTTCTAAAAGCAACTAAAATTCATGATTAACCCGTCCGAAAAAGAGCGTATTCAGTTTCTTCGGCGAGAAATTGATTCGCATAATTACCGATACTATACACTTGATCAACCAATTGTTTCAGACTTTGACTTCGATGCCCTCCTGCGCGAACTCCAGACGCTTGAAATCAAATATCCTGAAATGTTCGATCCGCTCTCTCCTACCCAACGTGTGGGCGGAAACCCAGTTAAGGGGTTCGAAACTATAACGCACAAATACCCAATGCGTTCATTGGGAAATACCTATTCTAAAGAAGAATTACTTGAGTTTACTTTAAGGATCGAAAAAACTTTGGGTTTTTTTCCTGAACTTGTTTGCGAACTTAAATATGATGGTGCTGCCATCAGTCTCGTTTATGTTAATGGTCTGTTTTCTAAAGCTATAACTCGGGGTGATGGAATAAAAGGCGATGACATTAGTGAAAACATTAAAACCATTCGTTCAATCCCTCTCAAATTATCACACAACCAAGCCCCCAACTATCTAGAACTTAGAGGTGAAGTTTTAATGCCAAAAGAGGGCTTTATAAAAATGAATGATGAACGGATTTCCGAAGGTCTTGAACCCTTTGCCAATCCTAGAAATAGCGCATCAGGTTCACTAAAAATACAAGACCCTTCCATAGTCGCAAAAAGGCCTTTAGATTGCTACATATACTCTCTTCTCGGGGACGAAAATCTGCCTGCAAACCATTTTGAACGATTACAACTAGCAAAACAATTGGGATTTAAAGTACCTGTAAATAAACATCTTAAATTAGTTAAAACTATAGATGAGGTAATAGCGTTTATAGAATTCTGGAAAACTGAACGACATTATTTGCCTTTTGACATAGATGGTGTTGTGATTAAGGTGAACCAAATCCATATTCAAGATGAGTTGGGGTTTACTTCAAAGTCACCACGCTGGGCCATTTCTTATAAATATCAAGCCGAAAGTACCCGAACTCAATTACTTTCAATAAGTTATCAAGTTGGAAGAACCGGTGCTATTACACCCGTGGCCAATTTGCAACCCGTTTTGCTAGCTGGTACTACGGTTAAGCGAGCATCTTTACACAATGCTGATCAAATCGAAAAACTCAATTTGCATGAAGGTGACTTTGTTTTTGTGGAAAAGGGGGGAGAAATAATTCCGAAAATAACAGCATGTGATTCAATATCAAGAAGTCCCAACGCGTCAAAAGTAAAATATATTGATTCCTGCCCACAATGCAACACCCCGCTGATACGGATAGAAGGTGAGGCACAGCATTATTGTCCTAATTTTATTGACTGTCCACCTCAAATTTTAGGACGAATAGAACATTTTGCTAGCCGAAAAGCTATGGACATTGAGGGTTTGGGGCCGGAAACAATCGAAGCACTATTTTATAACAAACTGATTAACAATATATCTGACCTTTACTTTTTATCTAAAGAGCAGATATTACCGCTCGAACGAATAGGCGAAAAGTTAGCCGATAATTTGCTGGATGGAATTGAAAAATCAAAAAAACAGCCTTTTGAAAGAGTTCTATTTGCTTTGGGTATCCGCTACGTTGGTGAAACGGTGGCTAAAAAATTGGTAAAACATTTTAAAACTCTAGATGCCATTCAAGTAGCAGAAAAAGAACTATTAATAAGAGCCGATGAAGTAGGCGAACGGATTGCCGATAGCGTTGTAAATTTCTTTAAACAAAAGTCCAATTTGAAAATCATATACCGTTTAAAACAAGCGGGAATTCAATTCGAAACCCATGAGAGCCAACCAATAAGTAAAAAATTGAATGACCTAACCTTCGTTATTTCAGGTACTTTCGAGAAATTTTCGCGAGAATCGATCAAACACGAAATCGAAAAGAATGGCGGAAAAGTGTCAAGCTCTATTTCTTCAAAAACAAGTTTCTTACTGGGTGGAAGCGACATTGGGCCAGCAAAAAAGCAAAAAGCCGAAATGCTAAATGTTAAAGTGCTTAGCGAAAATGAATTCATAGATCTGTTGATGTAAAAAACACAATGTCGCTTGCCCTTTGAAGACACCTAGCCCTATGCTCCTGAAGTGGTTAGAGGCACTTGTAGCATTAAAAGGGGTTCACATTGCAATTGCTTTCAAAGGCTTGTAATATCTATGAACTCGTTTGTTGCTTTCACATCACGCCCCCATTGCAATTGCTTTCAAAGGCTGGTAATATCTATGTCACTTCAATAATTTTAATGCAGAAATCATTTCTATTGGACTTTCAGAGCCAAAAACAGTATTTCCCGCAACTAAAATATCAGCACCGACATTAATTAATTTTCCTGCATTGCTAAGAGAAACTCCACCATCAATTTCTATAAGGGCAGAGCTATTGTTTTTAATAATTAGTTCTTTCAAGCGGTCTACTCTTTTGTATGTTCTTTCTATAAACTTTTGACCACCAAAACCTGGATTAACCGACATCAAGCAAACAACGTCACAAATTTCCAAAACATCTTCAAGTAAATCTACCGAAGTATGCGGATTAATAGCCACACCAGCCTTCATTTCCGATTTTTTTATGGCTTCAACGGTTCTATGTAAATGCGTCGAGGCCTCATAGTGAACGCTCAAAACATTGGCTCCCACGCTTTTAAAAGCGTCTATATAACGCTCAGGCTGAACAATCATTAAATGAACATCAAACACCTTTTGAGTTAACGGTCTCAATGCCTGAATTATAGGTAACCCAAAACTAATATTTGGAACAAAAACCCCGTCCATAATATCTAAATGAAACCAATCAGCCTCACTTTTATTCAATAACTCAGCAACCTCATGCAGTCGTGCAAAGTCAGCTGATAACAGAGAAGGTGCAATTATGGCCATATAGATTTAAAATGAGCCAAAGCTCCAGAATGATTAACCTAAATACGATTTTAATATTTTGCTTCGAGAAGTATGCTTCAATCTGCGAATGGCCTTTTCTTTAATTTGTCGAACCCTCTCGCGAGTTAAGTCAAACTTTTCCCCTATTTCTTCCAATGTCATGGGATGCTGTCCATTTAAACCAAAATACAGTCGAATTACATCTCCTTCTCGAGGAGTTAATGTAGCTAAGGACCTTTCAATTTCAGTACGAAGTGAATCGTGCATTAAGGTCTCGTCCGGGTTTGGGCTATCTCCCAAATTTAAAACATCGTAGAGATTTGAATCTTCCCCTTCTACCAGTGGAGCATCCATAGATACATGACGCCCCGAATTTCGCATGCTTTCTTTAACATCATTTTCCCCCATCTCCAACACAGTGGCTATTTCTTCAGCTGAAGGCGCCCGCTCATGTTCTTGTTCAAGGGCAGCGTAAGCTTTATTAATTTTATTAATAGAGCCGATTTTGTTTAAAGGAAGACGCACAATTCGTGACTGTTCAGCCAAGGCTTGAAGTATGCTTTGGCGAATCCACCAGACAGCATAAGATATAAATTTAAAGCCGCGTGTTTCGTCGAAACGCTGTGCTGCCTTTATCAATCCCAAGTTGCCCTCATTTATCAAATCCGGCAATGTAAGACCTTGGTTTTGATATTGTTTTGCTACCGACACAACAAATCGCAGATTGGCCTTGGTCAGCTTTTCAAGAGCTCTTTGATCACCAGCTTTTATGCGTTGAGCCAATTCAACTTCTTCTTCGGCTGTAATAAGTTCTACTTTGCCAATCTCCTGCAGGTATTTATCCAACGAAGCAGTTTCACGATTGGTAACCTGTTTGGTGATTTTTAACTGTCTCATGTATTTGTAACGAATGTCGGTTTAAAAAGTGCGAAAAACAAGATTAGCCAAATTAACCTAAGGTTTTGGCAAAAGGGCTTTTCTAGAGAGTTTTAACTTCCCTCTGTCGTCTTTACCAATTAGTTTCACTTCAATTACATCACCTTCTTTGAGAACTTCTTCCACGTTATCCAATCTTCTCCATTCTATCTCACTTATGTGAAGAAGCCCGTCTGTTCCCTTAGCAATTTCTACAAATGCTCCATAAGGCTGAATACTCCTAACTTTACCTTGATATGTAGCACCAACTTCGGGTACGAATACAATGGCTTTTATTGCAGCTTCTGCCTTTTCCATTGATTCTCCGTTATTTGTCATGATTTCTACTATTCCCTCATCTCCTACTTCTTCGATCGTTATAGTAGCACCTGTTTCTGCTTGAATGCCTTGAATTATTTTACCTCCAGGCCCAATTATGGCACCAATAAATTCTTTTGGAACCCTCATTACTACCATTCTAGGTGCATGGGGTTTCAATTCAGCTCTCGGCTCAGAGATGGTTTCGAGCATTTTATCTAAAATATGAAGACGACCGGCTTTAGCCTGCATTAAGGCTTTCTCCAAGATTTCAAAACTCAATCCACCTATTTTAATATCCATTTGACAAGCTGTGATACCGTCGCGTGTACCACATACCTTGAAATCCATATCTCCCAAGTGGTCTTCATCTCCCAAAATGTCGCTCAGAATGGCAAATTTACCCGAACTGGAATCGGTAATTAAGCCCATTGCAATTCCTGATACCGGCTTAAGTATTTGAACGCCTGCATCCATCAAAGCCAAAGTTCCAGCGCATACAGTAGCCATGGAAGATGACCCGTTCGATTCCAGAATGTCTGAAACTATTCTAATAACATAAGGATTATCTTTTGGAATAACGGATTCTAGCGCCCTTTGAGCCAAATTGCCGTGTCCAATTTCTCGGCGGCTAGTACCTCTAATCGGTTTCGCTTCACCTGTGCTAAACGGCGGGAAATTATAATGTAGATAAAAACGTTCAGCTCCTTGGAAAGTAGCCATATCAATTCTATTTTCATCCAATTTCGATCCCAAGGTTACAGTAGTAAGCGACTGGGTTTCTCCTCTGGTAAATACCGCAGAGCCATGAGCACCTGGCAAATAGTCTACTTCTGACCAAATTGACCTTATATCAGTCGTGGTGCGCCCATCTAGTCGAACCCCTTCATTGAGTATCATATTGCGCATAGCATTGTACTCAACCTCACTAAAATAAGCACTAAAAAAAAGACTGTTTCCAGCTAAAACTTCATCTGGCAAAGAAGCTGCAAATAACTCTCTTACTGCTTTAAATGCCTCTGATCTTTGTCTTTTTGGCAAACCACTTTTGGCAATCTCATAGATTTTCTCATAAGCAAATTCACTAATGGCATTTCGCAACTCTTCGTTGTGGGTTTCGTGACTATAAGTACGTTTTGAACTTGTTTTTTCAATTTTTGATGCAAGCTCCAATTGTGATGAAACCATTAATTTTATGGCCTCATGCCCTACCTTTATCGCAAGCAACATATCTTGCTCTGAAACCTCTTTCATTTCTCCCTCAACCATCACAATACTATCGGCAGTTCCGCCAACCATAATGTCAAGATCGGCTTTTTCCAAGTCTTGAATGCTTGGTTGAACCAAATACTCACCGTTAACACGTGCTACCCTAACTTCACCCATTGGTCCATTAAATGGGATATCCGAGACCGCTATAGCTGCAGAAGCTGCCAAACCCGCCAAAGAGTCTGCGTCATTTTGATGGTCATATGAAATTAAGTTAATAATAACTTGAGTCTCTGCATGATAGTCTTCAGGGAAAAGTGGCCTCAAGACACGGTCAACCAAGCGCATTACCAAAATCTCTTCATCATACGGCCTTCCCTCCCTTTTCAAAAAACCTCCCGGAAAACGACCTGTAGCTGCAAATTTCTCGCGATATTCAACTGTCAGAGGTAAGAAGTCTATGCCCTCTTTTGCTTCATAATTTGATACAACGGTAGCCAAAAGCATGGTTCCGCCCATTCTTACAACAACTGAACCTTGCGCTTGTCGGGCAAGTTTTCCTGTTTCAATGGTGATAATTCGCCCATCATTCAATTTTATTTCTTGAGAAATGGGAGTTGGAATGTTTTGCAAGGAAGATTTTTTTTACAAGTTCAACTATAACGCGAAAAAAGGCAATGTTTAACATTGCCTTTTTTCATTTTAATAACGACTAATTACTTTCTCAAGTTTAGTTTCTCAAGAATAGCGCGATATCTTTCAATATCATTCTCTTTCAGATAGGCTAAAAGCTTTTTACGCTTTCCAACTAAGTTAACCAATGCCTTTTCTGTTCCAAAGTCTTTGCGATTGCGCTGCAAATGCTCGGTTAAATGGTTGATGCGATAAGTAAACAAGGCAATTTGTCCTTCTGGCGAGCCCGTGTCTACATCTGACTTTCCGTAAGTCGCGAAGATTTCTTTCTTCTTTTCGGTGTTTAGATACATTCCAAAATCTGTTTAGATCGTTGTTATGTTGAAAAATTTCAAGCCGCAAAGATAACTTTTTTATTGACTTTTTTGCTTGTTTTTATTTTGATCATATGTGCATTTTAGAAAAAAATCTATTTTATCTTTTAATTCTTTTCGTTCCGATATTAAATCTAAAAACCCATGTTCCAATACAAATTCTGAAGTTTGAAAACCTTCAGGCAAATCTTTCCCAATGGTTTCTTTAACTACCCTTGGCCCAGCAAAGCCAATCAAAGCACCAGGTTCGGCTATATTGATATCTCCTAACATGGCATAGCTGGCTGTAACACCGCCAGTGGTTGGATCTGTCAATATTGAAATATATGGCAAGCCTGCTTTCGAAAGTAGTGCCAATTGGGAGGATGTTTTTGCCAATTGCATTAGTGAAAAGGCTGCTTCTTGCATTCTGGCACCTCCCGACTTTGAAATCATAATGAAGGGTGTGTAATGTTTTATGGCATTTTGTATGGCTCGACTGATTTTCTCACCTACTACCGAGCCCATTGAACCACCAATGAAATTAAAGTTCATTGCCGCAATAGTTACAAGCTTTCCATTTAAATGACCAAAACCACTGCTTACCGCGTCATTAATTCCTGTTTTCTTAACCGTTTGCTCGTATCTTTCCTTATATTTCTTAGTATCTTCAAAATTCAATGGATCTTTCGACCGCATTTTTGAATCCAGCTCTTCATATTGTCCTCCATCAAACAAAAAACTGAAATATTCCGAAGCATTTATTCTATCATGGTAACCACATGTATTGCACACCCATAAATTGTGCATATGGTCTTCTTCACTAATAATAACCTTACATTTAGGACATTTATGCCAAAGGCCTTCCGGGGTTTCTTTTTTATCCTTAGTATCGGTTGTTATTCCTTCTTTATTCCGTTTGAACCATCCCATGTCTTAGGTATTTAGTGTACAAAGGGGTGGGTTTCTTGAAACCCACCCCTCAATTCAAAAGTATGTCAATAAATCTTTATGCTATGGTTACACTTGCATCGAGATAGACGTTCTGAATAGCATTTAACAATTCAACGCCATCTTTCATTGACTTTTGGAATGCTTTTCTTCCGGAAATCAAGCCTTGACCTCCAGCTCTTTTGTTGATAACAGCCGTACGCACTGCGTCAGCCAAATCAGAATCACCTTTTGATTCACCTCCTGAATTAATAAGTCCGGCTCGGCCCATGTAGTTATTCGCAATTTGATAACGCGTTAAGTCTATTGGATGATCGGAACTTAACTGCGTGTACATTTCCTCGCGAAGCTTTCCATAACTGCTGTTACCGCTGTTCAAAGCTTTGTACCCCCCATTATTTGTTGGAAGTTTTTGCTTAATTATGTCAGCTTGAATGGTAACACCTAAATGGTTTGCTTGGCCGGTTAAATCAGCAGAAGTGTGATAGTCTTTTCCGTTAATCTTAAATTGATTGTTCCGTATATAACACCATAAAATGGTTGCCATACCTAACTCATGGGCATATTCGAAGGCTTCTGCCACTTCTATAATTTGACGACTAGATTCGTCAGATCCAAAATAAATGGTTGCTCCAATGGCCTTAGCTCCCATATTCCATGCTGCCTCAACACTACCAAACATAATTTGATCGAACTTATTAGGATATGTTAAAAGTTCATTATGATTTATTTTGACCACAAAAGGAATTTTATGGGCAAATTTTCTTGAAACGCTTGCCAAAACACCAAAAGTGCTCGCCACAGCATTACATCCACCTTCAATTGCCAATTCAACTATTCTCTCAGGGTCGAAATAAATTGGATTTGGAGCGAAGGATGCACCCGCACTATGTTCAATTCCCTGATCTACAGGTAAAATTGAAAGGTATCCGGTTCCACCTAAGCGACCAGTATTATACAAGTCGTGTAAGCTGTTTAGAACTGGATTGGAACGATTACTTTGTAAAAAAATACGATCAACAAAATCCGGACCCGGCAAATGCAACATACTTCTGTCTATGGTTTTACATTGGTGATTTAGCAACAATTCGGCTTCTTCACCCAACATGGCCGCAATATTGTTATGGCTCATTTTTCTGATTTTTTTATGGTTTAATGGGCGAATATAATGCTTAGCACATTACTTGTTTAACTAATTGGTGTCTTTTTATCAAATATCTGTCTAATTTTAATTAGCATATAATGACATATTTAGCAATTGAACTAATCAAGCCCACAACAATTTCTCTGAAAAGAAGATTTTGCGCGATACAAATTCAAAATGACTAACTTAACTTTTGAACCACCTCATTAATAAAGGCTTTTTATCTTTTTTCAGGTAAAATCAGTTAAAACAGCCATAATTTGGCATTCAAAATTCATATTAAAAAAACTCAGAACAATTTTGCATTCTTTGTGTCTTCTTAAAAAAAACAGCATGTCCCCCCTACCCTTACTTAAAAAATTGGTTCTATTAGTCTTTTTCTTTAATGGTTTTCAGGCTGTTAGTCAAAATGGTCGAATTGAAGGTAGGATTACTGACGAGGTTACGAATGAAGGCTTAGCTCTTGCTTTAGTAAAGCTTCAAGGATTGGAAAGAACAGCGGTTGCAGATCTAGATGGCTTTTATTTTTTAGAGAACTTAAAACCAGGGCTATATAATATTGAAATTACCTTATTGGGTTATGAGCCTCGAACATTTTTCGAAATTCAAGTTAGCCAGAATAAGCCTGCTAAAGTGGATGTTAAATTGAACGCCTCTAATTTTAAACTTAACGAAGTGGTAGTGAGTGCTCAACAGCGCTTTGACAGAAACCCAGAGAGCCCTGTTTCGCTGCAAAATATCGGAATTAATGAGATACAGCGTAATCCTGGAGGAAATCAAGATATTTCAAGAGTTATTCAAAGCCTGCCAGGGGTAGCCTCAACTGCCAGTTTCAGAAACGATTTAATAATTAGAGGTGGTGCTCCGAACGAAAACCGATTTTATTTGGATGGCATTGAAATTCCGGCCATAAATCACTTTGCCACTCAGGGTTCGAGTGGTGGACCCGTAGGAATGATTAATGTGAATTTTATCAGAGAAGTGGATTTATATACGGGTGCATTTCCTGTAGAACGCGGAAATACCTTGAGTTCGGTAATGGAAATTAAACTTCGGGATGGTCGCACCGATAGAATTGGTTTTTTAGGACAGGTTGGAGCCAGTGATATCGGCATTACCCTCGATGGCCCGTTAAGTAAAAAAACCACTTTTATAGCCTCAGCAAGACGTTCGTACTTGCAGTTCTTGTTTAGTGCCTTAGGCCTTCCTTTTTTGCCCACTTACAACGATTTTCAATTTAAGATAAAGTACAATATGGCTCCTAAACATCAAATAACATTGATAGGCCTAGGTGCGATAGATAATTTTGCATTGAATCTTGAAGCGAACGAGACCGAAGAACAACGCTACTTGCTTAATTTTCTAGATGTAAATGAGCAATGGAACTATTCGGTAGGTGCCAAATACACATACTTTGGAAAAAAAAGCTTCACAAATGTTGTTTTAAGTAGATTTATGTTGAACAATTCAGCTTATAAATTTGAGGACAATGACCCTTCTAAAACCCAATTACTCGATTATGACTCACGTGAAATAGAAAATAAGGTGAGAGTTGAAAATTTTTATCGAAACAATGGGTGGCGTTTAACCAATGGGCTTGGCTTTGAAGAAATAAAGTACCAAACCGATGAAACTGATTTAAGAGTACCGGTTGGTAGTCCTTCTCGAGAATACTACACTTTTCTTAATCTTTACCGATATAGCTTATTTAGTCAAGCAACCAAGAGCTTGTTAAATTCTAGACTTAATTTATCTGCCGGTTTTAGAATGGATGGTTTGAACTTCAATTCGAACACTTCGAATATTTTAAATCAATTTTCGCCCAGAATTTCAGCAAATTATAACATCAACGAAATATGGAGTTTAAATGCAAACTGGGGAGTTTATTATCAACTCCCCCCTTACACTCTTCTAGGTTTTCGCGATTTGAATAACCAACTAGTAAATCAAAACACAACTTATATCCAATCAATACATTATGTTTTAGGTAGTAGTATTTTTTTCCCTTTCAACGCCAAGCTGAGTATTGAAGGTTTTTACAAGGATTATAATAACTATCCTTTTTTACTCAATGACAGTATAAGTTTAGCCAATTTAGGCGGAGATTTCGGGGTAATTGGAAATGCACCGAGCAGCTCTGTAAGTAATGGAAGAGCTTATGGTATGGAAGTAACGTATCAGCAAAAGCTTTTTAAAGGCTATTTTGGAATTCTAGCAATAACTTTAGTTAGAAGTGAATTTGAAGATAAAAATGGGCAACTCGTACCTACTTCTTGGGATAACGGCCTCATTGTAACAGCAACAGCAGGAAAAAAATTTGGGAAGAATTGGGAATTTGGATTCCAATATCAGTTTTTGGGTGGAGCACCATTTACTCCTTTTGATATTCAGGCCAGTGCATTAAGAAGTAATTGGGACAGACGTGGATTTGGAGTGGTGGATTTTAATCGTTTAAACACAGAGCGATTTGGTTCATTTAATCGATTAAATATGCGCATAGACAAAAAATGGTATTTTACAAATTGGAGTTTAAACATGTATTTCGATATTCAAAATGCCTTAGCCCAACAAGTTGCAGGCGCCCCTTTTGTTGATGTGCAAAGAGATGATATAGGTAATCCTATTGTAGATCCCAATGATAATTCACGATATCTAACGCGAACACTTGAAAATTTAACCGGAACAGCTATTCCTTCAATTGGCTTGATTCTAGAGATTTGAATCAATAAAAGCTTAAAATTTTCAGTTCTCCCTAATGCTTAACCATTCCTTATTTTCATTTAAAGCCTGTACAAAACAGACTTAATGGCATCGTACACTTTTTTTGAATTCGGCAAATAAGATTCCACTAAGGTTGGAGAATACGCCATTGGAGTATCTGCCGATGTTACCCTTAATATCGGTGCATCAAGGAAATCAAAAGCCCTTTTTTGAACCATATACGTAATTTCAGTAGCAATACTTCCCAACGGCCAAGCCTCCTCAACAACAACCAGACGGTTGGTTTTTTTAACAGATTCAATCACTGTATCGTAATCAATTGGACGAACACTTCTTAAATCAATAACTTCCACAGAAATATTTTCTTTTAGGAGTTCATCAGCCGCTTCGTAAACCGTCTTGATTATTTTGCCAAAAGAAACCAATGTAACATCTGTTCCATCTCTTTTTACTTCTGCTTTTCCAATGGGTAACAAATATTCTGTTTCCGGAACTTCCATTTTATCGCCATACATCTGCTCACTTTCCATGAAGATAACAGGGTCGTTGTCGCGTATAGCCGTCTTCAAAAGACCTTTTGCATCATAAGGGTTAGAAGGCACTAACACTTTTAATCCAGGGCAGTTGGCATACCAGCTTTCAAAAGCTTGACTATGGGTGGCAGCTAATTGACCTGCTGAAGCTGTTGGGCCTCTAAAAACAATTGGAATATTAAATTGGCCACCACTCATTTGATACATTTTGGCAGCATTATTTATTATTTGATCAATGGCGACCATGCTAAAGTTAAAGGTCATAAATTCAATGATTGGCCTCAATCCATTCATAGCGGATCCAACTCCTATACCGGCAAAGCCCAACTCAGAAATAGGAGTATCTAAAACACGTTTGGGTCCAAATTCATCTAGCATACCTTTAGACGCCTTATAGGCCCCATTATATTCTGCCACTTCCTCTCCCATTAGATACACATTAGGGTCTCGGCGCATTTCCTCACTCATGGCTTCAGCTATGGCTTCTCTGAATTGTATAGTTCGCATTATTATTTTGGGTTTGAGTAGAGCGGCTGCTAAATTACAGCAAAGACTTGTACAATGACTTTGTGTTCGAAATACACTTATTCAAAATATTGCACAAAAAAAACCCGCTAAAAGCGGATTATTTTTGCGGTGGTGGTGCCAGCTGGAATCGAACCAGCGACACAAGGATTTTCAGTCCTTTGCTCTACCAACTGAGCTATGGCACCTTTTGAGGGCCGCAAATATAGGAATGCGTTGAATTAGTCAAAAACTTTTTTATGGTATTAGTGGCAGATGTTGGAAATACATGCATAAAACTAGGTGTATTTGAGGGTGATCAACTGATTAACAATTTCTTATGGGATGATAAAAATCGTGTTAGAAATAAGAAAATGCTTGAAAAATTCCAATTAAAATACATCGTTCTGGGTAAAAGCGGGGTAATTCGACCAGAATTTCAAGACTTTTTGCAAAATCAGGCACTTTCAATTTGGCAAGCCCATCAGCTAATGACTTTGCCTTTCGAAAACCATTATAGTACTCCGCAAACATTAGGAATTGATAGACTGGCAAATGTAGCAGCCTCACAAAGCTTGTTTAGAAACTTAACTACATTAACAATTGATTGTGGAACATGCATAACTTACGACTTGCTTGAGAATGGTGAGAAATATTTAGGGGGTATAATTAGTCCGGGCTGGGAAATGCGCTTAAAAGCCATGCAGGCATTCACTGCTAAACTCCCTCTTGCTGAAAACAAAAAAACGAGCTTAATAGGAAATGATACGATTACTTGTTTACAATCTGGAGCTTATAATGGCTTAATAAAGGAAATTGAAGGTTTAATTGACGCTTTTTCAATGCAATACTCAAATTTAACCACAATACTTACTGGAGGCGATGCGTTGACTTTGCAAGACAGCATCAAAAAACCCATCTTTGCGCGCCCCAATTTGCAGTTGGAGGGATTGTACAGGCTGTTCAAGTTCAATATAAACAATTTTTGAAAAAGCTCATTTTCTTAACTTATTTTTTGCCAGCCTTACTTTCGGCACAAATCGGCACGGTTTCCCCATACTCGCGTTTTGGATTGGGTGAGTTTTTGACACCAAATTTTTTGCAAGGGTTCTTAATGGGCAATCAATCGGCTGCTTTACGAGATCCTTTAAGTCTAAATTTAAACAATCCGGCAGCCTCATCAGCATTAAAACTAACCACTTTAGAAATGATGGGGCGTGGTGGTTGGGTTAATCAACAAAACAACACACAAGGAATTAGTCAAGGTACTGCCCTTTTCAATTACTTCGCTATGGGCATACCTATTAGGGATGGCCTAGGTATGGCTTTCGGGTTTTTACCTTATTCCTCAATCGGATACCGAAATTCCGAATCTATTGAATACCCAAATATTGGCCGAGCAACGCATGAATATTCCGGTAATGGAGGAATAAACAAAGGATTTTTAAATTTTGGCTATACTCCGATCAAAAACTTACATTTAGGAGCACAATTGGGATATTTATTTGGTTCTTTCAATTTTAATCAAGATGTTAGATTTAATACGGCGGGCTATCTCAATTCGCGCTTTAAACGTAATTTTCTGTTAAGCGATGTAAACTTCAACTTCGGTGTTCAATACACCCAAGCAATTCAAGAAAATTTAGATTTGGGTTTAGGGGCCAACTATTCATTGGAGAATGGTTTAGCTACAAAATTCGATGAAACGTATTATACTTTTACGCCGAGTTTTGGAAACGAACTAGCACGCGACACAGCCATTGTTAGAAGTCTGAATGGGGAGTTGCTTCTACCCATGCAAACTGCATTTGGTATGATGTTAGGTAGGAAAGCGAGAGATTTATATCAGTATTCCTGGCAAATATCTATCGAATATAGAAATTCGAGATGGTCTGACTTTACAGACATAGATGGGAACAATCAAGGTTTACGGAACACCAATGGATTTTCTTTAGGGGGAGAGATCCAACCTAGATATGCATTTAATAAGTTGAATAGGAGTAGAAACTATTTGGATAAGTTGCGATATAAAGTTGGATTTTATTATGATGAATTGTCGCCTACAATAAATTCTGAACCTTTAAATATGTTTGGCACAACCTTTGGTTTAGGTTTGCCGTTAAGAATTAAAGGACTTGCTCCTGGCGAAGAAAAATACAATACGGTTCACCTTGGTTTGCATTATGCACAGCGAGGAACTACGAATAATGGATTAATTCGCGAGGAAATAGTTCAAATAATTTTCGGTGTAACTCTTAACGACCGTTGGTTTACTAAATATAAATACAGATGAGAGCAACAACTAAGCTGGTTTTTGGAGTGATTTCACTCGCCTTATTGGTTTGTCAAAAACCCCTTCTAGCCCAAAGCAAATTTGGAACAGACAGTGTAGCATGCTGGGAAAATACACAGGTGTATTATCAACTTTATAAATCTAAGCAATATGCTTCAGCTTTTGAAAGCTGGAAGTATGTTTATGATAACTGTCCAGCAGCTTATAAAAACACTTTCATATTTGCTCCTGCCATTATCGAAGCCAAAATCGAGCAATCTAAAGATGAAAGTGAAAAGCAGAAACTTGTTTCACTTTTATTAGAAAGTTATGACAAACGCATTCAACTATTTCCTGAGAAAATAGGATTTGTATACGGCCAAAAAGGTGTGTCGTTGATGAAATATGACAAAACAAACTATAAAGGAGCCTATGAAACCTTCATGAGTGCCTACAATGCAGATGGCTACGATTTACCGGCAGCTATTTTTAATGGCCTGTTCATTTCAGCCGCTCAACTGTTTAATACCAAAGTCTTTTCGATAAATGATGTATTTGATACTTACAATTTAGTATCAGAGGCAATTGAAAAGAACAACAATAATTTAAACCGAGAATTACAAGCTTTGGTTCAAAAGGCAGAGAATGGTGAAACCCTTTCTGAAAAAGAACAAAAAGATACCGCAAAATTGAGCCGTGAATTGAGTCGATATGATGTAGTTGATGCTAACGTTGAAAAAACTTTAGTTCCTATCGCAACGTGTGAAAAATTACAAAACATTTATAATGAAGAGAGCTTCGAGAAGAATAGAACAAGTCCTGATTGGTTGCGTAGAGCTTCAAAAATGCTTCAAAAAGAAAGAGCAAATGAAGATGGTGAATTAACAGATTGCACAGATCTTCCAATTTTTTTTAAAGTAGCAGAGGCAAACTATCAACTTGAACCAAGCCCTACATCGGCCCGAGCAGTAGGAAAATTAGCATGGGGACGAAAAGATTATTCAAAAGCTGTAGATTACTTTAATCAGGCGGCCAGCATGGAAATTGACCCTAAAAAGAAAGCAGATGATTTTTTAAAAGTCGCAATAAGCTATCAAAGACTGGGTAATTTTTCTAGCGCAAAAAACAGTTTGATGAAAGCCAGTAATTTAAAGAAAAATTGGGGCGAGCCATACTTACTTTTAGCCTCAATGTATGGATCCTCAGAAGGCATATGGGGCAATAATGTTGTAGAAAAGAAAGCTGTTTATTGGGCTGCAATTGATAAATTGAACTACGCCAAAAGCATTGATCCCGAAGTTGCTAACCGTGCAAATAGGCTTATAGCTTCTTACCAGAAACAGCTTCCTGGCAAGGATGTGGCCTTTCAACTTAATGTTCGTGAAGGCGAGCGAATCAATATTGGCAGTTGGATAAACGAATCGGTAGTTGCAAAGTTCTAATTTCATAATTAAACTGTTGATTAAGGGAATCGTTTTAACAGCGATTCCCTTCTTTTTTGCGTGTAGCAATAAAAGGAGCGATGTAACTGCTTTTGATCCCGAAATAGAGAGCTATTTAGAACGTCAAACGAATTTATATCTTATTTTTACAGACTCTGCTGTTAAAAAAATAGATTTAAAGGCTAAAGAAGCCTTGAATTATCCTCAATTGGAAGAAGCTAAAATGGAATTTCCAAAAGGCATTGAAGTGAATTTCTTTTCAAACACAGGTAAAACAGAGTCGCATTTAAGGGCAAATCAAGCTATTAGATATACGAATTCAGCACTGTGGAAAGCCAAAGGGCGCGTTATAGTAGTAAATAGTAAAGGTGAAAAGCTAGAAACCGAGTCTTTAAATTGGGATGAAAACAAAGAATTAATTTTTTCCGATGAATTCGTTAAATTAAGCACTGGTAAGCAAATAATAACAGGAATCGGATTTAAAGCAAACCAGAATTTTGACAGCTACGAAATAGAAAAAGTAACAGGTGAAATATATGTCGACGACAACTAAATTTTTAAGAATCAGTGAAATTATATGGATTGTAATCGCTTCGATTGCATTGGCAGAAAGCGTCATACGTTGGCCCTCCAAAGATAATAAGTTATATATTTTTATTGGCTTTACTGTGTTTGGTATTTTGATGTTTTTTATTAGAAGAGGTCTACGGAAAAAATTAGAGAGGAATTCACAACAGAACCCTAAGAATTAAAATTTGGAAGCTATAGTAATAGTTGTTTTGACCATTTTGCTTTCGGCCTTCTTTTCAGGTGTTGAAATTGCTTTTCTATCAAGCAACAAATTTCATATTGAACTAGAGAACAAAAAAGGAAATTTCTCGTACAAATTGCTTAGTTTTCTTAGTAAACGTCCCTCCAGATTTATAGCCGCATTGTTAATTGGCAATAATATAGCTCTGGTTGTATACGGATTGTATATGCCTCAAATTTTGGGGTCCATCACACATAGCATTCGACCAGAGTTCCTTTTATTAATTAGCCAAACTTTGATCTCAACAATTTTCATATTATTTCTGGCTGAATTTTTCCCGAAAGTTTTTTTTAACTCAAATCCAGACCAACTTCTAAAAGTATTTGCTTTTCCTGCTTATATTTTTTACTGGCTGTTCTACCCTGTGGTTTCTTTGGTCATGACAATCTCAAATGCAGCTATTCGTCTGCTCTTCAGAGGTGGGAATGAAGAAGTTGTTAAAGTGTTTGATAGAGTTGATTTAAATCACTATATTCGTGAAAGCACTGAAAAGCAAGATGTTGATAAGAAAGAAATAGACACTGAAATTAGAATTTTCCAAAATGCCCTCGATTTCCGCAACCGCAAGGCCAGAGAGTTCATGGTACCACGAACTGAAATTGTCTCAATTGATGAGAATGCCAGTTTAAGTCAAATGCTAAATACATTTGTAGCTTCGGGTTTAAGCAAAATCCTTGTGCATCAGGATTCTGTAGACGAAATTTTGGGTTACGTGCACTCATATGAAATCTTTAAATATCCCGAAAATTTAAAAAGTGTTATTCGGCCTATTAGTTTTATTCCAGAAAGTATGACGGCCAATGATATTTTAAAGTTGTTGTTAAAAGAGAAAAGAAGCATTGCGGTAGTTTTGGATGAATTTGGCGCCACTTCAGGATTGATCACTATAGAGGATGTTGTAGAAGAGCTTTTTGGCGAAATTGATGATGAACATGACGTTGAAAAATTAACAGAACAGAAAATCTCAGATAATGAATATTTGTTTTCTGCCCGTTTAGAAATCAACTATTTGAATGAAGAATATAGGTTGGACGTCCCCATGTCTGAAAACTATAATACTTTAGGGGGGTGGATAATGTATTCAATTGGCAGTATACCTGAAAAAGGTGAACGCTACGACCTTGGTAAACATGTTGTAATAATAACAAAAGCCGAACCCACCAGAGTTGATGAAGTTCGGCTTCGGATTCAAGAAGACGAAAGCTAGTTTCTTTATCTGTTAGAGTACATTTGATTGTAGTAACTCTGATAAGAACCACTTGTTACAGATTTTAGCCATAATTCGTTTGACAGATACCAATTAATGGTTTCGTTTAAACCCTCTTCAAATGTTACCGAGGGCGACCAACCAAGCTCTTTATTTATTTTAGATGCATCAATTGCATAACGTCTATCGTGTCCAGGTCTATCTTTTACATAGGTAATAAGTTTTTCAGAACTACCCGTTTCACGGCCTAGTTTTTCATCCATCAATTTACATAGTAACTTAATTAAATCAATATTAGTCCATTCGTTAAAGCCACCAATGTTGTAAGTTTCCTCGGTTACACCATTGTGATAAACCAAATCAATCGCATTCGCATGGTCTACAACATATAACCAATCTCTGGTGTACTGGCCATCGCCATAAACAGGTAAAGATTTATTCTCTTTAATGTTATGTATAAATAACGGAATAAGTTTTTCTGGAAATTGATTAGGCCCATAGTTATTAGAACAATTTGTTAAAACATATGGCAAACCATAGGTTTCGCCATAAGCTCTAACAAAATGATCGCTTGAGGCCTTCGATGCTGAATACGGACTGTTTGGATCATAAGGTGTTGTTTCTGTGAATAAGCCTTCTCTGCCTAAAGTACCATAAACTTCATCGGTTGAAATATGATAGAAACGTTTAGTATCCATTTTACCTTGCCACTGTTTTTTACATGCATTTAGCAAGTTTACCGTTCCAATAACATTGGTCCGAACAAATGCAAGAGGATCTGAAATTGATCTATCTACATGGCTTTCCGCAGCAAGATGAATTACACCATCGAAAATATTTTTGTCGAATAAGTCATCTACTGCATCTGCATCGCTAATATCAATACGAACGAACTTATAATTGGGAAAGTCTTGAATATCCTTTAAATTTTCCAAATTGCCCGCATAAGTAAGAGCATCTAAATTGACTATCTCATAATCAGGATATTTAACTACAAATAACCTAACCACATGTGAGCCAATAAATCCTGCTCCTCCGGTTATTAAAATTCTTCTCTTCATAAGATGTTTCGTATTTTCTTCTCCCATCTCCATGCATCTCGCATAGCATCTTCCAAATTTAATTCGGATTTCCACCCTAAAACAGTATTAGCTTTAGATGTATCCGCATAAGCAGCCGTCACATCTCCCCTTCTTCTTTCAACAATTTTGTAATTAAGCGGTCTGGCGCTTATTTTTTCAAAAGCCTTTATTACTTGCAAAACAGAGGAGCCCATTCCAGTGCCTAAGTTGAAAACTTCATAATTTGATTCATTCTTGTTCTCCAATAATCGTGATAGGGCAATAACATGCGCTTTTGCCACATCCACAACATGAATGTAATCTCTGACGTTCGTTCCATCTGAAGTTTGGTAATCATCACCAAAAACCTGGAGCTGCTCACGAATACCAGCACCAGTTTGGGTAACGTACGGGACTAAATTTAAAGGAGGACCAATTGGCAATTCTCCAATTTCAGCTGTAGGGTGTGCACCAATCGGATTAAAATATCGAAGTGAAATACAGCGGAGCCATTCGTTAACCCGAATGGTATCTTGAATAATTTCTTCACCGATTTGCTTGGTATTTCCATAGGGCGAAAGTGCCGGCTGAATTGGACTATTTTCGTTTATGGGAAGTTGATCAGTTTCGCCATAAACAGTGCATGATGAGCTAAAAATTAGGTTTTTTATGTTCAACTGCAAACATTTTTCCAACAATAAGCTCAAAGATGTCAAATTGTTGGTATAATATTTTAAAGGCAGTTTATAACTTTCCCCAACAGCTTTAAACGCAGCAAAATGAATAATGCCTTCGAAGTGGTTGAATCGAGAAAAAAAATCAGCAACTTCGTCGTATTTGCTTAGGTCCACCTTTTCAAAAGTTGGGCAAATACCAGTAATTTTTTCGATTCCTAAAAGTGGGGCCTCTGTAGTATTGCTTAAATTGTCCACAATTACCACTTCAAAACCTTGATTTATAAGCTCAACAGCAGTATGAGAACCAATAAAGCCCAATCCTCCTGTTAATAGTATTCGAGGCTTATCCATCATACGTTTTTTCGTTTTCTAGAATATCCTTCAAAATCTTTGTGTTCAATTTGATAAAGCAAATCTTCCGGTAAGCTCTTGAAATAATCAAAAGTTATTTTCAGGCCATCTGCCCTATTCACTTTGGGTTGCCAACCTAGAATCTCCTTTGCCTTTGTAATATCAGGCTGTCTTTGAGTAGGGTCGTCTTTTGGAAGTGGCTTAAAAACAAGCTTTTGAGTTGTGCCAGTTAGCTTTATGATTTCTTCTCCAAACTCTAGTATACTAATTTCATCCGGATTGCCTATGTTCATAGGATAAGGATAGTCACTTAGAAGTAAACGGTAAATACCTTCAATTAGGTCATCAACGTAACAAAATGATCTAGTTTGGGAGCCATCTCCAAAAACTGTCAAGTCTTCTCCCCTTAAGGCCTGACCGATAAATGCTGGTAACACACGTCCATCATTAAGCCGCATTCTAGGACCATAAGTATTAAATATTCGAACAATGCGGGTTTCTAAATTATGGTAAGTATGATAGGCCATTGTTATGGCCTCTTGGTAACGCTTTGCCTCATCATATACACCACGAGGTCCTACTGGATTAACATTACCCCAATATTCTTCTGTTTGTGGATGGATATGTGGGTCACCATAAATCTCTGAAGTACTGGCAACCAGAATTCGAGCATTTTTTGAAAGTGCTAGACCCAACAAGTTGTGCGTTCCCATCGCCCCTACTTTTAAGGTTTGAATAGGAATCTTTAGATAATCTATAGGACTTGCTGGCGAGGCAAAATGGAGGATATAATCCAATTCACCGGGAACATGAACAAACTTAGTTACATCATGATGATAAAACTCGAATCGCTCTTCACCAAAAAGATGCTCGATATTTCTTAAGTCGCCTGTAATCAAATTGTCCATACCCATTACTTTGTATCCTTCTTTTAAGAATCGATCACAAAGATGTGAGCCTAGGAAACCAGCGGCACCGGTTATCAATACTTTTTTCATCACCAATTATTTGAGTCCAATACCATAATATGCATATCCCATTTCCCTTAACTCATCGCGGTCGTAGATATTTCGACCATCGAAAACAACCTTTTCTTCCAATAGTTTTGCTACAACTTTCCAATTTGGCACTCTAAATTCAGGCCATTCGGTAACCAGCAGCAACCCATGGCTATCGACTAAGGTGTCATATTCATCGCTACAATAAGTTACCCTGTCTTCCAGCTGATGTTTTGCTTCATCCATTGCAACCGGATCATAAACCTTAACTGATGCCCCTTCTTTAAGTAATTCATTTATTATCACTACAGAAGGTGCCTCACGCATGTCATCAGTTTTAGGCTTAAAAGAAAGTCCCCAAACAGAAAGGGTTTTTCCTTTAATGTCTCCCTTAAAATGTTCCTTTACCTTATTAAAGAGAACCATTTTTTGGTCGTCATTAACCCCTTCAACAGCCTCTAAAATTCTCATTCTGTATCCATTATCTGCAGCTGTTTTCACCAAAGCTTTAACATCTTTAGGAAAACAAGAGCCTCCATACCCAATTCCCGGATAAATAAATTTGTTACCAATACGAGGATCAGATCCTATACCCTTTCTAACCATATTCACATCAGCCCCCATTATTTCACACAAATTGGCCACATCATTCATGAAGCTAATTTTTGTAGCCAACATAGCGTTTGCTGCATATTTTGTCATTTCTGCTGATGGAATATCCATGAAAATAACAGGATGGCCGTTTAAAGTGAACGGCTTATATAATCTGGCCATTATTTCACGAGCCCGTTCACTGTTTACCCCTACTACAATTCTATCAGGACGCATAAAATCATCGATAGCCGCACCCTCTTTTAAAAATTCAGGGTTTGAAGCGACATCGAAATCTATTTTGACACCTCGTTTGACCAATGCTTCATCAACTGCTCCTTTAACTTTTTGCGCGGTTCCGACAGGCACTGTGCTTTTTGTAACAATAACACCATAATCGTTCATGTTTTCACCAATTTCTTTGGCAACAGCTAAAACATATTTCAAGTCTGCCGAACCATCTTCACCGGGAGGAGTACCTACTGCAATAAATGCCACTTCAGCTCCTTTAATGGCAGTGGGTAAGTCGGTGGTGAATACAAGTCGTTCTTTTCTAAAATTACGCTCTACTATATCTTCCAATCCCGGTTCATAAATAGGAAGAATCCCCTTTTTAAGATTCTCTATTTTTTTTACATCCACATCAACACAAACTACTTCGAGACCTACGTCTGATAAACAAGCTCCGGTAACAAGGCCCACATAGCCAGTTCCAACTACTACGATTTTCATTCTTATTGGTTTTTAAGTTTGGAAAGTACAGAAAATACGCCATCTACAATAAATTGCAGTTGTTCTTTATCTAGCTCTGTATGCATTGGTAGCGAAAAAACTTGCTTACAAAGCATTTCAGTTATAGGGAATTTCCCGTCAGAATTGGGAACTAAATACGCTTTTTGCTGATGCAAAGGAACCGGATAATAGACCATTACCGGAATACCCAATTCCTTTAAACCAGCTACCAATAAATCTCTCTCCAATCCAATGAGCCGAAGCGTGTATTGATGAAATACGTGGTCGGAATAGGAAGTTCGAGCAGGGGTTTGAATTTCATTAACATTGGCAAATGCCTGGTCGTAATATGCTGCAGCAGAATTTCTTGCGTTAGAATAAGCATCTAACCTTTTTAACTTAGGTCGTAAAATAGCGGCTTGAATGCTATCTAATCTACTGTTTACCCCAATTTCGTCATGATAGTATTGTTTACTTTGACCATGATTGGCCATCATCCGGAGTTTTACAGCCAATTCGGCATCTCTGGTAAAAATGGCGCCACCATCTCCAAAGCAGCCTAAATTTTTGGAGGGGAAAAATGAAGTCGCTCCTATATGGCCAATGGTTCCAACTTTCATCGTTTTCCCATCAGGGAAGCTGTAGTTACAGCCAATGGCTTGAGCTGTATCTTCAATTACGAATAAGTTATTAACCCTAGCAATTTCCATAATCTCAAACATTGGTGCAGCTTGACCAAATAAATGAACAGGAACAATTGCTTTGGTTTTGGGTGTTATAGCCTGTTTAATTTGCTCAACATCAATCATGAAAGTATCCGGATTTACATCAACCAAAACCGGAGTTAATTTCAACAATGCGATTACTTCGGCTGTTGCAACATATGTAAAGCTTGCTGTAATAACTTCATCACCTGGTTGCAAACCCAAAGCCATCATGGCTATCTGTAGTGCATCAGTACCATTTGCACATGGAATTACATGTTCTACATTTAGGTAGCCTTCCAATTCAGTCTGAAAAGCCTTTACCTGAGGACCATTGATAAAAGAAGCAGTGGTAATAACTTCTTGAATGCCGTCCTGAATTTCTTTTTCGATAGACTCATATTGAGATATGAGATCTACCATCCGCAATTCGCGCATAGCTTATTTTTACGGGGTCAAATATAGCCAAAGCCTATTGCCATATGCCATATTTGTGTTTCTAAAATCGAACAAAATGCGAAATAAAGCGTACTTAACCATCGCCCTGCTTACAATGCTCCAGGCGAGCATTAAAGCCCAAGTCAATGTTCGAGATTCGGCCACTCAGGGAATGATTTTTGGCATAGGAGCAGGTTATTATGTTCCGGGAGGCCAAATGGCAGAAAAGTTTGGGAATAATGGCGATGTAAGCTTTGACGTATGGTATAAAACCAAAAACAATTATCTTTTTGGTATTGGGGGAAGCTTCTTGTTTGGAAACGATGTTAAGGTAGAAAATTCTATGTTTCGTCCGTTAGAAGGTCAACGCGGCTTGATGTTCGACTTGAACGGCAACTTTGGAGAGTATAAAGTACTGCAAAGAGGATTTATTGCCACCGCTGGGGTAGGCAAGATTTTTAACCAATTGGGTCATAACCGCAATTCAGGACTAGTACTTTTTCTAAATGGAGGTTATGTTCAACACCGAATACGAATTGAAAACAACGGCCAAAACATGCCACAAATTAATGAACCCTATTATAAGGGCTATGATCAATTAAGTGGCGGGCTTGCATTAAGGCAATTTATTGGTTACCTACATTCAGGAAATCGAAGAACAATAAATTTTTTAATCGGTTTCGATTTTCTTCAAGGCTTTACAGAAGACTTTAGAGGTTACAATTATGTTACGGGTTCATCACCATCCGATATTCAAAACGATTTCATAAATGGAGTGAGATTTATTTGGTTTTTACCTGTATACGACAAAAACAATCAACAATACTATTACCGTTAATGCAAGTTATTTATTCCGCTATAATTCAATTATATGGATTTATTATTTTCATTGTCTCCTCTTTCAATAAAAAAGCTCTTAAATGGATAGAAGGTAGAAAAAACTGGCCTTCTTTAATAATGAAATGGCGATCCCTTAATCAGGGAAAACTACTGTGTATTCATGCAGCTTCTTTAGGCGAATATGAACAAGGCTGCTTATTCATTGAAATGTGGCGCAAACAATTTCCTACATGGAAGATTCTTTTGACCTTTTACTCCCCTTCAGGATTTGATAAAGTGAAAGATGTGAACGTTGATGGCATTTTTTATTTACCTCTTGATTCCATTCATGAATCAAAGAAATGGATTGCATTAACAAAGCCTGATATTTACGTTTTCATAAGATACGAATTTTGGTTCAATCTGATAAATCAGTTATGTATCGAAGGTGTACCCACTTTCTTTGTATCTGCACATTTTAGAAAAAACATGTGGATATTCAAAGACATCAGTAGGTTTGGGCTCAATCATTTATCTCGTGTGAGCAGTATATTTTGTCAAGATTCTGATAGCGTTCAAATATTACAAAAACATGGCCTTAAAAATGCTTATATTATGGGTGATGGTCGAATTGACAGAGTGGCTCAAATAGCGCATTCAAAAGAACCCATAAATTGGCTAGAAAAATTTAAAAGTAATCGCAAGCTTTTCATTGCTGGCTCTGTTTGGCCTTTGGATGAAGATCGCATTTTACCTCTATTAGATGCATTTCCAGACATGGCCTATTTGATTGCACCCCACGATGTGAGCCCTTCAAATATTAATCGTTTGGTTTCCAAATTCAAAAACCATGGAACTTTGGCACTTTGGAGCGATTATAAACCCTCAATGCCCATTAAAATTTTAGTGCTTGATACTATTGGCTGGCTTTCCAGATCGTATGCTTATGCCGATTTAGCTTTTATTGGTGGTGGATATAAAGAAGGATTGCACTCAATTTTAGAGCCCGCTGCATTTGGTTGTCCTCTTTTTTTTGGCCCAAA
This sequence comes from Chryseobacterium gleum, assembly GCA_945883565.1. Taxonomy (GTDB): domain Bacteria; phylum Bacteroidota; class Bacteroidia; order Flavobacteriales; family Schleiferiaceae; genus RFXV01. The sequence continues at coordinate 182,301 of CAMCXO010000001.1, forward strand.
ACACAAAGCATTTCCAGAAGCGCAAACGCTTATTGATCTTGGTGGCGCCATTGAAGTGTTTGATTCTTCCAAATTAATTATCGAAGTCAAAAATATAATGGTCAACACTTCATTATACAATTCCATGAAAACCATAAACCAAACATTTATTACATCCAATCAAGGTGCCTCTAAAAGAATGCTCGAAGCCATCGCTGCGTTTTTTAATTCTTAGTGCGATTTATTGCATTGAATATCATTTAAAATTTCATCCCAAAGCATTTTTCGTCTCTTGAGCGCTTCAATGCTGTAGAATATAGCTTCTTCCCAAAATGTCGCATTATCTCCACATAAATCGGATACCATTTTTAAGGCTAAATAGCTATGAAGTCCTCCATCAATTTCTATGTGACGTTCTAGATAATATTTCAATTTTGATATTTTATCTCCATGAACAAGGCTTAAATCCTCTACCAGCTTTTGAAACATATCCGGTATTAAATCTTCGCGACCGAATGTAAAAACCGCAGCCAAAACATGCGGTTTTTGGGTTTCTATAATCTCAAAAGTGAATTTTAAAAAAGATTGAATGTTTAAAGGTAAATTAGAATTTGATATTGAATCTTGAATAGATGATGTATTTTGAATTTCTGAAAAAAACACCAGAAACAAATAACCATTTGCTTCCAATTTTTTCATGGCTTCTAAATACATTTCGAAATGACTTAGCCTTTCGCCATTCTCATCAATATCACACTCTTCACCTAAAACAATTTCATTAATTAAAAACCGGGTTTTAGGAGATCCAACTGGTTTCCATGGAATGGATGTACAAGTTAGTTGATTTTGTAATGCCTTTAATAAAGACATAAAGTCCCACACGGCAAAAATATGGTAGTTAGCAAAGCTGCGCAGTTCTTCAATACCTGTTATTGCTTGATACAATTCGTGATTTAAAATGGCTTGGCGATGTGGTTGAATTGCCTCTTGAAGGCTTTTAATTTCCGTTTCCAAAAGTGTTAATGTTTGGATACAAAAATCTAACCCAATCAGCTCAAAGCAAGTTCAAAATCCAACTGCTTTTTTTCAACATCTGCACGTTTTACTCTTATTTTTAAAGCATCGCCTAAACGATACACCCTTCCTCTCGATTCACCTACAATACAGTAATTTTTTTCATCAAATACGTAATAGTCGTCTTTAAAGTCTCGAATTCTAACCATGCCTTCGCATTTATTGGCGGTTAACTCTACATATACCCCCCAATCTGTTACACCTGAAATTATTCCATCAAATTCCTCACCTTGAAATTCTTGCATGTACTTTACCTGCATGTACTTTATGCTGGCACGCTCAGCTTCTGCGGCCAAGCGCTCGCGCATACTGGAGTGTTTACATTTTTCTTCCCAAATAAGGGCGGAAGGCGAGTTACCTTTTTCTAAATAATGTTGCAGAAGACGATGTACCATCATGTCTGGGTAACGTCTTATTGGGGATGTAAAATGTGTATAGTAATCGAATGCCAATCCGTAATGACCAATATTTTGTGTCGAATATTCGGCTTTTGCCATGGAACGAATGGCCAGTGTTTCAATCATATTCGCTTCGCCTTTCCCTTGAACCTTCTGCAAAAGTTCATTCATACTTTGGGTTAAAGTTTTTCTGCTTTGTGTTTTTAAGCTATAACCAAAAGTTTTAATGAAATTGTTCAAATCCAGTATCTTTTGATTGTCAGGTTCATCGTGAATACGATAAACGAAAGTTTTTATTTCTTTTTCTTTTGCCGTTTGCTTGCCAATAAAAGTGGCCACTTCCCTATTGGCCAATAGCATAAATTCTTCAATTAAATGGTTGGCTTCCTTACTGATTTTGAAGTAAATGCCACTTGGTTTACCCTCCTCAGTTAAAATAAACTTCACCTCTTCCCTATCAAAAAGCAGTGCCCCTTTTGAAGTTCGTTCTGCCCGAAGTAGAAGGGCAAGCCTGTGTAATGTTAAGATTTCTTCTTTTAGAGGCCCTTCGCCCCCTTCTATAATAGCCTGAGCATCTTCATATGCGAAACGCTGCTGGCTGTGAATCAACGTTCTTCCGAACCATCGTTTCTTAACTTGGGCATTTTCGTCTATCTCGAAAACCGCGGAAAAACAACATTTATCTTCGTGAGGACGCAATGAACAGAGGTTATTACTCAATACTTCGGGTAACATAGGCACTACCCTATCAACCAAATACACTGAAGTAGCCCTTTGAAGCGCTTCTTTTTCTAGCAAACTATCTGGTTTAACGTAATGCGTTACGTCTGCAATATGAACTCCAACTTCCCAATTTCCGTTTGATAGTAATTCAATGCTAAGGGCATCATCAAAATCTTTTGCATCTTGTGGGTCAATAGTAAAAGTTGGTTTCCCTCTAAAATCTCTGCGTTTGGCGATTTCTGCATCACTAATTTCTTTTGGGATGGAATCAGCCTCTGCTTCTACCTCTTCCGGAAATTTATAAGGAAGTCCATAATCGGCTAAGATGGCATGGATTTCAACCTGATGATCTCTCGGATCCCCCAAAACACGGGTTATTTCTCCAAAAGGTGAACTCGCGCGCTCTGGCCAATCCGTTATTTTGGCAACACATTTTTGACCATGGATGGCCCCATTAAAATGTTCTTCCGGGATATAAATATCAACCAGCATTTTTCTAGAATCCGGAACTAGAAATCCAAAATGACCATTTACTTCGAATATGCCTACAAACTCCGTTCTTTTTCTTTCAATTATTTCAACAACTTCACCTTCCGGCTTTTGGTTTTTCCTTCTTGCATACAATCGAATTCGCACTGTATCCCCATCAAGTGCCCTTCTTAATCGCTTAGGTGGAATATAAACATCTTGCTCACTTTCGGCTGAAACTACATAAGCCGCACCTGTAGACGTCATATCAATCCTCCCAGTAAGCGTTTGGTCTGGCGTAATAAGTTCGTATTTGCCCGGACTCACAACTTTGACTACACCCTCAGCTGCCAATTGCTCAAGTGCCAGAAGCACTTTTTGCCTTGAATTTGAGTCTTCTAATCCGAGACGGGCCGAAATTTGCTTATAATTAAAAGCTTGATGACCGCTTTGGCCTAATTCGGCCAACACATCTTTTTTGAGTGCAACCGGTACTTTGCTTTTAACCGGTTTAATTTTTTTCTTCGCCATAAAATGGCTCCGAAGTTAGGCAATTAATACATCTTTGTTCTTTTCTTGATAAATTCCAGTAGAACAGCCGAGACGCCTTTGGTAATATCGGCTGAAACCCATTCAATACCGGCAAGGCCGCAACGAAGCTTCATTTCTTCCACAAATTCGGCTATGGCTTTTGTGTAAAACTCTTTAATTTCATTCGGCTCAATATCCACCACTTCACCACTTTCGGCGTCGATAAACCGAAGCGGTTGGTTTTCAAAATCAAAAAGTAATTCAGTTTGTGAATCTGTAACATGGAAAATTGATACTTCATGCTTTTTAAATCTGAGGTGTTGGAATGCGGCATTTAAAGCGTCTTTACCCATTTCGGTTTCAAACAAATCTGTAAAAACCAGAACAAGACTTCTGTTTGGCAACTGATCGGCAAGTTGGTGTAGAGATTTTGCCAGATTCGTTTCGCCTTTAACAGGCTCACTTTCTAGAAGTTGAGCCATCTTTTCGAATAATTGACGTTGATGAAGACTGTTTAATCGGGCATCTGATTTGTAGCTCAAATGGGAGGAAGAAAAAGCCAGCCCAAAAGCGTCTCGTTGGCTTTTTAAAAGGTGGATTATTGATGCAGTAGCGAGTAAGCTGAAAACCAATTTATTGGGCTTGTTAATATCTATTTTCCTTTGCAAAGGATAAAACATAGATGCCGAAGTATCGATCACGCACCAACATCTTAAATTTGTTTCCGCCTCGAATCTTTTTACAAAATGCTTATCAGTGCGCGCCAACAATTTCCAGTCTAAATGCCGTGTCGATTCGCCAATTGTGTAGGCTCTATGCTCGGCAAATTCAACAGAAAACCCTTGATATGGACTTTTATGAAGCCCACTAATAAAACCCTCTACAATATATTTCGCCATTAACTCGAGGCTTTGAGAAGCCCGCAGTTGTCCATCAAAAAAATTAATTTGCATATGGCTAATTAAAGCAATGATGGTTTAAATAATTACCCATTGGAAAAAAATTCTATCCGGTATGTTTTAATCCACTGCTAATGGCGTTGGTTAAATAAAGCAAATACAAAAGTTGTTCATCTGATTCAGAATGGTTTTTTGTTTGAGATTCTCTCCACATTCGTAGGTAGTTGCAATGTTCTTTGTGCAAATCAAGAAGGCCATCGTGACGATACTTTTTCATTTGCAATTGAACCTGTCTTCTTTTATCTACTTCACCCCCAAGAAATTCGTTTACCAAAGTCAAACTCAACCTATACTCGTTTTCAATATAAGTCATGAATTCAATTCCAATAATTTCATTCTCTACTAATTGGCTGTACATCTTCATTATTTCTAAATCGGCATGCAAAAGATTCGTTTCAATTTGAATAAGTGTATACCTCAAAAAAGGCCAATTTTCGATAGAAGCTTTTAAAATATTAAACTCTGATATACTGTTAATTTTCAATTCACTTAGAGCTGTTCCAATTCCAAACCAACCACTTAAGTTAAATCGACTCTGGCTCCAGCTAAAAACCCAAGGAATAGCTCTTAAGTCCTCCAAAGTTCTTTGCCCTGTTCTTCTGGCAGGACGCGATCCAATTTTACTGTTTTCCAAAACATCAATGGGTGTTGCTTGACTGTAAAAAGTAATGAACCCCTCCTTTTCTACCAAGTTACGGTATTTCTTAAATGATAAGCCTGCCAGTTTATCTACGATTATATCTAGAGCATTCGCATCGTGTGAAAGTTCTTTTCTTAACCATCTGTGTCGAAAAACACCCGCGGTAAGCATTTCTAAATTGTACGCTGCATTTTCAAAATTGCCAAATTGCTGGGCGATGGTTTCACCCTGCACAGTAAATTTGATATGACCACTAATACTGGAGGTGGGTTTACTGTCTATAAATCGGTGGTATTTACCCCCACCTCTACTTATGGTACCACCAATGCCATGAAAAAATTTAACGTTAACCCCATGTTTTCGAGCAATTTTGGTTAAACCGTCTTCGGCCTTATATATAGCCCATCTGCTTGCCAAAATACCTCCATCTTTGTTGCTGTCGCTGTATCCTAGCATTATTTCTTGATACCCTAAATTGTGAATTCGCGCTTTAACCTCTTTCCTTTTAAAAAAGGCTTCTATAATTTGGGGTGCATGTTCAAGATCCTCTATGGTTTCGAATAAGGGTACAATTTGAATGTTTTCGCTCGATATACCTACCTCTCTTAAAAACAATTCAACTAAAATCAAATCGCTCAGATTTCGAGTCATGCTTACAATAAAACTGCCAACACCACTGTGGCCAAATTTTGATATATGTTCAGAAACAACTCGATAGCATTCAATAAGTTGCCCTGCTTCTTCTTGTATTTGGGTTTTAGATCCTAAAAAAGGACGTTTTAATAAAAGCTCTTGTTCCAGCCATCGAAGTTTATCTGCTTCGCTCAATTGAAACCAATTGAATGATTCGTTTCCTGAAAGTCTCACCATTTGTTCTATGGCTTTTCCATGAAATGCACTATTCTGTCTAATATCTAGTTTGGCCAGATGAAATCCAAAGGTTTGAACATATCGCCAAACCGGTAATACCTCATACTCTGCTAGAATGCCAGCGTCAATTTCTTTTAGCGACTGGTATAACCCACTTATTGCCAAAAGCAATTTTTCTTCGTTTATCAATACGGCGTTGACCGTATTTTGCTTTTTTTCTTCAACCAACCAACAAAGCGCATGGGTATATCGCCTCCAAGGTTCGTGTGGTTTGTAATTTTTTATGTGTTCAGGTAGGTTGTAGGAATTTATTAAATTAATCCAGGCATTATTAAGCACTTCTGAAAACGGATTTAAAAATTCCGATAAACTTAACCTTGCACTTAAAGCCTCTAATTTTGCTAATAGTCCATTTAGGGCATTTTCACGCAATAATTGCAAAGTTTCCTCGGTAATTTTGGCACTCACATAAGGATGTCCATCACGGTCGCCTCCAATCCAATTACCAAATCGAATTTGTGGCAAATCTTCGGGTTCTATTACAATTTTACCATTTATGTTTTTCAGCCAATACAACAATTGTCGATCGCTTTCTTCGAGGACCAAGGGAAATTTTGCACTCAAATAATGCAGTGCATTTCTTCTTTCGTCTTCAACCTTCGGTTTTTCACGGTTCATTTCGCCACTTCTCCACCAGCGGTTAAGTTCTGATTGAAACTTAGATTGCCATGCTGCAAATTGAGGATTACCAATTGATTCGTGATTTCGAATTAGACTGAATATAGAGGCTTGGATTTCTAAAATGCTAATCCTTTTGACTTCTGTGGGATGTGCTGTTAAAACCGGTTCAATACAAATACTTTTTAAGGCAATTTTGAGATCTGTTGGTTCAAAATCTGAAAAGCCAATCAAATTCGAATTTTCTTTCCAGCTACCTCGTATTGTGTAGGTTTTATCTTCCGTGCCATTTGAGCCTTCCCGATATTTTACCGCTGTCGCCTCTTCGGCCAAATTCACAAGCTGAAAATACATACTCCAAGCCTGAATTTTCTGTAATCGCAAATACTGACTCTCTAATTTATCCGAATACTTGTTCGAAAAGCTGAAATTTACCGAATTCAGAAACCGTTCCAGTTGCTCGATAGCTACTTGTATCTCTATGGTTGTTCCCAGAGTTGCAAAGTTTTGATTCATAATTATATACAAATTTTAGAAACCGTTCACTAAAATTAAAGCAACTTAAGTTTAAAAGTTAATGCTTTTTTTAAAGACTACTTACAATTTACAGATTCATGCTTTAATCTTATCTATTACAGCTAATTATAAACTATTTTATCAGACCTATACGGATATTGACCTACACAGTAATGGCTAGGCACATTTCGTTTTACTTTGCACCCGTCTCCCAAAATGCTCAGAATGTCAAAAAATTTAGTCATTGTAGAATCGCCTGCTAAGGCCAAAACCATAGCCGGTTTTTTAGGAAAAGACTTCACAGTTGAATCCAGTTTCGGGCATATACGCGATTTAGTGGAGCGTGATTTAGGGGTAGATGTTAAAGATGGGTTTAAACCAAAATACGAAGTTTCGAAAGATAAAAAAGACATCGTTAAAAAGCTGAAAAAGCTGTGCACAGAAGCCGAAGTGGTTTGGTTGGCATCGGATGAGGACCGCGAAGGAGAAGCAATTGCCTGGCATTTAGCCGAAACTTTGGGGCTTGATCCATTCAAAACCAATCGAATCGTTTTTCATGAGATCACTAAAACGGCCATTCAAAAAGCTGTTCAAAAACCAAGAACTATTAATATGGACTTGGTTAATGCTCAGCAAGCCAGACGTGTTTTAGACCGTTTAGTGGGCTATGAGTTAAGTCCGGTGTTATGGAAAAAAGTTAAACGCGGTTTAAGCGCAGGCCGTGTTCAGAGTGTTTCGGTAAGGCTTTTGGTTGAACGAGAACGCGAAATTCAGGGCTTTCTAAGCAGCTCTGCTTTTCGGGTTGTAGCCTCTTTTTTAATAAATAAAAAGGCCTTTAAGGCCGAATTAGATCAAAGATTTGAAACCGAAAAAGAAGCGCAAGAATTTCTTGAACTCTGTAAATCTTATGCTTTTTCGGTTGGAAAACTTGAAACCAAACCTGCTAAACGAAGCCCAGCACCTCCATTTACCACTTCAACACTACAACAAGAGGCAGCCAGAAAACTTGGTTTTTCGGTTGCACAAACCATGCAATTGGCTCAAAAGCTTTATGAAGCAGGGCATATAACTTATATGCGAACCGATAGCGTGAATTTAAGCGATGACGCTTTGAATGCTGCAAAGACTGAAATTGTTTCATCATACGGTGAGCCTTTTTTTGAGCTTCGAAAATTTAAAACCAAGGCAAAAGGCGCACAAGAGGCCCATGAAGCCATACGTCCAACGTACATGAATGTTTCTTCGGCTGGTTCAGATGCCAAAATGAAAAAGCTTTATGAACTTATTCGTAAACGCACTTTGGCTTCTCAAATGGCTGAAGCGCAATTGGAGAGAACAACCGTTGTTATAGAAGCGCCAAAATCTTTTCAATTTATAGCGAAAGGTGAGGTTATTAAGTTCGAAGGCTTCTTGAAAGTGTATTTGGAAGGCAACGATGACGAGGATTCTGAAGATCAGAAAGACATGCTTCCAGCTATGAAAAATGGCGATAAACTAGAAAACCATTCTATTGAAGCTACAGAACGTTACACCCGCCCCCCTGCTCGCTATACAGAAGCCAGTTTGGTTAAAAAGTTAGAGGAATTGGGTATAGGAAGGCCGAGTACCTATGCACCAACTATTTCTACTATCATTAAAAGAGGTTATGTTGAGAAATCGGATTTAGAAGGAACGGAGCGATCATACAGACATCTGCTTTTAAAGAATCAAGAAATCTCATCAGAAACACTTGTTGAACGCACCGGGGCAGATAAAAACAAGCTCCTTCCAACCGATATAGGTGCTGTAGTAACAGACTTTTTAGTAGAACATTTTAATGATATTCTAGACTATCAATTTACAGCGAAAGTTGAAGAGGATTTCGACCATATTGCAGAAGGGCAGCTAGAATGGCAAAATATGCTGGAGGTTTTTTATAAAGATTTTAGGCCAACCATTGAGAAAGTAGAAGAAAACGCCGCCTATGCAAAAGGCGAAAGAGAATTAGGTGTAGACCCCAAAACCGGAAAACCTGTTTTAGCAAAAATTGCCCGATACGGACCTGTGGTTCAATTGGGAAGTTCGGATTCGGAAGACAAACCCAAGTTTGCGAGTTTGCTTAAAAATCAGAAAATTGAAACCATTACACTTCAAGAGGCCTTAAAACTTTTAGAACTTCCAAGAACTCTGGGTGAGTTTGAAGGGAAAACAGTTAAAGCGGCGTTGGGTAGATTTGGGCCTTATGTTCAGCACGATAAACTTTTTGTAAGCCTTAAAGCAGCAGACGGTGATGAACCTTTGACCATCAATTTAGAACGTGCTATAGTGCTTATTTTAGAAAAACGGGAGGCTGATAAAAATAAATCAATAGCCACATTTGACGGGGATCCTTTGATACAAATTCTGAATGGCAGATGGGGGCCATATTTAAAGGTGGGAAAAGAGAATTATAAAATCCCAAAAGATGTACTAATTGAAAAACTTGATCGAAAAGCTTGCATGGCTATAATCGAAAAAGGAAATAAAAAGACCGTTTCAAAAAAATAAAGCATGTTTTCAGAGCTTATTTCGCCCGTGCCAAATTCTTTAATAGAGTCTTGTACCATTGAAGGTAAGCGAAACATCAGGCAATTTATCAGTATACACGACGAACTGGAGGGCATGCCCGATTTTAACAATTGCCACATTGCTCTTTTAGGCGTTTGTGAAGCCCGAAGAGCAATTGGCAGTGAAGGCCAATCTGATTCTCCAGATCTTATAAGGAAAGCTTTTTATAAACTTTTTCCTGGCGACTGGCCTTTAAAGGTTGCCGATTTGGGTAATTTGTTTCCAGGAGAACGGCCTGAAGACACCTATGCTGCCTTAAGTGAATTGAGCTTCGAACTTATTTCAAAAAACATTGTCCTCATTATTTTAGGAGGAAGTCAAGAACTAACTTTTGCTCTTTACCGAGCCTTCGACAAGTTAGAACACACCGTTAACCTTAGTTCTATTGATGCCATTTTCAACTTAGGCGACCACAGCGAACCCCTTTCTCCATCCAACTATTTAAGCCATATTATCTTAAATAAGCCCTATAATTTGTTCAATTATTCGCATTTGGCTTTCCAAACCTATTTATTGCCACAAGAAGAATTGGATTTAATGAATAAAATGCAATTCGATTTGCTTCGTTTAGGTGAGTTAAAGGCCAATTTGAAATTGGCTGAACCCTTGCTTAGAGATGCTGATATTTTAAGCATCGATTTAAGTGCCATGCGCCGTTCGGAAATGCCGAATGCATTAAATGCCGGAGCAAATGGATTAAGTAATGAAGAGCTTTGTGCACTATGTCGTTATGCCGGATTAAGCGATAAGCTCAGTGTGGCCGGACTTTTTGGCTGGGATTGTAGAGTTTTTGAAGACTGGGATGAAGGCGGCATTGCACAAGCTATTTGGTATTTAATTGAAGGCATTCATGGAAGAAAAGGTGATTTCCCTTTTGCTTCTAAGAAAGACTATTTGCGATTTGCAGTCCAAATAAATGATGGTGAGGAAGAATTGATTTTTTTCAAAAGTCCATTAAGTGGACGGTGGTGGATGGATGTTCCTATGAGAAGTCTCGATATTAAAAATCCGGGTAGAACCTCTATGGTTCCTTGTTCAGAAGAAGACTACCAGCGTGCATTAGAAAATGAAATTCCCGAGCGTTGGTGGAGAGCTTATAACAAAGGCTTATAGCTCTAAACGTAAGGGCAAAAAAAAACCGGGTCAATACCCGGTTTCAATTCATTATGACATTTTAACTTAAAGCGTTGAGATGCTTACTTAAGCTGGATTTCAAGTTAGCCGCTTTGTTACTGTGAATAATGTTTTTCTTGGCTAATTTATCAATCATCATGAAAACGCTGGGCAAACGCTCTTCTACCAATTTTTTATCGGTACTGGCGCGCAATTCCCTCAATGCATTGCGCATTGTTTTATGCTGATAGCGGTTTATAACGCGTTTGTTTTCGTTTGCGCGAATGCGCTTAAGGGCGGATTTATGATTGGCCATCTGTACGTTTTAGCTGGTAGCCCATAGGGGAGTCGAACCCCTCTTTCCAGAATGAAAATCTGGCGTCCTAACCGATAGACGAATGGGCCCTTGTTCATTTAGAATTTGGGAGTGCAAATGTAGTATCTATTTTTAATCATACAATATCTGATCATAAATTTTGTTGAGAAAATTTAAATCCCAGCTCAGACCGTTTCCTTACCTTCATTTCTTGAGAAATATTCAGCATTTGAAATACATTGATTTCTTGTATATTCTGAAATGGTGGAACAGACAAATCAAAATTTAGTGCCAGTAAAATGGCATTTTCAACTAGGCTTCTAAGCATAGAATTATCTAGCTTTTCATTAGCTAAATCTCGGTATAGAAACGACAGTTGACGTTTTCCTTCTACAAAAAAGTGTTTGTCTTTATTAATAAAAATGCGGCCAACCAATTGCCCAATATCGTTTAATCGGTTGTATTTAAGCGAATCGCTTAAGAAATTATAGATATGAATCATACCGAAAAATGCTCTTGAGGCATCTTCCTTGATATATGAACTCCGCCTAATTTCATGTTTTTCATCAATTAAATAAGCATTGGTATGCATGTGAAAAACCAGTACATCTCCCGAAAATCGAATCCGGGCTTCATGCTCGCCGTGGTCCTCATAGGCCACCACAACACTTTTATCTAAGTCGCAAATATGACTGTTAAGTTCATTGGCAACTGTAGCAAGCATGTGTTTTAAATCTGAGAAGGCTCCCTGTGTTTGCCTGTAGACCAATTGCTTGGTGGAAGATTTAGTGGCCAGCGTCTCTAAGATTTTGGCATTACAAGACACATTTTCCATGCATTATAGTTTTAATAAGCTCTGGCAAACAAAACACGTTTTTCTGAAGGCTTTCCGCTAAATACACATTTACCCATTTCAAATTTGGCATTCAAAGGAATGCATCTGATGGTGGCTTTGGTGGCTTGTTTAATGGCCGCCTCGGTTTCGGCAGTTCCATCCCAATGAGCCGAAACAAAACCTCCCTTCTCGATTTGAACAAGAAAATCGCTCCAAGTGTTCACTTCAACCGTTTGGGAACTCAAACGTTGAAGAGCACGCTCGTATAAAGAAAGCTGAATCTCCTCTAAAAGTTGGGTTATTTTGGTTTCGATTCCTTCCAGAAAAATAGATTCTTTTACCATTTTATCCCTTCTAAGCATTTCAGCCTGCCCACTGGCTAAATCGCGAGAGCCAATTGCCAAACGAATGGGAACCCCCTTCAACTCATATTCGTTAAATTTCCATCCAGGTTTTTGAGTATCTCTATCGTCGTATTTAACCCTTACACCTAATTGCTTTAGCTTTAATACTATTGGATTAACCACTTCCGAGATTTTGGCCAACTCATCCAATCCTTTGTAAATTGGAACTATTACAACCTGGGTTGGGGCCAATCGCGGAGGCAGTACCAAACCGTTGTTATCAGAATGGCTCATAATTAAAGCCCCCATCAGACGTGTAGAAACCCCCCAGGAAGTAGCCCATACATATTCCATTTTACCCTCTCGACTTTGGAATTTTACATCGAAAGCTTTCGCAAAATTTTGACCCAAAAAATGTGAGGTTCCAGCCTGCAAAGCCTTTCCATCCTGCATCAAAGCTTCAATGCAATAAGTTTCTATTGCACCTGCAAAACGCTCACTTTCTGTTTTCACTCCTTTAATAACCGGAATAGCCAAAATATTTTCTGAAAACTCGGCATAAACATCCAGCATTTGACGGGCTTCGGCAACGGCTTCTTCTTGAGTTGCATGAGCTGTATGGCCTTCTTGCCACAAAAACTCGGCGGTACGTAAAAACAATCTTGTCCGCATTTCCCATCGAACCACATTGGCCCATTGATTCAAAAGAATAGGCAGGTCGCGGTAACTCTGAACCCAACCCCTATAGGTATCCCAGATAATGGTTTCGGAAGTAGGCCTCACAATCAGCTCTTCTTCTAATTTGGCATCTTCATCTACAATTACGCCTTTTCCGTTTGGGTCGTTTTTTAATCGATAGTGTGTAACAACAGCACATTCTTTTGCAAAACCCTCAACGTGAGAGGCTTCTTTGCTAAAGTAAGACTTAGGAATGAAAATAGGGAAATAGGCGTTTACGTGGCCGGTTTCTTTGAAACGCCTGTCTAATTCTGCTTGCATGGTTTCCCAAATGGCATAACCATAAGGCTTTATAACCATACAACCACGTACCGCTGAATTTTCGGCCAAATCGGCTTTAACTACCAGATCGTTATACCACTGTGCGTAGTCTTCTTCTTTTGAAGTGAGTACTTTTGCCATGAACCCTTGAGGAATAATTTTTGTATATTTAAACGTCCACAAACATAAGTACTATGCGTTCTATTCACCCCGCCATTCTTCGTTCCTTTTTGTTGTTAGGAACCTCTTTATTCCTGGGTGTGGCTTGTACATCTTCCCAAAGTTTAACACGCAACTTAATGGACGACGGTATCTATTTCGATCCGGATTATTCTGTTGCCAAGCCAATGGTTAAAAACCCCCATGCTGAAAACGCACCCAGCCCCAACGATGCCTTCGATTATTTCGACCCATCTGATGCCTCTCAAGCTGCTAACGCTCAATCCGGTTCAGGTTTTATGCCCAATTCCAGATTTAACCATACGCCCGGCTTTGGTTGGGGCATGCAAAATGGATGGAGTATGGGCTTGGGAATGGGAATGGGAATGGGTTCGATAAATGGTTGGAATATGGGATTGGGTTTTGGAAACAATTGGGGAATGATGGGGAACGGCTGGGGAATGTGCGACCCTTTCTGGGATCCATTCTGCGACCCATTTATGGGTTCAATTTACAACCCTTGGTATTCACCTTGGAATAATCCATGGGCTATGGGCTTTGGCAATCCTTATTGGAATGGATTTAACAATGGCTTCTATTTGGGCAGTATTTTGAACGGAAACGATCAAAACTTTAGCAGCAATCGGCGCAGAGTAAGTGCACCACGACCCGGTGGTGGTCGGAATTTATCAGGTGAAAACGCTTCAAACAACGGTTCCGGGAAGCGCGCATTGGAAAGCAGCCGCGCCATTAGAAATCGAGAAACCTACCAAAGAACTGCCGCTAGTGGTTCGGAATCATCGAACAACCGGTCTCAAACTTCATCTTTGTCGCCGCGAAATTCAGCAGTAATTCATGCTGAATCTATTTCTACAAATCGACGCGATGTGCACAACCGAGTAAGCGAGTGGGTAGAATCGCCAAGAAATTCTAACAATGGTTCTGGAGTTAGACAAACCGATCGTTTGTCAAATCAATCAAGAAGTAGAAGCTTTACGGATCAAGAACGCAATCAATGGGTTCCAGAACGTCCGGCCAGCCGCCAAACCCCGGGAAATCAAAGTAGAACACAAGAAAGAAGCACTTGGGATAGAATGCAGCAATCTGTTCAGGAGCGAAATAACAGAAGCTTCGATCGCTCTTACGAAAACTCCAGGTCAAGCTCACCTTCTTCAAGTCCCGCGCCTTCACGATCTTCAGGCAGTACACCTGCCACACGTTCAAACAGCGGAAGAGGCCGATGAAAAGAGTGCTTTTGGCATTAACCTCTATTTTATATTTCTTCAGCCATGCTCAAAATATTCAGGAGGTTTTGCTCTACGGCCAAACCGATTTGTATGGTAGCCCTCGGTATGTGGCTATGGGAGGTGCGTTTGGCGCCTTGGGTAGCGATTTAAGCGCCATACATGACAATCCGGCCGGTTTATCGGTTTTCAGGCAAGATGCCTTCGAGTTTAGTTTAGGTTTGCGTTTTTTCAACAATAAAAGCCAATTTTACAATCAAAACCAAAGAGAAGGTGATTCAGATTTACCCTTTGGTAATGTTGGACTTGTGCGGGAGCTTAAATCTTTAGGCCAAAACACCAAACGCTTCCACTTTGGCATTTCCTACAAACGAATGGCCGATTTTGACCGAAATTATATTGTTAAGGGCCAAAACCCCAGATCTTCGATTTTAGATGAATGGATTTCCAATTCTAATGGATTTTCCCCTCAACAACTTTTCGACAACGGTCAACTCTACGAAAGTTTGGCTTGGGAAACCTACTTAACAGACGTGACAGACACCAACAATTGGACCTATACTTCTTATGGTACAGGTTTAAATACCAATCAATTAAAGCAAGTAAACAGCCAGGGTTCTCGAGACGAGCTTTTTTTAGGCGTGTCTGGTGGCTTAGACCATCAACTTTTTTTTGGCTTCGGATTGGGCATCCCCATTCTCAGCTATTCTGAAGTCACAAATTATTCAGAGTCAGGCTTCGATGAAAACAGCGAAGTGGATAATTTTAATTACCGAGACGAATATAATATCTCGGCCATAGGTCTAAATTTAAAAATTGGTGTATTATACCGCATCAATCAAATATTCAGAATAGGAGCTTCTTATGTATCTCCATCTTGGCACGGGGTAAATGGGCAGTTTGCCATAAGCATGAATTCTCGTGTACTGCTTAATAATACCTGGACCAATTTTAACTCACCTGAATACTTCAACGATCAATTGCGTTATTCTTTAAGTTCTCCACAAATTTTTGGGCTTTCCGCAGCAGCCATATTTGGAAAGCAAGGTCTTTTAGCTTTAGATTATGTGGGTCGAAAATTTTCTTCGAGTAGAATTAGCTCAAAAGATTTTGATTTAGATTACGTTCAAAACGACATTCGTTCTGTATTGGGATGGCAGCATTTAATAAAAGTTGGAGGCGAATACCGCTTTGAACAATGGACGCTGAGAGGTGGGTACCAAATTCAAAATTCACCCGTACAGAAAGCCGTGCCATACAACATCGGAAATGTGCAAAGCGTGTCTCTTGGATTTGGCTATCAACTCAATTACACCCGCTTAAACCTGGCCTGGAGAAGCTCTTGGTTTCAAGAAACCCTTTACCCCTATTCTGCAGACTTTACCGATGCAGCCCTCTTAAATACCCGCGACCATTTATTGCTTGCCGGCATTCAATTCGGCTTTTAATTACAAAACTTAAATGTTTGTTAAAATGTTAGGCTAAGCAGTCAAAGTTTAAACTTTGGCATCGAATACCCATCTTCTATAAAATTCTGCAGTTTGAAAAAACCCTTTGCCCTCCTACTGGCCCTTTCGCTTTCATTGTGTATTAATGCTCAAGTTAAAATTGTTGTAGTTGACGAACAAAATCAAGGACTTATAGGTGCCTTAATCGAAGTGAATCCAATTCGTTCTGAAGGGCCTTTAAAGCAGTTTCTAACAGATGTAGAAGGAGTATCCTTGATTCCGGCTTTAACCGAACCCATCTCTGTGAAAATTGGGTTTATAGGCTATCAGGATACTGTTTTCAGAACCGGTCCGCGTTCGGCCCAATTAACTTTTCGGGTTCAATTAAAACCCAAAAAGAACCTTTTAAAGGAAGTTAACGTAGAAGCCCAAGCCGTTGCTCAAGAACTAAAAGGAGATACCACCGTGATGAATGCTGCCGCATTTACCACCAATCCCGATGCCAGCACAGCCGATCTTTTAAACAAAATGCCGGGCATTGACATAAGCAACGGTAAAATTCAAGCCCAAGGTGAAGATGTTGCAAAGGTTTTTGTAGATGGTAAACCCTTTTTTGGGGAAGACTCAAAAGCGGCCTTAGACCTCATTCCTGCTGATATGGTAGATGCCGTAAAAGTGTACGACCGGCAATCAGACCAATCGCGATTTACAGGCTTTAACGACGGCAAAACATCAAAAACCCTCGACATCATCACCAAAAAAGAAAAACGTTTTGGGGTATTCGGAAGTTTAATGGCCGGGGTTGGAGATCAAGAGCGGTATCAAGCCGATGGTAATATTAATTTGTTTAGGAATCAAGAGCGCATCACATTTACAGGAAGCTTCGATAATGTTAACGGTCAGGCCTTTGGAATGAGACGTTTTTTTAGGTTTGGCATGATGCAAGCACCTACCGGAATTCGTGATTCATGGAGCGGTGGTATAAACTACAGCAATGTATTCAGAAAGAATCTGGAAGTTCAGGCCAGTTATAATTACAGTGGCAACGAATTAATTACCAGTAGTTCTTCTTGGCGCTCTTTTCTTCTCCCCCAAGATTCGGGTCAAACCTATCAAGAAAACGATAAAGGTTGGAGCAGCGGCCATGACCACAGTTTTAATGCAGAAATTAAATACCAATTAGACTCTAACAACAGTTTGGAGTTTAGGCCGAGGGTATCGGTTAACAATTCGAGAAGCACCGGTTATTCTATTGCCGAAACCTTTCAAGGCAATGAATTGCTCAATTTTAATGAGCGCGACAATCAAAATGTAAGCGACGGATTGAATTACTCTGCGAATTTGTTGTACAAACTCAAATTAAAAAAAGTTGGCAGAACACTCAGCACCAATTTACTGTATGCAAACAATGAAAATGAAAGTCAGAATTTTTTGAACGCCTTAAGCCTGTTTGGCAGTAGGGCCGATACCATTAATCAGAAAACCGAAAGCCAGGTAATTATTCCAAATTATTCGGGTTCTTTTATATATACCGAACCTTTATCCAACAAAAGCATGCTGGAGTTTCGCTACGAATACCGAAACAACCGAGAAGACAGAAAAAACAATACATTTTCTCAATACAATGTCGACATAAACAGTGTTTTAGACTCTATTTTAAGTAGCCAGTACGACGGATTAATTAAAACAAACGAAGGCAGTGTGGGCTATAATTACAGCAGCGAAAAGTTCATTTTCAACAGCCGTATTGGGTATGGTCTTCAAAACCTAAGCAATGTTCAATTTCTACCCCGAGCAAGCACCCAGAATCGCGATTTTCTGGCGTGGCTACCCTTTGCCTCTGTAGAATTTAAACCACGAAATGACTTGCGGTTTAGGCTCGAATATTCGGGAAGTAACCAAATACCCGGTTTTTCACAACTTCAAGAAGTGGTGAACAACAGCAATCCTCTGCAACTTTCGAGTGGAAACCCCGATTTGCGGCAATCGTATTCTCATGAAGTTGAAACGCGCATCAACATTAACGATGCACGTAACAACAACGGATGGTTTTTTTACAACGGATTTACCATTACCCAAGATTTCATTGGTCAATCTACCCAAATTTCCAGCACCAGCAACCCAATTCCCGGTTTAGAGCCCGGTGTTCAGTTTAGAAAACCCGAGAATTTGGAAGGCTTTTGGAGCTGGTCGAGCTTTATGAATTACGGCTTTCCACTTTTTGAGGGAAAAATAAAAGGAAATATCCGCATGGGTTTGCGTTTTAATCAAACGCCCAGTATAATTAACGACGAACGCAATTTGGCTCAAAATTTTGCCCCCGGCGGAGGCTTTACTTTAGGGAGCAATCTTAAAAACGGTCTCGATATAACTTACAACTTTCGATTGGCGCCTAATTGGATTGTGAATTCTTTGAATGAAGCGGCCAACAATCAGTTTACTTCCATGAACAACAACATCGAATTCAAGTATCAAAGCAAAAATGGATTTTTATTTGAAAGCAATTTAGAACAGAGTTCCTTTTATGGTTTAAGCAGTGGTTTTAATCAAAATTTCGCCGTTTTAAACCTTGGAGTGGGTTACAAATTCTTAAAAGATAAATCGCTGGAAGCTAAATTATTTGTTTTCGATTTATTGGGCCAAAACAACAGCGTTTCCCGAAATTTCAGTGCGTTTTTTACCGAAGACATTCGTCAAATGGTGTTAGAACGTTATGTGATGTTCTCCATTACCTACAGAATTAAAAAATTTAAAGGGCCTCCACCTTCCGATTTAATGCGAGGAGGCGGAATGCCTTTTGGCCGCGGTATGGGTGGAGGCAGACCTTAGGCGTTTATATTTGCCCATATGGAGAACTACGTTGTTTCGGCCCGTAAATACCGCCCAAAGCGATTTGAAGATGTTGTTGGTCAAACACATGTAACCCAAACCCTCCAAAAAGCCATTGAGCAAAACCATCTGGCTCAAGCGCTCTTATTTACAGGTCCGCGAGGAGTTGGCAAAACCACCTGTGCACGCATTTTAGCAAAAATGATTAATGCTCAGGATCAAGCAGGAACGGATGCGGAGAACGACTTTGCCTTTAACATCTTCGAGTTGGATGCCGCGTCGAATAACTCGGTGGATGATATTAGAAATTTAACCGATCAAGTTCGCTTTGCTCCACAAGTTGGACGTTTTAAGGTGTACATCATCGATGAGGTTCACATGCTTTCTAAAGCGGCCTTTAATGCCTTTTTGAAAACTCTGGAAGAACCACCTGCCCACGCCATTTTTATTTTGGCTACCACCGAAAGGCATCAAATTTTACCCACTATTCTTTCGCGTTGCCAGATTTATGACTTTAAACGCATTACCGTCGACGATATCGCCAGGCATTTGGCCTACGTTGCCGTAAACGAACACATAGAAGCCGACCCCTCTGCCCTTCATCTAATAGCCCAAAAAGCCGATGGTGCACTTCGCGATTCTCTGAGTATTTTCGACCGAATTGCCACTTACAGTGGTAATAAAATCAGCTATCAAGACGTGATCGAAAATCTGAATATTCTTGATTATGAGTATTATTTCAGAATTGTAGAATCCGCTTTAAGCAATCAGATTTCTGAATTGCTCATTACTTACAACGACATTCTTGACCGGGGCTTTGACGGCCAATTGTTTGTTAACGGCCTCGCTGCGCATCTTCGCGACCTTTTGGTGGCCAAAGATCCCCGCACAGTTGCTTTGCTCGAAATTGGTGGAGGACTAAAAGAGCGCTACCACGAACAAGTGGCTAAATTGGGTTACAAAGAACTTTTCTCTGCTCTCGAGGTGTTAAACAACGCTGATTTACACTATAAAGCGAGCAGCAATCCCCGATTGCTGGTAGAATTGGCCTTGTTGGAGCTGGGTAACATCTTGTCGGGCGAAAAAAAAAAGCCTTAGAGCGTAAAGAATCTGCAGAATCCGCTGACGAAAGAGCGGATATCCGTACAAACAGCCCTTTAAAGCCCATACCGGAAGAAGTTGAAAAAAAGGGGGGAGAAAAACCTGCTGCCGAGCACATTGCCCCGAATTCAAGCCCTACAGCCCCTTTAATTTCAGCTCAAACAAGTTCAGCAAATTCGTTAGTAGCCGAAAAACGAACTCTTGGAACCTTGCGAAAAAGCAGCTTAGGCATTAAGCCTGAGGAATTGGATTTCAATCTGGCTGCCAAAATCAATAACCAACAAGAAGCCAAAGCAGAATCGAAACCCAGCTCATTTTTTGAGTTAGAAGATATGCAAGCAGCTTGGCATACCTTCACCGTATCGCATCCCAATTTAAGGCCATCTGTATTCTCGGCCTTATCAATGGCCAAGCTTTTTAAAACCCCACAGGGCGACCTTTTGGTGCGCATAGAAAGCCATACAGCAGAGCACAGCTTAGAAGAAGTTAGGCAAGAACTCCTGCCATACTTAAAGAATAAGCTACATCTAAGTGAGTTGCGAATGCATACCGAAGTGCTTCCCGAAACAGATAAAGAATTAAAGCCTTATACCCCGGGTGAAATTCTTGAACAAATGCGGAAGCTAAATCCGGAACTCGATTTGGTTTTATCTAAATACCCACTCAAATTAAAATGACGAAGCCCCTATATAAATTGGCGCTTGTTTTCTGTTTGTTGGTTCCTTTAAAAGCCTGGAATAACGACACTTTGGTGATAGACTTTGAGGACCTTTTGGGACAAAACAAACCCGAAAAAGACCAATCTTTTGTTAATTTAAAAGCTCCATATGCCTTCCGCACCGATGCGTTTTTAAGAGAAGAAGTGGCTCTGGCTTTTATAAAAATGGCCGATAAAGCCCAAAAAGAGGGCATTCAATTGGTGGTGATTTCGGCTACCAGAAACTGGAAATATCAAAAGCGCATTTGGGAATCTAAGTGGAACCAGTTAAATGGCTCCGATCTCGAAAGGGCTCGTCAAATTATGCACTACAGCAGCATGCCCGGAACAAGCCGGCACCATTGGGGCACCGATTTCGACCTAAATAACCTAGAGCCACTATGGTGGGAAAAAACCGAAGGGCAGCGTATTTACAGCTGGTTACAACACAATGCCCATGAGTTTGGCTTTTTTCAGCCTTTTTCTGATCAAAATAAAACCCGCCTAAGCGGTTATAAAGAAGAAAAATGGCATTGGTCTTATGCCCCATTGTCCATTCCAATTAAACGCGCCTACAACCAACTGGTTACCTACAACGATATCCAAGGATTTGAAGGCGCCCATCTGGCGCAAGAACTCGATGTAATAAACCTCTTTGTAAATGGCATCGAAATTCATGAAAAGCTTTCACAATAAACCCCTTAGACTTACCTTCGCCCTATGAAATTTTTTATCGACACAGCCAATCTCGATCAGATTCGGGAAGCTCAAGAACTTGGTGTTCTGGATGGTGTAACCACCAATCCTTCCCTTATGGCCAAAGAAGGCATTACCGGGGTTGACAATATCAGAAAGCACTACATCAATATCTGCGAATTGGTTGATGGAGATGTGAGTGCCGAAGTGATTTCAACCGATTTCGAGGGCATGGTTCGCGAGGGCGAGGCTTTGGCCGAACTTCACCCGCAAATTGTGGTGAAAATCCCCATGATTAAAGAAGGGGTAAAAGCCATACGCTATTTCTACGACAATGGCATTCGCACCAATTGCACTTTGGTGTTTAGCGCAGGTCAGGCTTTATTGGCCGCCAAGGCCGGGGCCACTTATGTTTCGCCTTTTATTGGTCGATTGGATGATATTTCAACCGATGGCATAGAGCTTATTCACCAAATGCGCGCCATTTACGATAACTACGGCTTTGAAACCGAAATTTTAGCGGCCAGTGTGCGTCATACCATGCACATAATTGCCTGTGCCGAAGCCGGAGCTGATGTGATGACCGGTCCGCTTTCTTCCATTATGGGATTATTAAACCATCCGTTAACCGATATTGGTCTCGCCAAATTTTTGGCCGATCACCAAAAAGGCAATGGCTGAAATTATTCGAATACATCCGGATAACCCTTCAGAAAGACAGCTGCTCCGAGTTCTTCAAGTATTGCAAGAAGGCGGTGTTATTATTGTACCTACCGATACAGTGTACAGCTTTGCCTGCGATTTGCTTCGACCAAAAGCCATAGAACGTATTGCGCGTATTAAGGGCCTAAAGCAAAAAGAATACGATTTTTCAATCATATTCAACGATTTAAGCCACTTAAGTCATTACACAAAGCCCATCGACAACTCTAGCTTCAAAGTGCTTAAACGTTGTCTTCCAGGACCATTTACATTTATATTGGAAGCCGGAAACGCCGTTCCCAAACTGTTTTACTCTTCTAAAAAAACCATCGGTATTCGAATTCCTTTGCACCCCACCCCAACCAAGTTGGTCGAAATGCTCGACCGTCCTTTGGTGGTAAGCTCAGTTCACGACCCGGATGATGAGGTTTTGGAGTATGCCACCAATCCCGAACTTATTGATGAGAAATTTGGCAAACAGGTGGATTTAATTGTAGACGGCGGCTTAGGCGATATTCACGCCAGTACTGTGGTTGACTTGCGCTCGGGAAGCCCAGAAATACTGCGCGAAGGAAAAGGCGATATTGCCCTTTTAGGATAATCAACCGTTTTTTACCCCAAAAAACAACCCACAACCTTAGCTTAGTAAATCAATCTCCATACGTCTGCAAATGCCTTGCGTATGGCCTACTTTTGAATTAAATAAAGGTAACATTATGCCCGGAATGGATGTTTTTGGCGCCGAAGAGCGTCATGAAGTTAATCAGGTTTTAGACACCACCTGTTTGTTTCGTTACAACCACGAACACCTGCGAAACAACCATTGGAAAGCCCTGGAATTTGAGGCTGAAGTAAAGGCTTTTACAGGAGCCAAATTCGCCCACGCTGTAAGCAGCGGATCAACGGCAGTAGCCACCGCCATGGCAGCCGCCGGTTTGGGTTTTGGAGATGAAATCATTGTTCCGCCTTTTACCTATATCGCCACCATTGAAGGGGTACTTTTGGGCGGTGGTTTGCCCGTTTTTGCTGAAGTAGACGACAACCTTTGCTTAACTGCCCAAAGCATAGAACAGGCCTTAAGCCCCAAAACCAAAGCGGTGATGCTGGTGCATATGTGCGGGGCTGCTGCCAATATGGACGAAATACTGGCTGTTTGCCAAAAACACCATTTGGTATTATTAGAAGACGCCGGCCAGGCACTTGGCGCTTTTTATAAAAACAAATCTGTTGGGCTTTTTGGCGTGGCAGGGGCCTACTCTTTTGATTTCTTTAAAATTGCAACCTGTGGCGAAGGTGGAGTTTGTGTAACCAATAACGAAGATGTATACAACATTTTCCATCAGTTTAGCGACCACGGTCATAGCCATATTGGAAACAACCGGGGCATGGAAAGCCACCCCATTATTGGCACCAACTACCGCATTAGTGAACTGCATGCCGCTGTTGGGCTTGCTCAAATGCGTAAAATACACGAAGTGAGAAGCGCCAATCGACACAACAAGGCCTTCTTAAAAAACCAAATTCAAAACGCATTACCAGATATCGGTTTTAGACCCATGCCCGATGCAGAGGGAGATAGCGCTACCTTTTTAAATTTCTTCTTACCCAATCAGGCCTTGGCACTAAAAGCCGTTCAGCATTTGGCTGAAGCCGGCATAGGTGTTAATTATTGGTTCACCAATATGTACCACTTTATTAACCAGTGGGACCATTTGAAAAACCTGAAATCGCCTTTTAAAATGGCCATCCACCATTTGGGTGCTCCCCAAGACTATCAAAACTTACAATTGCCTCAAAGCCAACACAGCATAGGACGCCTTATTTCTTTAGGCATTAAAGCCAATTGGAAACAAGATGAGCTTGAGCAGATTTCGAATAAAATGATAGACGCACTTCGTAAGTCGATTTAAATGCAACATAAAATTCTTCACAACATCGGCAAACTCGTTTTCGGACGGGGTTCTGTGGTTCAATCGGCTCAGATGTTAGAGCCCATTCGCCATAAAAATCAAGGTTTTATAGTATATGTCATCGACCATTACTTTAAAAACCATGAATTGCTTAACAAGCTCGACATAAGATCCGGCGACCAAGTATATTTCGAAGATTGTGATGTTTTGGAACCCACTACCGAACAGGTAGACCGACTACGCGATAATATTTTGAGTTTGCATGGCCTACCGGCAGGCGTGGTGGGCATTGGGGGCGGAAGCGTTCTCGACATTGCCAAAGCCCTTAGTCTCATGCTAACCAATGTCGGCAGCAGCTCCGAATATCAGGGGCTTAATTTGGTTAAAGTACCCGGCATTTTTCACATGGGCATCCCAACCATTTCAGGAACCGGAGCCGAATGCAGCACCACTGCAGTTTTGACCGGGCCAGTTAAAAAACTTGGACTTAAATGCGAATGGACCGTTTTCGACCAAATTGTGCTGGATCCTGAACTTACCCACAGCGTTCCGAAAAACCATTGGTTTTACACCGGTATGGATACTTACATTCACTGCATAGAAAGCGAAACAGGCATTCACAACAATGCTTTTTCACGGGCTTATGGTGAAGAAAGCCTCAAGCTTTGCCGCGAAATATTTTTGGGCGAACAAAGCGGTCAAAACCCTGAAAATGACGATAAATTGATGATCGCCAGCCTTTTTGGCGGCCTTAGTTTAACTTATAGCGAAGTAGGTGTTTGCCACGCCCTTAGCTACGGTCTTTCCAAAATTCTAGGCTATCGGCACGGCTATGCCAACTGCATTGCGTTTAACCATTTAAGCGATTTCTATGGCGAGGCTGTAAATGAATTCAAAGCCATGGTTGAGCACCACCAAATAGATCTTCCTCAAAATTTAAGTCAGCACTGGAGCCACGAGCAAATTTCCGCTATGGCTGAAGTGTCATGGAACCTACCCCATATGTGGGTTCACGCTTTGGGTTACGATTGGCAAAGCAGAATCACCAAAACCGATATAGAGAACCTTTTTAGGCGACTGTGATTATCTGCCCATGAACGAATTCCATTGTCGCCATTTGCCCTATACCGAGACCGCTCAATTTTCTAAAATTGTACTGGACTATCTCGAGCAAAAACCCGAATTAAGGCCCTTATTTCAGTTTGAACCCCATTGGGAAGGCATGCAAAGCCAGGCCCTTTTAAGGCAATCGTATGCAGAAGCCGACCGGGCCTTATTGGTGGAGGTATTGCTCGAGCAAAACAGAGATTTACCAAATAACCAATTGGTATTAAGCCATATAGAAGCCCTTCGCTCAAGTCATACTTTCACCATCACCACCGGGCACCAGCTATGTGTATTTACTGGTCCCTTATACTTTTTATACAAAGTTGCGCATGTAATAAAGCTTTGTGCCGAAGCCAAAACAAGATGTCCCCACTTACATTGCGTTCCTGTTTTTTGGATGGCCAGTGAAGACCACGATTTTGAAGAAGTGAACCATGTTAATGTGAGTGGTCAAAAGTTGAAGTGGAATAAAATCGCAAAGGGAGCCGTAGGCCGTTTGGATTTGGAGGGTCTGGAGGCTTTAATTGAAGATTTAAGCAAACACATCGGCAGTGGAAAACGACAGAACGAACTGATTACACTTTTTAAAGAAGCCTACCAAGGAAGCCAAAACCTTTCGCAAGCCACTCGAAAACTGGTTCATGCCCTATTCGGACAAGAAGGTTTGGTTATTATAGACCCTGATGATAAGCGGCTAAAAGGGCTAATGGTAAACATTTTTGAAAAAGAACTTGTAGATCAGGCTGCCTTTAAAGCCTCCGCACCGGTACAAGGTTTATTAAATGCACGCTATGGGCAACAAGCGCTTATTAGACCCATCAACCTTTTTTACTTAGACCAATCTCGCGAACGTCTCGAAGCCACCCCCAATGGGTTTACCACCACCGGTCAAAATGCCAAAACCTGGACCCAAGCCCAACTGCTTGAAGAACTGCGTCAACAGCCCGAAAGGTTTAGCCCGAATGTTATTTTAAGACCCCTATATCAAGAACGCATTTTACCCAATCTGGCTTATGTAGGCGGCGGTGGCGAATTGGCGTATTGGCTTCAACTAAAAGGCATTTTCGATTTTTTTGAAGTACCCTACCCTATTCTTGTTCTTCGAAACTCATTCATGTTTACCGAGGCATTCGCAGAAAAAACAAAACAAAAACTGCAACTAAGCGATGCCGACCTCTTTCGGAAACCCGAACAGGTGTTAAACCGCTTTATTGAAGAACACAGCACCGAAGATTTGCATTTGTTAGAAGCCAAAACGGCCTTAAACGGACTTTATCAAAAACTTATGGCCGAGGCCCTTCGTCTGCAAAACGGCATGCCCGGTGCTGTTGAAGCCGAGTTTAAACGCCAAAACCGCGGTCTCGTTCGCCTTCGGAAAAAACTCTTTAAGGCCGAAAAAAGAAAACATCAAGATCGACTCGAAAGTCTGGAAAAGCTACATAAAAGTCTATTTCCCAATGGCGTATTACAAGAACGCCACGCCAATTTTACAGACTTTTACCTGCTTTACGGCTCTGGGTTTTTAGAGGCCATACACCAATACAGTCGCCATTTAGATTCAGCTTTCTGTATTATTAGCCCCAAATATGATTGATTGGCTGATATACTTTTTGGCTTTCGCGGCCAGTCTTTTAACCTTTTTTAGCGGTTTTGGGTTGGGCACTATCCTTACCCCCGTTTTCTTAATTGTCTTTCCGGTCGAAATCGCCCTGACCACCACTGCGTTGGTTCATTTTAGCAACAATGTATTCAAAATAGGTCTGCTCCACAGGCATATACACTGGCCCACCATTAAAGCCTTTGGACTGCCTGCCATTTTTGGTGCTTTTTTAGGCGTTTGGACGCTGAAGCAGCTGTCAGGACAGGCCATTTTAAACATTGCGGACTGGTGGCAAGTACCGCCTTTAGAATTTGCTGTGGGCTTGATTATGGTGATTTTTGCCCTTTTTGAACTGCATCCTAAATTATCGTCCTATCGGATTCCTAACAGACTATTTACCCTTGGTGGGTTTTTAAGTGGCTTTTTTGGCGGTTTGAGTGGGCACCAAGGCGCCCTAAGAAGCATGTTTTTGGTAAAAACCAATCTTGAGAAATCGGCATTTGTGGCCACCGGAACCGGCATTTCGTTGTTTATTGACCTTACCCGAATTCCACTGTATTTCGTGCTTTTACAAAACAGTCACAGTCAAATTAATTGGGTTATGGTAGCAGGCGCTGCCCTTTCGGCCATGTCGGGCGCCCTTTTAGGAAACAAATTGCTTCACAAAATGAGTTTAAAAAGCTTGCATTACAGTGTTGGTCTTTTCATTTTGTTAATGGGTTTATGGCTTATAAGTGGGAAATTATAGATTGGTCCTGAGCTTTTTAGCTTAACAAATAAGGCTAAATGGCTCTTGCCTTAAAATCCGTTATAGTGTCGTTTTGGCTTTGGTATTTTTTCTATAGGTGGGGTGTTTTGGGAGCCTCAATTGCAGGCGCGGGGCTTGTTCCTTTTGGCTTGACCCAAAAGGATGTTGTGAATACTGGCTTATTGAAAAATTCTAAGGCTATTCACAACATTCCCAGATATTATAATTGCTGGACCTTTTTGAAATCTGCGTCCTTCTGCGCAATCCGCGGGAAAAGGAAATCCCCCGCTGCTTAGTCTTAAGGGCGCCTCAAACGCTGGCGCAGGCTTGTTCCTTTTGGCTTGACCCAAAAGGTCAAGGCCTGTTCAGCCTGTCGACTGTGCTCCATTGAAGAATTGCGGCCGGGCGAGCTCCTTTGTATAGGTCTTACCAAACATCATCTGCCGTTTCCCTGCCGCCATGCTGAAAGGGTAAATTACATCAATCCGTTTTCTTTCAATATTTCCCTTATCCTTTCTTGAGTCAAATCGGTTATTTTAGAAAGAAGCTCTATGTCAAGCCCATTTTTGTAGCCATTAAGCAGCGTTTCAATCTTTCCTTCAATCTTTCCTTCAATTTTTCCTTCAATCTTTCCTTCTATCTTCCCTTCCTCTTTTCCTTTCTCAATGCCTTTCTCAATGCCCTTCTCAATGCCCTTCTCAATGCCTTTCTCAATGCCTTTCTCGATGCCTTCTACCAATCCTTCGGTGTAGGCCGATTCGTAAACCGAGTCGCTCAGTACTATCTGATCTTTGTATTTCTGATACGCTTTAAGCTCTTTTACGTTCATCTTCTCAAGCTTTAACTGTTC
>CAMCXO010000002.1 GCA_945883565.1 Chryseobacterium gleum
GGCGGTTGAATGTTTGAAGCCGGCAGTTGAACGTTTGAAGCGGGCAGTTGAATGTTTGAAGCGGGCAGTTGAACGTTTGAAGCCGCCGGTTGAACGGTTGAAGTGGGCGGTTGAATGTTTGAAGCCGCCGGTTTAACGTTTGAAGTGGGCGGTTTAACGTTTGAAGCCGGCGGTTGAACGTATGATGCGGGCGGTTGAACGAATGAAGTCGGCAGTTGAATGTTTGAAGCCGCGCCAGGGATTGAAGTGGAAAGCCCGCAGCCGCGCCCGGATTTGGGTTTGGTTGTGGGCTTTTTAATGCGCGGCGAGGACTTGGAGCAGAAAGCCCGGCCCGCGAGGGGCTGAAGGGGCTTTGGCTTTTGTATGGTTTTTGGCCCCGAGCGGGGGCGCCCTGTTTTAAGGGGTTTTTACCATTGCTTGTAAAAGGTCGTTCATGGCGTATAGGTGGAAGGTTTTGTCGTCGCTCATGGCGATTAACAGTCCGCCGGGGAATTGGCTTAGGGGGCCTGAATGTATTTCGATGCCGTCGGTTTCTTTGGCTTGATAGGGGGTATAGCCGAGGTGTTTGTGTGGTGGTTGGGCTTGGAAAAACTGTAATCGGCCGGCGCCTTGATCGCTAACTACCAGCATGCTTTGGCCGCTTGGGGGCTGGTAAAGGGCGATGCCTTCGTGGTCTTCGGCAAACTGGGTGGTTCCGAATAGGGCAATTTGGTTGGTATCGGCTTGTGCATGGGCTTGGTATTGGCGTATGCCTACTTGTTCGTCGCTGTAATACAGGTGCTGGTTTTGGGTGTCGACGCAGAGGGCCTCTATTTCTTTTTTGCCGCTAAAGCGTCCGATTTTGCGAACCAGTTGGGCTTTTAGGCCTTGGTTTAGGCTATCGGCTTGCAGCCAATATTGCCAGATGTATCCGTTTTTCGGGCCGTTTTTTCGTCCTATAAATACGTAAACGCCTTGGCTGTTGTTGGTTTTGTACCCGGTAACGCCCATAAGGTCGCGGTATTCGTTTCCGGTTTCGCCTTCAAACATGGGCAATCCGCCTCCATCCAGTGGGGTCATATCGGGTAGGCTGTAAACCCTTAAGTTGTGGCTATGGCGTTCGCTTACCAGCAACAGGTCTTTGGTGCCCATTTCGCCAAGTTGTACCCCTTGTACGATGTGGCAATTGTTGGGACGGTTAAGGGGGAATACGCTTAGGTGGTTGAGTTTTTTACCTTGAAGGTTGAAGGCGTAAACGCCTCCGTTTTCGTCTTTATCGGTTCCCCAAAACAGGCTGGAGTCGGGCTGGGTAGGGTGCAGCCAAAAGGCCGGATCGTCTGAATCGTAGGGCAGGGTATCGGTAATAAATCGGGGTGCCACGCTTGGTGGGCTTTGGGGTTTTTGCGAGCAGGCCCAAAAGGCCAATAGGGGTAAGAAAAGAAGGACCTGCTTCATTTGTTGAAAATAAGTTGAACGTTTCCGGTTTCGAGGTCTTCGCATTCGAGGTTTAGAATAATTCCATCGGCGGTTAATTCGAAGCTGCCTTTGTATTCAAATTCTTCTACCGAACCGTCTTCGTTTTCTACTTCAACCAAAAAGACCAGATCGCCTTGTTGAGCGTCGTTGGTTAAATCGTCGAGTTCGCCTTTTATCTCTATTTCGATGTTCACGGTTTCGGTATTGCCACATTCTTCTACTTCTTCGGTGGCGGTTAGGATTAGAAGAAACTGGATGTCTTCAAAGTCTATTTCCATTTCGAAAGCGTCGATATCGGCTGGATTGAGGCCCGTAACATCGGCTTGTACGCCCGCAAACAGGGTATTGATGGCCGAAATGAGGTCTTGGTTTATTTCGGGGGCTTCGTATTTGCCGTAGGCCAGTTCGTCGTCGAGTACCAAATAGGTAAAAGTAACGGCCGGGTTAAAAACCACATTTTCGGTGGTGGTGAGGCCGGTAATGCTCAATACCACGAGACGGTTTTCGGTGTTAATTAGGTCGTCGTCGAACAAATCGGGGTCGGTTTCGAATTCGAGAACCACTTCTTCTACCCCGGCCGGGAAGGTGAAGCTTCCTAAACCCGTGGCGGTATTGTATTCTAAATCGAGGTCTAAACCCTGATCGGAGGAAATGGTGCAATCGTCAATTTCGTAATAAGCTGTTGCGCCGAGAATGTATTGATCGAGTTGGTTAAAGCCTTCAAATTCGGTGATGGCGAAGTTGATTTTGGCGTCTTTTTCGAGTGGTACTTGTTGACCGCCAATTTCGCCCGGAACAAAACGGTCGGTTAGAGCAAAAACCACTTCTATTTTGTCTTCGTCTTCTATGGCGCCAAACTCGTCGGTGTCGAGCACAATTTGTTTGGGCATATTTTCGGCCGAAATGGCTTTAGAAAGGTCGATGTTTTCTTTGGTGCAGGCCATTAGGCTTAGAAGGCCGGCAATAAGGCTAAGGTTTTTCATGTTTTTGGGTTGAATTAAAAGTTAAAGCGAACGCCTAAACGCGACCACCAGGCGTAGAATTCGCGTTGAATGAGCACGTCTTCGCTGCCGGCGTAAACTTCGAAAGGCTGGTTGGTTAGGTTCATGATTTCGGCAAAAATGCGCCAGTTTTTGTTGAGGGTGTAGCTGCCGCTGAAGTCGAGTTGCAGGCGCGATTTTACATAGGTATCTTCTAAGGCCGAGCCTCCAATTTCGCTTAGGTAGGTTCCATTAAAGTTTAAGATGGCTCTGGCGCTTAGGCGTTTGTTTTCGAATCCGAGAGCGAAGTTGCCAATGTGATCGGCTTGACCGGGAAGTGCGAGGCTTTCAAAAGCGTTGGTTCCTCCATTTCGCGCTTGAATTTCGGCTGTAGAGGTGGTGTAAGTGTAGTTTAGGTAAAGGTTTAAGTATTTAAACAGGCTTGGTAAGAAGTCGAGTTTGCGTTGGAAAGCGGCTTCAAAACCCAGTATTTGGGCTTGTTCGCCATTTTGGGCCTGGGTAATGTTGATGTTGGTGGCCAAGGGGTTGTTGCTGTTTAGAGGGTAATTGCTGTTAAGCAATCGACGAGAATAAATAAAGTTATTGAGGTTTTTGAAGAAGAAACCTCCAGAGATTATGCCCACCGTGGTGAAATAGTGTTCGGCAGAAAGGTCGAAGTTAAAAGCACCAACCGGCAACAATTGTGCATTGCCAATGGTGGCTTCTTCATCTTCGAGGTTAACTTCTTGAGAAGGTACGATTTCTGCAAAATTTGGACGGGCATAGCTGTAGGTGGCAGAAGCGCGCAATTTGGTGTAGTAGCTCCAATTGTATTTAAGGTGCAATTGTGGGAGGAGGAAGTCGTAAGTGGTGCCTCCTGTAACCGGGATTATTTCTTGCAAATCGCCTGCGGCATCGATCACCACATCTTGCGATTGGTAGTTGACTTTGGTTTGTTCGTAACGCAATCCACCCAAAACGGTCCATTTTTTAAATTCCTGACGGGCCATCAGGTAGGCGGCCAAAACGTCTTCGGTGGCTTCAAAAGCATCGAGGGCTTCGTCTATTTGTTTGTCTTCTACCTGCAATTCGAATTGAGCCGGATTGGCATTTAGGTAGTCAATTACCAAATTGGGGTCGGCGAATGCGGATAAGCTGTATCTGCCGTCGAGGAAGTTATCGTCTACCAAGCCGCCGGTAAATTCGTCTAGGTTGGGAACACCACCAAGGCTTTCGAAATAATCTTGGGTAATGGAATAGCTTTTTTGTTTGCGGCGGAATTTGGCTCCGAATTTCACCCATCCGTTGTATGCTCCTGTTTTATAGGGCATTTGAACATTGAATTTGGCGGTTATGTTTTCGTCTTTGGCCAGTGTTTTGCCCACTTCCAGTACGTCGAATTCGAAGGCACCGTTATTAAGGTAATCGGCACTTTGAAGTCGAGGCCATTCGTTGTTCGAGAAATCGAGGGTAGAGGGCATGCCGCCTAAAAAGTTGGCGCTGTGGTCGAAAGGGGTGTTTTGTTCGGCATAGGCGTATTGAACTTCGTAGTCGATGCGCATTTTAGACAGTTCGTGAACGGCGCCCAGATTAAGGGTGGTGATGGCCTGAGATTCGAAACGGTCTTTGGTGTTTTTTTCAACCTCTTCGTCTTCGGGTTTAAATACATATTGACGTCGCCATTCTCTGTCGGTAAAACGGCTGTAAAGCACCCTTGAATAGATTTGGGTTTTGGGGTTGAGTTGGTAATCGAGTGTAGCGCTTAAACCTGTGCGGGTTCGGGTAAGTTCGTAGTCGCGCAGCTCGAGCTCATTGTCGAATGGTTCACGTTCCCAGTTGTCGGATCCTAATTCGTTTTGGTAATAAGAGGTATTGAGGAGAAGTCCAAATTTGTTGTTGAAGAAACGTTTTCCAAATTGAAGCGAGCCTTGGGTATTGGGTCTATTCATTAAGGCGTTGTAGCCACCCACGACGCTGCCGCTTATTTCGGTTTTTTGGCTTGAGGCGTATTTGGTGTTGAGGTTAACGCTGCCGCCTATGGCATCGCCGTCCATATCGGGGGTTAGGGCTTTGGTTACTTCTATGCTGGCCAATTGGTCGCTGGGCACCGCATCGAGGGCCACAAAGCGCACATCGGCTTCGGGCGAGGGTATTTGTTCGCCGTTTACGCTTATATTGGTGAATTGAGGGGCCAGTCCACGCACCAGAACATAACGTCCTTCACCTTGGTCGCGTTCTATGTTTACACCCGGAATGCGTTGAAGGGCTTCGGCTGCATTGGGGTCGGGGAAGCGGCCTATTTGGTCGGCAGCCACTATGTTTTTGAGGTTATCGGCCGAGCGCTGGGTATTGAGGGCTTTGGCCTGTCCCAATAGTGCGCCCGTAATGGTAACCCCTTGCAGCTGCACAATTGAGGATTTTAGATTGAACTCAACGGTTTTTACTTCGTTGGCAGATAGTTGAATTTGTAGAATGGTATCGCGGTAGCCTAGTACTTTGCACACTAAGCGGTGTTGACCGGCTGGTAAATTCAAATAAAAGTTACCATCTAAATCGGCTACAGTTCCGGCTTTGTTAGATTCTGAGAAAACGGCAGCACCCGGTAAAAGCGAGCGGTTAAGCGCGTCGAAAACGCGGCCTTTAACAGCTGCTGTTTGGGCCGATAGTATTGGGCCCGACAAAGCCGCAAATAACAAACAGTATTTGAGCAGTTTCATGTGCAAATGGGTTTTGGTTACAAGGGCGAATTACTCCTTTTAAGGTTAACTGTAGGCAAAATGCCGGGCAATAAAAAGGCAACAATCGATTTTGAAGAGGCAGTAAAAAGTTAACAGGCTTTTGGGGCTAAAAGAAGTTTGACTGTTTTTCTACTGTATGGAAATGAGTAGTTTGCGCAAGTTATCGCCTTGTTTTATGCCCAATTTTTTGCGTAAACGGTGCCTGGCAACCCGTAAACTATCGGTAGAAATGTTAAGCAATGTGGCTATGTCTTCGCTGTGCATGTTAATTTTCATCAAGGCACATAGCCTAAGGTCGCTCGGGCTTAAATCGGGATTAATGCCCTGAAGTTTTGGGAAGAAATCGGAGTAAATGTTTTCAAAGCTTGCTTGAAACTCGTCCCAATGTTGGTCGCGCTTGATGCCGGCTTGAATTTTTCTGGCCATTTTTTCGAGTTCGGCGCCGGTTTCGGTTTGTTTTGGAAGGGCTAAAAGCAGGTTGTGAATGTCTTGTAAGAGTCGGTTTTTTTCGATGAGTTGAAGCAATCGACCGCTTATTACCCTTTGTTGACTTTCGAGTTCCAGTTCGAGGTGTTTTTCTTGAAGGGCCTTGTGTTTAAGTTCAATTCTCAGGCTTTCTTGTGCTTGTTGGGCCATTTCGAGCTGTGCATTCTGAAGGTCTTGTTGTTTTTGAAAGAGAAGATTTTGCTGACGTGATTTGAGTTTTTGGCGGTTTACCAGCACCACCAGAAAGCTTAAAGTTAACACTCCAATGGCGGTGAAGGCCAGGCTGAGCTTGTGTTCGTATTCTTTTTCGCGCAATAATCGGCTTATTTGGGCTTCGTGTCGATTAAGTTCGAACAATGCCTGAAAAAAGGCAATTTGCTGACTGCTTTCTTTTGAAAACAGGCTTTCGAAAAGGTCGCGGCTTTCTTCCTGATAGAAGTAGGCCGAATCGTGTTGTGCCATAAGAGCGTGGGTTTTGCCTAAGTCGCGCAAAGCCGAGCTCGATTGATAAGGCAGGTTGAGGGCGTTTGCCAGATTTAATGCCTGTCGGGTGTTGTAAAATGCGAGGGGGTAGTTTCCGGTTTTACGGTAAAAGTCGCCTAAGTTGTTGAGGTTAACTACCCGTTCAACCTCGTTGCCTTTGGCACGGTTAATGGCTTCGGCCAAACGGAAGTGTTCAAAAGCCGTTTCATAGGCTTCGAGGTCTTCAAAAATGCTGCCCAGATTTTCGTGAATATGGGCTTGACCTAAACTATCGTTTAATTGGGTGTACAGTTTTAATGCTTGGTGCTGGAAGAAAAGGGCGCTGTCGTATTGGGCTTTTTTTTCGAAAATATGTCCAATTTCGCCGAGTGTTTCGGCCCAATGCGGGTATTTTTTCTCTTTTTTAAAAACCTCTTCGGCCGACTTCAAATAGATTAGGGCATCGTTGTAATGGGATGTAGCGGCTTTGAGCCGGCCAATTTGCAGGTCGTTGATGGCCAGTTCTAGAGTGTTAGGTTCAAACAGCCTATCGCTTTCTAAATAGTATTGAAGGCTTTGGTCGTAAATGCCGCGCTTAAAGAACAGCTGACCCATGAGGCGATAGGCTTTAGCCAAGAGGGGAGAGTTAAGGTCTTGCCCGCTTTGATTAAGATTATCAAAAGCTTTTTGAGCAAAATACAGAGCCGAATCGGGTTTTTGATCGGCAAGAAGTTCGGCGCGTTCTATCCAATAAGAGGTATTGCCTTTTTGGGCCATGGCCCAAAAAGAAGGCCAAGCGAAAAGCAGCCACAGTAGGCACCCGATTCGTTGCATGGGGTGAATGTAAAAGTGGCTTGTTTAGTGTATGTTAAGATTTTTTTTTAAGCCTTAAGCGGTTGAGCCGGTTATTTACCGGTTTTGAGGCCGGTTATTTTTAAGGTGATCCATAACCTGCAGCAAAATGTGGTCGTGGGTTAAATCGAAATTTGGCGGTATGGCATGCTGTGGCTTGACACCAAAACCAAACACATGTTGTTTGGCATTTGAAACCACGTGGTAGTGCGCTATTTTGGTGGTAAAACCGGAATGAGGCAAACGGAGCTGATATTGCACCATAGCGTTGGTTCCACTTTCTGTGCCTCCGGTTTCGCTGCCAAACACCAGGGCACCTTGTGCTTTTAACTGCGCCGCTACCAAGGCCGCTTGCGAAAACGTAATGCCATTGGTTATGAGGCTAAGAGGTTTGGTGTAGGCGTTTTTATTTGGTTTATAGCTAAACGTATAAGTTCGGTAGTTTGCTTTTTTATGTTTAGAGGGTTTTAAAGAGAAAGCCGTTTTGGTAAGGCCACTCCAAAAACCCAATTTGGCTTGTTTTACATCGAGATTTTGGTTTTTGGGTTTTTCCATATGGAATTCGAAAGGCTCGTTGCTTAAGTATTGCAGCAGTTTGTTGCCATTTGAGAAAAAACCGCCCGGGTTGTTGCGCAAGTCTATTATGAGATGCAGTTCGGGCATGGAGGCTAATATTTCAAACACTTGTTGGTAATACTTTTTGTAGGTTTTGCGGTCTGAAAAACTTTTAATCTGCAAATAAGCCAATTGCGAAGAGGTATCGACTGCAAAAACACTCCAGTTGTTGCTGTTGAGTACTTTAAAATTGGTTGGTAAGGGCATTTTGGGCAATGGCGGGAGTTTGCCAACTTGAGGTTTTAGCGTTTGGTGTTTGAGTTCGCCTGAATTGGATAGAAAGTCGAGTTCGAATTGTTCGGAATAGCCATAACGGTGCAGAAAGTAAATTTTAAAGTAGAGCGGTGTGATGGCTTCCACAAAGGCTTGGGTGAGACCATCGCGTTGTTGCAAAGAGTCGATGCTTTGTAGAATTTGTTTGATAGGCATTTGGTTAATAGAAAGAATTTCGTTGCCAATTTGAAGATTGGGGTATAGTGTGGTGTCGATGTTTTTTACGAAAAGCCGATTTTCGATTCGATTGAACTCTAGTGGAATTAGTAATGGTTTGTTGGCTAAGGTTTCGCTCCATGATTTTGAGAAGGCTCCTACCGTGTGGCCACATTTGAGTAGGGCAATGAGTTTTTTTGCTTTTATACCGAATTGTCGCTCGCTTAAACTATCGGGCATATTGGCCATTTGTTCTTCAAAATGCGATTGAAATTGGGAAGACGAAGTGTATTGAAATGGATTGGGGTGATAATGTGTTAGGGTTTTATAGAGTATGCTGTAGTCTTCGGTTAGTTGGGCTTTTGTAAGCATTTTGCCGTTTACCATCGGCGTGGTTTGGGCCGAGGAAGGAAAAGAAAAAGGCCCTGCGAAGGTGAAGATTAGGCAAAAGAAAAGAAGGCACGAATGGAATTTCTGCATGGTTAAAAATAGATAAAGTGGACGGTTGAGTTGCTTGTATTAAAAAGTGTTGATTTTAGATATATAAGAGCCAAAGGGAATTGTTTTTTGATGTTTGCCGGGATTATTGTGATTGAGAGGAAAGGGTGTTTTGTTTCGCGACAGGGATTGAAGTGTAAAGCCCACAGCCGCGCCCGGATTTGGTTTTGGTTTTGGGCTTTTTAATGCGCGGCGAGGACTTGGAGCGGAAAGCCCGGCCCGCGAGGGGTTGGAAAGGTTTTTGGTTTTGATTGGATAATATGCCCTGAGCGGGGGCGCCCAAAAAACAATTTCTTAATGGTTGGGTTTAGTTTGGATTGTTGGGTTGCGATGAATTTGTTTTAGGCTTTTGTTTGGGGCTTTATAAACATTTTTGTTTTCATAGTTTTAACGCGGAGGTAACACATACGTATGAATGCACTTTTTAAGGCGTTTTTGGCGCTTTTTTGTTTGTTAGGAACACAGGTTTTGAGGGCTCAAATTGCCGGTCAGGTTGTTGATGAGAACAATGAGGCGGTGGCTGGAGCGAGTGTATTGGTGGTGGGCACCAAGGTTGGGGCGGTTAGCGATTTTGATGGCCGTTTTAGTTTGAATTATAAGGGGGCTTATCCTGTAGAAATTCAGGTTGGTTTTATTGGGTACAGTGTTTTGGTTGTAGAGCTTAAGCAGGAGAATTCGAAGCTTAGGTTGAAG
This sequence comes from Chryseobacterium gleum, assembly GCA_945883565.1. Classification (GTDB taxonomy): domain Bacteria; phylum Bacteroidota; class Bacteroidia; order Flavobacteriales; family Schleiferiaceae; genus RFXV01. Next base: position 9,209 of record CAMCXO010000002.1, read on the forward strand.
TTAAAGCCTGATAGTCAGGTATTGAAAGAGGTATCGGTGGTTCAAAGGCGTTTGAGTGAAAAACAGAAAGAATCGGCTTTAACCGTTGAGGCTTTGGATGCTTTGGCTATAAAGGAGACACCGGCGGTGAGCTTTTACGAGGGATTGGGTAATTTAAAGGGGGTTGATTTAACTTCGGCTTCTATTGGTTTTAAGGTGATTAACACCAGAGGTTTTAACAGTACATCGCCGGTGCGATCGCTTCAAATTATTGATGGGGTTGACAATCAGGCGCCGGGTTTGAATTTTAGTTTGGGTAATTTTTTAGGTGCCAGCGAGCTTGATGTTTTAAATGTGGATGTGATTGCGGGCGCGAGCACTGCCTTTTATGGACCTAATGCGTTTAATGGGGTAATTAGCATGACGACTAAAAATCCCTTTCAATTTACGGGTTTAAGCAGTAGCATTAAGGTAGGAGAGAGGCGACTGGGTGAGTTTGCGATGCGTTATGCCCAAAAGTTTCAAGATAAAAACGGGGTAGATCGGTTTGCTTATAAACTGAATGTTTATTATTTGCGTGCCGATGATTGGGAGGCTGACAATTTGGATCCGACCGAACAATCGCTTACAGATGTTAGTAATCCCGGGGGATATGATGCAGTCAATAGGTATGGTGATGAGGTGTCGTTTGACGATGGAGGTTTAACAAGGACTTATCCGGGTTTAGGTACTTTTTACCGAACCGGGATAGAAGAGCGGCATTTGGTTGACTACAATACTCGGAATTTAAAGTTGGGTACCGCCTTGCATTATAGGTTTAGGCCTGATTTGGAGTTGAGTTATGGGTTTAATTTTGGAAATGGAACAACGGTTTACCAGGGCGACAATCGTTTTAGTTTAAAGGATATATTGTTCTTTCAGAATAAGATACAATTGGAAAAGAAAGATAAGTGGTTTGTACGGGCTTATGCAACGAATGAGAATGCCGGGAATTCTTACGATGCTTATTTCACGGCCTTGAGGATGCAAGAAAGCGTGGTGCCCAACCAGGGGCTTTGGGGTTCGGATTATCGTGGTTTTTGGGTGAATTATTTAAATCAAATAAGAAGCTTGGAGGGTTATCCGGCGCCAGGCACTCCATTTGAGGAATTCAATCGTATTATAGATTCGTTGGTACAGGCGAATTTGCCATTTTTTCAGGATTTGCATAATCAAAACAGGCAAATTACCGATGCGCGATACGGGGGAGATTTGTTAACGCCCGGAACGCCTGAGTTTGATTCGTTGAAGACCCATATAATTAGCCGCTCTCCTAATGATGGAGGAACTAAGTTGATTGACCGTTCGGCGCTTTATCATGTTCAAGGGGAATATAAATTTGATGAAATGCGTTGGGGCTTGTTTAGGCTTGGTGGCAATTTCAGAATGTACAGGCCGGTAAGTGATGGAACTATTTTTAGTGATTCGGCCGGGCGACGTATTAGCAATAGTGAGTTTGGAATATACGGAGGTTGGGAGAAAAAATATGCGGATAACAAAATGAAATTGAGTGCTACGGCAAGATTGGATAAAAATGAGAATTTTAATTTTCTATTTTCTCCAGCTGCTTCGGCGGTTTACGAGTTAGACTCAAAAAATACAGTGCGTTTGTCTGTTTCATCAGCGATTCGCAATCCGACGCTTCAAGATCAGTACTTGTTTTACAATGTAGGCCGTGCCACCTTATTGGGGAACTTAAATGGTTACGATTCGTTGGTAAGCGTTGATGAAGTTCAGTCGTTTTTAGGGGCAGGGGTAAGCGAAAGGGCTAATTGGCAATGGGGCTATTATAATATTGATCCTGTTCGTCCGGAGCAAGTTCGCACGGTGGAAGCAGGTTATAGGACCACTTTGTTTGATAAGATTTACTTGGATCTTAACTATTATTTTAGTTGGTATACAGATTTTATCGGGTACAATTTGGCATTGAAAATTGAAGATGATCCGAATGCTGGCGCAGACAATCGTTTGAGCAGTACAGAAGCTTTCCGCATAGCTACCAATGCTCAAAGCACTGTAACCACTCAGGGTTTTTCGGCCGGATTGAATTACTACTTTGGAGATTATTATGCATTAAGCGGTAATTATACTTGGAATGTGTTGAACACAGAAACCGACGATCCCATTATTCCGGCATTTAATACACCCGAGCACAAGTATAACATTAGCTTTTCGGCGCGTGATTGGAAGATGGGGAAAGTAAAAGAGATTGGATTTAATATTACTTATAAGTGGATTCAGGGCTTTTTGTTTGAAGGCAGTCCGCAGTTTACCGGCACCATAGATGACTACGATATGTTGGATGCTCAAGTGAGTAAAAAGGTGAGTAAATGGAATACGACTTTTAAGTTAGGGGCATCTAATTTGTTAAATAACAAGGTTTTTCAGGTGTATGGAGGGCCTAGGGTAGGACGGTTGGCGTATTTATCGGTTGTTTATGATGCATTTTAAGTTTATTACTTGCTGTGTTATGCGTACATTAACGCCCAAATTCTAAAACAGCCTATGAAGAACAAGTTTACCCTATCGCTCGGTGCTTTGGCCCTGAGTGCCTCTTTGCTTACGGCACAAACCCGATACCTTGATGAGGTATTCAGCGATGCAGACATTACAGTTATGAGCGACCAGGTTTACGGCATAAATTTTAGCCTGTATGTTCCTGCCAGTTTGGGCGGTCCGCAGCTTATTCCTCAATTTATGGATATTTACATGCCCAACCCGGCGGTAGATCAAGTAAGCGAGCGCCCGGTCATCATTTATTTACACACCGGAAGTTTTTTACCTAAAGGTTTGGCATCTCCAATGGGGGAAAAAACCGACAGTGCAGCAGTTGAGGCTTGCCGACGTTTTGCACGCATGGGTTATGTGACCATTTCGGCTACGTATCGTGTGGGTTGGTTGGCTAACAGTACTAATTTAGATTTGCGTCGCGGCACAAATCTTTTAGCTGTTTATAATGCCGTTCAAGACGTAAAGGCTTGTGTTCGTGCCCTTCGTGGTTTGGAAGCTACTGCCAATCCGTTCGAAACCGATATGCAGCATGTCGCATTGGTGGGTCAGGGATCAGGTGGTTATATAACATTGGCTTATGCTTCATTAGATAAGCTAAGCGAAATTGTGGATCCTGATAAATTCAAATATGAAGTAGGTGGAACTGGAATATTCGGTCAAAGCGTTTCGGCCGGAACACCTTATGTTGATACCAACATTGTTGGTGACTGGAATGGTTATGGTGGAAAAGTGACTTTAACTGGTGGAACCACCCCTTTAGGTCTTCCTGCTATTGATCTTACTCAACCGGGTCGTAACTACCAAAATACGCCTGGTTTGCCAGACGATGTGAGCGTGGTAGTAAATATGGGTGGCGCTTTGGGTGATTCGGCTTGGTTAGAAGCCGGAGCAACTCCAATGATTAGTGTACATTGTCGCTACGACTTTTTTGCGCCTTATTACAGAGGCATGGTGCAAGTACCTGTAGGTGGTCAGTTCTTCCCTGTGGTAGATGTGGTTGGTAGCTACGTAGCTATAAAAGAGTCTTTTGAATTGGGCAACAATGCTTTTTACTTAAACGGTAACTGGAATGATGCTCTTTCTGTTAAGGCCCGAAATAATGTTCATAATGTGGGTAATTACAATAATTTGCTCACCTTTAATATTCCACCGGCTAACCCAGCATTGCCATTTGCCGTGAATAGTAATCCTTGGGATTGGTGGGATCCGGCAGATCCACTGGGTGTAAACGAAACTAACCCAAATATAAAAAGCCAAAGCATGGCTTACATTGATACCGTTATGGACTTTATAGTTCCACGTATTGCTTATGCTTTTAAACAAAATGGGTTGAATGTACCAGGTTTGGGCGAGGAAGAGTTTTCTGTTGATTTAAGTGGAATAGAGATTTATCCTAATCCTGCTCAAGGTTTTGTGAATGTTAAAAGCAGCGATAGCGAGCTTGAAGGTGTGGTTCTCATGGATATTACTGGAAAAGAAGTTCGTAGATGGAGCTTAAATGGTAACGAAGCTCGTTTGAATCTTGAAGGTATTCGTCCGGGAATGTATATTTTGCAAGTGAAAAGTGTTGAGGGACAAACTTCGCGTCGTTTGAGTTTGAAGTAAGTGTGTTTCTTGTTTTGTTGGTTTTTTGACAAACCGCCTCTACGGAGGCGGTTTTTTATTTTAAAAAAAACCGCCTTACAAAGGTTGTAAGACGGTTTCAAATGCCACCTAAACCAACAAGAAAGCGGCAAATTCTGCGATTATTACAGCATGAATTGTGCCAAAGTGGTGAATTTCTTGATTTATTAAAAATATAGATGAAACCCGCAAGATGCGCATAAAATCTACATTCTTTAGGGAATTTGGTTAGACGCTTCTATAGCCTGGTATTTTTCAAAGATGTTGGTACTTCTAATGGTGAATAAGGAAGTGTGGTAATTTATGCAAATGAAGCAGAATTATTTGTTTTAAATGCTTTTGTAAATAAATCACTTTTGATATGTACTAAGAAAGGCTCTGAACCTGAATTAACAGATGCAGAGCCTAATGGCTTATTTTACTTGGTAAAAAGTTGAAGACTTTTAGATTTGAATATCCATATCATGCAGAGGTGTTTCAATGGCAATAATGACAAAAGAAAGAACGACGAAAACCCTCTTGAGAATTCAAATAAAAGTTTGGTTTCTAGTCTTTAGATCCCAGTAATAATAAGTCATTTACTACCACTTCGGTAACATAGCGGGTTTGACCGTCTTTTTCGAAGGATCGGTTTACGAGTTTACCGCTAATGGCAATTTGTTGGCCTTTGGTCACATATTTTTGAAAGAGTTCAGCAGTTCTGCCCCAAGCCACTAGATTATGCCATTGGGTTTCGGTTACTTTTTCGCCTTTTTGGTTTTTGTAAGTTTCGTTGGTAGCAAGCGAAACTTTTGCAAGTTTGCCGTTGTCGCCAAATTCTTTGATTTCGGGGTCTGATCCCAAATTGCCTATTAGCATGACTTGGTTGCGCATTGTGCTCATTTTTGTGTGTATTATTTTCAATTCAAAAGTATGATCTATCAACTATAATTTGTACGTTTATTCGTATAAAAACGTTTAAACTTATGAGGTCCGATTCCAGCAGTAAAGACAGATTATGCCAAGAGTGTGGCTCTGTATTAAGAGGTAGAATAGACCAACGTTTTTGCGATGAGTATTGCCGGGTGGCGTATCACAACCGCAAGAAACGCTTTAGAGGGCATATGAATAGCCAAAAGTCACAATGTCAAAAGAATCAGGAAATACTTGATTGGTTATGGCAAACTCGTACAAATATGATTCACATCGAGCTATTAAAGGCGTTAGGTTACACGGAGTTGGAGGTGGTAGTTGAAAATGAGAATAAGGCTTCTGTTTACAACTTGAGAGAAAAAGAGAATGGATTTTGGGAAATAGAAAGAAGTGGTTCTGCGGAAGTTTCTGATAGTTGAGGGCATTAAAAAAGCCGCTTCTCTACAAGCGGCTTTATGTAAGTAATTGTTAGTTTTAACTTCAATAACGACCTTTTTGGTAACTGAACTTAAAGTCTTGGGTCCAGATTTTATCTTCCATGTCTTTCATGTGAAATGTGCTGTATTGGCCCCTTGGCATATACTTTAAGGCTTCATAAGCCAAGAAAACGCTGGGATCGACATACTTTGCAGTGGCTGTGGCCACCGCGTCAACAGCCATACCTACAACGCCGCCGAGCTGAACATTGGACCTAGTGTCGTAAGTCATTACCCCTCTTCGTTCGAAGATAATTTCGTTGGTGGGAATGTATTTTACAATGAACTCTGCATCAATTTGAATACTGTTAGCGAGGTATGATTTTTCCCAAGTATGAATGATGGTGAATACCGCCATATCGGCTCCGAATATTTCTTGGAATTTGGTCAAATTGGCGTTTATAAAAAGCTCGGCGTCATATGCACTTTCTTGTTTCATCATTTCGAATGACAACATAGGTGGCACTACATAGTAACCTAAATCGGCAAAGGGACGCCCTACCACCGTTTGCAGATATGCTTTGGCATCAACATTTGTGGTTCTATTGATGGGAGGCATAATGACAACAGCAGAAGGCTTTACATCGTAATAGGCACCGTATGCGTTTTGCTTTGTTGTCATTTGGGATTTGCAGGCACCTAATAGGAGTACAATTCCAACAAGCACCAATGGTTTAACGACCTGTGCGTGATTTCTTTTTTTCATCGTTTTTTTTGGAATTTGATTTTTTGCTTTTTACAGATTTCTTTTTGCTGTCGGTAGATTCAGAATCTTCGGACTCCGCCTGTTTTTCTAGCCTTTTTAAAATATTTTCCATTAAAATGGCAGATTCCGGATACAAATCCAGCTCTTTTTCAAACATTTTCATGGCTTTATCGTAATCCCCGTCCATCATAAGCAGATATCCATAATCGGCATAAACGCCTGGAGGTACCGTTTTAAGCAAGCCCTTTTTTTGGTCTCGAATTACCTCATTTAGTGCTTTATATAAATCTTTCTTGCTTTTTTCGTCTTGATCGCGGGTATAATCATATAGGGCTTCACTGTAATCGTGCCATTGATATAAAGGCTTAGGTGCATTGCAAGAGGATAAGAATAATAAGGCCCCTACAATGGCTGAGAATATTTTTCTCATTGAATATTTATTTTGCGTGTTTCTTGAGCAGATAGGAAAATTTCTTGTTTATAAAGAAGTTGACCATTGAAGCTTACTTGAATCAAGTGACGACCAGGGCTAATGGCATACAATTTTCTTTTTGGGCCTCTTGAGCCTTCTTTATTAACTAGTGCATTAAAGGGGGTGTTATCATCTACCTGAACAGTCAAACCGTCCTTGTATTTATTGCTAGGGCCAACAAATTCCAGGTAAGATTCGTTTTCACGTCCTTGGGCCGATTCACGCACGGCTGTACAGCTGATTCCTGCTGCGTATAGAAAAACAAGGCTTATTAGGGTGACTATTTTTCTCATTATTTAGCTTCTTTTATGGTGTATTTTTCTAATTGGGCAGGGTCCACTTCGCCATTGCGCATGCTGAGTATGGCGTATTCGTTGGGTTCGGTGCCATCGGTCATAATTACTTCAACTTGGGCTACTTTTTTACCGGGCAATTCAACCATCATACCTGTTTGAGGGTTTTTTACTTTTTTCCCTCTTTCATAAACATCAAAAACATCGCCGGCTTTGATGCCTTGTGATGCACCCCCGGCCATTAAAATAGCATCTTGATCGAAGGATAAAAATGCGCTTGTCCAAGGGCGTTCCATGCAATTGTTGATGATGTTTTCTACCAACTTTGACATAGCAGCCGATATAGCTTTGTCGCTAAGTGAAGCATCGAAATCGGCATTGCTGCCTAGACCCATTACGGTTTTGGTTGAAACTTCTGCTTCACCTTTTCCTTCTTCAGAATAAATGATTTGCCCTGTGGAGACATCAATTAATCGGAGGCTTACACCGGCCTGAACCGTTTGGGTTTTTGATTTAGAAAAGACCTTTACATCGCCTTGATTTTTTCTTCCAAATTCGGTTACCGAACCTACAATTACATAATCGGCAGCCACTTTAGAATAATCTGAACCGGCTGCTTCTTCCATTATTTTATCTATTTCGCCCCTTTCTAATAAAATAAATTTACCACTTGAAGCCAATTTGGTAGACAAAATGTCGAGTGCTTGATTGGCAATCGGGTCGTTTTCTTTTTGATAAAAAATGCCTTTGGCATAAGTTGTTTCGTTGGTAAACCGCGCAATGGCCACAGTTCTTTTTAATACTCGGCCTTCCGATTGAAGAGCCTGTCCTGTGGTTGTTTGACCTTCTGGCCGTTCAACATTTTTCTGAGAATAGGCCTGTTGGCTTAATGCCATAACGAAAGCGCCCAATAGTACAATTTGGTTTTTCATTGGTTTTAGGTTAAAAGTTTTGTTAGGTGGATTTTGACCCGCTACAAAAACACTAAAAATTGTGCCGACTTTATTTAAAGTTTCCAACAAGCTTAAAATTTTTTTATTGACGCGAAAGTATTATAAAATAGCACTTTGAATTGTATTGATTATGTTTTTTATTGTAATGTTGTTTTAAAGGCTCAGGAATTGCAATATGGTGACAAGGAAATTTGTTAGCGGTTCAAACTATCTAACACGAATTATGAAGCGTTTATATATTTTGATGTTTATCGGTTCTTTGATTTGGATGCCTTTCTACATGGAGGCTCAGGAAATGGTTACAATTATTGGCGAAGTTCGATCTAATGATGATAGTCAACCCGTACCTGGGGCATCTGTTCAATTACTGCCCATTGGATTGAAGACCATAACCGATGAACAAGGACATTTTTTGTTCGATTTAGAGAAAACCGTTACTTTAAGTAATACAAGAATTTTGGTATCGGCCTTGGGGTACAGTTCACATGAAAAAGAAATCATTAAGAGCCTAACTTCGGATAGTTTATACTTTAAAATTGAACTAAAAGCTGTTAAAACAGAACTCCAAACTGTAGTAATTACGGCTTCAAAGTATCAACAAAAACAAGAAGAAACAACCTTGTCGTTAAGTGTTTTAAAGCCTTATTTGTCTGAGAATAAAAATGCTACTGATGCGGAGCGCTTACTTGAACAAACACCTGGGGTGCATTTAACAGACGGGCAAATTAATATTAGAAGCGGAAGTGGATGGAGCTACGGAGCTGGAAGCCGAGTTCAAGTATTGCTGGATGGATTGCCGTTGGTTTCTCCCGACGCAGGGCAAGTTCAATGGAGCTTGCTTCCATTAGAAGCGATGGGTCAGTTTGAAATTTTAAAAGGAGCATCTTCGGCACTTTTTGGCACCGCAGCACTAAACGGTACCATTCAGCTTTCAACCATTCAACCTGGAAGTACACCTAAAACACATATCAGCCTTTTTCATTCTTTTTACAATTCGACTCCAAGGCCTGAGTTAAAATGGTGGGGAGCCGAACAGAACCGATTAGGAGTGCGCTTCATGCACAGCGAAAAAAAAGGAAATAGCAGTATAGTTTTAAGTGGCCTGGCGCAATTGGATCAGGGGTATAAATGGAAGGAAAATGACGATAAAGCAAGGCTTTTTGCTCAGTGGACCCGGCTTTCCAGTAAAATAAAAAATTTGGAGTTTGGTATATCAGCTGGCGCAGTTTACAGCGAAAATGGTGAGAGTTTACTTTGGAATGGGCAAGATTCGGCCTATATCGCTTTAAATCGCAGCGTTAATCGAAACAAGGGAACAGATTTTTTTATCGACCCCAAGGTAAAATACCGTCATGGTCGAAATCTTCATGTGTTACAAGGGCGGTTTATGCGGGTAGAAAACCAGTCTAGAAATCTTACCACTGTTTTTGACAATTCTTCAGTTCAAAGTCAGTTACAATATCAAAATCAGCAGTTTTTTAGCAATAGAAGTGTGTTGACTATGGGTTTGTATGGTAATTGGGGAGCAAGTGAGTCTGTTATTTTCGGAGGATTTCATACGTCAGGCAATGCTTCAGCCTTTGCTCAATATGATTTCAAATGGCGAAATGGAAGTGCTTCTTTAGGTGGAAGATGGGAATACGCAGAAGTCAATAAATTAGAATACAGTCAACCTGTATTGCGTTTTGGTTTAAATCAAGCTTTAAGCCAATCTACTTATGTGAGAGGGTCTTTTGGACAGGGATTTAGGTTTCCAAGTATGGCCGAATTGTATACTTCCACGAATATAGGTGCTTTATATGTTTACCCGAATTCGGAACTAAAACCAGAAAAAGGTTACTCTGCTGAAATGGGCCTCAGACAGGTTGTAAAGAATTCCAAGGTTAATGCGTATGCCGATGTTTCGGCTTATTTGATGCATTATGATCAGATGATGGAGTTTTCGTTTGCTGTTTGGGGAAGTATACCCCAAAACCCTTTGGGCTTAGGTTTCAAGTCGGTTAACATTGGTGCATCCAGGGTTAGTGGTGTTGAACTGGAAATAGGAGCTGAGGGTAAATTGGGCGAAATAGGAATTCGGGTATTGGGCGGTGCGAATTTTTCAAATCCTGTGATTTTAGAACCACAACAAGTCTTTATAACCGACGCACAGGGCAATGCTTTAACCTATGAAGGTACTTCTTCAAATTCAGTTAATAACCGTTTAAAATATCGATACACTCAGCTTTATCGATTTGATATTGAAGTGGATTGGAAGAGATTTATATTCGGTTCCAGTACCAGAGGAAATAATTATATGCAGAATGTTGATGCTATTTTTGAGAACCCTCAGCTAAACTTTATTTTACCCGGAAATGGCATATTTGAGGCACGTCAGCGATTAAACAGGCCCGATTGGATTTTTGATACCAGACTGTTTTACAGACTTAATACACATTGGCAAATTGGGTTTTTAGTTGAAAATGCGACCAACCGAGAAGTTATGAGCAGGCCAGCCAAATTGGAAGCACCCAGAAGGTTTACTTTAAGTGTGAGATTTGAAGGTTAAACCACGTTCGCATTTTCTATTTTCGCCACACAAATTTTACCCCATGAAGTACAAACGCATTCTACTAAAGCTCAGCGGCGAGGCCCTGATGGGCGATCAACAATACGGTATTGATGGCAATCGCTTAATTGAATACGCCAAAGAAATCAAAACCGTGGTAGATGAGGGCGTAGAGATGGCAATCGTAATTGGTGGTGGAAACATTTTCAGAGGTGTTCAAGGCGCCAGTAAAGGGATGGATCGAGTACAAGCAGATCATATGGGGATGTTGGCTACCATGATAAATGGATTGGCGCTTCAATCGGCCTTAGAAGAAATTGGAATCAAAACCCGCCTACTTTCTGCAATTGAAATGAATAAAATTGCAGAGCCTTTTATTCGCAGAAGGGCTATGCGTCATCTTGAAAAGGGTAGGGTGGTTATTTTTGGTGCCGGAACCGGCAACCCATATTTCACTACCGATACTGCGGCCACTTTGAGAGCTATTGAAATAGATGCCGACGTTATTTTAAAAGGCACGCGGGTTGATGGCATTTATACCGCAGACCCTGAGAAAGATGCTACTGCGGTTAAATATGACACTATTACTTTCGATGAAGTAATTTCTAAGGGCTTAAATGTGATGGATATGACAGCTTTTACATTGAGCCGTGAGAACAGCTTGCCCATTTTGGTTTTCGATATGAACGCTCCAGGCAATTTAAAGAAAGTGGTATTGGGTGAAAAAGTGGGCACTTTGGTGAACCATTAACATCTTAAATTATGAATGAAGAACTTGATTTGGTATTCGATACCGCTAAAGAGCAGATGGAAAAGGCCATTCTGCATATGGAAAAAGAACTAGTTAAAATTCGAGCCGGAAGGGCTAACCCCAGTATGCTGGAAGGCATTAAGGTTGAATATTATGGAGCTCTTACTCCGTTAAGTCAGGTATCCAACATTTCAACCCCCGACGCCCGCACACTCGCTGTTCAGCCATGGGAAAAAAAGATGATTTCTGAAAACGAAAAGGCTATTTTGGCGGCAAATTTGGGTTTTAATCCTATGAATAATGGGGATCAAATAATGATCAACATACCGCCATTAACCGAAGACCGTAGAAAAGATTTGGTAAGAAGATCAAAGGCGGAAGCAGAAGATGCTAGGGTGGGCATACGAAATGCCCGTAAAGAAGCCATGGAAGAAATCAGAAAATTAGGTAAAGATGGTCTTTCTGAAGATTTGGTTAAGGATGCTGAAACAGAAGTTCAGAAGATTACCGATGGCTATACAAAAAGAGTTGATGTGGTTCTCGAGAAAAAAGAAAGCGAAATTATGGCTATCTAGACATTTGTTTTTTCTAACATTCCGTTCAGTAAGTTTGGCCAAAACTTATTGAACGGATTTTTTATGAAGGAACTTTACGGCCGCTTCATAGGTTGCAACAACCTACAAATAGATTCCCGAAAGGTACAAGAGGGTGATGCTTTTTGGGCTATAAAAGGCGAACGCTACAATGCCAATGCCTTTGTTTCTGAGGTCTTAGATAGAGGCGCAGCTCTGGTAGTTGTTGATGAAGAGGTACCTGAATGGAAGGATAACAGAGTTCATAGAGTTGTTAATGGTTTGCAGGCATTGCAGGAATTAGCCCGATATCATAGGCAGCAACTTCGAATCCCTGTTATTGGTCTTACAGGGAGCAACGGGAAAACCACCACTAAAGAATTGATGCGTGAAGTTTTGAGCAGCGCTTTTAATGTTCTGGCTACTCAAGGCAATCTGAATAATCACATTGGTGTTCCATTGAGCTTGTTGGCAATTAAGCCACATCATCAGATGGCGATTATTGAAATGGGTGCGAATGCCCAAGGTGAAATCTCTTTCCTTTCGTCTATTGCTCAGCCGGATATTGGTTATGTTACAAATTTTGGACTGGCTCATTTAGAGGGTTTTGGAGGGCCTGAGGGGGTTATTAGGGGGAAAAGTGAATTATACTATTTTTTACGAGACAGTCAGAAATTATGCTTGGTTAATGCAGATGATGCCATCCAACTAAGACAAAGTATAGGCCTGAATCGTGTGCTTTTTGGTCAAAAACTACCCTTGCCCTACCAGTTTAAATTGGAGAGCGAAAGCCCTTTTGTTATATCTCACAATGGTCGAAAAACCGAACTTAACTTGATAGGTTCTTACAATTTCAGCAACGTGGCGGCGGCTTTTACATTGGGATTACACTTCAATATATCTGAAACGCTTATTGAAAGCGCATTAAAAAATTATGTTCCAGGCAATCAACGGTCAGAGTTCAGGCAAACAGAACGCAATAAAGTGATAGTGGATTGCTACAATTCAAATCCCAGTAGTTTGGAAGCCGCTTTGAAGAACTTTGCTTTATACGAGGGCAAACGTTTGGCTATATTAGGCGATATGTTCGAGCTTGGAGAATTTGAACATATTGAACACCAACGGATGATTGATTTATGTGTTAAATTAGGAATAGAAGAGGTGTTATTGGTTGGAAAAGCATTTTCAAAAACAGATTTCCCCGATTTTGTAAGAAACTTTAGCCAAACAGATGAGGCATTGAAATTTTTAATGAGCCAAGCCCTTACAAATCGATTTATCCTATTGAAGGGCAGCCGTGGCATGTCTTTAGAAAGATTAATACCCGCGCTTTAATGGCCATTTTTTTTAACATTGCGGCATCTGCTTTGTTGGGAACCTTTATTGGATTCATTAGGTTCTATCTGAAGCAACAATGGTATAAGGTTCGTTTCAATAGCTTCAATTTATTACACAAAACAGGGCTTAGTCCAGGAGAAAAAGCCTTACTTACTTCCAAATTCCCTTATTACAGATTTCTTGGTTATCTTCTTAAAATTGAATTTGAAAAGCGTTTGTTATTTTTCATCCATGATAAAAAATTCATCATCCGCAGCCGGATAATTTCAGAAGTTACTCGCGAAATGCAAATCGAAATTGGCGCCATTGTCGTTCAAATAAGTTTGGGATTGCCTGCTTTAAAACTGATGCATTTTAATAGAATTCTTATTTATGATGATGCTTATTACAATAAAATAACCCGAAAAATGCATCAAGGGGAAGTTAATCAAATGGGATTAATCGTGCTTTCATGGGCACATTTTCAAAAAGGTATAGAAAACCCATATGATGGCAAAAACCTTGGTTTGCATGAGTTTGCACATGCCATAAAACTGGAAAACAGCATCGAAAACCGAGAGTATGATTTTATTTCAGGCCGATTGTTAGGTAAACTTGAAAAACTGTTTAATCAACGAAGGGCCGACATTAAAAATGGGTTGACAGCACTTAGGCCTTATGCAGGCACCAATTTGCATGAATTCTTCGCTTGTGGAGTTGAATGGTTCTTCGAAGCACCCCGAGAACTCAAAGATTCTGAACCAGAACTTTATAAACTCTTATGCCGGTTGCTAAAACAAGACCCTTTATTCATGGCTTCACAAAACGAACGAATTACCAGACTTTTGCCAGAGCGTTAACGCATTAGGACCAATCTTATATTTTTTACAGATGTATTATGTGCAATTTGTAAGGTGTAAACGCCATTGGGCAATTCAGTGCCCATAACCAATTCGAATTCGTTTTGGTTACTTTCTTCAATGTGAAAGCGCACCTGCCTTCCTCTAGCGTCAAACAATTTCCATTTACTTAAATCTGAATTTAAGTTCTCGTTGGTTTGTATTACAAAATGGCCTTGACTTGGATTTGGCCACGCTTTAACAGTTGATTCGTTTTGCAGCAAATCGGTGTTTAAGCTACCTGTAATCATGATGTCGTCTAGATGAATATTATTGCCATTACCCGAAATAAACTCCCATCGAATTTGAACGGGATTACTTTGACCGGCATAAGCATTTAAATTGATGTCTGATTTTATCCAATCGCTTTCAGCGTTTGGAATAAAAGCTGTGTTTTGGGTTTTCCCTCCGCTTAAATTGACAACATTAAACAAGCGGATAAGTGACCAGTTTTGACCGCAGTCGGTACTTATAGATAGACGCATGGCATCGGAATTACCAGTAGCAGCGGTTCTTGCAAAAGCGGTATAAAAAGATAAGTTTACATTGGTGTAGAAGCGCAAATCAAGGCTTGGGCTGTAGAGGAAATCTGTTTGTCCTTTGGTGGCATAATAGTTATTTAGAACCACTGACCGATTACTTAATCGTCCAATGCCCGAAACACTGTTAAAGGCATCATAATCATTCACACTTTCTGAGGCCCAAAGGTTTCCTGGAACAGATTGGGTTTCAAAATCCTCACTTAAAATTGGCACTTGTGCAGCTTGACCATCTTTTACTTTGATATAAAAAGAAAGGGTGGTATCGTGGTTTTGATTTGGGTTCAAAGCTGTAAGGCTAACAGAGTAAACACCTGGTGTATTGTAAACCACACTAGGGTTTTCTAGGTTGCTGTTAGAAGGTGTGCCTCCTGGAAACTGCCAATTAAGCGAAGAGAAATTTCCGCCAATAACCCTTTCGAAAAACTGAACACTTTCACCTTTGCATAATTCTCGTTTATCGGAAATAAAAAAGGCTTTTGGTTTGCAAACAAGGCCAACTACTCCTGTAGCCGACAAATTAGAAGGAGCTGATACATCACCTCTAAGTTGCAAATCGGCTAATACCGATTTTATACGCCCTTTTTGCCCGATTGTAAAGGTGTTTTGACAATCGGTATAATCCATATAGTTTTCAATCATATCAGGTAAATCCGGACTGTCGTTGTTACAGGTATTACTTCCTGTTGGGCAGCCGAAAAGTTCTTCAAAAACAGGAGGGGTATCTGAAACAAAATCGCCACTGCCTGAACATCCTCCTTGAAAAGGGTGGTATAAGCTCAAGTAATGTCCAACTTCATGGGTCAAGGTTCGCCCGTCGGTAGTTCCTGTGCCTATTGTACCCATTTGGTCGTGACGTATTACAATGCCATCTAAAGTTGGGCTTTGATTAGGAACCGGGAAATAAGCATAACCCAAAACATTAGATACTCCACTTAAACGGATATCGCGTACTACCCAGATATTAAGGTATTTTCTATTATCCCAAGAGATTAAGCTTTTCACATTGTCGTTAGCGTTAATACTCCAATTGCTTTGAATGCGGTTGATTCCACTGGTACAATTTCCATTAGGATCTATGGTTGCCAACTTAAACTCTACTTCTGGGTCGCTCGCAACAGATTGAAAAATTGGACGGAGGTTGGAAGCATCTTGATTTTGCCTTCTGTAATCTTCATTAATTACTCTTAAAGCATTTAGTACTTGTTCGCGGCTAATATTGTCACTTTGATCTGCATATATAATATGTACTACAACGGGTATGGTATGTAAAACCATAGCTGATTTTTGTGTTGTTGTAGATGCGTTTGCGGATAAAAGAGAATCCACTTGTTCATAGGCTTTCAGCAATTCAGGATGTTTTTGAATGGCGGCTTCTTTGGCAAGTTCAAAGCCACATTTGTGGGGCTGTTGGCCTCGGCTTTGGGCGAAAGTAGAAAGGGGTAGCAGAGCCAGGTAGGCAATAAAATAACGTAACATTTTCTTTGTTTTTGTGTTTTTAAGAGCAATTTCAGAATAGATATTGTGCAATTGCTTTGGGCTTCGAAGAAACAAAATTTTTTTGCTCCACTTTAACCATCATTGGAAAAATTAATACAAGCCCTATTGTTTTATCAAAAATAATTGTACTTTCGCAGCCCGAATTTGCGCAGGCATATCATAACCAAAGAATTAGATAGTGGACACGCTAAGTTATAAGACGGTATCAGCCAACGATGCCACCGTAGATAAAAAATGGGTAGTGGTTGATGCAGAAGGTCAATCACTTGGAAGATTGGCTTCGAAAGTGGCTAAATTGCTACGTGGAAAGCACAAAACCTCATTTACCCCGCATGTTGATTGCGGAGATAATGTGATAGTATTGAATGCTTCGAAAGTTCAGTTGACAGGTAAGAAGTGGGATGATAAAGAGTATATCAGTCACACTGGATATCCTGGTGGTCAAAAACGCATTTCAAGTGCACAGTTATTCAGCAAAAGCCCAATTAGATTAATTGAAGCTTCTGTTAAAGGCATGTTGCCAAAGAACCGCCTGGGTCGTGATATGTTTCGAAACCTTTATGTTTACGAAGGTGGTGCACATAAGCACGAAGCTCAGCAACCTACAACGATAAATATTAACGAATTCAACTAATTAAAACATGAGTGTTATTCACAGCTTGGGAAGACGCAAAACTGCTGTAGCGCGTGTATACATGAAGCCTGCAGATAAGAATGGGCCTTCGATTACAGTAAATAACCGTGATTATAAGGAGTATTTCTCAACTTCTACCTTACACTACAAAGTAGAACAACCTTTGCGTGTTTTAGAGTTATTGGATAAGTATACCATCAAAATTAATGTAGAAGGTGGTGGTTCAACTGGTCAAGCTGAGGCTATTCGTATGGGCCTTTCACGCGCTCTTTGTGAAGAGAATCCAGAGAATCGTAGTTTATTAAAGCCTGAAGGCTTTTTAACACGTGATCCACGAATGGTTGAGAGAAAGAAATTTGGTCAGAAAAAGGCCCGTAAGAGATTCCAATTCTCTAAGCGTTAATTTGAGTTTAGTATCCAAATTTTCAGGACTCTTGAACAGGCTACCTGAAAATTGCTTTATAGAGAACGTAAACAAAAAACATGTCTAAAATAGAAATCAAAACTTTGTTGGATGCTGGGGTGCATTATGGTCACCTTACACGTAAATGGCATCCGAACATGGCTCCCTATATTTTTATGGAGCGCAATGGCATTCACATTATCGACTTGCACAAAACAGCTGCGAAGCTTGAGCAAACTTGTGAAGCTCTAAAAAAAATGTCGGCTCAAGGAAAAAAAATACTTTTTGTCGCAACTAAGAAACAAGCCAAAGAAATTGTGGCTGAATATGCCTCGAAGTTAAATATGCCTTATATAGTAGAGCGCTGGCCAGGTGGTATGTTAACCAATTTCGTTACCATTCGTAAAGCGGTTAAGAAAATGGCAGGCATTGACAAAATGAAGCAAGACGGTACATTTGATACCCTCTCAAAACGCGAGCGTCTGCAAGTTGATCGTCAACGGGCTAAGTTAGAAAAGAACTTAGGCTCAATTTCAGACATGACCCGTTTGCCTGCTGCTTTGTTTGTGGTGGATATAAAGCGCGAACATATTGCCATTGCAGAAGCTCAAAAGCTAGGCATACCAACTTTTGCCATTGTGGATACCAATTCAAATCCGCATGAGGTAGATTATGTTATTCCGGGCAATGATGACGCTTCAAAATCGATAGCTGTACTTATGGAGTACATAAGTTCTGCCATTATAGAAGGATTAAGCGATCGCAAAGAAGATAAGGAAAAGCCAGGTCGCGAGAAGTTAGCGAAAAAGGCCGCTCAAGTTGGTCAAGACGACATCTAAAGATATTAACCTAAAGTTAATCTTACCTATTCCAAAGCAGGGGTTTATTCTCAGAATTTTACCCCTGTTTTCATTTAACACAAACCCAAAAAAAGTCATATGTCAACTATCACAGCTGCTGATGTGAACAAGCTCCGTAAAATGACCGGAGCCGGAATGATGGATTGCAAAAAAGCTCTTACCGAAGCGGAGGGCGACTTTGACAAAGCCATTGAGTATTTGCGTAAACAAGGCCAAAAGGTGGCGGCTAAACGAGCCGACAGAGAGGCCAGTGAAGGCGCTGTTTTGGCTGGAACCAATTCCAACCAAACTAAAGGTTATATTGTGAGCCTAAATTGTGAAACGGACTTCGTAGCCAAAAATGAAGGCTATGTTAGCTTGGCAAATCGCTTTCTTGACATTGCTATTCAACACGATGTTAATTCATTGGAAGAATTTTTATCTCTGCCATTTGAAAGCGGTTTAAGTGTTAGCGACAAATTGGTAGAACAAACTGGAGTAATAGGTGAGAAAATTGAAATCTCTGCTTTCGAGGTTCTTTCTGCTCCTTTTGTGGCTTTTTATATCCATTCAGGCAATAAACTGGCGACTTTAGTTGGACTCAGTGCGAAAGCCGAAGAAGCAGGTAAAAATGTGGCCATGCAAGCTGCTGCCATGAATCCTGTTGCCTTGAACAAAGATGAAGTTAGTCAAGAAATAATAGAGCGCGAAATAGAAATTGCTAAAGAGTTGGCGCGCAACGAAGGCAAACCTGAAGACATGCTAGAGAAAATTGCTATTGGTCGGTTAAGCAAGTTCTTTAAAGAAAATACTTTAGAAGAACAAGAATTTATTAAAGACAACAAATTGTCGGTTAATAAGTATCTTGAAACAGTAGAGAAAGGCCTGAAGTTAACAGGCTTCCGCCGGATTGGCTTGGGTATTTAAAATTCCAATTTAAAAGCCGGTCTGAAAAGCCGGCTTTTTTTATGAATAAAAGCCTGCGACTTTTTGAGCTCATCCATGAGCAAATTGATTGGCTTCGAAGAATTGTTGTTTTAGAACTTCTATTTATTGTTTTACTTCTGTTTTTAGATCTAAGTATCAGTGTGAAATGTTTTCTTTTGATGACTGCTGTTTGGTGTTTAGCGAATTTTTTGGTGACAGTTTGGCTTCAAAGTCATATAAAGAAAAAAAAGTTACTCCAAGATTCTTCAAATTTTCAATCGGTTAAGAAGCATACAGTTTACATGCTAATATCAAATGTCTTCTTAGACGTGGCTTATTTTGGCTCCGGTGTTTTTGTTATGTCTTTTGCTCCGAAAGAAGTCACAATTGGCTTGGGTTTTGGGCTAATTTGGCAAGGGATAAAATTGTTCTTTTTTGATTCTTATTATTTGTTTTTAAATCGAATGAACCGCTGAATTCTATTTCCAATAAAAGCTTTCAACCAACCTTATTACTTCTTGAAACATGAATTCGTCGACCGGTTTTAAGCTGTCCGGATTTGGCGATGCGAAAAAATAAACTGCCCCTCTCACAAAATGTTGATTACTATCGGTTAAGTAAAACTGAGTGTTACTGGCTGTTTGTCCATGCATTTTGTAAACCATTCCGAAAACCCTATTTTCTATATTTTCAAATTGCTTTTCTGAAATTCCATCTGCCTTCACACTGTGCTGGTAGGCCAAATCTTGAGCCTCTTTTAACAAATGCTCTATAGAGGTATCGGTGGTTTTGTATGTAAGCTGTATGCGCGCTTTTATTACCGGGTAGTAAATATCTCCCCAGCAATTTCCTTTGTCTTCCCATTCTGCTTGGGTATTCTTGTAGAATCCAAATGGACAATTCTGTAAAAACGGTGTGTATTCTTTTTTTGGCAATCCAATCCGTAAATGTCCATAGGGCAGAGGCTCCTCAGAATTTTGGCAAGCTAGAAAGAATAAAATGGGATAAAGTTTTCTAATCATCTGCAAGTAAATAGGGCGCATCAGGGCTTATACTTACTTTTACCCTTTGGATTCGTCGTTTATCTAATGCTTCTACTGTGAACCGGTATTTATTAAAGTCAACAATATCATTTAAATCGGGTAGTTTACCACTTAATTCAATGATGAATCCAGCTAATGTTTCTGCTTCACCTTTTGCCTCTTCAAAAGTGTTTTCATCTATTTCCAATATTTTATAAAAGTCTTTAAGCGAAGTTTTGCCTTCGAAAACATAATTATAGTCATCTAATTTACTGTAAGCCACTTGGTCGTCGTCGAACTCATCAGATATGTCTCCTACAATTTCTTCGATTACATCTTCTAGTGTGACAATACCGGAAGTCCCTCCGAATTCATCTACGACAATGGCCATGTGGCTTCGTTTAGTTCTGAATTCTTGAAGCAAATCGTCTATTTTTTTGAGTTCAGGCACGAAGAAAGGTTTGCGAAGGAGGGCTTTCCAATCAAAGTCGTTCTGAGCATCAACATGAGGTAGTAAATCTTTAATGTGCAAAATTCCTGTCATTTGATCAAAAGTGTCATTGAAGACAGGAATTCGCGAATACCCAGAATCTCGAATGCACTCCAGAACAACATCAAACGAGGCCTGAGATTCTAAAGCCACTACATCAATTCGAGGGGTCATAATTTGCTTAACTGCCGTGTTACCAAACTTTACAATGCCTTCCAATAGTTTCTGTTCATCACCATCGCTAATAGGCTCATGTGTTATTTCGAGGGCTTGTGATAAATCGTCTAACGAGAGATTTCGGCCTTTAACAGGTTTAAATCTGCCGTCAAAGAAAGAACCACTTTTTACCATTAGGATGCTAATGGGCGAAAAAAACCAGGTTACAACAGAAATAAAGGGAACCATTCGCCGGCTAAAGCTTAATGAATTTCGGCTTGCGTAAACTTTAGGTAGTACCTCTCCAAAAAGCAATAAAAGAAAGGTGATTCCCACTACTTGAACTATGAATTCAGCCAAAGAATTACCCCCAAAATCAACATGAACCCCAATGAGATAAGAGCTAATGATTACAATACCAATATTCACTAAATTGTTAACAATTAAAATTGTTGCTAATAATTTTTTAGGCGCATCTAAAAGCTCCAGTACAGCCTTATCTCGGCTGTGTTTTTCGTCTTCCATTTCAGCCAAATCGGATGCTTGGAGAGAAAAGAATGCCACTTCCGATCCGGAAATAAGGGCAGAAGCCAATATGAGTGCTAAAAGTACAAGCATCACTGGGAGGCTTGTAAGCAGAAGTTCTATCGAAAAGTCAACGCTAATAGAAGGGTCGGGGTCCAAGGTTAGTAAATTGGTTAAACCTAAATGGGGGAATGATTATTGGTCCCTTGGCCAAATGCCCCTTGGTTATCGAGCAATCGAGTAGAGCCCTCTACTGCGGTTTCAGATTTATTGAGTAAGCTTAACTGATTTGCAACAATTTGAACGCTTTGTCTTTGCATACCTTTATTATCCATCCAAAATCGATACTGCAAACGTCCTTCAACATAAACCTGATTGCCTTTAAACAGATATTGTTCGCAAAAATTGGCCAGTTCTTTTTGGCTCACTACAATGCGGTGCCATTCTGTTTGTTCCACTTTTTTGCCTTCTCTGTTAACGAACACATCAGCGGTAGCCAAATTAAAGCGCACCAACTTTAAATGTTCGTAATGGTGAATTTCTGGATCTTGACCCAAATAACCAATCAGCAGTACCTTATTCAGTGTTCCGGGCATGACGCAAAGATAATGGAATGGTGAAGCTGTTTGTATTATAGGTTATGCCGTTTTAAGGATATAAACCATAGTGCTTTAACGCCCTTAACAACGGAACAGGGAAACCATAATTTATCAAATCTGTAGGCCGAACTGAGATGCAATCTTGTATCTCGGTCGCATAACCAGTTACAAAAGCCACTTGAATGTGTAATTTTCGATGGGTAAGAACATGTTCTATTTCAAACAAAGCCTGTTCTTTATAATTTTCAAGCCAATTTGGAAATTCATATAAATTAGACCAAATGCCTTTTGAAGGCCGGCGTTTTACAAAAACTTGTCCATCTTCGTTCAAAACCAATGCAAACCTGATTGTCAATTCTTTTTTTGGTTTAGGAGGACTCTTAAAGGGCAATTTATGGGCATTACCCATGGCGCGGGCTTCACAACAATCGAACACAGGGCATATTTCGCATTTTGGATTTGGTTTGCAAATGGTGGCTCCCAACTCCATAATAGCCTGATTAAACAAATCGGCTTTTGCGTGCCGCATAAGTTCAATGGCCAATGATCGGTACACTTTTCTTGAAGTTGGCGCATCAATAGGCAATTCTAAATTATACAACCTTGATAATACCCGAAAGGCATTTCCATCTAATGCCGGTTCGGTTTCTCCAAAAGCGAAAGATGCAATAGCTGCCGCAGTGTAAGGGCCAATACCAGGTAAAAGCGCTAATTTTTGTGCCGTCTCAGGGAAATTGCCATTGTTTTCAAACGCTACCCAACGAGCCGTTTTTAGTAAATTTCGAGCCCGGCTGTAATAACCCAATCCTTGCCACAAACTAAATACTTCATCATCATGTGCCTTCGCTAACTCAAAAACCGAAGGGTATTTATTTACAAACTCCTGATAATAAGGTAGCCCCTGAGCAACTTGGGTTTGCTGAAGAATTATTTCCGATAACCATATTTTGTATGGGTCTTTGGTGAATCTCCAAGGTAATGGTCGAGCATTCTGTTCATACCATAGCATCCAATGGCTTACGCATTTGTGCATTTTTTAAAACTTATGTTTTCAAGTGTTTGCAAAGAAAATTGTGGGCTATATTTGCAGCCCTCAAATCTAAACGTTTAACAGTCCTAATATCACACCCCTAACATGACGAAAGCGGAGATAGTGGCGCGAATTGCCGACAAATCTGGAATGGAAAAGGCCGATGTACAAGCCACAGTGGAAGCATTTATGAAAGAAGTGAAGCATTCCTTGGAAAGCGGCGATAATGTGTATCTACGTGGTTTTGGAAGCTTTATAGTAAAGCGCAGAGCCGAAAAAACAGGTCGTAACATTTCTAAGAACACTACCATTATCATTCCTGAACATTTTATTCCGGCCTTTAAGCCTGCCAAAGTGTTTATGGAAAGCGTTAAGAAAAAAGTTAAGAAAGCCAACGGCTAATTACTTTGAAAAAAGAAGGGATTATAGTTATTGGATCGGGGTTGCTGCTGGCAACCCTGATTTATCTTGCTCCCAGGTTTTCAACGACTGCTGTTGAAAAGAACACAGAGGCTACAGCCGAAAATCATAATCACAGCCCCGATAGTTTAGAAATCATGGTTCAACAAGCAGTTGAAATGTTGAACACAGGAAGCGCTCCTCCAATGCAAGCCATTGGGCTTTTGCGCAAAGTAGTTGAAATAGAACCCAATCATGTTAATGGAAATTTCTATTTGGGCTATTTCTCTATCATGAGTGGGCAATTCGACAAAGCCAAAGAACGTCTTAGTATTGTTTTACAAGCATTGCCAGAACATGCAGATGCTCTTTTACTAATGGCTCAAGCAAACAAAGGACTTGGGCAAAACGAAGAGGCCAAAGCCCATTTAAAAAAATGCTTGGCCGCCAATCCATCTACCGAAACCAAAGGCCAAGCCGAGGCACTCTTGGCCGAAATTGAAAAACTTTAACTCTAAAATATTTGCAAATTATGCCAAGCGGTAAAAAACGTAAGCGCCATAAAATGGCAACGCACAAAAGAAAAAAACGCCTTAGAAAAAACCGTCACAAAAAGAAGTAAGCGGTTTTGTTAATTCTCATCCGCAAGCACCGCTTAGGTGCTTGTGGTGTTTACATTAGAACTCTTTATAACCGGGAATTACCTTTCATAGAAGGCCCCCCTAAGCTTATTGCATCCCATGAACCTTGAACTACTAATTAGTTCACGGATGCGCGAACAAACCGATATTGCCATGCTTCGAGATGGCAAATTGGTGGAACTGCACAACGAAAAGGAACAAGACGGTTTTAACGTGGGCGATGTTTACCTCGCCCAGGTTAAAAAACTGGTTCCAACGCTTAATGCCGCATTCGTGGATGTCGGTTACGAGAAAGATGCCTTTCTCCATTACCACGATCTGGGTCCCCAGATCAAATCTCTTTTAAAATACATTTCCAAAACCCAAAAAGGAAAGCAACTTTGGTCGCTTCAAGATTTTGAACGCGAAACCGATATTGATAAAGATGGGAAAATGGAAGACGTTCTCAAGCTTGGACAACGCATATTGGTTCAAATTGCCAAAGAACCTATCTCAAGCAAAGGACCGAGAATAACTTCTGAAATTTCTATCGCTGGACGCTTTATGGTTTTAGTACCCTTTTCAGAACGGGTATCGGTTTCTCAAAAAATTGAAAGCAAAGAAGAAAAAGACCGTTTAAAAGACCTTGTAAAACCCATTAAGCCACCTGGTTTTGGTCTCATAATAAGAACAGTTGCCGAAAATTGCACTTTGGTTGAACTCGAAAGCGACCTTCAGAACCTTTTAAAACGCTGGAAAAATTTACATAAAAATGTAAATGGTGCCAAACCGCCAACTTGCGTGCACCGCGATTTAAACCGCTCATCGGCTCTAATGCGCGATTTATTGAATGACAGCTTTAGTTCGGTTTTTGTAGATACCGAAGAAATGCAGCAAGGTGTTCTGGAATACCTTCAAAGCACCGACCCTGAAAAATGCAATCTGGTTAAATTGTATACAGGCAAAATGCCTATGTACGAGCATTTTGGAGTTGAGCGTCAAATCAAGACCAGCTTTGGAAAAAATGTAAGCTTTGGCAGAGGTGCCTATTTAATTATAGAACACACCGAAGCCATGCACGTTATCGATGTTAACAGTGGCAACAGAAAAGGATCGGGAGAGAACCAAGAAGACAATGCCCTTGAAGTTAATATTCAAGCTGCCGAAGAAATTGCGCGTCAATTGCGTTTGCGCGATATGGGAGGAATTATAGTGGTCGATTTTATCGATATGCACAAATCCGACAACCGAAAGCTCCTCTACGAAAAGCTTAAAGAAGAAATGAGCAGCGATCGGGCCAAACATAAAATACTTCCTCCAAGCCGATTTGGTCTCATTGAAATTACCAGACAAAGGGTAAGGCCTGAAATGATTATCAAAACGCGAGAAGACAATCCTGATGGTCCGGGAGAAATAGAAGCCCCGATCAATATTCTTTACCATATTGAAAACCATTTGCAGCTTATCACCAGCCAAGAAAAAGTAAAACAGCTTTTTTTACATACCCACCCTTTCTTAGCCGCCTACCTTACACAAGGTTGGCTAAAAAGCCTCCGACGAAAATGGAACAAGGTGTACGGTACAAAAATTAAAGTTATTCCAAGAGATGGTTTTAAGTTTCTTGAATACCATTTCTACGACAAACAAGATGTTAAGTTTGAGCTATAATAGAAATTGCCCTTAACCATTGGCTAAGGGCAACTCTAACCTAAATTAACCTAAATCAACAGCGGTCTTTTCAACGCCTTCAAGGCAAGTAGGAAAGGCCGTTTTTCGTTTTCCATAAAAAGTATTTTTCAAATAATACTTTGCTGAAATCGCCCAATAAATTAGGAATCATTACAGCAAAGGCCCTTGGTTTAAATAGCTTATTGCCCAATATTATCACTTCTTTATTGCCGGCATCCATCACACAAATGGCCGGAATATCACCCCAGGCCTTTGACTTTAATTTCTTTTCGCCTTTTACCACTCGGCAAATGTTTTCGGCCACAATCTTACCGGTTTCATCGCTCGGAAATCCTGTTTTCGGACTGTTAAACGGAACGCAGCCAGGCTCAAAAGGCGCTTTCACATCTACCGCTATACCTGCCGCCCATACGTTTTGATACTTATGGTGTTGATAAGCATCCGAAACCGGTATATAGCCTGCTAAGGTGGCATCTAAAAGCGGACTGTTTTGAATGAAATCGACACCCACAAATGGAGGCATGAGCATGGTAAAAGTCGATTCCAATCGCTCGCCCCCTTCCAAAATTACCGCATCTTTAAGAACTTCTTTTACAGCCGTTTCTTTTCTAAACTCAATGTCAAACATCTTCAAAAAGGTGGTCAACATGGTTTCGGCTCCTGTCATACCGTCTATACCAAAATGCCCAATATAGGTTTCGGGCGTAATCCAAGTTAATTTAACTTTTTTCCTGAGTTTTTGCTTGCGAAGCCAAGTATCCATGTTAAACAAAAACTCGTACGCCGCACCCATACATCCCGCATTTTGGGTGGCACCTATTACCATCGGACCCGGATTTTGCAAAAAAGCATCCAAGCGCTTACGGGTTGCCATTGCAGCATCTGGAGTACCTATATAATGCGCATGCTCGCGCAAGCCCGGTACAATGTCAAATTTTACTTTAGGCCCGGTAGCCAAAACCAAATGGTCGTATCCAAAATGCCCTTTCGAGGTTTTAACCACTTGCTTAACCGGATCTACTTCTATGGCATCGGCCAAAACAAACTCAACCCCCTTCTTCGCAAAAATCTCCTCCCGCTTTAAAGTAATGTCTTTAATCTCCCTGCGTCTAAAAGGTACCCATATTAAAGAAGGAATAAACGTGAATACAGGCGATTTATCAATTACCGTTACCTCTACCTGCTTACCCAATTTGCGCTTTAACTCAAGCGCTGCCGTCATACCGGCAAAGTTTCCTCCAATGATTAGGGCCCTCATAATCAAATAATTTGAAGCTAAAAAAGCAAGCATCAAACTATTGAAAAATGACTGCGGTCAGCAAATTATATGATTGTTATCATAATCGCGAACCAAAAAACCAACTCACTTATTGGCCCTCCATTCGCATTGAACCGACTAAAAACGTAGGCTTATAAATTTAAAAGCCCATTCTCGGCATCCGAAATACCAGCCGGTGCATAGGCATCCGCTTCCGAATCGTTTACCCACACTTCGTCATTTACCAAATAACGAAAAGCGTAAGTCTTTCCGGTTTCCAAATCCAAAGTTATTTTATGAGAGCCATCTTTTAATTTGCGCATGGCTTCCGATTCCTTATTCCAACCATTAAAGTCGCCTACCACCCGTACCATATCGGCAGGATTTTCTTCAGTACCCGCATATTCGAACGTTACCTTACAAATTGGTTTCGACTTAAGGAACTGCTTTTTAATTGACATGGTTTTGTTTATTCTTGATTATGAGGCAAAAGTATAACAGCCACAGCGCGAAAGTGTAAGAATTCGCCCAGTGAAGTGTTAAATTTTGGTAAACAACCCTCAACCCCGCCCCAAACATCTCCATTTTTTTAATGTCCGAACTTTCCATCAACCAGAAAACAACCAACCTTTTGCTAGTATATAAAAAATGAAAAGCCCCTAAATGTTAAA
This sequence comes from Chryseobacterium gleum, assembly GCA_945883565.1. GTDB lineage: Bacteria > Bacteroidota > Bacteroidia > Flavobacteriales > Schleiferiaceae > RFXV01. The sequence goes on from CAMCXO010000002.1 coordinate 36,561, forward strand.
ACAAAAGCCATTCGACCGCTCAAACAGCCACATTCCTCTACCTTAAAAAAATAGCAGCCGTTCGAAACCATATTTAATCAAAATTAGGGCGCCCCCGCGCGGGGAATAAAAACCATTCAAAACCCAAACACCATCAGAGCCCCTCGCGGGCCGGGCTTTCCGCTCTAAGTCCTCGCCGCCATTGTCTGAACCATGATTTTCTGGATTTAAGGATGGGCATGATTAATTCAAAAGGCTTTGGTCAAGGCGGCTGCGGGCTTTCCACTGCAATCCCTGGCGCGAATCTTAACATGGTATAAACCTCAGCATCCCTGCACCGTGGTCTAACTTTCCCGCATGGGCGTCAACCCTTCCCGCTCCGGGGTCAAATACTCCCGCAGAGGCATCAACCCTTCCCGCACCGTGGTCAAACTTTCCCGCATGGGCGTCAACCCTTCCCGCACCGTGGTCATACACTCCCGGGTGGGCGTCAACCTTTCCCGCACCGTGGTCATACACTCCCGGGTGGGCGTCAACCCTTCCCGCACCGTGGTCAAACTTTCCCGTATGGGCGTCAACCCTTCCCGCACCGGGGTCTAACTTTCCCGTATGGGCGTCAACCCTTCCCGCACCGGGGTCAAACTTTCCCGTATGGGCGTCAAACACTCCCGCGCTTATGTCAAACACCGAAGCGAGTGCTTTAACCAATAAGAAAAAAAGAGAACCAAAAGCTAACGGCACTAAAAGCGTTGTTGCTTTCGAGAATGTGGCCAATATCGTAAGAACGTACCCTTGTCGTCGCGCTAAAGAACAAAAATATAAAATGATCAACAAACCAAAATACAACCCAAATATCCACCACCGCAAATCGTCGATTCCGTAGGGGCAGACCTGCGTGTCTGCCCTGATACTAATACGAATAATGACAATACAAACCCGATGTAGGGGCGAACACGTAGGTTCGCCCCTACGTCGGGTGGTGCAATGGTTCAAAACAATGTCCACCAATGAATATATACGGGGTGTAAAAACATTGCGGTGGCAACCGTTTGATGGTAAATTATGGCAACGCAATTACCACAAACATATAATTCGTAACGAACAATCGTATCAAACCATATTGGAATACAGAATAAACAATCCTGTAAAATGGGAAGACGATAAAATTAATTTCAAATGAAATTCACGGGAGAAAATTAGAAAAGTGTTTACCGAGCAATAGCCAACATGTTAACCCAATTTTCGCAAAGGGCGCCAATTCCAAAGCACAACGAGCCATTCTATCTTGTTTCAACAATTCAAGTGTTGTCAATTTTCTATTTCGTGAAACGCTATGGGGAAAAGAGCCTAAAAACCAATTCCTCTACCAGCTCTTCAGCGACATCCATTCGGGTTCCTTATTTTGAACAATTGGGTTTTCTGATTTTCGCTCCTCCCATCATTTAAGCACCAAAACACAACCGTCCATTCCCTTTCCTTTTCTTCCCCATAATAATTCCCATTTAATAACCCCACCTTTCCCTACAAGCATTCCCTTCACACTCCATGTAAAAGCCATAAAACCCAATTATGGCTTAAAAAGAATTTTTATTTACGACTTTGTAAGTATTCATATTATGTATAATTTCCCACAACAATTTCTTAATTCATGCTAAAATTCGACCATAAAGGCTTCTTTGCCATGTTAGAACGTCAACTGCCTCCGGGCGAAAGTCTCCCAAAATGGCTCGCCACCAACCTCAACCTTTCCGACAGCAACGCCTACCGTCGAATAAATGGTGAACGCCCATTACAGCTAGACGAACTCCTATTTATCTGCGCCAAAATACCCGAAATAGCCCTCTACGCAGCAGAACTTTTCCCAAAACACAACCTTAAAGTCATTCAACTTCAACAATTTCACAATCAACAGTCTTTCAAAACCTATCTCACCACCATTCTCAACCTATTTAAAGAAGCCAAAAAAGCCGAAGACTTTCGCTTTCGCTATGTAGCCCGCGATTTACCGCTGTTCTATTTCCTTTCTAATCCCATTACCCTGCAATTTAAATACAACCAATGGGTGGGAAACAAACAAGCTGAAACCCTCGACACCGAAACCCTCGCCCTTGCCAATCAACTGTGGCAACTCTACCTCAGCATGCCCTCTGAAGAAATTTGGTTAAGCACCGCATTTCAAGCCCAATACTTACAACTATTCTACGAACAAGAAACCGATGGTTTACAGTCACACCAGGCCGATATGCTTAAAGTGAGCCTGAAACAGCTGTATCAAAACAGCAAAAAATGGCGGCTTCAAAACCAAAAAGAAAATGGCGGTCCTCTAAGCGCCTATATCTGCCACAGCCTGCACATGAACAACGGTGCCCTTTTGCACAGCCGGGGTAAAAACATTTATTTGGGCAGCATTTCGGGTGTATTCTATTTCCACTCTGCCAATCCACGACTGTTAGACCACTTTAACCAACAATGGCAAAAACACAAATCGTGGGCTGCCATTCCAATCGAGAACGTCAAAATCGATCTGGAAAGTTAAAAAACCACCCCACCTCAGCGGCTTTAAGCCACTTTTTTAGGAGGGCAAAAGGTGGTTTTAATACAAAAGCAAATAAATTTCATCAAAAAACACCGATTTTGCCAAAATCACGCTCGTACTAAAACCCTTTATTGGCGCGGATTTCCTACCGTTTTTCGCCATTTTGGCGAAACTTAATTCTTTTTTTCGCCAAAATGGCGAAGGTTTTTCCGGCGCGTCTTTGGTGCTTTGTCACGTCAAAAGGCCGAATGACAAACACGTTTAACTCACAAAAAAAACAAAAGCATCATGAAAGACCGTAGTCGCAAAATCAACAACATGTTCCAGCATTTAACCCTGCACTTCAACACCAACCGCAGCAGCTGGGAAAACATCAACTACCTAAGTCCCACTGTAAACAGCTTCCTCGAGCAATCGGCTCAGCACAATGCCCTGCTGGTACAGAGCCATGCCCTCAACACCAAATTCGCCTATATCCGCGATGAGGAACGCGAGGTTTTCAATCTTAGAATAACCCATTTAGCGGGCACTTTACAAAACCTATCGGTCGACCTTAACAACGCCGACCTCAACAAAGCGGTAAGCATAAGCAAACGGGCGCTCTGGTCTAACCACTTAAGTGTAAGCTTTAAAATGGCAGAAAACATAATGCAAGTGGCCCAATTGCACGAAGACGAACTTCAAGCCAATCCCACCACCAAATTAATTTTCGACCAAGCCAAAACAGCCTACCAATCTTTCACCACCCGAATTTGGTTGCCCGGATTACGCCGAAACGAACGCACGCTCTGTTTGCAGAACATCAAAAACCTCGAAAAATCTACCCTCGAGCTTTTGCGCAAACAACTCGATTTTCGCATCATGGTAACCCAAAACGGCTCACCCGATTTCTTCGAGGCTTACAACATCATCCGCAAAATGCCCATCTCTAAAAGCTACAGAAAAAAGGTTGAAAACACACAAACCGAGACGATGGAGACTGGCGCAAACCCATCGGTTGCACTCGTCGAAACCCCGGTGGTTGAGCTTGTCGAAACCCCAACAGCCGAAAACAACAACCCCAACGAATACGCCATAGCTGTTTAACCCACAGCCCAAACAGAGCCGGATGCCCAAAGCATCCGGCTTTTTTATTTTACCAAACCCAAACACCATAACAACTCCCCGGCCCTTTCAGCAAGGCGACTGGTATACAGCAGAAATCCCACATCCGCCTCAACCTAAAGCGTCCAGCTTAATCATGCCCATCCTTAAATCCTATAAATCAAGGTTCAGACAAGGGCGACTGGTATACAGCAGAAATCCCACATCCGCCTCAACCTAAAGCGTCCAGCTTAATCATGCCCATCCTTTAATCCTATAAATCAAGGTTCAGACAATGGCGGTTGGTATACAGCAGAAATCTCACATCCGCCTCAACCTAAAGCGTCCAGCTTAATCATGCCCATCCTTCAATCCTATAAATCAAGGTTCAGACAAGGGCGACTGGTATACAGCAGAAATCCCACAGCCGCCTCAACCTAAAGCGTCCAGCTTATCATTCCCATCCTTCAATCCTATAAATCAAGGTTCAGACAATGGCGGCGTGGGCTTGCAGCGCAAAGCCCGGTCCAAAAGGAGGCGCCCGCCATTTTGCTTATTGAACTTTTAGCCGTAAGCTTAAAAAATATTCGTACAGACTTACATTGAGCAAGATGAGCGCCATGCCATAGAAAGCGTCTTCGAAGGGTATGGTAGATAGGCGGATGCCAAGGTTGTGGGCATTGTTGTACCACACCACTTCTTGAGGTATGCCGGTGCCGGTTAATACACCGTTTACAAGCATAAAGGGCACCAAAATGAGGCCAAAGGCGCGCAGAAATTTGGGCAGCCAGGGGGTTTTTTTGAGGTAAACGTGGTAGGCCATTAGCAGGCCGAGCAGCAAAAAGGTGGTGAAGGTGTACCAACGTTGTACGTTGAGGGTGGCAATGCCTAGTGGAAACCATACCAGAAATTTGGCCAGTGACTGGCCTACCCATTGGGGTGGGTCTTGGGGCAAAAAGTAATTGAGAACGCGGTAAATGAAAATGCAACTGAAAGGCACCACCACAAAAAAGAGTATTTCTTCTATCGGCAAGCCCCAAAAATGCTGCCCGATGAGGTAGCGGGGATTAAAACCCCAAATGCCTCGGGCGGTAAAAAAAGCATCCCATGGAATAAAAACAAGGGCGCTAAGGGCGATGGCCAAAAACAAGGGGCCAAAGCTTTTGTAATAGGACAGGCGGCTTTCAAAGCTTCGCAGCAGGGGTACGCTAAGGGTAAAAAGATCGAGGGCGAGGTAGAGGTATTTTTCTTGCATGCCCTTAGGCGGTTTTGCGGATTTTGCGGCTGCGTTGTATTTCGGCGGCCCAGTACTTGGGGTGAACGATGAGCATGCCAAAGCTCTCGCCTTGGTATTTGCCCAAATGTTTGTGGTGCATTTTATGGGCGTATCGAATAACGCGGAAATACAACCAATTGCTGTTTTTAAACCAGTTAAAGCGCTGGTGTATAAATACCTCGTGTACCAGAAAATACGCCAATCCGTAAACGGCAATGCCAAAGCCAATGGCCACCGAAACGGGGGCTTTATACATCATGCCCAGCATAATGCAAAGCCAACTGGGTATGGCGAAGATGAGGAAAAAGAGGTCGTTTTTTTCGAAAAAGCCGGGTTCTTTAACGTGGTGGTCTTCGTGCACATTCCATAAAAAGCCGTGCATAACGTATTTATGGGTAAACCAAGCCACAAATTCCATAGCAATAAAGGTGGCTATCAGAATGGCAATCCAAATGAAAGTGTTCACAGACTAAGATTTAAGACGATGAAAAATAAAGCTTGTATCCATAACACATGAATAGCCAAAGGGTTTTGAAGTTTCTGCATTCGGTAAACCAACAGGACTTGAAACAGCAAACCAACCACAAACCAGGCTATGTAGTTTTGAAGGGGTATTTCGTTTTGGGCCCAGTGCCAATAGTCAATTTGAATGGCTACGGGCTCAATAAGCAAATCGAGCATAACCATTAAGATGGCTCCGCCGGCAATTTGAAGGGCTTTGCTTAAAAACAGGCGTTGGGCAACGGCTCGTGCGCCCATACTGAGAATGAACCAGTTGAGGCCAATTATAACCGGAATTCCGGAGATTTTAAAGCCAAGGTTTTGGCCGTAGTGGTAGCTGCCAAACGGAAATCCGGTGTGTACGCCTATCCATTCAATGGCATAGCCCAGCACCACCATAATGATCATGCGTTTGCGCAAAAGGGCGGTTTGGCTTTTTTGATAAAAATATAGGAGGGCCGAACTTAGCAAAAGATGGAAAGGGGTGAGGGCCGCAAACAGTTGGCGGTAAGGCGAGCTCATGCCCACTATACCTACCAAATGAAAAATAAACAGAATGATTACGCCTCCGTATCGGCCCCAAAAGGTAGAATTCATGGGTTTTGCGCTATAAGTTGGGTGGCTATTTTGGCCGAAAGCATACACAGCGGAATGCCCCCTCCGGGGTGGGCGCTTCCGCCCGCAAAGTACAGGCCTTTAATTTGGCTGCTGAAGTTAGGATGGCGGAAAAAGGCAGAAAGCGGATCGTTGCTGGAGGTGCCATACAAGGCGCCACGGTAGCTAGAGGTTTTGGCTTCGATGGTAGGAGGATCTAAAATGCTCTCGCTTACAATATGGTCTTCGAGTTTAACCCCCAACACCACATTTAGGCGTTCAAGGGTTTTTTGGCGAATAAGTTGGGTGAGTTGGCTCCAGTCTTGCCCAAAGTCTCCCGGCACATTTACCATTACAAACCAGTTTTCGCAACCAGGGGGTGCATCGGTGGGGGTGTATTTAGAGGTGATGTTAACGTACACTGTGGGGTCGCCGGAGCTGGTTTTGTTTTTAAAAATGGCCTCAAATTCTTGCTCGTAGTGGTTAGAAAAGAAGATGTTGTGTAAGCCAAGGTTGTTAAAGACGCGGTTTATTCCCCAATAAAAAATAAGGGCCGAACTGCTTCGCTCTTGCCGAAGTATGCGCTCGGGGGCTTTTTGTCCGGGTAAAAGTTTTCGGTACGTGGTATGCACATCGGCATTGCTCAGCACCACCTTGGCTTTTAGGGTTTCATTTGGGGTTTGAATGCCAATGGCGCGGCCCTTTTGAACCAAAATTTGTTTAACAGGGGTATTAAAATGGTAGCAAACGCCTAAATCGAGGCCCAGATTATAAAGGGCTTGGGTTATGGCGTACATGCCTTTTTGGGGGTAAAAAGTGCCGATGTTGTGCTCGAGGTGGGGAATAATTTGCATAACCCCAGGGCTTAAATACGGACTGGAACCGTTGTAAGTGGCAAAGCGGTTAAAAAGCTGTGCCATTTTAGGTGTTTTGAAACGCTTTTGGTTAAGCTGGTTAAGGTTTCCGCCTAAATGCAAACGGTGTATGGCAAAAAGAGCGGGCAATACTTCTTTTCGGAAATAACTGCTTACTTTATGCAAAGAAGATTCAAGAAAGAGGGCGCGCGTAGTGTTGTACAAAAAGGCGCTTTCTTGCAAATATGCGAGGGTATTTGAAGCGGGTTCGCCCAGGGCTTTTTCGGCCTCCTTGGCAAAATCATGGGCTAGGCTCCAGGCTGTAAAATGGGTGCCATCGTCCCAAAAGTACCGGCAAGCTTCGTCTACTTTGAGGTATTCGAAATAGTCCTCGGGTTTTTTGCCGGCTTCTTCAATAAGTTCTGTTATAAGGTGGGGCATGGTAAACAACGAAGGGCCTGCATCGAAACGATAGCCATCTTGTTCAAAAACCGAAAGCTTACCGCCCGGATAAGCATTGGCTTCGAAAACCTGAACCTCGTACCCCATCAACCGCAGGCGCACGGCCGCGGCCAAACCTGCCACTCCTGCGCCCACCACCAAAGCGTTTTTCATGGAAGAGGTAACAATTGTGGGGCTTTAGGGTTCGATTATTATTGCAACTTGAAGTTTATTGGAACGGTATTTTGCACTTTAGTAGGCTTGCCTCTGCAAAATCCGCAAGATGGCCACCCTTCGTATTTTTTAATAACTTCTTTGGCCGCATCGTCAAGTAAAGGATGTACGGATTTGACGATTTTAACCTGAGTGGTTTTGCCTTCTTCATCAATGACAAACGAAACGAATACCTTTCCTTGAATGCCTTTCTTTCTTGCCTTTTCAGGGTAGTCCACATTTTTCGCAATAAACCGCATGAGGTCTAACTGTTGTGCCTCAATAGCAGCCGGATTTACAAAAACACGGGTGTAATTAAAGGTTTTGTTCTCAAAACGGCTTTGGCCTCCTACAAGTTCGCCATTTTCATAGGTTTCGGTATAAAACACATCACAATGTTCCTGAAAGCCTTCCCACAGTCCATGCTTGAAGCCATCAACCACGGGGCCTTGGGCTTTGGATTTGCCCGAGATTTCGAGGTAAACCCCATGGCCATTTTTTACCATTTGGTTGCCCAATGAGTCGAAGTTTTCTTGAATGTAGGCGTAGGATTTGTCTTTTTCATTCTCGCTTTTTATCCACTGCAAAATGGTTTTAAGCTGTCCATTGGCATACCAAAGCTTAGATTCGCCTAAGAGTTGGTTGTTTTTATAAGATTCGCGTTTTTCTATTTTGCCGTTGCTGTAGTAAGCATCAAGAGGTCCTTCGAGTTTTTGCTCTAAAACATCCTTGGAAAAGCCTTTCTTTATTAATTGATGCTCAATGGTGTAAATCTCGAAAGCAAATAAGCTGTCGCTAGGGCTATAGGCGGTATTAATGCGGTAGGTTTCGGCTTTGTTTTTTAAACAAAGTTGTTTAACTGAATCAAAAAACAGGGTGTCGCCCAAGTTTTGGGCAAAAGGGCTTAATGGGGCGTGTAATAGAAACAAAATGCCCCAGAGTCGCAAGAATTTAAAATGTCGAAAATGCATTTGGATAATAAGTTAGCTCCAAAATTACGGCTATACTTTTAAGCGTGGGTTAAAAAAGTCTTTCACTATTCGATGTGAAATGTATCCGGTCATTTTTTGCAACTTAGAAAAAGGGAAAAAGTTTTGGCATAAAATGAATGGGTTTGATGGGCGTCTCCTTTAAATTGCCCAAAAATGGTTGAGCATGAAGCTTGGTTTAAATGGTGTGCTCGTTTGTGGTCTTTTGTTGATGGCTTGGGCTTGTGGCCCATCGGGTTCATCAAAGAGCGAGCTTAAGGTATACGGGGCCATGCATGAGGCCATGCACGGCGGAAAAATTGCCGGAGTGGTGAGGCTAGACACGGTAGCCCAAAATGCCAAGGTGTATGGTTTGGGTCCGGGGGAGTTTATTAGGGGCGAGTTGTTAATTTGGGAAGGGCATGTGTACATGGCCTCAATTAATGAAGGGGGCCAGATGGAAGTTAAAGAGAACCCCACAGCGAAAGCCCCCTTTTTTGTGGCCACAGAGATAGAAAATTGGGAAATGCTGGAATTGCCCGATTCGGTAAACGAACTTATGGCTCTTGAAAAGTTTTTAACCCAACGAAGTGGTTCTTCTGAAGGGCCATTCGCATTTAAACTATTGGGCAACATGAAAAAGGCTGAGGTACATGTGGTCAATCTGCCATTGGGCAGCAAGGTGCGCAAGCCTGAAGATGCCCATATTGGCCAACAAAACTTCGAATTTGAAAATGAAGAGGCGGTGGTTTTGGGTTTTTTCTCTAAAGTCCATCAGGGCATTTTCACCCACCACGACCGTTTTGTGCATGCGCACTGGATGAGCCGGGACAAGCAAAAACTGGGGCATTTAGAAGACCTGTCGTTTTCGCCTGAAAGCGTTGAGCTCTGGATTCAGAAGTAACCTAACTTAAGAGTGGCCGCCGGCTACAATGCGCATAATCTTAAGATTGAGGACCAAGAACCGCCAAATTTGCCAAGGAATAAACCGCCTGAAGAACCGGGTACTCTTGCCCGGAACGGTGGCGAAATGGTGTTCAGAATAGGGCCTGAAATCAGTGGTGGGCTTCATATTATTCGGGAATTAAGTACCAGAAGGGTTTAGACTTGGCTTTGTAGAGAAAGAGGTAATGCAGAAGAATCTTAATCCAATGTCCGGCTAATCCGGCTTCGCCTACGGTATGGTTAAGGTCGCGTCCGAAGCGGGGGTATTTGGCCCAATCTTGAACAATGGGAAAAAGGGTCATGGTGGCGGCCATGCCTTTGCCCATGCCAAAACCGGCCGAAACCACACAAGCCGCGCCCATTTTGGCCATCGAAGCTTTGTGGGGATGGTGATGGTTGTCGCGCAATAGCTTTTCGGCCAAATTTAAAGCCACCACTTTACCAATAACCCCCGAAGGCATTCCGGTTCGAGGCGCTGTTGGATACAAATCGTTCCCATTTTTGGTTTTCATGGGTTTGGAAATGGTATGAGGAGGGGCAAAGGCAATTCCGGCTGCATACAACTGGGGGTAAACAGGGTTTTGGTAAATACTGGGCCAATCATCGGCCGTCCATTCTTCATAGGGTTTAGGGGTATAATCGGCATCAACCTTCATAAAGCCGTTTTTGGCAAAAATGGTTTCGGTGATGTCGTCTCCGTTTCGACCGTATGCCTTTAAGGGCACTCCAGAAAAGGAAGGAATAAGCATGGTAAAGTCGAATGGCAGTTCGTGGTATTCGCCTTCGAGGTTTTCGTAAGTAATAATGTGGTTATCTATCTTTTTAACCCCGGCGCGCTTTATCCATTCAATGTTAAACTCGGTTAAGATGCTTTCGGCGAAAACCGTGGTAGAGGTGATGTATCCATTGCGTTGAACAAAAGCGCCCCCCATGCCAAAATCACCTACTTCATACTCGTTGGTTAGCCATATAAGTCTGGCCTTATCCTGCAAATCGCGTTTTTTAATTTCGGAGGCTATATTTAAAATGTATTCGAAAGCTGCACCTTGACAAGTAGCCATGGGGTTGCCGGTGCCCACCACGAAAGTTTGAGGTTGACCGGCTTCCATCTTTTTGAAGCACAGTTGGAGTTCTTCCCAGGCATGTTCGGCGTGGCCAAAAGTGCACACCGATTTAGATTGTCCCAAAGAGGGGTCTAATCCAGCTGTGGCTTCGAAATTGAGCTTAGGACCGGTGGCGTTTATAAGGTAGTCAAATGATAAACGTTCGGTTTGTCCTAACCGGCTGCTGTGGGTGTGTTCAATTTCTACGAAGGCTTTTTCTTGGTTTAGGCCTTCCGGATATAGGCTAACGGCTTTTGCTTGGTAGAAGGTTATGCCCATGCGTTTGTAAACGGGGGCCAAATCGAAGGTAACATCTTGGCTTTTCATTCTTCCCACCCCTACCCAAATGTTCGAAGGAATCCATTGGTATTTGCTGTTTGGGCTTACCACCACCACCTCGTGTTTGTTTTTTACTTGGCGTTTGAGGTGTTGGGCTGCGGTATGCCCAGAAACGCCCGCACCTAAAATAACAATTCTTGCCATGGCAATTGGTTAAGACCTTTCGGCTGTTTGCCATAAAAGTATTGGCAATTAAGCCTTTGGCCCGTAATGAAAGTCACTTAGGCCCGAATAAAAATAGATTTTTAGAGATTGCTTAATGCCTGATTCAGTGCTTCGCAGGCAAATTCTATTTCGTGATCGAGAATGTTTAATGGAGGTGCAAGCCTAAGACTTCGGTCGTTAAACAAAAACCAGTCGATTAAAACGCCTTTATCGAATGCCAATTGAACGGCTATTTGCAGTTGTTGAAAATTTTCGAGTTCTAACGACATCATGCAGGCTTTGCCCTTTAATTTTTGGGCAAATTCCGGATGCAAAAAGTGTCGAAATCGGCTTTCTACCCATAAAGCCCGTTCTGCCAATTTTTCGTTTTGCACAATCTCGAGGGCAGCCAATCCGGCGGCGCAACTTACCGGATGTCCACCAAAAGTGCTGATATGACCTAGAACCGGTAAATGGGTAAAGCTGTTCAAAAGGTTTTGGGAAGCGGCCAGAGCGCCTAATGGCATGCCCCCGCCCAAACTTTTGGCCAACACCACTATATCGGGCTGTACGTTAAATTCGTGGAAAGCAAAGAGTTTTCCGCAGCGTGCATAAGCGGTTTGAATTTCGTCGAATATCAGCAAACAACCGTGCTCTTGGCATTTTTGGGCAATGGCTTCTAAGAAGCCAGCCTCAGGCCAAATGTATCCTGCTTCGCCCTGAACCGGTTCAACCAATACAGCAGCATATTTAGAAGAGATGGCTTTAAGCGCATCAATTTCGTTGAAAGGCAGACGTGTATGGCCAGGAACAATAGGTAAAAAACCATCAGAAAAGGCATGGCTGCCCATGGCACTTAAGGCTCCCATAGTAGACCCGTGGTATGCGTTAATAAACGACACCACTTCAAATCGCCCTGTATGTCGGCGGGCTAATTTTAAAGCTGCTTCTATGGCCTCGCTGCCGGAGTTTACAAAGTATACGGCCTTAAATGGATGGCCTAAGGCGTTTGTTAAAGCTTCTGCCAAAGCCACTTGTGGGGCCTGTATGTGCTCGCCATACACCATGGTATGAAGGTATTTGGCGGCTTGGTTTTGTATGGCTTGTACTATTTCGGTTCGTCCGTGGCCTAGGTTGCTTACCGAAATGCCGGAAATAAGATCGAGATAGGCCTTACCGGAAGTAGAATGTATCCAGCTGCCTGAAGCACTTTGTATTTCAAGCAGCATAGGCTGAGGCGAAGTTTGGCCAACACTTGAAAGGTATCGCTGTCTAAGAGGCGTTTCGGGATGCCAATACATGTGTTTTTAACGAATTTCAGCTTCGGGTTTTCGCCTTTTATGCAGTTGTTCCATTACTTTTCTGTGAAATTCCATTTCGGAGGCATACAATCGCCCTGCTTTTTGAGGGCCTAAAATTCTCTTGAATTTCAAGTAGTATTTCTCGCGGGTTAATGCCATTTCTTTTTCTAGCTCAATTCCACGCATCATACCCAATTCGGCTTGTTCGGCATTTAAAGGGTTGCGTTTAGACGCCATGGATTTGTGCAAATTTCGTCTTTCGCGGTGCATTTTAGAAATGCTCTCTTCATACTCATTAAAAAGTGGCCAAAATGCCTGAGCTTCCTCTGGGCTTAGCTTCAATTCGCGTGTTAAAAACGCGATGCGCATGCTGCGAACTCTTTCTTCGCGCGATTGGGCGTCTTGGGTTTGGGCGCTGAGTGGCGTAATGGCCAGAATCAACAAAAAAGCAAGAAGGTGTTTCATGGGGCAAATGGTGTTGACAGATAGTACGTTTCTGCAATTTCTTCTAGTTGTTCATCTTCAAGTTGGTCAAATGACCAGTCGTTCCATTCAAGTTCGGCTTGAGAATATTCTACATAACCAATGGGGTCTTGAAGCAGAAAGTCATAATATACCGTTGGCCACTCAGGTAGTTCTTCCCAATTTAAATCGGGCTCTGTTGCGAAAAACGGGGTTAGGCTTAGCCACAAAAGAACAGCTGCGGCGGCTGCGAGCCAAGGAAGGAATACCAGTATTCTGGGTTTGCCTGTGCTTGCGCTGGCCTCATGGTTGTGGTTTTGGGGAATGGCCAACAAGCTTTCGCGCAAATCGGTGGGCAAAGCGACCTTCTCTTTGGGCAAAATACCAGGGCCAAATTGCTTTTCCCAATCTGTTTTGAGTTGATATAGGTTGTCGTGTTCTTCCATAGCCTGTTGGGTATTGGATGCCTTTAAATGCGTGCGGTTTAATGGTTTAGTAAAATCTCTTCTATTTTTTTTCTGGCATGGTGAAAAGAAGCCTTTAAGGCTCCAACACTTAAACCCAATTCGGCGGCCATGGTTTCGTAGGGCATTTCTTCGTAATACCGCAATTCAAATACCTGGCGTTGACGTTCGGGCAATTGAGCCAAAGCTGTTAGGAGGCGGGCTTCTAAATCGGCGGCCAATGGAAAATCGAATGGGGCCGGTTGTTCGTCTAGTATTTCAGCGCCCAGAAATTCGCGTTTGCTTCTTAAAAAGCCCATGCTCTCGTTGTAGGCAATGCGATAAACCCAACTCATTATGTGCGCATCTCCCCGAAATTCCGGCAGGCCTTTCCAGATTTTTATAAAAGTGTTTTGTACCGTATCGCGAGCATCGTCTTCATTTTGAACCCATCGAAGTACCAAGCGGTAAATTTCGTCGCCCTTTTGTACCACCAACCATTCGAAGATTTGTTCGAATTGTTTGTTGTGTAGCCACTGGGCCAAAGCTGGTTCTTTACCCTTCACTGGCTCTTTGATGCCTCCGTAGGGTAAAAGTTTAATGTTCTAATAATTTTTTCTTTCAATGGCTTTGAGGGCGGCTTCTACAATGGCCGTGGTACTTAATCCGTACTTTTCTAAAAGTTGTTCGGGGGTGCCACTTTCGCCAAAGCTGTCGTTAACGGCTACATATTCGAGCGGACAAGGGCGGTTTTTTACCAAAACCTGTGCAATGGCATCGCCCAAACCACCATACCGCTGATGTTCTTCGGCGCTTACCGCACATGCTGTTTTAGCTACCGACTGCAGTATGGCCGATTCGTCTAGTGGTTTTATGGTGTGCAGGTTGATGACTTCTGCCGAAATGCCTTTTTCGGCCAAGATATCGGCAGCTTCCAAGGCCTTCCACACCAAATGGCCGGTGGCAAACAAACTTACCTCGTTACCCGGTTTTAGTATAAGGGCTTTTCCAATCTCGAATACCTGATTAGCAGGGGTAAAATTGGGTACCTTAGGTCTGCCGAATCGCAAATAAACGGGTCCGTCCCATTCGGCTATGGCCAAAGTAGCGGCTTTGGTTTGGTTGTAGTCGCAAGGGTTTATTACCGTCATGCCCGGAAGCATACGCATTAGGCCAATGTCTTCTAAAATTTGGTGGGTGGCACCATCTTCGCCTAAGGTTAATCCGGCATGAGAAGCGCAGATTTTCACATTTTTTCCGCTATAAGCTATAGATTGACGGATTTGGTCGTACACCCTGCCGGTAGAGAAATTGGCGAAGGTGCCCGTAAATGGAATTTTTCCGCCAATGGTCAGTCCGGCAGCAATGCCCATCATATTGGCTTCGGCAATGCCTATTTGAAAGAAGCGTTCGGGGAAGGCTTTTTGAAAGGCGTCCATCTTAAGACTGCCAGTAAGGTCGGCACAAAGGGCCACCACATCAAGATTGGCATGGCCGAGTTCTAACAATCCCGCGCCAAAGCCGCTGCGGGTATCTTGATTGCCTTGGTTGGTATAGGCCATACTATTTGAGTTTTACAACGGTGCTTCCGCCCGAGCTAATGTTAAAAGATTTGCTTATGCTGTAATGGGTACTTTGTGAGCGTTTAGGGCGATAAATAATGCGGTAATTTCCGGGTTGTAATTCGTAATTGTATTTCATTTGATCGGGCATCAAATCAACCACCCACTCCAGTTGGTTGCCATTTTCAACAAACAAACTGCCATACCCTGGTGATGCACCTTGCAAACTGAGTTTACCTGGAGGTGGTATGGCCAGAGAGGTGGTTTTAACTTGATCAATGCGAATGCGTTCTACATACCGGGGCAAAGTCAGTATTTCTACCTCATACTCGCCTACCAGGTACTTTTGAGCGGTATTGATAGGTTGAATGTTTAAGGTTTGACAAGTTCTTGGGTTGCGAACAATACAAGAAATTTGGGTCAAAGCCCTGCCACCCGGCTGTTTAATTTCCAGAGTTCCACGGGGTGTACTCAGGCCAATGTGATTGTGCCTGCCTGCCGATAATTGAATACTGTCTAAGCTAACCGGGGGAATGGTATGCACTTGAAGGCGATAATTGATAAGGGGATCGAGAATGAGGGTGTCAGGCAGGCCTTTCAGATTGAGGGTATGCACAAAATTGTAAACCGCCTTTCCACTCACTCGGTTAAAAAAGGTCATGGCTACATCGGTTTCAGTGGCATTTCCGGCCAAATCGAGTAGATTAACCTGTGCTGTGGTGTTGTCGAGGGCCTGAGAAATAACCACATCGAGTACCTTTTGGAAGGTTTTTTCATCAGCAGCATCGAAATATTGGCCCACGCAATCGAAGCTTTTCTTAAGCCCATCGTCTAAGCCAATGCCAATGACGAATGGTTTTAAAATAATACCTTTTTTCTGAAGCAGTCGGGAAGCTGCGCAAGGGTCTTCGTCGCAAGCTTCTATGCCATCGGTAATAAGTACGATAATATTTCGGCAATTGTCGCAATTGGGGAAGTCGGTTGCGGCTTTTAAAAGCGAACGCGCAATAGGGGTGGTGCCCTTGGGTTGAAGGCCTTTAATAACTTGCTTAATTCGGCCTAGGTTATTGGGCGCGAAACCAACTTCCAAACGGGTATCATCGCAATCTTGGGGAGGCACCGGTTTTTGATGCCCGTATACCCTAAGTGCCAATTGGAAGGGCTTATTCGGTAAACTGTTAAGAGAATCGAGCATTCGGGCCATGAGATTTTGAGCCACATCTATTTTTGAGCCTGTTTGCCAGCGGCCATACATGCTTTGTGAGGCATCGAAAACAAAAAGAATGCGCGTTAAAGGCAATTCTTGTTTGGGTTCGGGCTCTATTTGGCCATACAATTGGGCGCAAAACGCCAGCAGTAGGTATAAAAATGAAAGCTTTTTATGCATCAATAGTCGCCCAGAGTTTCAGGAATTTGGGCCAAAGCGAGGGCCAATTGATCATTGTTTGGGGCAATACCGTGCCATTCGTGAGTGCCTTGCATAAAATCGACCCCGGCACCCATTTGCGTATGCATAATAACAGCAACCGGTTTTCCTTTATGACTTCTGCTTTTAGCATTTACCAAACCATTTAAAACCGATGGCATGTGATTGCCTTGTTCAATTTCTAATACATCCCAGCCAAACGCTCTAAATTTTTCTGCCAAATTGCCCATGGGCAAAACCGTATTCGTAGAGCCATCTATTTGCTGTCCATTGGCATCAACAGTAGAAACTAAATTATCGATACCGCGCGCACCTGCATACATAATAGCTTCCCAGATTTGACCCTCTTGTAATTCGCCATCTCCGTGTAAAGTATAAACCAAATGTGGTTTTTGATTCAGTTTTTTAGCTTGTGCAGCCCCAATGGCAACCGACATTCCTTGACCGAGAGAACCGCTGGCCACAAAAACACCGGGCAAATTTTCATGGGTGGTTGGATGGCCCTGAAGGCGTGAATTTATTCTGCGAAAAGAGGCCAATTCTGTAGTGGGGAAATAACCGCTTCGGGCTAGGATGCTGTAATATACAGGCGAAATATGGCCGTTGGAAAGAACGAATACATCTTGATTTTCAGCATTTGGATCGAAAGAGGCCGGAGTATGCTCGAGCAAATGAAAATACAAGGCTGTAAAGAATTCTACGCAACCTAAAGATCCACCCGGATGCCCCGATTGTACTTGGTGCACCATGCGAACAATATCGCGTCTAACTTGGTGGGCTATATGCTCCAAAGCCGTTATTTCCATTCGTATGCTTTAAATAAACCCCAAAGGTATTAAGCACAAGCTCAGTAATTGAGGTAAAACCCTTTTGGCTTTCTAACTTCGCAAAAATTTCTCTGTAAAATGCGCAATGCTTTCATTTTGGCTTTTGGCACTCTGTTTCTGTTGAATTCTTGTGTTTCGAGTAAAGTTCACAATGCTCTAAAATCTCAGCACAATGAGGCTTTAGCAGAGTTAACAGACTTGCGCAGAGCGAAAGGAGAACTCGACAACGCTTATTCTGATGCCCAGCGCAAGCTTGAGGAGGCTGAAAAATCGCGACAAACCCTTATGAGTGACACTATGTCATCTGGCGAAAAAATTCGCAAGTTGTCGCGGAATTATGCCGATTTGAACAAATCTTATGAGTTTTTGCTGGAAAACAACAATGCATTGTTAAGCCAAAGCGCACGTGAAAACCGGGCGATGCTCGAACGCCTGCAAGATTTGGATATGAAATTACGCGATAAACAAGATTCACTTGAAACCGAGAGACAAACGTTGGTCGAACTTACCCAGAAACTAGAACAACGTTCGGCCCGGGTAAACGAATTAGAGAGCATTATAGGCAAACAAGACAGTACTGTTCGCCACATCAGAAATACACTGGGTCATGCACTTAAAGCCTACGAAGGCAAGGGTTTAAGTGTAGAAACCCGCGATGGCAAGGTGTATGTTTCGCTCGAAAACAGCCTTTTGTTTGCCAGTGGAAGTTGGACAGTAAACGATAAAGCAAAAGCGGCTTTAGGGGCTTTGGCTCAAGTTTTAGCCGAAAATCCAAGTATGCAAATTAATGTGGAGGGCCATACCGACAATGATGCGTTTAAAGGCAAAACGGCGGTTCAAGACAATTGGGATCTGAGTGTGATGCGTGCTACCGCTGTGGTGAAAGCCATCGTGGGCAATAGCGGAGTTAATCCAACGCGAATTGTGGCCAGTGGTCGAAGCGAATATTTGCCACTGCTTCCGAACGATAGTCCCGAAAATAAGGCCATCAACCGAAGAACGGAAGTTATTGTAAGTCCCGACTATTCCGAGCTCTTCAAATTAATGGAGCAATTGGAAGAATAGTTTGGAAGCGTTTATGCAAAGGGCTTTGGCTTTGGCCCGAAATGGGAACCATTCCACGTCTCCAAATCCAAGAGTGGGTTGTGTTATCGAGCACCAAGGCCGTATAATAGGGGAGGGCTGGCACCAAAAAGCAGGGCTTCCCCATGCTGAAGTAGTGGCATTTAACTCGGTTAAGCCAGAAGACAGGGGGCTCTTAAATCAATCGAGGGTGTTTGTAAACCTTGAACCATGTTCACATTACGGCCGAACACCCCCCTGCGCTGATTTGATCATTAAACACCGGCCACGGCAAGTTGTGGTAGCCAATGCCGACCCGAATCCAATGGTTTCTGGAAGAGGGGTGCGTCTGCTTCAAGAGGCCGGAATAGATGTTGTTCAGGGAATTTGTGAAGCAGAAGGGAGGTATTTAAACAGAAGGTTTTTTTGTTTTCATCAGAATCAACGTCCGTATATTTTACTGAAGTGGGCGCAGACTTCGGATGGTTTTATTGATAAATCGCGCGAAGTTGGAGAAAAAGGCAGTATTGCCATCAGCAGCCCTTTGGCACAATGGCATGTTCATAAATGGCGAAGTGAAGTGGGCGCTATAGTTGTAGGAAGACTAACGGCCGAAAACGACAGGCCAAAACTGAGCAACCGTTTGTGGTTTGGAAATTCTCCGGTTCCAATTGTTATAGATCCGGAGCGAAAATTATGGGATGGGCCTCTTTTTAAGGCTGAATCGGGCACCTATAGATTTGGGATTCATAGCAAACCACAACCTCAAGAAAGCGAAGTATTTGAAAAAGATATTGATGAGGATGTTTGGCTTTCTATTTTAAACTTGGCTTTTGAAAGGCAATGGCTGTCTATAATGGTAGAAGGTGGGGCTCAAACTCTCAAGCATTTGTTGGAAAGAGACCTTTGGGACGAAGCCCGGGTTTTGATTTCCCCTAAGTATTTTGGAAAAGGATTGGAGGCGCCGAAATGGCAACAAAAACCGGAGCTTGTAAACCATATCGGGAAAGACCGATTAGAGGTTTATTTTAGGCGGTAATGGTTTTGAAGGGCAAAAAACACCACTCACGAAGTTGTGCGAAGTTTCTTTTTGCCTGCTACAAATTCTTTTAAATAGTCGGGTTCGTAAGTATCTAAATTGACGAAGTGTTGTTTGTGAAAAGCTTCAAGTGCGGGATTAATTAGCCCTTTGGCCGTAGGCAAGGGCCCATCAAAAACAACAAAATGGGCAGCTTCTAGTATTTCTTTGGCTTTTCCAGCCCCATCTCCGAAACAGATTCCAGGCTGTGGCGGTAAGCGCTCGGTAAGCATCATGGCCGATCGGGGATACAAAGCCTCCCCGTTTTCATCGTAACCAGCAGTATATACTTCCATTCGGCGAGCATCGACCATAGGCCAATATACTCTATGCTCCAAATGGTTATGTGTTTCTAGGAAATGCCAAAACAGACCTTCGAGACTTGATATGGCCAAAAGCGGAATGTTAAGTGCCAAACAAAGGCCTTTAGCGAACGAAACGCCTATACGTAAACCTGTATAAGAGCCTGGACCCACTCCAATGGCTACAGCCGACAAATCGTTCCATATGTGATTTGAATTCGAAAGTGCGATTTCTGCAAACAGATGCAAATTTTCGGCATGCACAAAGCCGTTGTTTGCTTCTTCTTTGATGCCCACTAACTGTTTTCCTTTAGCAACGGCTACGGAACAATTGAGAGATGAAGATTCAATTAAAAGGATAAGGGGCGTTTCGGGCATGCTTAGAAATCGGGCTTGGCAATATTGGCTTTAGTGCGTTCTTTTAAAATGCCTTCTAAAAAGGCTTTCTGCAAAATATTTTCAATCAACCGGTCCTCATCGTCGTTGGTTGGGGCATATGATTTTTTAAGGCTTATGTCGTAAAAACCAGCAGTAGTATTGTAAATAAAGGCACGCCAACCCGAACGATACTCTTTTACCAATTCGTAAGCGGTTACCCCAGTTTCTCTAAAAATTAGCTTGCATAAGATTTGACCTTCAGATCTGGTGAGTTTGCGCAATTCAGGCTCGAATTGTTCCTTTAAATATTTCTCGAATTCCTTGATGTATTTTTTCCTTTGTTTTTTTTTATTGATACGTAAAAGACGGGCGTTCAGCGTATCAAGCTGTGTTCCGGCTAAAACAGCCCAAGGGTAGGCTTTATACACCCGTCTTTTGAGCACATAGTAGCGCCGCCGGGCTTCTTCATTGTTAAAAATTGGCGTTGGGATGAACAGCACATCCGACAGTACAATCATTGGAACGGTATCGCCGTCTATAATTATGGCTTGGGTAATGCCACGGTCTTTGTTTTTCAAAACGTATTGAAAAACAGAATCGGCCGGGTTTTTAGGTTTTATACTATCGACCTGAGCGATTAAGTTGCCAAAAAGAAATACAAGACTTAAGATGCCGACAATGGGCCTCGCATTCTTCTCCATTCTGATGCCTCACGGTTTGTATTAGAATCTGCGAGATTCAAAACGATGGATTGGGTTTGTTGTTGTTCCCAAATCATGCCTGCAACATAAGCCGCCAGTTGTTCTTCATTCTCATTTAAACTAGCCTGAAGCATTTCGGGACTGAAATGTTTTTTAACAAAATGGGTATCGAAGTTACCTGATCGAAATGCGTCATGAAGCATCACAAATCGACCAAAGCTAAGAGTGGTTTCTACTCCGGTTATTCTGTATTCATCAATCGCCCTGACCATTCGGTCTAAAGCGGCTTCCCGGTTGTGTGCATGAACCGTGAGTTTTGAAATCATCGGGTCATAATAAATCGGAACGTCCATTCCTTCTTCAAAGCCGTCGTCAACCCGAACACCTGGGCCATCGGGTCGTTTGTATTCGCGTAACTTGCCTATATCGGGCAAGAAGTTATTAGCCGGATTTTCGGCATACACCCTGAGTTCGATGGAATGGCCATGTATTCGGAGATCGCTTTGTTTAAACGAAATGGGTTTGCCTTCGGCGATGTAAATCATTTCTCTAACCAAATCAACACCTGTAATAAGCTCCGTAACCGGGTGTTCTACTTGAAGGCGGGTGTTCATTTCCAGGAAGAAAAAATCGTGATTTTCATCGAAAATAAACTCAACTGTACCGGCACCTCTATAGTTGCAGGCTTTGGCCACCGCTACGGCTGCTTGTCCCATTTTTTCGCGCAATTCGGCACTTAGAACAGAAGAAGGGGCTTCTTCAACTACTTTCTGGTGACGTCTTTGAATGGAGCATTCGCGTTCAAAAAGGTGTATCACATTTCCATGGGTATCGGCTAATACTTGAACCTCGATGTGACGAGGCGAACCCACATATTTTTCAACGAATACGCTTCCATCGCCAAAAGCTGAGGTAGCTTCGCTAACGGCCAGTTGCATTTGTTCAGCAAATTCTTCGGCTTTTTCTACTATGCGCATGCCTTTACCACCGCCACCGGCAGCGGCTTTAATAAGCACTGGGAAACCAATTTCTTGGGCCACTCGCTGCCCTTCTTCTAGGCTTTGTAAAGCCCCGGGAGTGCCGGGTACCATAGGTACATTAAAAACTTTAACGGCGGCCTTGGCTTGAAGCTTATCGCCCATTATATGTATGGCTTCCGGGGTTGGCCCAACAAAAATGAGCCCTGCTTCTTCCACCTTGCGTGCGAAATTGGCGTTTTCTGATAAAAAGCCATAACCAGGATGGATAGCCTGTGCGCCAGTGGTTTGAGCTGCCTCAATTATTTTATCCATCAATAAATAAGACTTACTTGAGGGTGGGGGCCCAATGCATACCGCCTCATCGGCAAAACGAACGAAAGGGGCGGTCCGGTCAGCTTCCGAATAAACCGCTACTGTAGCAATACCCATTTCGCGGGCAGTGCGCATAATTCTGAGGGCTATTTCGCCGCGATTGGCGATAAGAAGCTTCTGGATTTTCATAGACTTAAGTATTCGAATGGGCGTAAAGGTAGAAAGGACGGCCTAAAACGTACCATGACATTGGGCAGGATATTTTTTTATGTGTGTGAATATCAGTATTAAAAAATTGTTATTTTTAATGTCTCATGTGCAAGTCCGTAAAATCAAACCTAAGAGTAAGGGCGGCCGTGGTTTTGATGTGCTTTTTTCTGCATAACATCAAAGCCCAGTCGCTTTGGAATGATGTAGCCAAAAGCAGCGATTTTACTCTTCCGCTCAGCTTGGAAATGTCTACTTACCGGAGTTTAAGCATTGACTTTGATTTAATATCTGCATTTTTATTAACCGATAAGGCTGATACAATATTGGATTTCCCCTTTCCCTTACCAGAAGGAGGTTACATATGGT
Source organism: Chryseobacterium gleum (assembly GCA_945883565.1). Taxonomy (GTDB): domain Bacteria; phylum Bacteroidota; class Bacteroidia; order Flavobacteriales; family Schleiferiaceae; genus RFXV01. Next base: position 58,947 of record CAMCXO010000002.1, read on the forward strand.
TTAAAATAGCTTTAGACGATGTTATCCCACCAATGCTAGCTGCTAAATATCCCCGAATTAGAGCTTTTACGGGTTTCAATCCTTTAAACCCGCAACAAAGGCTTAAACTTAATATTGGTTCTTATGGCTTAAGTGCATATGTTTTAGATGCAGATGCAGTTTATGTTTTGGATCCGGCTATTTCTGGAAACACGGAATTTTATGCGAGCTACTCAAAAGGACATGCGAAGCCAATTCAGAATTCAATCTGTCATGTAAACAATCAGGTTGTTTATCTAAGTAGTTCAGGTCCTTCTGTTTATTTTCCGGGCTTGAACGCAACCGCTTCGGTTCGAAAAGTAGTTTTGGCTGTTGCTGCAACCGGAGAAGTTGGGGATTGGCATGGTGGCAGCGTAGATAATTTGCTTTCAGAAATTGCAGTGCAGGTACACAGGGTCAATGCAATTTTTGAACGCGATTTAAGCGTCCATTTTACTCTGGCGGAAGGAAACGACACATTGTTGTATACGCACGCCCAAACCGATCCATTTTTAGACCATCTTAGTCTGGACGGAATGCTGAGCCTGAATCAGGTTTTGGTTGATTCTTTAATCGGTTCATCAAATTACGATGTGGCCCATTTGTTTGGTGTCGGCGCCGGAACTTTCTCTAATGGGGTGGCATTGCTTTCTGGTCAAAAAGCAAAGGGCTATACTGGGGTAAGCGCCTTGGCATCAAATCCATTTACAACAGATGCCTTCGCCCATAGTTTGGGTCATCAGTTTGGAGCCAATCATACCCAAAACAATGCTTGTTTACGTATTGCAAGTTCGGCATTTGAGCCAGGCAGCGGTAGTACGTTGATGTCTTTGGCTGGTGGTTGTACCCCTAATTTGCAGTTGTCGGCGAGCAGCTACTTTCATAACCATTCTATTCACGAAATACAGCATTTTCTCGAGTTTGGTCCTGGAATGAATGCCTTTTTACCGCGGGGAACAGTGCAATTTTCGCCTGTTATTACGGTAGATACCAGTGTTTATTACATTCCTAAATCAACACCGTTTAAACTTCAGGGTCAAGTCACGGATGCTGAGGGGAATACCCTATTGTTTAACTGGGAACAGTACAATTTAGGTCCTACAGGCCAATTAACAAATCCTGCTGGTAACGCGCCTGTGTTTAGAAGTACAGCTCCAGGGCCTTCTGCAGTGCGTTATTTTCCGGCTTTGCCATCTTTGATTAATGATGTACAAACAGATGATGAAGTGCTGCCGTCCTACTCTCGAAATCTTAGGTTTCGACTAACTGTACGCGATAACCATTGGCAATCGCCTGCTCAAAGTTCGGCACAAGTTAATTTACAGGTAGATGGGCAATCGGGCCCTTTTAAGTGGGTTTACCCCGCAGCCAATGGTTATTTGGTTAATAACAGAGCGGTGCAGTTGGTGTGGGACGTGGCAAACACAAATTTACCTCCTGTTAATTGCCAATTTGTTAATATTTATTTCAGTGCCGATTCTGGAAGCAGTTTCTTGGATACTCTTTTTATAAATTACCCCAACATAGGCAGTGCAAATTGGTTCATTCCGGCTAATCTAGAAACGCGTGGAGGTAGGTTATGGATAGAAGCGGCAGATAATATTTTCTTCCAATTGTCAAGTGTGTTTGAAATAAACAATAAGCCCTTGCAACTGGAGGACTATAGTGTGAAAGGCTTTGATGTATACCCGAATCCAATTAAGCCGGGACAAAGCTTAACGGTCATTTGGCCTGATAATCTTTTGGAAAGTTCTACAATAGGTTTATATGACCTCAGTGGGCGAAAGCTTTTTGAGGGCATCGGCGTTAAAAGAAATGAGGTGGGTAAAATTTTAATCCCCGATCACCTCCAAAATGGAATGTATATTTTGGAGGTGGAGTCGGGTAGCATTAGGATTAGAGAGCGAATTTTAATTCAATAAATTCGTCTATTACACAAAAGAATCTAAAATGCCTTTTAGGCAATTTTCTATACGGTCCCAGTCGGCTTCTGTTAAATTAGAGCCAGATGGCAAACACAAACCGTGGTTAAAAAGGTCTTCACTAGTTCCATTTAGATATGCTTTGGCGTTGGAGTAAACAGGTTGCAAGTGCATCGGCTTCCAAAGTGGACGGCACTCTATGTTTTCAGCATCCATACCCAAGCGAATAGTCTCTCTCGTTAAACCCTTGTTTTCGTCGGGATTAACATATATGCAGCTTAACCAACGATTTGAAAACAATTCGGGTCCTTCTTCTTGAAAACGGACATTAAGACCCTTGGAATTGTAAGCTTGAAAAAACGTTTTATATCTTTCAAAATTGGCTCTTCGAGCCGCAATACGCTCACTTAGTACCTCCATTTGACCGCGGCCAATGCCAGCTGAAATATTGCTTAATCGGTAGTTATAGCCTATTTCAGAATGTTGATAATGAGGCGCAGCATCACGGGCTTGGGTTGAGAGAAACCGGGCTTTGTCAATAAAGTTTTTATGGGCGCTAGCCAAAGCACCTCCTCCACTGGTGGTGATGATTTTGTTGCCATTAAAGCTTAAAACCCCTTGTTGTCCAAGGCTTCCACAGGGTTTGCCTTTGTAAGTGGAGCCTAAACCCTCTGCAGCATCTTCAATTACGGGGATGTCATATTTGGCTCCTATGGCCAAAATCTCGTCCATATTGGCCGGCATTCCATAAAGGTGTACCGGAATAATGCATTTGGGTTTGCGGTTTTGGGCTATAAAATCTTGAACGGCTTTTTCTGTAAGTTCAGGGTCAATATTCCAGGTTTCGCGCTCAGAATCTATAAGAACCACATCGGCACCTAAGTAAACAATTGGGTTTACTGATGCGCAAAAAGTAAAGCTTTGCGCAATAACAACATCTCCGGGTTTAACACCAATATTGATAAGCGCCAAGTGTAAAGCGGCTGTTCCCGATGTAAGGGCTGCAGCATGTAAGCCACCCAAACGCTCGCCAATTTGGTTTTCGAAAGCATCCACATTAGGGCCTAAAGGCGCAACCCAGTTGTTTTCGAAGGCTTCGGTAACGTACTTAATTTCGTTTTGACCCATATGTGGGCTCGACAACCAGATTTTAGATTTCATAAATTGGTTTTTCTAAGTTGAGCTGCAGGAACCCCTACAACGGTTTCTTTTGGATTTACGTTTTTGTTTACAACGGCTCCGGCACCAATTATGGCGCCTTGGCCAATTTTGATGCCTGGAAGGATGGTGGCCCCAGAGCCAATGAAAACAGAATCTTCTATTAAAACCTGACCGCTGATGTTAACAGAGGGCATTATTGAACAAAACGCCCCAATCTCCACATCATGACCGATAGTACAGTTAAGATTTACAAAGGTATGATGGCCTAAAACAATGTTGTACGTGAGCACGCAAGATGCCGAAATCAATACGCCTTCTCCCATTTGCACACTCTCGTGATCGTAAACAATAGTGGAAGGGTGAATATGGCTAGGCCATTTTTGATTTTTGCCAATAGTTATTTTAGATACGATGGCCTTTTTTTGTGCCGGATGACTTAGTCCAATATACAACGAGCAGTGTTCTTCGAATTCTGTAGGTATTGGTCCTTGAATTTCAAATTGTAGAAAATGGTTTTTAAGTGGATTATCGTCGAAAACCACAATCTCTTCATTTGTGAGGGGTTTCAAAAATCCAAAATAGATTTCTTTGGCCAATCCACCCGCCCCCAAAAGGACTGTTTTATTTGAATTTGTGCTCATAAGGCCTCTGAAATCTCCCCTCCACTTATGGTTAACCAAATGTAAACAAGGTCTTTGCTTAAACGGTACTTTCTTATGTAGTCCAAATTTAGTCGCACTTTCTCTGGCCAAATAATTTCGTCGTTGTAGCGAATAGGATCTTCAACCTGGGCCAAAATAGCGCTTTCGTTTTTAAATTTGATGGAAGCTGGTCCCGTAATCCCGGGGCGTAATTCCAGAATTTTTCGATCGTTGCCTTTCAAGGCATCTGCATAACCGGGCACATCAGGCCTGGGACCAACAAAACTCATTTGACCAATAAATACGTTAAGGAGCTGAGGCAGCTCATCGAGTTTGAATTTCCGGAGAATGCCGCCTATGGCCGAAATACGTGGGTCTTCGTCGGTTGTAATGGTGGTGGTTACATGTTCTATTGGCCTCATGGTGCGAATTTTTATTACCTTAAAAGGTTTACCATGACGGCCAATGCGGGTTTGAACAAAAAAGCCGTTCATTTTTGTATCGATAGTGGACATAACCCAAGCTAATAGAATGAGCCAGCCAAACGCCAATAAGCCAAAAGCCGACAATGCCAAGTCGAAAGCGCGTTTTGTAAGCATTTGGCGTTTGTTCATTACGACTGTGTTTGTTTGAAAGAATGTATACGCGACATGGTAAGTTCAAAGGCCGATTGAATGTCGCCTAGGTCAAAACGCACACCTTCTTTTTGGGCTTTTCCAACTGATGAAGGTCGTACATCGGCTACAGCATTAGTCAATATGTCGTCTGTTACGGGAATGTCAAGAAATAAAGCGATTTTTTTGAGCGCTTCTTTGGGTTGAGCCACGAATTCTTCGTAAACGAATACCAGTTTTTGCTCTAACGGAATGGCTTGTAAGTCGTTAAGGGTTATGTTTACACTTTCTATCCATTGTTTGGCTGCAACGTATTCAACCGATTTTTCACTTTGCAAATCGGCCCGCATGTCTTCGTATATCGGCCCCCAAAAGCTTAGCTTCTTTTCTTTTGATCCCAATTGTTTTAAGCGATTCCAACCAAAACGGGCGGCGTAAAAGGGAAGGTCAATTTTTGGAACATACCTTAATTTCTTTAACGTGTATTCCAGATCAAAAGGAGCTACCCAACGGTGTTTGGCAGAAGCCACTACATCAAGTCCTGAACGCAACATCACCAAATACTTGGCATTGGGGAAGTTTTTGAAAATATAACCTAAGCGTAAAGAATTGGCACAGGTTTTCTCAAGAACAATGGGCGTTTTAGTGCTGCGGAGAGCATCGAACGCTTTATGATAGAAATATTTTGTTTTGGAATTGGCCCACTCAGGTTTAAAGCAATCGGTTTCGATATGCTTGTAAGGATGGCGCCAAATAGGATTTATTTCATCGCAATCCCAAGTAATCACTGGCTCTAAAGAAGAAACCACATCGCGCAGCATATTGGTGCCCGAGCGAGCGGCACCAATTATAAAAACATTTTGCTGTTGAGGGTGACTCATATTTTCTTAATGGGTTTACCCTCTACCAATGTATTTTGAATTAGCTGGAGGTATTTTGGCAATTGGACTTTTGAAGATAAATATTGGGTGTAATAGGACTGGGCATCCTGTCTGATGCTTTCTTTTCTGGGAATAGAAAGTATGGCTTTTTCGAGGGCTGGAACGTCGTTTAATGGAACCCATTGGCCGAATCCTGATGATTCCACAACAGCTGCGATTTCAGATTGCCGATCGCCTTGAAAAACCACATAACTTCCGAGAAAGGCCGAAGAGTAAAATTTGCTGGGAACCGAAATTCCTGTGAAGTTGGAGCGAAGCGAAACGAAATGCGCATCAGCTAAGGCCAACATATTAAAGTAGTCTTCGGTTGAAAGTGATTCCAGCAAAACAGTGTTTTTTAAGTCATTTAACTCCAAGTGCTTCGCAATTTCGCCCCTTCTGGCTCCATGGCCCACGAAGACAAAACTAAATTCTTTATTGGTGCTAAAGCTTTTTGTGATTTCTAATAAATCGCCAAAGAAATGTGGAATTCCCATATTGCCGGAATACAGAAGGACTTTTTGGCCTTTAATGCCATACTTATTACGCAAGCTTTGTTCGGTTGAGGAATCAAGAATAGAAATGCTTTTTTTATCGCGAGTGAAATTGGTAATTAGCTCCATTTTTGAGCGATCAACGCCCATTTCGGCCAGTCGGTTTAGCATACAATTGCCTATAACCACTACTTTTTGTGACTTATTCAAGGCTACGGCCATTTTTTTGATTAATAGCTTGCCGAACCATGTGTTTTTATCCAGCCAGTTAATCGCGAATAGAAAGTCTGGATATACGTCCATAACATGAACCACATAGGGTATTCTACGCAGTCGACTAATGGCGCTTCCGAAAACCACAAAAAATGGTGGTTGGGTGAAGTAAACGTCTAGTTTTCTTTTTTTGGTAAGTAAAGCCCAAGGTGCGAAAATGTAGAATGCCAGTTGCAACAGGCCTTTGTGTTTAAGGCCTAACGACGGCACGAACCTACCGCTAAGGCTTTTGTCTTGCTCGCGATAACCTGATTTATGGGCTAAAAGCACGCCTTCAATTTGGTTTTCGCGCAAAAGAGGGAAAAGATAGTCTAGTAAAGGAACTACTACGTTGTAAGTGTTTATAAAGAAAACCTTAGGCGCTTGGTTCATCTTAAACGTTTAATCGGGCGCTTTCGTCGGTTAAAGTTTGAAGAAAGTCGGCATACACCATTTTTAAACCTTGGTCTAGATTTATTTGCGGTTTCCAACCAAAATCATTAATGCGTTTGCTGTCCATCAGTTTTTTAGGGGTGCCGTTTGGCTTGCTAGTGTCCCAAACAATATTTCCTTCAAAGCCAACGGTTTGCTTTACCATTTGAGCCAGTTCAGCAATGGTAACATCGCTTCCAAAGCCCACATTTACGAATTGCAGCTCAGAATATGATTGCATTAAAAACACAAGGGCTCTTGCCAAATCTTCGGTATGAAGAAATTCGCGCATCGGGCTGCCATCACCCCAAAGCACAACATGATCTGTACCATTGGTTTTGGCCTCATGAAATTTTCGAATCATGGCTGGTAATACGTGCGACTTATTTAGGTCGTAGTTGTCGCCTGGGCCATATAAATTGGTAGGCATGGCGCTAATAAAATCGCAGCCGTATTGAAGGCGGTAGCTTTCGCACAGCTTAATTCCAGCTATTTTGGCAATGGCATAAGGCTCGTTAGTAGGTTCTAGAAAACCAGAAAGCAGATAATCTTCTTTAAGAGGCTGGGGAGCAAGTTTTGGGTAAATGCAGGAACTGCCTAAAAAGAGAAGCTTTTTGACTCCTGATTTATAAGCTGCATGTATAATATTGGCTTCCAGAATCAAGTTATCATAAAGAAAGTCTGCTCGATAAATATTATTCGCTTGAATGCCCCCTACCTTGGCAGCTGCTAAAAAAACGTAAGCCGGATTTTCTTCTTCAAAAAAACGTTCTACGGCTGCTTGATTTCGTAGATCGAGTTCGGCCGATGTGCGTTGAATAATATTATGGAATCCTAGATTTCGAAGTTCTCTAACGATAGACGAGCCAACCATGCCCCTATGGCCAGCCACATAAATTTTATCGGAAGCTTGCATTATTCGTGGAAGTTTAGCGTACGGTGACCGGCTTCGCTTAGGTATTTATCTCGTTTGAACAAAGCCAAGTCAGCCCGCATCATGTCTTCAACCAAAGCAGGAAGGTCGTATTTAGGCTGCCATCCTAATTTTTCTTTGGCTTTTGTTGGGTCGCCGAGTAAAAGGTCCACTTCTGTAGGCCTGTAGTATTTCGGGTCGATTTTTACTACAGCTTGTCCAACAGGAACAGGATATTCGGTACCAGCAGAAGCTACAACGCCCACTTCGTCTACACCCTCTCCTTGCCATTCGAGTTTGATGCCAACTTTGTCGAAAGCCATTTCGATGAAAGTCCTTACCGGGGTGGTTATACCCGTTGCAATAACATAGTCTTCGGCCACATCTTGCTGTAAAATCCGCCACATGGCTTCTACGTAATCTTTAGCATGCCCCCAATCGCGCTTAGAATCGAGGTTGCCCATATAAACCGTGTTTTGCAATCCTAAAGCAATACGAGAAACAGCACGGGTTATTTTGCGGGTCACAAAAGTCTCACCCCTTAATGGCGATTCGTGATTAAACAAAATGCCATTACACGCAAACATATTGTACGCTTCACGGTAATTCACCGTGATCCAAAAGCCATATAATTTAGCCACAGCATATGGTGAGCGTGGGTAGAATGGTGTTTTTTCTGACTGAGGTATTTCTTGCACCAAGCCATATAATTCAGATGTTGAAGCTTGATAAATGCGCGTCTTGTTGGTCATGCCCAAAAGGCGTACAGCTTCCATAATACGGAGGGTGCCTAAACCGTCTACATTGCCGGTATATTCCGGTGTATCGAAACTTACACGTACGTGCGACATGGCGCCTAAGTTGTAGATTTCGTCAGGTTGAATCTCTTGTATGAGGCGCGTAATATTCATTGAGTCAGACAAATCGCCATAGTGCAAATGAAAACGCACATTTTCTTCGTGCGGATCGTTATACAAATGGTCGATACGGTCGGTATTGAAGAGCGATGAACGGCGCTTTACACCATGTACTTCGTAGCCTTTACTTAGTAGCAATTCTGCTAAATATGCACCGTCTTGTCCGGTAATACCGGTAATGAGAGCTTTCTTCATTTCTTACAATTATACTTTACGGCTTCTTAGCCTAAAGAGGTGATTTTTGAGGGTGCAAGGTTACGACAGTTTCATTAAATATCCTTGCATTTCTATCCTTTATCAAATCGTTAATTCTTTGTGCGCATGGAGTTTGGCAACATTTCTATCTTAAAAACAGCCAATTGTTGATTTTCTAGGAGTTCTATAGAGAATTCATTATATCCTTGATTCATGCCTTGAAACACCGCGTTTTTTCCATAAAGCGTTTCGATTTTTACAGTGGTACTTGGGCAATGGGCTATGTGCAAAAGAAAGCGTGTTTTAATGGGCTTGGGCAAGGGTTTGGCTTCCGGTTTGTTTAGCATGCTTTCACGAATATGAATTTGGTCAAAAAAGTCCCGAAAAACCACAGCATAATAGTCTCCATTGCTTACATAATACTGAATGTAAATACCTTCGCTCTTTTGAGAGCAAAAGAAACGTGCGTTTTGAGACTTTGCCCATTCGCTTATTTTCTGTTTTTTAATTTCATACTTAATGGGTTTTCCACCATTGGCTAAGTTTTGGTAAGCCATTCGTCCTTTAACCGCCCAAGCCAAACCATGTTGTAAAGCAAATTGATGATTGTTTAGCAAAGGGCGCATGTATTTTTGCCAATAAGCACCTGGCCTTCCTAAATTATTTTGTTTTGCTGATTCGTCGTAAACAAAGTCGAATTCGCTGTAAACGCTGGCATTAGACATAAAAGCAAATGCTTGTTCAAGTGGCTTTAATGAATTGGCTATTTGAATGGCATTTTTTTCTACAAAAGGATTGATATCTAAATTGGCTATGCCACCTAAAGCCAAAACACCCCCTACGCAGGCTTCCGTTTCGTTTAAGCCTTCGGTATTGGGTATCCAAACGTGAGGACTTAAAGGGCTTAAATTTTTAACGTACGAAAAGGCAAAGAGATAATAGGTTCTAGGGTCCCAATATTTTCGAGCGTTTTGCGTGAGTCTAAGGCTTCCTCGGGCAGTGGCTCTTACCGGGATGGCCATTTCTGTTTTTAAAGGAAACTTTGAGAAAAATGCCTCCGACATATGCAAATCGCTCAATGCCGGAAAATTGTTCCCACTTACAACAAAAGTGGCTTCAGAATCTTGTTTATGTAAAGATTTTTGTAAACGGTCGAAGAATTCATAGATGGTTTGATTGCGTATTTTATAGGCGAAGGCACTATCAAAACCCATGCTTTTTACCCGCAAATTTTCACCGTATTGTTTTGTGCATTTTTCCGAACAAAATTTACAATAACAGCCCTTAGGATCTATATGCAGTTCATCAAAATAAAAAACCTTATATCCAAAATGCCGATTCAGATACAAAATTCTGTTTATAACTGTATCAGAATAAGGTGTATTAAAGCAAAGCATTTCGCCCCTTTTGCTTTTAACAGGATTTCCTAATAAATCTAAAACACGCCACTCCGGATGCCGAACCGCTATTCCGGCCTCTTCCATATGCCTATAATAGGCAATTGTATGGGCAGTTTGCGATTGTTCGAACGTTTTATAGGCATCTAAAGGATTCCAATTTTTAAGCTTCTCGGGCTTTTGTGCCAATGCCCAATAAGGTGTTTCATCACCTGTTTTAACATGTCGAACAGCCACTTTGGCGTTTAGGAGTTTTAATACGCTGTCTATTCTCGCTAAGTTATTCTGTTCAATTTCGCGCATGCGCAAGCGGGCATGGTAGTGTATTCGATTGCCTTCAAACCATTTGGGTGCGTTTTTAGGTTTTGCAATGGCTTGTTGAGGAAAGCAGGTTGGGTTTTGTGCGATTAGGTTATTGAATAACAAAATAACAAAACCCAAAAGCCAATAAAGCCTTTTCATAAAAAGGCTTGTTCAAATTGCTTGAGTACCACTTCGGGCGAAAAAGTTGAGACGTACTGTGACCTTGCATTGCGAGCCAAATGGGCAATTTCTTGTTTATTAAGCATATCTTCGAGAGCCTCGGATAATGCTTGGGTGTTTTGTTTTGGCACGAGGTAGCCATCGGTCTGGTGACGAACTATTTCAGGAATAGAAGCGTGTTCGGTGCTAAGAATAGCGTTGCCACAGTTCATGGCTTCGATAATAGATACAGGTTGTGCTTCGACCGGATAAAAAGTAGGCAAGCAAAAAATGTCTGATTCCAACAAATAGGCTTTTACTTTTTCTCGGTCGCGTACGGGGCCAATGTGTTCAAATACCCCTTGGATTTTAGAAACCCGGAGCGATTGCAAAAAGCTCTCTTCCTCGGCTTTTGATGGCCATGCGCCAATAAAACGTACTTTGAGTTGAAGAGATTGCGCCTTTTCACCCAAAAGCTCAACCGCTTCTTTTAACAGTTTATACCCCTTAGATTCAATAAAGTTTGAAAGATAGGTAAGTATAAATCCAGTTTGTTTTAAACGTGCATCTATTTTTTGCTCAATTAACTCGCTACTGCAACGGAGGCCCGAATCAATCGGGTTTACTACAATGGAAGTTTTAGAATCGGGAATATAATTTTTTAGGTCGTTTCTTAATCCAGGGCTTCCAAATAAGAATTTATGCATTTTGACTTGCAGAGCAGCACCACCGCCTAAGAGTCTAAATTGTTCAAAATTGTTTCGAAAATTGCCATTATGTAAGTGGGCTACCATTTTAACTTTGTAACGAGCAGCTACTTTAGTCATCAATAAATCGCTGGCATTTCCGAAAAAAGTGCTGCTGGCTACATAGTACAAAACATCAGGTTGCATTCTCTTTAATGCGTTGTTTAACAATATGTATTTGTTTACCACATTAAACAGCTGCTTTACCGAATAGCCAATTCTTCCATGCCATTTTTGGCTTTGCAGTTTGCCGGAAGAAGTATTTATTATCTGTACTTCGTATTTACCGGATTCAGCCATTAAAGTTAACACCGTTTGGGTAATAACTGTCATTCCGGTAAACGGCGGCGGTACTTTGCCAAAGAACAAGCATTTGGTCATAAACTTTTACTTTCTTGATTTCAAAGCGCTTAATACCTCAGGATGCAATTGATTGCACAGATTGTCTAGAAAAAGTTCATCTTCTGCTGAAGCTAAATCTTGCCATTTAAGTCGTTTGCCATCGCGCACAAATTTGTAATCGGCACTTAAACGGTTCGCATGTATTGCCGGGTTCATCGCCTCAATGGCTTGCATGGCTTCTATGGTACTTAAGGCAATAGATTCCTTTAGTTTTTGTTTATCAACAGTCAAATGCAAAGACTTAAAAGTTTGTTCGCAAACAAGTTGCGTATTCGATAGTAAATCTTCATACCACAGAACGGTTGCATTTCTTGCCATCCAACTGTTGGTGTGCGAAACAAAGCCTGTCAGCCCCATTTTAGGGTGTCGAATGAACTCAGAAAAACTGCCGCTGTAATGCAAATTGTGGCTGGCCTGAGCGTATTGGTAATATGAAACCATTAAAGATCGCGGGTTTCGAAGTAAAAGAAGCACTTTGGTTGGTTTTTGAAACAATTTATGAAAAGCCCTGTGTGTTTTTACAAAGCGTGGCAAAGCTGAGATACGCCAGGGCTTAAGTAAATTGTTTACTCCTAATTCGGGAACCAATTTGTTGCTAAGTTCAAAAGTTAAAACCTTAGGCTTAATGTCGTGAAGTAGGATGTAATTAGAAAAAATGAACTTAAGCCAAGTATTGCCTGCTTTTGGGAAGGAAGCTAAAATGATGTCGCTTTTGCTTAAGCCCGCAATTCCAAGAAAATAACCTAAAACTAAGCGTAGTTTGCGCATGGTTATTTATAATCCTGATTAAAGCCATTGCGGTTGTAAACGACGAAAGGCTTTTCGTCAAGTAATTGCAAAAAGGCTTTGTTAAAAGGTTTAAAAAAAGCATCAAGCAAGTTTTCTGCTTTGGTAAGAGCGGGGCCTTGGGCTTTTTCTTTTTCCGAAAACAGCTGATGCAATCGGTCAATAACAAAAGCCATCAATTGATTTTTTGGCGCAAGCCGTTCTAGTTTGATGAGCCACTTTTTCCCTGAATTTTGTTTGGGTTTTAGGCCCAGTTGTGCCGAAACAAAGCCGCTGTCGACACCTAAATATTGATAAACGAATTGCATTACCTCTTTAGGTTTTTTGGCTACATCTGAGTAGTTAATAATGGCAATTTGTTCGGCCGCGAAATGCTTCAAATAGTTTTGAAGATGCTGGGCATAATTGCCGTAGTGAAGCAATTCGAGCAAAGGACTTCCCGCCTGAGTTTCCAAGCCCTTAGGCAATTTATCGATAACATTATTTAATGCATCGGCTAATGCATTCTCTGCAATTTGGAGTTTGTTTTTTCTAAAATACCAGTAATAAGCGCTTAGGGCTCTCTTACTCGGATTGCGGACCACCAAAATGAGTTTTACATCGGGGTAACGCGTTTTTACCAATTCTGGCGACTCGGGACATACAATATATTCTACAGACACATCGCCATTGATACCCGGTTTGCTATCGGATATTAAGGATTCGTACCATTCGTAGCCCCCTTGTTTAAATAAGTCACCGCCTATGAACTCTATTTCTTTTTTGCTTTCAGGCAGATTAATGTTGGGGTGGTCTTTCAGGCAGTTGTACATCCAAGAGGTTGCACTTTTCTGAGAGCCAATAACCAAAAAGTCGATTTTCTTTTTCACTTGAGTGGTTTAAACAGGTTTGTTCATGAAGCGAATGGCCAGCCATGAGGGGATGTAAAGTTGCAGCGCATCTATTATGCCTTGGTTAACAGAACTACTCAACATAATTATGCAAGTGCTTAATAAGAAGGCGATGTACAAAAGTATGCTGCTTGGGTAAGCTATGTTATGGTTGGTGAAGGTTTTATAGAGTACGGCCAACCAACGCCCAAACAAAAACATTCCGATAATAAGGCCAACGGCCCCGAAGTTTAAATAAAATTCAGCAAACAATCCTGGAGGAATGCCCATTGAAAGGTCGGGGTCGACATTGTAAACCTTTAGGGCAATCTCTTTCCCCACATTGATTACCGGTTTTCCGGGCCAAAGGGTTCTGGGAATAGGAGCCACTAAAATGGACGAGAGCGAACTTCCCCACTTGTATTCCAGATTTTCAGGAACAGACTGAATAACATGACCGGTTTTAGAAATGTCCAGAAGATTTCGGTTGAAAATCAAGGGATCGAGAACTCCCTGTTCTTGACCCGCGCCTTGACCCGCCCATTTTTCAAGCCTTAATTGGGTCATATAGTTAAACACCAGAATGCCAAAAATGGCAAGACCAGCTAAAACGCCTGGGTTTACTTTTCTGTACACCGAAAAAATAACCAATGCGTTGAACACAATGAGGCCTAAACTTGACCGGCTGCTGGTAAAAAACGGGAAGAAAATACTGAATAGAAAACTGATGATCATTAGCCAAAAACCAGGGCCTTTTAAAGGCTGTTTTTGATCGAGCCAGTGAATGAGGCTTATGTAAAACGCCAATTTAGCCAGTCCGGCCAACCAACGGTAATAGCCCAAAGCCGCAAATTTGTATTCGCCTTCCACTTGAAGGTGCTTTTTACCAGCTGATGCGCTAATCTCTTGCAGTACGTTGCCCAGCCCCATACGTTGTACAAACAGCACAGTACCCAAAACGCCCAATGCCAAGAACACGAAAACCACCAAATGCACTCTCCCCGGTTGCCAATCGCTATTCTGCGATTTCATCAAAAGCCGGTTCATCCAGGGCTTTATTTTCAAAGGAAGCGTAAAAGCCAACAACATTAAAAAGGTGCCAATAAAAACATATAAAGTGGGCAATAAAAAATGGTCGATGTCTTTACCTGCAAAAAACAAATGCAAAGTTTGTTCGCTTCGTATGTGAACCATATAAAAGCTTCTCAAAAAAATGCCTACAAATACATTGAAAACAATAAGAATCAATGGATGGTAAAAGGTGAGGTTTTTTTGAAATAAAATAAAAATGTTCAAGGTTAGAAACGTAGCGCTGGTTAGAAGCATAAAAAGCGAATCCTGCCCATTGAAATTCAGGATTTCATTGGCCATAAAACCAATCATTATAGCGAGAGCCGTAAATCCCAGGGCTTTTTGAATCACTTTTCGTTGTTTAGCGAAAGGCTTTTATACACGGTAATGTCGTCGGCCAAAATATTCTCAAGATGTGCTTTTGCAAAAGGGCTTATTGGCGGAATTTCTATTTGAGTGGCTATTCCTTGAACGGCTTTTTGCCTAAATTTCCCCAATAAACTTCTGATCGATTGAGGTAACATTTTAGCCAGAGTACTGTTTTGGGCTTTGGTAATTGTGCGCATCAAGCTGCGGTTTTCTACATCAAATTGCTCGTTATAGCGTTTGCCTAGATCCATTTGATCGAAAGGTAGAAAATCGATACCCAAAAAGTTAGCTAAGTACTTAAAATGGGTTTTTGGCTCTTGAGAAAAAGCTTTATGGTCGATTACCATTAAGCGTTCTTTTGGAAAAATAGCTTTAAACCGTTCTAAATGTTGGCCATAACGGCTAACTTGAACGAAGTATCTAAATCGCGGGTGATTTTCTTTGAGCATTTGATCAAAATCGGGAAAATCGAAGCCCAGCTTTTGTTCTTGCCAATAATGAGAATACGTACGCGCCACGGGTTCGCGCAGCATGAGAATGATTTTAACATTTGGCAGGTGGCTGTTTATCAGCTCGGCAGAGTCGTGATTGCCAAAATAAACGGTTGAAGCTTCACCTAAAATTTGACCAGGCATAGATGCCTTCCACAAATCGGAATACCATGTAAAGCCTTTGCTGTAGGTGCCGCCTTGCCTTGGTCCATCGCCGGTAATAGCTTTTTCCATATCGCCTTTAAGCCGGGTAAAAAATCGAGGTTCTTTAATGCTCGACATACAAATGCCCTCATGGTCGTTGAGGATGTTGGCCAACGCGGTGGTGCCGCATTTGGGGGCACCGGCTATTATGAAATGCGGTGTTTTGTTCACGCTTTTGGTGTTTTGGCCGGAATGAACGGCAAAGTAACAATTCTAAATGCTTTCCAAACTTGAAAAACAGCTACTAGATTTTGTACAATCATAGCGGTCATAACCGCTATTGCGGCCCCTCGAGCACCATAAATGGGCATAAGAGCAAAAGCCGTTGCGGCTAAAACCAATAGGGATATAAAAATACTGTTGCGCATTTTGCGCTCGTGGCCACTCATCATCAATAAAAAGCCCACTGGACCACAAAGCACATTTACAAATTGACCAATGGTCATGAAACGCAGCATATCGCTCCCCCCATTAAAGCCCTTGCCAAAAAGACTCATAAAAAAATCGGGAAAAAAAATGAAGGCAATGAAAACGGGGGAGGCCAAAGCACTGATCATTAAAGTGGTTTTTCGACTGATGCGTTGAATCTTACCCAACTCTCCTTTCGCGTACATGGCTGCAATTTTGGGTGCGAGAATGCTGTTGAAGGCTACCAGAAAAAAAGCCGTAAGCTGAGCGGTTCGTTTGGCAATTTCGAACTGACCGATATCGGCGGTATCTACCAAAAATAAAGGCATGAAGGTAGTGGGCAACCACATGATGCCTTGCTGAAATACAGACGACCAAAACATGGGCCGAGAACTGGCCTGAAGCTCCTGTGTAGAAATGGCTTCGGGTTGTGGGGCAGCTTCTTTGTGCGTGTAAAGCCACCAGAAATAGGACGTTAGAGCCAAACTCAACCAGGAAGCAAACAAATATCCAAATGCAGCAGCGGTGTAATCGGTAGAGTAGCCGACATAAAAAAGGTAAAAAACCAATGTCGCCAAAATGGGTACCACCACCCCATACAAAATGAGTCCAAGTTGAACTTTGCCAATGCCTTTTAGCGATTCGCAGGTATTTTGGAGCAATGCCAAAGGCAAAACAGCAAAGGCCATAATGCGAATAAGGGGGGCTATTTCGGTTTGTTTGTATAGATATTCGGCTAAAGGCTCGCTAAGAAGCCAAAGGGCTATGCTGCTTATGCCCCCAAAAATCAGCACTTTTTTAAAAGCATATTGCTGAACGGCCCGGGCCTTATGCCACTCGCCTAAAGCCACATATGAAGAAATAAATCTTAAAACCGTTCGGTCGAGTCCTCTTTTACTTAAAATAGACAAAATACTAAGGCCCGAAAAAGCTAAAAAAAACAATCCGGTTCCAGAGGCTCCGAGTTTCCGTGCTAAAAACCAATTAAATCCAAAACCAGCACCCACAGCCGCCACTTTCACCAACATCGAAAAAACGGCACCTTTGAAAATGCCCCTAACTTCTTTTTTTTCGTTCTCCATGGGCTAAAAAAAATGGGGTGCGAAGGTAGGCACCCCAATTCAAATTACGTTTATTAAAAGGGAATTAAAGCTTCCAGGTTACACCAAGGGTTACTTCTCTATTGGGCTGGAAGCGTGTACGCATGTGGTCGAAATCGGCATTTGGGCGCTCAGTTAAATTGTTTTCAATAAAATCGTCCCAAACATCGCCATTCCATTTACCGTCAAAATTGTTATCTTGATAGTAAACAATAGGCAGATTTATTAAGTCGCGAAGGGTAATGTTGACACTTACTTTATCGTTGATTTCCTGAGAGTAACGAACGTCAATAACCGGACGAGGGTTTTCCCAAACGGGTTCTAATTGCAATTCTTTTATACCAGTAAGCACCACTCTGCGGCCGTATTGGTTGTAAAGCAGTACGATATCGGCCTTAAGTTTTTCAAATTTATAATCTAAGCCTACATTAATAATGTAAGGAGATTGTCCGATCATTGGGCGCTCGTAGGTGGTGCCATTGGGGTCAACCTGCTCAATAATACTTCTGATGTAAGAGTAGTTACCAAAAACCACAAAGTTTTTATAAGACTCGGGCAAGCCAAACAAAGCCAAATCGAAACGCCAGGTAAATTCTAAGCCGTAGTTATTGGCTTGAGGCGAGTTAACCCAAGTAATAAGAGTTACATCACCGGCTTCTCGTAGAGCTTTTTCTATGGGGTTGTCGAAAATCTTATAATACGCTCCAAGCGAGAACATCTGGCCTCGGCTCAAATAGTATTCGTAGCGCAAATCAAAGTTTTGAATATCGGTTTGAACTAAAGTGGTATTACCTTTTACGTCGAGGAAGAAGTCGAAATCAAAGAAGTCGAATGGCGCTATTTCTCTAAATTCCGGGCGAGATACTGCTTGTGAATAGCTCGCTCTTAGGTTTTGCTTTTCGTCAATACGGCCAATGAAGTTCAAAGAAGGCAAGAGGTTATCGAAATCGTTATCAATGTTTCGACTTACTCCCGAAGGCGATATCCGAGCGAACAATTTCTGGTTGAAAATTTCATTACGCACCCCACCGGTTAATCGCAACCATTTGGTTACATCGAGGTCGAGCATAAGATAATAAGCCAAATTTGTGGATTCACCAATGTAACGGTCTTCGTAGCGCGTTATGTCGAGAAGCTGCACGCCTGTTGGGTGCACTACGTTGTTAAGATCAAAAATTTGATCGATGGGTTGACGCGAAATGTCGGTATTGAACTGGTTTTGCTGCGTTGGGATGTAGCCCAAAACGCGTGCATCAAACAATCGGTCGCGGGTTTGGTAATACGCTCCGGTTTTAATGCTTTGCTTACGCCCCCAAATGCTGCGAGTAAATTTCACATTACCAAAGTAGTTGTTGTTGTCTTCACCCATTTCGCTCCAAAAACGTCCACCATCTTGAAGTTTTACGGTTTGTGGAATACCCCATTGGTAAATGTCTGGGTTATTGGGGTCAGCAGCCGGGTTGTTAAAATAGCGCATACGTTTTAAGTCTGGTATGAAAGCATCCATACGGGCTAATGAGCCTCCCCAATCTACTTCAATGGTGTTTTTTTCGCCAGCATTAAACTTGTGTTTGCCCAAAAGTTGGTGTACCCTTAACTGGTTGGCTGAGTAATTAAATTCGTGACGGCGTATGTTAAATATGAATTGTTCTTCTTTATTCGGTTCAAAGCCATTGGATTCAAAGTAGCGGTTATCGCTTACAACCGAGAAAGAATTGTTGAGGGTTATTTGGCTGCTTCCGTATTTCACACTCAAATTAAGTAGAGCGCCCCAGTTGTTCGTTTGAACTATTTCGGCACGATCGGCTAATTCGCGGAATTCGGTTTCGCTATCGGGTTGGCCTGCCGGTGTGCGTGGACGGCCAAAGTCGGTAGATTCAATATCGGTTCCGGTGGTGCGGCTTCTGTAGTTTAAAGCAAGATTGCCTCCAAAACTCAACTTACCCTTTTCCCGTTTTAATCCGCCACTAAGATTAAGATCAAGGAATGGGAGCGCAGTAATTTCTTTGGGTTTCCAGTTGTTTATAAAGGAGCGGCTTAAATCGGTGGCGTCTGAGCTACGCGCACTTAAATCGGAACGGTTGTCGCGAACGGTGGCCAAATACTCATCAGGGAGTTGACGTTCGTCGGCCACCATTCCCCAACGGTCGGCTGCATATCCTTCATAAAAATCGACACCGTTAAAGGTAACACCTAAGTTGGCTCCAGTGCTAAACTGAACGCGGGCATAGTCTTTATCGGGGAAGTTTCGGGTTTCCAATTGCACCAAGCCTCCGGCAAATTCGGCCGGCAAATCGGCTTGAGCTGTTTTATAAACGTATATATTTTCAATCATGGAAGTGGGGTAGAGGTCGAAAGAAAATACCTTTCGATCGGGCTCGCTGCTGGGCATGAGGGCGCCATTCACCATGGCCAAGTTGTATCGGTCGTTAAGCCCCCTTACAATGATGTATTTACCACTTTCGATGGTGGTACCGGAAGTCCGTTTTAGGATATCAGCCGAGTTATTGTCCGGCATTCGGCGAATTTGTTCGCTCGAAACCCCTTCTAGCATAACACTGCTGTTTTTCTGGGTTAGTTGTATGGCCTGAACCGAATTTCGAACCGCTTCGGCTGTTACCGTTACTTCTTTCAGTTCGTTGGTCGAAGCGCTCATGGCAATGTCGAGGGCTGTTCTTTGTCCAGGTTTTACAACCACTTTACTAACAGTGGTTTTTTGATAACCAATTAACTGTACGGTAACACTATATTCACCCGGGGGCAACCCTTGAATGGAGTAGAATCCGTCGAAATCGGTGTAGGTGCCTTTTTGCGTGTTCACACTTACGGCTGCGTTGAACAAGGCCTCTCCATCTTTTTTATCGAGAACTTTACCGCCAATTGAGCCATTTTGCGCGTGTAATAAGCCGCTTACTAAAAAGGCTATTACCCATAATGCCGTGTTTTTCATGTAATGATGGTCTGCTAATTTGGAGCGCCAAAATAGCCCAGTTATTTGGGCTTTGATGGGCTCTGGAAACTTGCAACAAAAAGTTAACAAAGTAGAAGGTAGATCTCTTTTATTGCCGTTTTCTTAACATTAAGGAAACACTCAATCTACACACTACCATCACTTTTGAGCAAACCAAAAACCTCATTCACATGATGAGCATTATGAAAAAAGCGGGATTGTTTGCAGCCGCTGCACTTACTGCAAACACTGCGTTCGCGCAGCTTCCAACCAAAGTGGTTAGCGGAAACATTACCGCCAACCGCACTTTCGTAAACGACACTATCTACTTACTTGATGGTTTCGTTTATGTTAAGAACAACGCCACCCTCACCATTGAGGCAGGAACAGTTGTTCAAGGTTACATTGACCCAGTATTGGGCAACACCAAAGGTACTTTGATTATTACCCGCACAGGTATGATTGATGCCCAAGGTACAGAATGCGAGCCTATCGTATTTACTTCTGCTCGTCCTGCCGGACAGCGTGGTACTGGCGATTGGGGTGGTGTTATTGTTTTGGGTGAAGCCCCTGTTAACCGTGGTACTTTGCAAGCTAGTGGTTTCTACACCGACATCATCGAAGGTGGTCTTACTGGTGACGTAGCCGACCGTACTTTCGGTGGAAACAATGCTCTAGACAACAGCGGTACCATGACTTACTGCCGTATTGAGTACGCTGGTATCGCTTTTACCCCTAACAACGAAATCAACTCGTTGACTATGGGTGGTGTTGGTGCTGGTACAACCATCCACCACATCTTTGTTAGCTATGCTGGTGACGACGCTTTCGAATGGTTTGGTGGTGCTACTACCCACACCCATTTGGTAGCTTACAACACCCTTGATGACAGCTTCGACGGTGACGAAGGTTGGCAAGGTGGCGTTCAGTTCGGCATTATTTATTTGGATGCGAACATCGCCGACATTTCACGTTCAGAGGGTTGGGAATTTGACAACGACGGTTCAAACCCAAACCGTTTGCCACGTACCACCGCCATTTTCTCCAATATTACCGTAGTTGGTCCTAAAGTAAATGGTACTCCAAACCCGCTTCACCAAAGTGTTGCCCGTATCCGTCGTGGTGCTTACTTAAGCATCCACAACTCTGTATTCGTTGACCACGTCGATGGTATCTTCATCGACGGTAACGATTCTTACGCTGGTTGGAACAACAGCTCTTACGGCCTTACCAACAACTTGATGGCTGGTATGACCAACAACTTCAAGGCTTCAGGTTCATTCAACTCTACTGATATCTCTTTTTTGTGGAGTATGGGTAACAACAGTGTATTGGCTAATGCAACTGCTATCGGTTTACAAGCTGGTTACAGCAACGTAACTGCCCCAGTTTTGATGCCTGCTCCTGGTTCACCTGCTGCTTCTGGTGCTAGCTTTGCTTTCCCATTGGGAAATAATTTCGATCAAGTTGCCTTCCGCGGTGCTATGGGCACTGAAGATTGGACTGCCAACTGGGGCAACTGGAATCCACAAGCAACAGACTATACCAACGGTATTGGTGGTGGTGTTAGCGGTTTGGCTTCTTCAGCTGCCGGTAACTACAGCATGAACTTTAGCTGGAACGCTGCTGCCGGTGCTACCAATGGTTACCGTGTAGAATGGCGCGCTCAAGGTTCAGGTACTTGGACCAACGGTGTACCAGTGAACGGTACTTCACGCACCATCGGCAACTTGGCTCCTGGTAACTACGAGTGGAGAGTTGTATTCAACAACCCAGCCCGCTCTAACAGCTCTTGCATCGAAAGCTTCAACATTGCTTGTGCTACCGACGTTAACTTCAGCGTGAACAAATTCGACGCTCCTGAAATGGGTCGTTTAGGTTTCATCACTGTATTGGGTATCACCGGTGGTAAGTCTTTGTACAACATCTCTATCGAAGACGCTATGGGCAACGTTACCTCTGTAAGCAACCGTCGTAGCAATTCTTTCCGCAATTTGGCTGGTGGTGCTTACACAGTAAGTGTTACTGATGCTTTCGATTGCGCTGCTGCCGATCAGAATGTTACTTTGGCTGCTTTGGATACTGCTTATGTTCCAGTTATGGCTGGTGCACCTAACGCTTCACCAAATGGTTTCCGTCCTCAGTGGAGAACCGTTAACCAACCAGGTGTTAGCAGCTACCAAGTTCGTGTTCGTAACGAAACCGACAACCAATTGGTAAGCTTGATTACCGGTGTAACCGATACCTTCCGTGTAGTTAACAACCTTACTCCAGGTAAAACTTATCGTTTCAACGTACGTAGCCGTTACAACCCAGGTTCTGGTTTGGTTAACTCTGCTTATTCTGCTGGTCAGAACCGCGTTTTGGGTGCCGGTGGCAACAAAAACGAAGGTGTTGACGTAGCTGGTAGCGAGTTCAACGTTTATCCAAACCCTGCTAACGATGTTGTATTTGTTGATGCTTCTGCCGATGCAAGTGTTGAGCTTATGGATATGAACGGCCGCGTATTAAACGCAGCTGCCGGTTCAACTTCATTCGATATCAGCAACCTTTCTTCAGGTGTTTACATGGTTCGTGTAATTGCCGGTGAAGAGGTAAACGTTGTTAAAGTAGTTAAGCAGTAATTACTGCCTAAAACTTAAAACATGGGCGGCCCCGCGCATTGCGCGGGGCCGCTTTTTTATGCCCTATCATGATTATTTGTTTATTTAGCTTCTTCTTGATTCCAAAGGTGCGCAAGCCTCCAATAATTCTGTTCTAAATTGGGCAAACAAGCCAGCTCGTTGTTTTGAACCCGATTGGCTAATCAAACTCGATTCGCGCAACAATTGATTGAATTGGTTCTTGGTATACGTGCCAAATACGGGGCTTTCTGTTTCCATCATTAAGCCATCGCAGGGCGAAAACAATGTGCTTATCACCTTCTGTTCACTTTGCAGCATAAGGGTAGAGTTAAGCGGCAGATTGTCTATAAGAAAAAGCTTATAGGCCGTGTCATGCGATCGCTTGCCATGGTTGGCATATTGCTCAAGTACACCAATGAGGTGCTGCATTTCGTTTAGGGCCTTTTGGTAGTTGGGTGTTCCCAGCAAACCGGAGGCATGGGCTTTTTGCAAAAGACCAATTTCGTATTGAACCGAAAAGGGGTTTAAGAATTCAACACATTCGAATTTTAGAAAAGCATTTGATAAAGCCAAGCGGTATTCTTTTCGGCCATAAGTGCCGCAGGTATTGGGTTCGGCCACTTTAAGGGTATATTTTTCTTTCACCCTTTCTTTTAAATAGAACCGACCTAGTTCTTCATACTGTAATAAGTAGGTGAAAGGCAATCCTCTCGACAAAGACCATATTGTTGGGTGTAGCCATTTTTCTGCTTTCATGGCCCAATGAAGCATAAGGTCTATGAAATACATGGTGTCTTCCGAATTTTCTAACTTTATAAATTCGGTGAACAACACTTTTTCTGAGGTATTTATGGCCTGAATCTCAATATTAAAATGCTTGGCAATGTGCAGATATTCCTGCAAGGTTAAGCTAATATCTCCGCGCATTTTTCGGTAAACGGTGTTCTCACTCTTTGCCAAGACGGAGGTTAGCGTTTTTCCAAGGCCTTGCCCGGGAGGCAAGGTGCGCTTAATGGCCTTTAGGTAGGTTCTTAGGTTTTCACGGTAAGCATTGTGTTTCATTTTGATGTTTGGTTTTGTAAGGCAATATTAATTAAGTAATACGAAAAATACTACAGGTATACATAATTCGTATGGCTTTTGGTTTGAGAACTTTATATTTATACAATGTTTTCAAAAAAATTGTAAGCGTAAATTTTTGTTAAGCCAACGTTAATTTATATTTTGGCCCCAATAAATGTGTCGTATGAAGAATACATTAAAACCCGTATTGCAATGGGTAGATCTTATTAAAACAAGAATTAAACTTTGGGGAAAAACACCCGCTCAGTTCGATGCGCCTGATAGGCTGCTTTATGAAGTGCTAAGCACTATGAACAACCACCATTTTATTCGATTGATTCATTTTCGCGGTGCTCCCAGCATGGCTGTTTGCCATGGATTACAGCTCATTTTACAGGAAGCGTTTCCATTGGTCCCCGGCGTTTGGCAATACAATTTGCAAGCGCTTAAACGAAGAGCGGAATTCGAGTGTTTGGGCTATAGAGCCATTACACTTCCAAAGTTTTTGACCAAAGAAGAACAACTTGAGTTTATTAGGAAAGAGGTATCGGTTTGGCTAACAGAGAAAGGCCATACTTTTAAGTGGCACATGTCTTGAAAATGGATTTTAAAAATCATTGAACAGGTTTTACGTATTCAAGTCTATCGGCTTTAGAAACACTAATTTTGCCGGCTTCGCATACAAAGCCCAATATGAGTTTAGAAAAGGAAATTGAAAGAAGGCGCACTTTTGGCATTATTTCTCACCCCGACGCCGGAAAAACCACATTAACCGAAAAATTGCTGTTGTTTGGAGGGGCCATTCAGGAAGCAGGTGCTGTTAAAAGCAATAAGATTAAAAAAACGGCCACTTCCGATTTTATGGAAATCGAGAAGCAAAGGGGTATTTCGGTCGCAACCTCGGTGATGGGCTTCGAATACAAAGGGAAGAAAATAAACATTCTGGATACTCCCGGCCACCAGGATTTTGCTGAAGACACCTACCGAACGCTTACTGCTGTTGATAGCGCCATCGTGGTAATCGATGTGGCCAAAGGTGTAGAGCCTCAAACCGAAAAGTTGGTAGAGGTGTCGCGCATGAGGGCCATTCCTTTAATTGTTTTTATTAACAAACTCGACCGCGAGGGACGAGATGCATTTGATTTGCTCGACGAAATTGAGCAAAAGCTTGGATTAAAAGTGTGTCCTCAGTCTTGGCCTATTGGAATGGGCCAGGATTTTAAAGGGGTTTACAATTTGACCACAGGCGAAGTGCGTTTTTTTACCGAAAACCTAAAACAAAAAATTGCCGATCAAGTGGTGTTAAAGGGGGTAAACGATGCGCGTTTGCTCGATTTTGTTGAAGAGCGATTGGCGCAGTCTTTACGCGAAGATGTGGAACTGCTTCAGGGAGTGTATCCATCACTTAATTTAGATGCGTACCGCCGTGCCGAAATAAGCCCGGTTTTTTTTGGAAGTGCTCTAAACAACTTCGGGGTTAAGGAATTGCTCGATGCTTTCGTCGAGATAGCCCCATCGCCACAAGCCAAAAAAGCCGAAGAGCGTTTGGTTATACCTCAAGAAAAAAACTTCTCGGGTTTCGTGTTTAAAATTCACGCCAATATGGACCCTAAGCACCGCGACCGTTTGGCTTTTGTAAAAATAGTTTCAGGTGCTTTTGAGCGAAACACCAACTATAAACATGTTCGTCTTCAAAAAGAAATGAAGTTTTCGAGTCCTACCGCCTTTATGGCCTCTAAAAAATCGGTGGTTGACGAGGCTTTCCCCGGCGATATTGTGGGCTTGCACGATACCGGCAACTTTAGAATAGGCGATACCATAACTTCCGGAGAGGATTTGCAATTTACCGGCATCCCCAGCTTTAGTCCTGAGCATTTTCGTTTTATAAACAACGAAGACCCCATGAAATCGAAACAATTGGCCAAAGGGGTCGATCAGCTTATGGATGAAGGGGTGGCCCAGTTGTTTACCTTGGAGTCAAATGGCCGAAAAATTATTGGTACCGTGGGGGCGCTTCAATACGAGGTTATTCAGTACCGTCTCGAACACGAATATGGCGCCAAATGCAGCTACGAACCGTATTCAGCCTATAAAGCCTGCTGGATTATTTCAGAAAACGAAAGCCAATTAGACGAGTTCAGGAAGCTAAAGCATCGATATATGGCCCGTGATAAATACGACAGATTGGTGTTTTTGGCCGACTCGGCCTTCAGCCTTCAAATGGCTCAAGATAAATTTGACAAGCTCAAGTTTTTAATGAAGTCGGAGATTTAGAGTTCAAGAATTCACTGAAAGCGCGGGGATTTTGAGTGAAAATTTGGTGCCTTTTTGAGGTTCTGAACTCACTTCTATTTCGCCATCTAACTTGTTAAGGGCTTCTTTCACCACATATAAACCAATGCCTGAGCCACTGCGTTCGGCATTGGCCCTAAAGAACATTTTAAATATGTTTTTAACGTGCTCTTCGAGAATTCCGGTACCATTGTCTTCAATTTCAATGGAAACATAATGATCGTTCGGGCAAATTTTAATGCTAACCCGCTTATCTTCTTCGTCTTCGCGCTGGTACTGAATGGCATTGCTAATTAAGTTGCTTAAAATGATCCGCAATCTAAAAGCGTCACCAAAATAGGCATGCTCAGAATGTATGTCCACATCAAAGTGCACATGACTGGCTAGCCGGTTATGGCTGAGGTTGTTTAATATTTCGTTGGTTAGTCTTTTAAAATCAATGAGATTCACCTCCTGCACATTTCTCGAATTCTGATAATACTCCACAATGTTTTTAATGAAAGTATCGAGTCGATGAACCGAAGATTCTATCATATTCAAAATGTCGCGGCTGCTCACCCCAATTTCAACTTGATGCTCGGCTACTTGAATAAGCCCAAGAATAGACATTAAGGGGCTGCGCAAATCGTGAGAAGCGCTGTAAATAAATTTATTCAGCTCTTCGCTGGTACGTTCCAGCTGTTCCAGTTTTATTCTGAGCTCGTTTTGAACATTGTATAATTCAAAGGCGTTCACCACGGTCTGGCGAATTTCTTCTTCGACCCAAGGTTTTGTAATAAAACGGTATATATGCCCCTTGTTGATGGCTTCTATAATGTCTTTTACGTCGGTATAGGCGGTTAATAGCACTCGAATACTGCGTGGCGAAACCTGCCGAGTGGCTTGAAGAAATTCAACCCCACTCATTTCGGGCATCCGCTGGTCGCTAAATACCACATGGGGTTGGTGCAAAGAAAGCAATTCAAAAGCCTGGGCAGGCGTATTCGCAATGTGAATTTCGAAGTCGCGCCTAAACGAAGCCTTAAACGCTTGGAGATTACTCATCTCATCATCGAGGTACAAAACTTTTATCTTCGATTGTTTTTCGATGTTCATACCCCTTCAGGATTCAATGGAAAGATAAGCAAGAATTCTGTAAAATCGCCTTCTACACTTTTAACTTGTATTTGGCCTTTGTGCACTTGCATTATTTTGAACACAATAGATAGGCCTAAACCGGTTCCTTCTCCCACTTCTTTGGTGGTAAAGAAAGGGTCGAAAATCTTGCTTCGAACCGAAACAGGCATGCCGGTACCATTATCTTTAATGCGCACTTCAAGTTTATCGGGCAAACTCAAAATGCTTACTTCAATTCGGCCTAAATGCGAGGCATCGGCCTGCATGCGTTTGTTTACAGCGTAAATGCTATTGCTCAACAAATTCATAAACACCTGATTCACTTTGCCCGGTAAGCAAAAAGCTTTACAATCGCCCTCATAATTTCTAACCACTTCTATTCGGTCGCGGGTGCGGTTATTAAGCAGGGTTAAGGTGGCGTCTAAACCCTCGCTAAAGTCGGCTTCTTTAAAGCTCTCTTCATCTAGTCGAGAAAAGGTTCTTAGTCCGCGTACAATTTCAGAGGTTCGGTTGGCCCCATCCCTAATCCCTTCAATAAGAATGTCGATTTCTTCAACAATAAAATCATATTCTATTTGGCCTTTAAACGAAACGGCTTCTTCAACAATGGCCACCAAATCGCTGCTCGACAAGCCCTCGCTTTCTAAACGTCGATAAATGCTCATTAAATCACTAATGTCTTGAATATCTCGTTTTAATGGACTAATGTTTGAGGTTACAAAATTGATTGGGTTGTTTATTTCGTGGGCAATACCGGCGGTTAACTGACCCAATGAAGCCATCTTTTCGGCATCAACCAGTTGGGCTTGTGTGTCTTTTAAGTTTTCCAGGGTAACGCGCAGCTCTTCGTTGGCTTCTTGTAATTCGAGGGTGCGCTCCTTAACCCTTTGTTCGAGTTCGGTTTTTTGTTGTTCAATAAGAACCTGATTGGCTTTTAAGGCTTCTAGTTTCTGTCGCTCTTCTTCTTCTCTTTCTCGCCTCAACCGGTTTATTCGGTCGCCCAAAGCAAACGACAGCAAAATAACCTCACCGGCCGACCCAATTCGCAAACTGCTTTCGGTAAAAATGTTATGCGGCAGGATGCCCAAATTTTTTAGTACAAAAACAATGAGGCCGCCAATAAAAAACGTCCAGGCAATTAAGTAAAACTTAGCCGCCCTATTGCCTTTTATCGATAACCAAATGGCAAATGCCAACCCATAGAGCGCCACCGTTCCGCCGGCCAAATCGAGCAGCATAAAGCTAATACGGTCAAATCCGAATATCCGCATAGCCAAAGCGGCCGTGTACAAAATCTGAAATACATAGAGGCCTTTGTTAAAACCAGGCGCTAAAACCTTAAGCCTCAGAAAATGCCGGGCAAAAGCAATGGCCGCAAAACCTGTGAGTGTACTTAGCAACACAATGCCGTGGTGATGAAGCAGGGGCCAGGAACCAAAGAAGCGTTTAAAAGCGGCTCCATCTATAAACAACTGCGCCATAAGCAAGCACAATATGTAAGCGATGTAGAACAAATAACTGCGATCTCGGGTAGAGTAATAAACAATTAAATTGTACAAGAACATCACCAGCATCAATCCAGTGTACATTCCCAGCACAAAATCGTAGTCCGACATTTGGTCATTAACCAAGTCGTGAGGGCCAATTTTAAAGGGAACCGTTACATGGTCGGCGGTTTTAATACGCACATAAACGGCAACTGCCTCGGCAGGCTGCAAATAGATTGGGAAACTAAATGAAGTGTGATTTACAGGCCTTTCATAAAAGGGCCAATGGTCGCCGGTTTTAAAATGCCCGGTTTTGGTTTCGTATTGTACCCAAACCTCAACTGAGTCGATAAGCGCATTGTTGATGTTAAAATAAAAAAGCTCTGCGGAGTTTAGGCCGTTTCGAAAGAAAAACCTCAGCCAATAGGCCTGTTTGGCATGCCCAAAGTTGTACACCTCCTGCCCACCCGGTTTCCATTGGTGTTGGCCATACAAAACCTCTTTTACCGAAAGCCCGCTCCAAGACTCGTCTAAAAGCTCGGCCCGGCTGCCAATAGAGCAAACCTCTTCTTTTAAAACCAACACTTCCTCAGCCTTTAGCGTTTCGGTTTTCAACATCAAAAGCCAAAAGCCAAAAAGCAGAAAGGGCAAAGACGATATACGAAGATTGAAATCACCCATATGGGCGAAAGATAATGCGCTTCGGTTTTAGAAAAACGACAATTTTTCTTATAAAATTAAGCCATCAATTTGTAAACCCTAAGCTTAGCTTTCCAAGGTCCATTGGGTACCGTTGGCCCCATCTTTCAAAACAATTCCTTTGCTTGCCAGCTGGTCGCGAATGGCATCGCTCAAAGCCCAATTGCGTTCCATTCGGGCACCGCGCCTCAATTCTAGCAGCACATCCATAGCCGCTTCTAAATGGCCCTCATGGTTTTGAACGGGCGGTTGCAAACCCAGAATGTCTACAATAAAATGTTGCATGCTTTCGGCCAGGGTATTCAACTGTTTGGCATCGGGCTTTAGCTTACCCTCGTAAGCCGCATTAATCCAGCGCACCGCATCAAATAAATGCGCAACCAATACAGGCGAATTAAAATCATCGTCCAGGGCGGCATAGCAATCCTTTACCCAGCTGTCTATATCCAATTGGCCATCGGGCATTTTGGCCGGATTTATTTTGCCAAGCTTTCCCCAAGCCTCCATCAAACGCATAAAGCCCTTTTCGGCCGCAGCCAAAGCCTCGTTGCTAAAGTCGAGCACCGAACGGTAGTGGGCTTGCATCATAAAAAAACGCACCACAGCAGGCGAAAAAGCCTTGCTAAGCAACGAATTACTTCCCTCAAAAAGCTCTAAAGGCAAAATGGTATTGCCCGTGCTTTTGCTCATGCGTTTGCCATTAAGCGTTAGCATATTGCCGTGCATCCAAAAGCGCACCGGCGATTTTCCGGTATGCGCCTTGCATTGGGCAATTTCACACTCATGGTGGGGAAACTTTAAATCCATACCCCCCCCATGTATGTCGAAGGTTTCGCCCAAATACTTGCTGCTCATTACCGAACACTCGAGGTGCCAGCCCGGAAAACCCTCACCCCAGGGCGAAGGCCAGCGCATAATGTGCATGGGCGAAGCCTTTTTCCACAAAGCAAAATCAAGCGGACTGCGTTTTTCACTTTGGCCGTCCAGCTCTCTTGTGTTGTGGTAGAGGTCGTCGGTAAGCCGTTTGCTCAACTCCCCATACTCACCACCGGCAGCCATGTAATCGGGAACGTTGAAGTAAACCGAGCCATTTACCTCGTAAGCCATTTGCTTGCCGAGCAAAGATTTTATCATTTCAATTTGCTCTACAATATGGCCCGTAGCCGTGGGCTCAATACTGGGCGATAGGGCATTGAAAAGACCCATAACATGCCTAAAACCCACCGTATAGCGCTGCACCACCTCCATAGGTTCCAATTTCTCCAAGCGCGCTTTTTTCGCCACTTTGTCTTCACCTTCATCGGCATCGTTTTCCAAATGCCCGGCATCGGTAATGTTTCGAACATAGCGCACCTTATAGCCCAAATGCCTCAAGTACCTAAAAACCAAATCGAAACTAATAAAGGTTCGGCAATTGCCTAAGTGCACATCGCTGTAAACCGTAGGGCCACAAACATATAAGCCCACCAAACCCTCGCTTAGGGGCACAAACGCCTCCTTTTCGCCCGTTAGGCTGTTAAAAATGCGCAAATCGTGAGGCTTAACCATCGTCATTATACGCCAAATTGGGTTTCGAGTTGAATAAGCTGCAAGAATTCGGCTTTAACCTCAGGCAATTGAAACTGTCCACCGTATTCGGCTGTAATGGTGCTCGAGTCTATGTCGCGAATGCCTCTGGAGTTTACACAAAGGTGTTTGGCATCCACCACACAAGCCACATCCAAAGTACCCAAAGCCTCTTGCAAAGCCGCCACAATTTGCCTCGTCATACGCTCTTGAACCTGAGGACGTTTGGCATAATAATCCACTATACGGTTCATTTTGCTTAGCCCAATAACCTTGCCTTTGCTTATGTAGGCCACATGGGCACGCCCCACAATGGGCAAAAAGTGATGTTCGCAGGTAGAATAAACCACAATGTTTTTTTCTACCAGCATTTCGCCGTATTTGTATTTGTTTTCGAAAGTGCTCATTTTAGGCATGCCTTCCGGGTTCAAGCCGGCAAACAGCTCATCCACCATCATTTCGGCCACCCTGCCCGGAGTGCCCCTCAAACTGTCGTCGCTTAAATCCAACCCTAAAGTCAGCATAATAGCCTCAAAATGCCCTTTAATACGCTCTCTTTTTTCAGCATCGCTTAATTCAAAAGCATCCTGTCTTAAAGGCGTCGAAGGCGCCGAAGATAAGTGGTCAAATCCATCGGCATTTTCGCCTGTAGTGTGTTTCATATTACAGCATAATCAGCCAAAACGGCCGGAAGCACAAAGATAGCATGCGGTCGGGCCACAATGCTATTATAACGGCCGCATACAGCCAAGAATGGCAGGTGTGGGCGCCCCCGCGTGGGGATTAAAGTTTATTCAAAGCCTAAACGCCATCAGCCCCACACGGGCCGGGCTTTCCGTTCCAAGTCCTCGCCGCCATTGTCTGAACCATGATTTTCCGGATTTAAGGATGGGCATGATTAATTCAAAAGGCTTTGGTCAAGGCGGCTGTGGGCTTTCCGCTGCAATCCCTGGCGCAAATCCCAAACAGCAACAATTACGTCCCTAAAGTCCCTTTTGTCTCAACAAACACCATTCAAACCCCGACCCTTTCAGCATGGCGACTAAAAAAGCAGAAAAAACAATTTAGACTAAAAACAAAGCCCCGAAGGGGCGACATAATTCCAGACAATTTTTCCCAAAAACATTACCCCAAAGCGTCCCAGCTTAATCATGCCCATCCATTAATCCTAAAAATCGTGTTCAGACAATGGCGACTGGTATACAGCCGAAGAGGCTTAGTAAGACCACACGAAGGAGCTCACCCGGCCGCACTTAGCCTCTTCAATGGAGACCAGCCGATAGGCTGAACAGGCCTTGACCTTTTGGTTCCTTTTGGGTCAAGCCAAAAGGAACAAGCCCCCGCACCAGCGATTGAGACGCCAAAAAGATCAACCAACTCAAGAAATTCAAAAGCCGAAGGCTTAGAAATACACTTAAATCAAAAACATTATTTTTTATATGACCAACAAACTTTTTTAGACAGACTCAAAACCCAACCCTTAAAAAGCATTAGCCACACTACCCTAATATCAATTTCGCTGCTATTTAACCACAGCAAACCCTATATGAACATTACCAGTTTGACAGTCCACATACAACTCCCGCTCCATGATAGTGCCATTACAAGTATGAGTCGAACAAAACCACGACCCACCGGCAAGACGAACACGGCCATTATGCATGCTGGACGTAATCTCCCAAACATTCCCCAAAACATTCACTTTATTAGCTTTGGCTATGCCCCCGTTGCCGTTGCTTATTACCTCACGCTCATCAAGTTCAACTAGCTGCCAGTATTCTTCATAGGTAGGTAACCTCGAACCCGACCATTCGCAGTACCTCTGGGCGTCGATAAAACTAACTTGAGTAACGGGTAACTCGCCTGATTTGGGTTTGTTTTTGCCGTCAGGTGTTCGCCAATTGGCGCCTTCAACCTTTGTAAAGCCAAAAACGTCATTCTGAACAATAGACCAACCAAACCTTTCAGCTTCGGTTACGTACCCGGTTTCCTTCACGAACTTTTGAAACATACTATACGTCACCACTTGAAGAGGCTCCCTAGAAGCGTCTGTTTTGTTCTGGCAGGCGGCAATGGCCAACCAAAACAAGAGCAGAATCCACCTTACATGCTGCGAAAGGGCTTTCATCCGGTCAATGCGAAAGAGGAGCAGTATTTTTAAAAAGCATACCCTACAGACACCGCATAGCGAAAGCTCAAAGTCCAAAATTCGATGTTGGCCGAAGAACTGTTGAGTTCGATCTCATTAAAATCCCGGGTAATGCCAAAATTTTGGTTCAGCGCTCCCGACAAAGCCGACAATTCATCGGTGCTCAAAGTGCTGCTCGAATTGAAACTAAAGGCATTGTGGCCATAGCCTATTCCGCCAAACTCAAAATCTAGACGCCAGTTGTTGAGGTTTATTTGATAACCCAGCAGGATGCCAAGATTAACTGCCTGTAGTTCTAGGTTAATTTTAGTGTCCAGATTAACAATATTTTCATCAAATTGAGGATTTGAAGAGTATTGCACACTTCTGTACCGAACAAAACCTCCGGCGTAGAAACTGTATGGATTGCTGCCGCACCCACAAAAATCAATATAACGCCTCACTTCGGCTATAACATACCGGTTGGTGATGTCGCGGTTTAAAAATTGTAAATCTGCATTTTCAATAAGCTGAAAATCTGATTGGTCTGCCTTTAAATTTGCGCCAACAACCGCCGAAAGGCTCAAAGTAGGCTTTAAAAAACGCTCGTACGATATTTCGCTTGTGTTGCTTAATAGCGGGGGCAGAATGCTAATTTTCAACACATTTTTTTTAAAAACAGGTGTTGCGTCTTGGGCCTTTATTATGCCAACACTCATACAAATAGCGAGAAGAAACGTGGTTTTTTTCATAGTACACTTTTTTACCATCGGCTTATTACTTTTACTGCCGTGCGTGGGTTTTTATCGTTGTTAGGATCAAGGGCAATGTGCTCGTTCACTTCCAAAAAAATTGGAATACCCGACTGCTTTAAGCACAGGTCTATGTTGTTCTCGCTGTCACCTAAGTCGGCCAGCTTAAAGGGTGTTACTTGAATGGTATCTGAACCGCTAACCAAGGTTACAACAAAGTCTTTCAATTCGTTATCGCCAAGTTCTTGCCCATTTAAGGCTCTAACACCACCAGCCCATACGGCTTTTATCACCATTTTGGTTTCTTCTTTGGGGCAATCGCAGCCCCTCCCTTTTTCTACATAGGGATAATCGTCATCCAGGGTGAAATACTCAGCATAGCTTAAAATAGGTCCTTCTTCTAAAGAAATCACCTGTATGCGCTGCCCCTTAAAATTTTGTCCGTTCCTCGACATTAAATCACCTACCACTTCAACCCAAACAGGTGGATTGTCGGGGTAATTTCCATATTCACCTATAAGAAGCACTGTTCTGAGTTCAAACTCTTCGTTGGCAGGTAAAAAGCTCGCGGCTTCTACCTTAAACACCATTCCGTTTTGGGTGGTAACAGCAAAATCTTCGGCATCTAAGCTTTTAGGGTCTAGTTCCAGCGAAAAAACCAAGGGCATACCATCCTTTCCGGGGGCTTTTCTGTATATGGCTCTGGCACGCTGCGTTAAGCCATTATCAAGCCCAAAGAAGGCGGTTAGTATTTTGGCCTCTCTTTCCTTGTCAATTTCAGGAACAGAATTCGACAAATACAGTTTTTGAGGGCTTCGCGCTCCACAACCACTCAATACGGCTGCTATGGTTGCCAGCCAAAACCATGTCTTTAAAGAGGAGTATGCCTTTATCATGTTTAAGCCTGTTTAATGCTTTGTTTTTAAATTCAAAAAGAATAGGCCAGTAAGAACAAATGCCCGTATTCCTTCTCCGAATGTTGGGTGTAAAATTCTTCTACTTTGTAATTGAAAGAGAGCTCGTGTTGGTTCTTAAAGCTCTTAGTGGCCATAAGGCCATAATCCCTTTCATTAGAAAACCTTTCGTAAGTTGCTGGATTTCTAATGAAGAACCACTCAAAATAGGGTCGTACTTTCCATTCAGAATCTTTTTTACTGAAAAGAGGTATGTCCAAGCCAATTTGATAGCGCAGTCGGCTGTAGTTTTCGTTTGAGAATGATTGGCTTTCTGTCTTAAAAAACCGCCATTCAAGTTTTAGCATTTGCCTAAGAAACCATTCCGAAACTAATGGAAGTTTATGCTGAACAGACGTCCATGGCCGCACTTCAAAAAAATCCACCGCTTTATTATTGAACGTATAATAGCCATCTGTGCCACCCATAATAGAAAATCGCTTTATTTTTCGCACACCGGCAAACGAAAGTCCCCAGCGTCTCCAGCTTGGTTCGTTGTACAAATATTTCCAATTGGTCTCTCCAATAAGTTCCCACTTTTCGTTTTCCATAAGTTTTTTCTCGAGCACCAATTCATGAAAAAACTCACTTTGGCCATTTGCAAAATGGCCTAGCACCAAAAGCAGAATCAAAAAAGGCAGAAAGCGTAAATAAGGCATTTTGTGGATCATAGATGGCGGGGTTTACTTAATGGCCGGATAAATAAATTCAACCCTATCTTTAAGTTCCTGATTAAACTTCTTGTACATGGAAAGCATTTTATGCTCGGCCAAAAAATTCATAAACCTATTATGGGGGCCATGTAAGCCGTCTTCTTGCTTAAATAAGGTCGTTCCATTTGCAGTGGGCACAACCGTGTAAATATGATGGTCTTTCAATTTTCCCGCTATACCGCCAGACCAACCAAATTTTCGGCCCTCTTCATACACGGTGCATATGTGCTCTAAACCTATAACCTTCCCGGTTAATGGTATTTTAAAATACGACACAAATTTCTCGCCTTTAACCAGGGTTTTAGTCGAAATGCCCACAAACGATGAACTCCACTCTTTCAAATTCGCCCAATCGGTTAATACACTCCAAACCTCATTTGGAGAAGCCATAATTTCGATCTCGGTAAACACATGGTTGTTTATGTCTTCCATAATCATTCAGGCTTTTTCAAGTTCCTTTTCCTTCTCTTCAACCAGTAAACCAGTAAGGCACCAAGCACTGCGCTCAACAGGTAGGGGATGTTTTTCAAAAACATTTGGGTATACGACTTCCTGGCTACGGTTTTTGATGCCGAATAGCCTTTTGGCATCTCTAATACACCTACTGTTTTGGCATATTCTTCATAAGCTGCCAGCATATTTTGAAACCTAATGGGCTCTTTTTGGGAAAGATCAACCAATTCGCTCGGGTCGTTTTGCAAGTTGTACAGATGCCATTCTGTATCGCCCAAAGGGATGTTGTTTTTAACTATTTTATACCCATTTAAAAAGTAAGCCGAACTGGCAGCGGCTTCAATGCCAACGCCTTTGTTTTCCGCATAAATCGGTACATACGGGTTTTTTATGTGCGGTAACATGCTTTTACCGGTAATGGGCGCGTACCCCTCATTTGCGGTTTTTGACATACCCACCAAATCGTATATAGTAGGGGCTATATCAGTAAAAAAGCAGAATGCATTGGATTTCTGATTCTTTGGAATGTCTTTTCCACTTACTATAAGGGGTACCCTTAAGCCACCTTCCCCTGTATAATACTTAAAGTAAGAAAACGGAGCAGATACAGCATTGGCAAACTCAGGCCCTATATACCCGAAAAACCCTTTCGCACCATTCTTATCCAAATCGGTATGGTAGCCATTCCTTTTCGCCCAAATAAGGCCTTGGGTATAATCGGCACCATCTGGGCCATTGTCAGAGGTTACAATGAAAATGGTATTTTCCATCAGGCCTTTTTGTGTAAGATACTCAATGTACCTACCTATGTGGTGGTCCATGGCTTCAAGCATACCTGCCGTAACGGCCATAGCACTGATGTGGTATTCCCTTTCTTTTTCCGATAGTTCTTCCCACTTTTTAAATTGAGGAAATACATCGGCAAACTGGGCACTTTCGGGAATAAAGCCGAGTTGTTTGGCTTTTTGAAATCGTTTTTCCCGAAGCTTGTTCCAACCTTCTTTGTAGGTTTCTTTATAGTGTTTTACAAACTCCTCTGGTGCTTGTATGGGCGCATGAATGGCCTGAAAGGCAATATAGCTAAAGAATGGATTGTTTTTATTCGGTTCATTTTCATGAAATTCGATGGTTTTGTCGATATAGGTTTTCGATGAATAAAAATCTTCTGGCAACTCAACTTCTTTTCCATCTTCATACCAATGGGCCACCGGCTTCATGGGCAAATACCCGCTGTTGTTATAGTTGCTCGCACCAGAGCCCCCTAAAATAAAGGAGCGGTCAAAGCCTCTGCTCGAGGGCAAGGTTTTATCATCATGGCCTAAATGCCATTTGCCCGTCATATACGTATTGTAATGAACTTCCTTTAAACGGGTGGCAATGGTTTGTACTTTTTCATTCAAAACCCCTTCATACCCGGGCTTGCTTTGAAATTCTTCGTTTAAGAATTCAGGCAAATTGGCCACACCGGCCAAATGGCTATCGGTTCCTGTAAGTAACATGGCCCTCGAAGGCGCACAAACGGGAGAGGCATGCATATTGGTAAACATTAACCCACCACTGGCCAGTCGGTCAATGTGCGGTGTGCGAGCCTCTCCACCAAAGGCGCCAAAATCCATCAAACCCGAATCATCAACCAAAATGAGAACAATATTGGGTTTTGAATTCGGACTCGTTGCGTTTTGACAAAAAACGAAATCATGAAAGCCGATTAAAAAAGAAATGCAGAAGAAAAATCGGCTTAAACGTTTAAGTCTCATAATTCTTTTTCTATTAAGGTTTTCATCATCAATTGAGCGGTTTCATGGCTGGAATTTTGATTTTGCCCTGTAACAAACCGTTTTTCTTGATCTATTACCGTAATGGTATTAAACTGATCTATGGGTTTCGATTTGTCGGCTTTATAATTGCCACCGGCCTTTTTAATCTCTTCTTCAGGGTGATAAGGCGTAAACTCAATGCCAAAAGACAATATCTGTTTCTGCGTAACCCCGGTCATGGGCCGGCCCTTTATTAAATAATCACCATTCTTATCTCTTGCCTCTGTAAAAGCCAAAGCACCATGGCATACACTGCCCATAATAACATCCGACTCATAATAGGCATCAGAAACCTTCGTCGCCACTATTTCCGAATTCATATCATAAGCTGCTCCCCAGCCTCCGGCAAAAAAAACAATGTCGTACTGCTTAATGTCCAAGTCGGCTATGGCAATTGAATGCTTTATTTTGGCTTGAAAGGTTTTGTCGTTTTCAAATCGCTTGTCTTCTTTTGAAGCCAGAAAATAATAGAATGACTGTGGGTCGATGGGAATCTCGCCACCCTTTATGCTGGCGATATCCACTTCCATTTTGGCATCCAAAAATTCATAATAGGGTATGGTCATTTCAGACGCAAATACCCCGGTGGGTTGTCCGGTGGTCTCTCCCGGCTTGTTTAAAATGTCATGACTGGTAGCCACAATAAGGGCTTTTTTTCCTTTTAAATTGAACGTTTCTCCGTTATAATCTGGATGAAAACCCCGAGATTTCAGAATGCCGGGCAAGGCTATGGCAAGCAAACCCATAAACGCTGCTCCGGCAAGCAAGAAATACAATGCTTTTTTATTCATTTTCATGGTGTTTACAACGTTTTAAAAAAGGTTGCTTATAATATACTTTATCAATTATTTGGCGCTCAGGTTCTCACCTATAAAGGGTATTTCGGTATAAACGTTGGCCTGTATAATGGCGTTGAAGTAACTTTCTATTTGCCAAAACTGAGCCGCCTTGCTAATGCCTACTTCCTTTTTCATTTTCTTGAAATAGGTGGTTTGCAACTTGTCGCTCGATTTTTTAAGGTCTTGGGTACGTTTGAAAAGCGACAATAATTTCTCGTCAGAAATATCAGGATAACTTGTCGCATAGTCTATTATAACTTGTATTCTCTCTTTGCCTAGTTTTTTGCGCTCTACTTCATACTCATCGTAGATTTTCCAAAAGCCAACTGCCGATTCACCGAAGTTCATAAAATTTGCAACCGCCACTTTCTTTTCAAGCCCAAAAGCATCTTGAAAAATAGCCACTTCCGACTGGTTAGATTGCCCATAAACAGCATTCGATAAAAACAAAAAGAAAACGAAAGCCAATTCAAAGGCCTTTACAACAGTTTTGCTTTTGCCAAGTGCTTCGAGCTTTTTTTGAACATAAAGTTTCATCTTGTAGATTTTTTTAAGGTGCAGCAAAAATCTAGGGTGCAACTCTATGACGCACTTTACATATGTTGAGAATTAAAGGGGGGTCATGAATTTCTGCCTCTTATGCGACTTAACTGCGTTGGGGTTACGCCAATCATAGAGGCAATAAAGCGAAGAGGGAATTTTTTTAGAATGCTCGGATTTGTGCGTATCAGGTATTCGTATCGCTCTTTGGCTGTACCGTTTAAAAATAAGAGGTGGCGCTTTATCAGCTGCATGGCCCTGTCGCCCATGTATTCGCGTATAAGAATGTTAAAGGTTAAGTTTTCTCTAAGCAACTCCAAAACTTCCTCCATTGGGGCAACAAGCAGGTCCGATTTTTCTAAAAGCTCTATAATTATCGGAGATCTTTCATTCGTTCTAACGCTTATTATATCAGATAAAAAATTTTTATTCTGAAGCACTTCGTCGGTTATCTCATCGCCTTTATCGTTAATAAAGTAAGACCGGGCGCTTCCCGAAACAAGGAACCCAAGATTTAAAACAACCGTATCGCGTTCTTTAAACAGCGAGCCTTTCTCATAAACTGCCTCTTGAAAGATGGAAAGAATCACCATAACCTCGTCTTTTTTCGCGGTTTTCACCCTGTAATAAATAAATTCTTCAAAGGTGTTTTTCATGGCCATGACAAAGCTGGGGTTTTTAACGGCTGGATTTAAAACAAAATCTGCACAAAGAAATTTTAAATTCAACCGTAAAATCTTATTTTAACTCGGCAAACAAGTTTAATCACAATTAAACAGGATTAAATTAACAAGGGCTATTTACTGTTTTTGAGACGCACCCATCACCATGAAATTAAAAAACAGCACAGCCTTA
The DNA here is from genome assembly GCA_945883565.1 of Chryseobacterium gleum. Lineage (GTDB taxonomy): Bacteria > Bacteroidota > Bacteroidia > Flavobacteriales > Schleiferiaceae > RFXV01. Next base: position 98,577 of record CAMCXO010000002.1, read on the forward strand.
ACTATCTTGAAAAAAGCATAAACCAAAATGGAAGCCTGATTCCCTTAAAATGATTAAAAAGCCTGTTTATTTCCACATCCATTATTTCCACAAAATGACATTATGCCATTCCTCTCTAGGCATTGCAGTCGAAAACCCTCAGCCCATATCAAAACCAAAAATCATAACGCATTAAAATACAAGCCGAGGCTTTGCATCCCAAAGCCCATCCCGCACAAGGCAATCGGTATTGTGGTTTAGTTAAATCTTTTAACCCCTCTAAGGGCTCCCAAACGGCCTTTTTATGAGGCCACCCCACGTTTGCGCATGCGCATATTAAGCATTTCTACACCCAGCGAAAAGGCCACCGAAAAATAAATATAGCCCTTGGGCACATGGTAATGCGCGGCTTCGGCCACCAGCATAGTGCCTATAAGAATTAAAAAACTTAAAGCAAGTATTTGAAGCGTGGGGCGGGCTTCCATATAAGCCGATATTTTACCGGCAAAAAGCAACATAACGCTAAGCGAAACTATAACGGCAGCTATCATAATGGGAAGGTGCTCGGTCATACCCACTGCGGTAAGTATAGAGTCAAACGAAAACACCAAGTCTATTAGGGCTATTTGCAATATGGCCGAAGCAAAACTTTGAACCTGCTTATTGGCTTTATGGCCATGCTCATCCTGACTTACTTTATGGTGTATTTCAGAAGTGCTTTTCCAAAGCAGGAATATGCCACCAAGAAACAGAATTAAATCCCGACCCGAAACGGCATGCTCGCCAATATGAAAAAGAGGCTTTACCAATCCAAGTATCCAGGTAATACCAAGCAACATCGCTATGCGCAGCACAAGGGCTAAAGCTATACCTGCTGTACGGGCCTTAGCCTGGTTTTCGCGGGGCAGTTTATTGGTAAGAAGCGAAATGAAAATGATGTTGTCTATACCAAGCACCACTTCTAAAAAGCTGAGGGTAATAAAAGCCATTAAGGCCTCCGAAGTAAACAGGTGTTCCATTTAGGGTTTGTGTAATCGCCAGTACAAATCTCGTACAATGCCATCGCTGAGGCCAATTTTGGGAACAAACATTTTTTCGCTGCCAGCCCATTGCATGGCGCTAATGTAAATTTTGGCCGCATGGGTAATAACGTCGGCACGGTCGGTATTGAGATCGAGGCGCTTAACAAGTTCTTCGGTGGTAAACCGCTTCAAAAACACATACTGGCCTTCGAGGTAATCAAGCGAAAGCGGAACACCGGGTGGCTTGCCACTCATTTTATGAATGCGGTTTATATTGCCTCCCGACCCAATCATCGCTACGTCTTCAAGGCCCTCGGTAGCTTCCTTTAACCAGGTTCTCATGGCTTTCCACTCACTTTTTTTGTCGGTGCCCTGCATAAGCCTAATGGTGCCAAGCTCAAAACTGCGGCTTAGGCTTTCGCGGTTGTCGGCAATTATAGTAAACTCGGTGCTTCCACCGCCTACGTCTATATAAAGAAAGGCTTCTTCACCAGTTTTAAACTGCTTCATTAACTCGTTCGAAAACAAAAGGCGGGCTTCTTCCAGTCCATCTATAATTTCGATGGCTATGCCTGTTTTGTCGTAAACATCGGCCACCACTTCTTGGCAGTTTGCGGCTTCGCGAAAGGCCGATGTGGCGCAGGCGCGATGGGCTTCTACATCGTTAATGCGCATTATGCGCTGAAAACTCTCCATACCCAAAACCAATCGCTCTACATTCCGCGAACTAATGCGTTTGCGGGTAAAAACATCTTCGCCCAATCGAATGGGCAATCTAATAAGCGAAGATTTTTTAAAAAGCACTTCTTTTTTATCGGGTATGGCATTGGCCACCAATAGCCGAACCGAGTTTGAGCCAATATCTATGCTGGCGAGTTTAATGAGTTTCACGGTTGCTGCATAAGTGTGTGGGCGAATTTAGTGTGCCTTTTAAGGGCTTTAAGCGAAAACCACTCTCTTTGCTCGAAAGGTTAAGAAAATTTAATACGGGCTGTTTGTCTAAAACAGATGTTTAAAGTTTGATTTACAACTATATGTAGTAAACTAACACGCTTAATAAGGAAATAAAATTTATAGCTTATAAACCCTTTGCCGCCCTTGGGTCTGAATACCTTTGTACCACTATGGCCGATTCTCGTTTTGCTGCTTACCGATATTTTATTAAAAAAAGCTGGCCTTTTGGATTAAAGGCTACGCTTTTTTTGTTGATTGTGATAATGGGCCTGGCGGTGGGGCATTTTTTAACGCCCGACAACTGGGAACCTGAAAAGAAGTACGCATTAAGTCTGGTACTTATTGCGGCTTTGTTGTGGTTTACCGAGGCCATTCCGCCTTTTGCGGTGGCTTTGTTAATCATTGGCACCGGGGTATTGGCCTTGGGTTCGTCGCGTTTGGCCGAACACCCGGTTCTGTACACCAAGTTTACCGAAACCCTGGCCAGTTCTATTATTTGGCTCTTATTAGGTGGCTTTTTTTTAGCCAAAGGCATGCAAAAAGCCGGACTCGATTTAGAAGTTTTTAGAACCTCTGTTAAACTGTTTGGCAAAAAACCCGAAACGGCCTTACTGGGCATGATGCTTACCACCTGGCTGGCTTCATCGGTTATGTCCAATACGGCTGCTACGGCCATGATGCTGGCAGCGGTTTTGCCCATGATTCGACAAATCGGACCAACGGCCCCTATGTCTCAAGCTACCCTGTTAGGCATCCCTGCAGCTGCCACTTTAGGGGGTATGGCCACCATTATAGGCAGTCCGCCCAATGCGGTAGCGGTGGGATTTTTAGAAAGAAGCGGGGTTGAGGTAAGTTTCCCGGCCTGGATGTTGTACGGAACATTTCCGGCCCTATTGTTGTGTATTTTGGCTTGGTTGGTGCTTATTAGTGTGCACAAGCCCAAAGTAAAAGAGGTTCACATTCACATTCCGAGTCGCGAGGAAGTGCACATAGACATCAGCCGGTTTCAACAAAATTTAGTGGCCTTGGGCCTATTGGGCACTCTGGGCCTTTGGCTCACCACTCCTCTGCATGGGCTTCCGGTGGCGGCCACAGCCTTTATTCCCATCGTTTTGTTTACGGTAAGTGGGGTTATCAACTCAGACGACTTCAATGCCATGCCTTGGGATACCTTGATTTTGGTAGCGGGTGGTTTGTCGTTGGGAGTAGCGATGACCGAAACCGGATTGGTAAACGAAATTGCCCAAGCGGTACAAAGCATCAGCATAGCCCCAATTTTAATGCTCATTGCTCTTTGTTTTCTAACCGTTTTATTGAGCAACTTTATGAGCAACACGGCCGCCGCAACGGTGGTAATGCCATTGGCTCTCGAAATTTTACCCGATCAGGCCCTAATGGTGGGAATGGGCATAGGCATGAGCGCATCTTTTGCCTTAATGCTGCCGGTTTCAACGCCGCCCAATGCCATCGCATTCGGAACGGGCTATTTAGAACAAAAAGCCTTTAGAACCCTGGGGCTCGCCATTGGAGTTGCAGGCCCTATTGTGGCCTTGGTTTGGTTGTACTTTTGGACCTAATGCAGCACATAGCCAACAGTTGGGAGCATTTACAAACACTATTGTTTAGCCAAACTTGGGATTCGGGTATTGAGCGTTACCGCTCGCCTTTTATTTACAGAGGATTAAACCATTGGCAACAAGACCTGGCCACCAGCTTACAAAGGTTGGGGGGGCCGTACGATCGTTTAGAACGGCATTTACTGCGAAACTTTCGCAAATACGCATTTTTAGATTCGGCTCCGGGTAACAGCACCTGGAATTGGCTGGCTCTGGCACAGCACCATGGCTTACCTACCCGTTTGCTCGACTTTACCTACTCGCCCTATGTGGCCCTGCACTTTGCCACCAACGAAATAGAAGCCTTTGATGGCGATGCCTGTATTTGGGCCTTGAACTATGTGGAAATGAACAGGCACTTACCCGAAAAGCTCCAAAATGTAATTCGCCGCGAATCAAGCAATGTGTTTACGGCCGAAATGTTGGATTCGGTATGTAAAAATTTAGACGAATTGGCCGAATTGGAGCGCGAGGTGTATCTCATTTTTCTGGAACCCCCTTCGCTCGACCACCGCATTATAAACCAATACGCACTGTTCGCCTTGCTGTCGTCGGCCGAAATGCGGTTTGAAACTTGGCTGGAGCAACACCCCAATGTGTATTTTCAAATTCGCATACCGGCACACCTAAAATGGGAAATCCGCGATAAACTCGATCAGGCCAACATTACAGAAAGGGTGCTTTTTCCGGGTTTGGGAGGCCTTTCTATGTGGTTAAAACGGCATTATAGCCCCCGTTAGGGCATTAAATAACATTGGCTTAATGATGGCCCGTACCCAATTGGCCTAATTTTGTGCCCCGTATGAGGTATTCACGTTTTGCCCTTTTGTTTTTGCTTTTTGTTGGGCTTTGGTTACAAGCTCAACCGCAATACGAAAGGTTTAGGTTAATGACCTATAACTTGCTGTCGTATAGAACAGACTTTGCCCAATGCAACGGCAGCACCAACAACCCGAATACCAAAGACGCGGCCTTGGCGGCCGTAGTGCAATACGAATACCCCCATATTTTAATGTGTCAAGAGGTGGGTAGCCAACCGGTCAATGCCGATAGGTTATTAACCAATGCTTTAAATGTAAATGGGGTTAGCCGCTGGGAAAAGGCCGATTACTCAAACAATGGCTTCTCGAATTTGGTAAATATGCTGTTTTTCGATAAAACCGTATTTGGCCTGCATTCTCAATCCTATGTTCAGCGCGATTTACAGAATCAAAACCTAACCCGGGTTATAGATTTTTACCGTTTGTATTATAAAGATCCTCTGCTAGGTCAAGGCAATCCCGATTGGGCCGATACGGTTTACCTAACCGTTATAGTGGCGCACTTAAAAGCCGGCTCTACCACTGCCGACGAACAAGAAAGAGGAAGGGCTACAGCAGCGGTGGTTGACTATTTAAATGCCCATGTAAACGACCAGTATATGTTTATTGGAGGCGACTTTAACGCACGGTCTTCCAACGAAACGGCCGTCCAAAATTTACTAAACAATTCGGTAAGCAGCAAACGCTTTTACGATCCGGCCAATGCCTTAGGCAATTGGAACTCCAGTCCTTTATTTGCCCGCTACCATTCTCAAAGCACCCGAAATACCGGCAACACCAACAATGGATGTTTTTCTGGCGGTGGGCTAGACGACCGTTTCGATTTTATTTTCACCAGCCAAGAGGTGCTTAACAACCCTTCAGCCAAGATTAAATACGTAAACAACTCATACACCGTTTTGGGCAACGATGGGCTGCATTTAAACAAAGGCATTAAGGATGCCCCGGCCAATACTTCTGTTCCCTCCACGGTTTTAGATGCTTTACACAACTTAAGCGACCACTTGCCGGTAAGCATGGCCATCGATATTCAGAAATTAGGCTTAAACACCACCGAACTCATGTTGCCTGTAAAGCAACTGTTTGTAGCCAATCCCGTTCGCGACAATTTGGAAATCAGATTTGTTGGACGTCGTTCGTCTTTGTTGAAATGGCGCATTCTGGATGTAAGCGGACGCGAACTACACAAAGCCTCCCAACAGGTAAAGGCGGGAGAAACAGGCGAAATTGAAATGGCATTTGGCCACAAACCGGGCCTGTATTTTTTACAGTTTGAAGCCGATGGGGTGGTGCATACCCAAAAGTTAATCAAACTATGAAAAACCTCAGGTGGATACTGATGGTGTGCTTGCCTTTTGGGGCATGGGCACAGGCCAGTTTCGAGGAAAAAACCACCAATGCCAGCAATATGCGTTTAAGCATAACCAACCAAGGTACTTTTGGCAATGCTTGGCGTGGCTACCGCGATGGAAGCAGTACCCCAAGTTGTGTGTATCCGGCGGGTTCAGGAATTGAGCATTTATTCGAAGGTGGAATTTGGGTAGGAGGACTCGAAAATGGGGCCAATACCCGTGTATCAACCACGGCTTTCGACCAACCCCAAGGCTATGCCCCGGGAAGAGCCGGTTTCGAATTTACAGCCGAACCAGGCGCCACTTTGCGTGAAAGATCTACTTTACCTGACAACAAAAACTACGCTTTAGATGCTGTTAGTCACCAAGACTTTGTAGCGGTATTTTCAGATAAAAACGTCTTGGTTCCTGGTACCACCATTCCCATAAGCGGGCACACCAATCCAATGAACATAAGCGTTCGGATGGAAGCCTATAACTGGAACTATAATTTTTCTGACTTCATGGTAATCGTGAACCTCACCATTACCAACGAAAGCCAGAACTACTATGAAGATTTTTACGCCGGTTTCTGGAACAATACGGTAGTAAGAAACATCAACGTAACGCCTCCGGGTGCCGGTGGCAGTGTGTTTTATTCTCAAGGAGGCAATGGCTTTTTAGACAGTTTAAATTTGGCCTATTGCTTCGATGCCACTGGCGATCCTGGTTTTACAGACAGCTACATTGGCCAAAAATTCTTAGGTGCCGAAGACAAATATGGCTTTCATCACCCCGATATAGACACGGTATTCAACACGGTAACGGGCCAATTGGAATTGGAAACCGATTTTTTAGTGCATTACAACGCTTGGCAATTTAACAACAGCAGTGCGCAATATGCCTTTCCAACTACCGACAATCAACGCTACATTAAGCTATCTCAGGGTTTAAACCACAACCCATGCTGGAACAACCCGGGAACGCCGGCTTGCATTGGGGTAAACATTCAAGGCGATTTAAACGCATCTGGAAACCGTTCTGATTTGGTAGCAGCCGGGCCATTTAAAAGGTTTGAACCGGGCGATGAAATACAACTGGCCTTCGCCTATGTGGTGGGCAAAAAATTTCAAGATGGCAATCCAAACACCGCCAACACACCCGCACAGCGCATTAATTTGGTTAACAACGCCAATTGGGCTCAAACAGCTTTTAATGGGGAAGATGTGAATTTCAACGGCCGATTAGATGCCGGTGAAGACGTAGATGGCGATGGGCGCATTACACGTTTTATTTTACCTGCCCCCCCCGATGTGCCTCGAACCAAAGTAGTGGCCCGCGAGCAAAGTATTGAAGTATACTGGAGCCAAAATGCCGAGTTTAGCATAGACCCTATTACCCGCGAAAAAGATTTTGAAGGCTATAAGGTATACCTGTCCAAATTGGGGTTTGATGTAATTGGTACCCCAAATTTAGCCGAAGACTTTGCCTTGGCCGCCACCTACGACCTGCCCAACAACGGCATTGGCTTCGATAATGGTTTCTTACCCATTAAACTCAATTCGCCCATTCAGTTTGATGGCGATACCACCCTATACCATTACAAATACACATTCCAAGGGGTACAAAATGGATGGCAACACGCCGTAGCAGTAACCGCTTTCGACCGTGGCAACGAAGCCAGCAATCTGGAATCTTTGGAATCCAGCTTCTTGGCGAACGATTTCAGGGTATTTACCGGAACTTCTGCAAATCAGAATTTAAAGCAAAACGAACCTTACGCCTACCCAAATCCATATTATTATGGTGCGGCTTGGGAAGGCCGAAGCAATTTTCAGGAAGAAAGCCGAAAGTTGGTATTCGCCAATTTGCCAAAGAGATGCGTAATACGGGTATTTAATCCGGCAGGCGACCTTATAGATGTTATTCAGCACGACGAACGGTACGATGGTACCGACATTCGCTGGTTTCGCACGTTTGGTAGCGAAAACCCCGAAGAAAATGTTTTCTCAGGTGGCGAGCATGCATGGGATCTGCTTTCGCGCGACACCCAAATTATTTCCCGTGGCCTCTACCTATTCACCGTTGAAGACCTCGACAGCGGCGAGCAGCGAACGTCCAAGTTTGTAATCATCAAATAAACCAGAACATGAAGAAAGTCCTTACCCTCTTATTGAGTCTAGGCATGTTTTTAGGCGCGATGGCTCAGCCATTTGTTTCTATAACCAACATCAACGCGGTAACCCAGGCTCAGTTGCAAAATTGCGACGACACCTCGAACTACCTCAACCAAACCATTCGTACCGTTGGAGTGGTTTACATCGATGGCGGCTTGAGCGAAGTGGCTTCAGGAAGCGTTCAGGGTGGCCTGCGTCCGTTTATCTTTATTGTGGATACCGCTAACGGAGGCGCCATGACACCGTTCTCTGGAATTGAGGTAATGGGTGTTATTCAGGATGCGCAAGGAAATTTAATACCACACCCCAATTTTGTGTTTGTGGCACCCGGCGATATCGTAGAAATTACAGGTAAAGTAAGCTGGTTCGAGCGCAGCAATCAAATGGAAATTCAAGATGCCAATTCGTTCAATGTTATAGGCACCACCACCCCACCGAGTCCGGCTGTTGTGCCTTTGGCCGACCTAAACGACCCCAACGGCATTAACCAAATGACCACCGGCGAACAATGGGAAGGCGCTTACGCCGAATTGCAAAATGTAACCGTTAGCGAAGTAATTTATTTTGCTGGAGGAAGCCGTGTTAGCTTCAACGTAGTGGATGCCAACGGAAACCGAATCAATGTGTCTGACCGTTTCTTGGCCCAAAAGCTTCCAAGCCATCAGGTTCTAAACCCCAATTCGCCTAATTCTACTGCGGCCGGCGGACCCGGAACCGGCACCTTCGTTCCTCCCGTACCCGGCACTTTTTACAACAGCATCAGTGGGGCCATTCGCCAAAGTGCCAACGGTTGTACTGGAGGTACAGGCCGTGGCTACGAGATTAATCCGTTTTTGCCTACCCACTACAATTTAGCCTTTGCCCCTCCTTTTATTTCAAATGTTGACCGCGACCCTATAATCCCCACTTCTAACCAATCGCCTGATATTACCCTTAACATCACCGATTTCGATGGAAGTGTGGCCCAGGCCCGTTTGTATTATACCTCCGACCCCAACATCGCGCCCAGCCAATTCACTATGGTGAATTTAAGCTTGGTTGGCGGCACTACCGACGAATATGAAGCCAGTATTCCGGCTTTCCCCAATGGTACTTTGGTACGTTATTACATTTATGCCGAAGACAACGACGGCAATAAATCGTACTTCCCGGCCAAGCCCCTCAACCAAACCGAACCCAATTTTACTTTCTATACTGTTCGGAATGGCGGCATGGTGATTCCCGATATTCAATACACTTTGGCCTCAAATGGCGACAGCCCCTATGTAGGCAAAACTGTTACCGTTAAAGGCTATGCCACCTCTTCTACCAAACCCTACGATTTGGGCTATGTGTACATTCAAGATCCCAACTACACCGAATGGTCGGGCATTGCCTTAGTAGGTACCAACCAGCTCACCAATGTGTTTCGTGGAGAGGAGCTTATAGTTACAGGCGACGTGGTAGAATCTTTCGGCTTCACCCAACTCAATGTAAGCAGCGTTACCCGTACCGGCAACGTAATGAATATAGCCCCTGTTGATTTAGACCCCACCGATAGCGCCATGTACGCCAGCCGCCAAATTGAAAAATACGAGGGTATGTTGGTTCGCGCGGCCGTTCCGGGTGGAAACAAGCTTTGGATAAACGAAACCAATATGGGATTTGGCGACTACAGTGTGAGCAGTGCTCCGGGTAATGCCCGCACCCGCAGTTTGCGTGTTTTGGCAGGACGCCAGAGTTCAACAGCCTTTTCTTCACTTTATGTTTCGGTGGTTACCGATACCATTTACCGCACACGCGATGGCTTTATGGAAGTAACCCCTATTGCAGCTTCAGATACCATGAATATGGATGCCCTTGTAGGTGTATTGAGCTACGGCTTTAGCAATTACCGCATCCAGCCTCGTAACAACGACGATTTCATAGGATTTAATGTGCCTTTAGACTCCACCAACTTGCCGCAATCTCCCTTTATCGGGGTAGATGAACCTACCGTTTTAGCCGGCGTAATGGTTTACCCCAATCCAAACAATGGAGTGTTCCGCATAGGCATGCAAAGCCAACGAAATCTAGTTTATAGAGTGTTAGACTTAAATGGCCGTGTGGTATTGCAAGGAGAAGCCAAAAACCATTTAAATACTGTTGAAGCACAAGAGTTGCCGAATGGTTTGTATGTTTTGATGTTGGCCGATCTCAGTACCGGAGAAGCCGCTGTAGAGAAATTGGTAATTCAGAAATAATTTATGAGGGCCAAAGCTTTGATTGCCTTAGCTGCGGCCGGGTTTCTGGCAGCAGCATGCAGCAAAACGGGAGACCTTTTGCCTAATGCTCTGCCAGATACTTTTTTGGCCATAGACACTATTGTGTTAAGTGGCGAAAACCGCCTCAACAGCCGGGTTCATTTGCATTGGTATGGAATAGATCCGGATGGATACGTAGAGGCTTACGAATTTAGCCTCGATGGAGGGCAAATCTGGGCAATCACCGACCGACAAGATTCTGTTTTCAGATTTTCTTTGCCTCCGGGCCAAGACACCAACGATGTTGTGATTTTAATAAGGGCCATCGACAATTTGGGCGAACGCGACCAAAGTCCTGCCCGATTGAGCATTCCAATAAAAAACACCCCGCCTCAAGCCAGCTTCGAAGAAAAGTCCTTGCCACAAGATACTGTTCGTATTGTGAGCACCTTTAGATGGAATTTCGAAGACCGCGATGGCAACGAAACAGTAAATAAGGCGTATTTAAAGGCCAATAACGGCCCTTGGCTCGAAATAGACCGCAGCCAATTTTTGGTTTCTTTGGTCATTAATACCCAAGTACCAAGTGGTGTGGCAAATGCTGAAGTGTATTATGGAACCAACACTCAGCCATCAGCTACTTTAGAAGGTCTTTTGGCCGAAGATTTAAACACTCTCTACATTAAAGTGCAGGATTTAGCCGGAGCAGAAAGCCTTGCCGACACTTCTAATGCCTTCTATATTAAACAAAAAACCAGCGACTTATTGGTGGTAGGCGGCCAACCAGCCTCTGTAAAAGAGGTGTACTTGGGCTTGCTTAATGATGCTGGCTTGCAGTATGACCTGGAAGATTATCGCGTAAACAACGCGGCCAATGCCCCGAAATTTTGGAATCCAACCTTCAGACTTCTGGTGAGGCAATACAGCAAGATGTTTGTTTACAGCGACCCCAGTACACTTCCTCCCAATCCGGTAACCGGCGAAGAAGAAGCCCTTCTAAGTCTGGCGGCACCAGCCGTACAACAATTTACCGATTTAGGCGGAAAGAGCTTTACCACCACTTCTTTCACCCCAAATGCCGACATTACAACTCTAATTGGAGCGTTTCCGATTGATGGTTTGGTGGTTTCACCCGGACAAGCCAGAGTTTTGCCCGATAGCGGACTGTTTTCGATTGATGCAGCTCGCTATCCCGATGTGTTTCCTTCTACCATAGACATTGGTGTAGACCCTTTTATTCGCTCTGCCGATGCGGAAAATTTTTACAGAGGCCGCTTAACTAAGCTTAGCGGATGGAATGGCGACAATTTGGTTGCCGCCCTTCGTCGACGCAATGGCAATGTTAATCAGGTGTTTTTCAGCATCGAGCTGCATAAATATGCCCAAAACCGAAATGCGCTTCTTCAATTGTTCGACCAAGTATTTAACGATGATTTTAACTGGTAAGCATTATTGGGTAATTGGTCTATTATGTTTGGTACTTGGGCTAAATGCCCAAAACCAGCCAAATGGTGCCTTGTTAGGAACCATTACCGATGAGGCCACAGGTGAGGCTTTGGTTGGTGCAGGAGTGACCATTATTGGTACATACAAGGGAGCCGCTACCGATTTTGATGGCAAGTATCTCATTACCGGATTAAAACCTGGCGATTATAACCTTAAAGTTCAGTATATAGGGTATGGAACCCTGCAATTCAACGGCATCCGGGTTAATGCGGGTGAAAATAAAGTGCTCGATATAAAAATGAAATCGGCTACTGAAGCACTTCAGGAAGTTACCGTAATTGGTAGACAAAGTCAGGTGAATTTAGAGTTAGCAGCATCCGAAATTTCTGTTGGACGTGAGCAATTGGCTCAAATGAACAGCCGCGATGTACAGGAAGTAGTAGCCATGCAAGCCGGTGTGGTAAAAACAACCGACGGTTTGCAAATAAGAGGCGCAAGGGTGTACGAAACCGAATACATTGTAGATGGAATATCGGCTCAAGATCCCTTGGCCGGCACTGGTTTTGGCGTACAAGTGGCTTCTAGCTCTGTTCAAAGCCTCGACTTAATAACCGGTGGAGTGGGAGCAGAATATGGAGGGGGATCCTCGGGTGTAATCAACACCAAAATAAGAGAAGGTGGTGAAAAGCTGGAAGTCTCAGGAAGTTACCAAATGGACCATCTCTTTGGATCTAATGTACCCGCAAGTTTTAACACCGATATCATGGAACTTACGGTGGGTTTGCCTATTAATAAGAAAAAAAACCTTACGCTCTTTAACAACCTAAGTGCCAATTTAACAGATGAATATTTCGGAACAACCGCTTCAGAATTGCGCTCTTCTCTCTTCCCAAATAACCCAAGTTTTTGGGCACCCAGATATACCAATTCCTTTTCGCATACGGTAAAAATAGGTTGGCAATTGGCCAAAGGCAGCAAATTAACCATAACCAATCAGCACAGTTTAAACATAAACCAAAACACAAGAACCCTTCAAATTGTAGGTTTTGATGCCATCCTACAACCTGGTTTTCAATATCCGTTCTCTCTCAATTTAGACAATGCCACAACCTACACCCACCACTCTAATCTTACCGCTTTAAATTTAAAGCACATCCTGAATGAACGCTGGGGACTTACGTTTTCGGTGGGAAGGTTGTTCACCAATCTCCGAGCAGATGCCAATGGACGGCCTTTTAGATACCCAACTGTCGATCAGATATACGATCCATATAACATCATTACCAATCCTGTTTCTGTTTTTAATCCGAACGACCCAAGCGGCATTTACTATGTTTTGCCGGGGAATGGTTTAATTAACAACGGGGGCATTTCTACTCTTTGGCACGATCACTACGCCCAAGAATATACCCTAAAAGCCAAGGCCAACTGGTACCCTTCTAAAACCCAAGATGTAAGCTTTGGCTTTGAACACCAGTTTTTAGAATACCAATGGGTCGATGTTTCGCGTCCATGGGTGGGCGCGCCCATAAAAATAAACGATACCTTAACAACCCCTTCGGTAAGCGTGGGAAGCAGCAACGACATTTGGCGCGTAAAACCACAAGAGGGTGGAATTTTTATTCAAGATAAAATAACCTATAAAGGCATTATAGCCACCTTAGGCGTTCGATTAAACTATTGGGCCCCGGGAGCGTTTGCCGATGAGGCAGTAGATAATCCAAAAGCACCTGTAATAGACCAAATTAGAACCGATTACAAAGAGAACACCATTGGTGTTTTGGGCTTGAGATGGAAAGCCAGGGTTTTACCAAAAGTGAATGTGAGTTTTCCAGTAACTGAAAACAATGTTCTGTTCTTCAATTACGGGCACAGCATGCGCATTCCTCACCCTCGATTTGTTTACGCTGGCTTAGATCCTGTGTATCAGGACAGAAGTTTTTTAGCCAGTTTGGGCAATCCTGACCTCAACCCGGAAGTAAATGTTTCTTATGAAATTGGGGTAAAATCGCAAATAACCCGCGATTTAGGCTTGAATTTCACGGCCTATAACAACAACCGATTCGACTACATCGTATCGCGAAGGGTAATTGTTTTAGATCAAACCGGTCGTCCGGCAACCAAAAATATGTACATCAACCAAGACTATGCTAAAATCATAGGCTTGGAAGCAGGGGCGTTTTACAGATTTGGCAAAGACCTTAATGTTTTCGCCAATATAGCCTATCAAGTAGCACGAGGAAAAAGCAATACCGCTCGGGAATCGTCTTTGCAAATAGAACAAAATGGAGAAGTGAGCCTAACCCGCGAGCAGTATTTGGCTTTTGACAGGCCCTGGACAATAAACGCGGGTATAACCTTCACACCTCATAAAGAGAGCAGCAGCTGGATGGGATTTAATCCGGAAGGTTTCAGAGCCTTTCTTTCTTTCAATTACACCTCGGGCTTTCGATACACCCCGCAACGCCAAGTGGCTGTAAACGACTTGGGTCGTCCCGAATTTGAAATCATGAACGACCGTTTTTTAGAGGAATTGGCTACGCCTTGGATTAACTTCGACCTAAAGCTTAATTATGACCTCAATTTTGGCGAATCAGAAAAAGGTTTGGTATTTAGTGTAGAAATCCGGAATCTGTTCGATAACAAAAATGCCCAAATCATTAACCCTGTAACAGGAAGGGCTTATGAATATGGCGACGATGTGCCCAATACCTGGCGCGACCCCCGACCCGAATACAATGGTCCTGCCGAGCGTGGATTAGACCCGCGCGATCCCGCCCGATACCTCGCTCCACGTCAAATTCTTTATGGCATAGCCTTCCGATTCTGATGAAAAGATATATACAATTTTGGCTCGTGGTATTTCTGGCCCTCCATCAAGGTGCACAAGCACAGCTTATACCCATTTACGGTGGAGAGCGCGCAGGGTTGTCAGCCTTGGTTTTCCTCAAAAACGATATGAGTCCTAGGTCAATGGCCATGTCAGGAGCAAGTTTAGCAAACACCGGCGATGCCTATGCTTTTATGACCAATCCGGCTGCAGCCACACAATTGAAAGGCCAGAGTTGGAGCGCCAGCAGCTTTTTACTGGGCGCTGGAGTAAACCAAAGCTATGTAAGTGGAATATTCCCCTTAAAAGACGGGGTGTCTAATCTGGGCTTCAGCCTAAATGGTTTGAACTCAGGTGAAATTTTAGAGCGAACCGAATTTCAACCAGGCGGCACCGGACGATCTATCTATGTAACCAACTTGGCTATGGGCCTGGGTTATGCCCGTCAGCTTAGTGCCCAATTTAGCCTTGGGGTAAATTTGAAGTATGTATTCGAAGGTCTCGCCGAATACAACAACCATACAGCCGCTGCAGATGTAAGCTTTTTATACAAAACAGATTTTAAAGACCTCCAATTTGCCGTTATGGTGCAAAATTTTGGCGGCAACAGCGCTATAAGTGGAGAGAATTTAGCGGTAGCCTTTAACCGAACCCCCGGGTTAAGCCTCGACCGAAATACAGTGCCTACGGTTTTTGCTATGGGGGTTTCGGCTGTTCCATGGAAATTGGACCAGCACAGCCTCAGAACCAGCATTCAACTTAATCACCCGAACGACAATGCCGAAAATTACCGACTTGGCCTCGAATACGATTTCAGGCAAATTCTGGCGGTTCGCACTGGCATTAAACTCAATGTAGCCGGACAACCATTCCCCAGTTTTGGTTTTGGCTTAAGAAGTATTGCCTTTGGCCACCCTCTTTTTATTGACTACGCGGCAAATCCTACCGATGTAATGGGTTTTCAACATCTGTTTGGACTGAGACTCGAAATGAACAAATCTGCCAATCCATGAAGAACGCACTCCTTTTGTTGATGATGGCATTTTTTATTAGCTGCAACAGCTATTTCGGCGACAAAACCGATTTAGACTTTATTGAAGTGCCCGATTTTAGTATTCGCGATGTGGCCTATGTACCCATTCAACCTGCGCTTACCCAGTTTGTTCGACCCATTGACATATGCATCGGCTTCGACGAATTGGTTTATGTAGTCGACGAAGCCACCGAGGAGGTAGTTTGTTTAGATGAGGCCGGAACAGAAATAGGCCGTCTTAAAATTCAAGGAGCCAGAGCCGTTGTTCAAGACAGACGATTTAACTTATTGGTTATTGGTAGTAAAACACAAGAAATCTCAGGTGTAAACTACGACTTAAGCTGCATTTACCGAATTAACTTACAAGGCAACAGCGGTTATGGGCTTAGCAACGCTCAGATAACCAACACCATCGTTCACCCTTTTTACTTTAAAAGCACTTTTTCCAGCGGCGACGCCTTGGTGAAGTTTAACAAAATCGCGGTTATTGGCGATAATTTCAATCCTGCACGCAACAACAGTTGGTATGTTAGCCGCACAGGTCCAAGCCGCAACAATGCAGGATTAGGGCCCGATGATGCCATACTGCTTTTCAACAATGAAGACGATTTTGAAAGTCCGGTGGTGGTAAATACCTCGGCTGGGCAATTTAATGATTATTTCGACCAGCCATTTGGATTGGTTGGACGAACCCAACCCCCGCAGATTTCGGCAATAAACAGTGCCGATTTCATTTTCACGTCTTTAGACAACAACAATCTATTAAAGGTTCAATACATAGAGTTTCTAGAATCAGAATTTGGAGCAGAATACCGCGCTAGAATCTTGCCACCCGATACCTCTCTAGCCGATGGCTTTTTGTACGAACCCAATAAATTCTCAGAACCTAAACACCTTGCATTAAGCGGTGATGGAACAAACTACCTCTTTGTAACAGACGCAGCCAAAGACTCGGTTTACCAGTTTAACCTTAATGGCTTTGAAGGAATTTTACCCCCCCCTGCCAGCGGCATCAAACGTTATCAAATTGCCAGCTTCGGGGGCAAAGGAATTGGCCTTACCCAATTTAACGAACCTCGCGGCGTAGCCTACTGGAACAAAATACTCTATGTTTGCGATGCGGGAAACGGACGGCTCCTGCGCTTCAAACTCACACTCGATTTCGATTGATTCGTGCAACCGCTCTTTCACTAATTAAACCGCCCCTTAAGAAGCCTTGTGTGTTTAAAGTTTATTGCTAAGTTTACCTTTGTACCCAAGCAAGTATGTTGAGGCAATTATTCACCCTTTTATTTGGCCTTTTAGGCCTTTGTTTAACCACCCAATCGCTTTATGCACAGGGTAGCGAAACAGTGAGCATAGGCGAAGCATTTAACGAATGCCCAGTTTATGTTCCAACAGCATTTACGCCAAATGGCGATAATAAAAACGACTCTTGGGGCTTGGGCGTAAATCCCGACTGCACCCAGTTGGTGTTCAATCTAAGAATTTACGACCGCTGGGGTCGGTTGATGTACCATACATTAAGCCCTGCTCGTGAGTTTTGGTGGAATGGCTCATACGAAGGAAATGAACTCAAAACTGGCGTTTATATGTGGCAGCTAGATGCAGTATATCAAACACCCAACGGCACAGATAGAGTAGAAATTCGAGATAAAGGCACCCTCATGTTGGTGAGGTAACCGAAATAAATTATGCATACAGCCGACTAAAAGTCGGCTTTTTTCATTTGCACAAAATCCTAAAGTACTTCTAGGGCTTTGTCATTCTTCTCAAAGGGTATATTTGCCCACCAATTTTGTACAGGCTAATGCGCCAAAATCCCCCAAAAGGCACGCTAATACCCATTGGCGGCAACGAAGACAAAGGCTTGGAAACAAGCGAAATTTACACCCTTGAATTCATAGAAGATGGCATTTTAAGCCATGTGGTAAGAGAAGCAGGAGGGCCCGAATCCAAAATAGTCGTGGTGCCCACGGCCTCCAGCATTCCGAAAGAAGTGAGCCAAAACTATCGGCAGGCATTCGAAAAACTGGGCTGCCGCAAAATAGAAATTGCCGATATCCGAAAAAGAAGCACTTCCGAAAATGCCTCAATGGTTAAACTGTTCGAAGAAGCAGATGCCGTAATGTTTAGTGGCGGCGATCAAAGCAATATCGTTAAATACATAAAAAACACCTCGGTTCATAAGGTGCTCAGTGAACGTTTTCAAAATGAGCCATTCGTTATTGCCGGCACAAGCGCGGGCGCTATGGCCATGAGCAGCGAAATGATTGCAGGAGGAAGCGCACAAGAGAGCTTACAAAAAGGCGCCGTTCTGATGCGCGATGGAATGGGATTTATACCCGAATTAATTATCGATACACATTTTATAAGACGGGGGCGTTTCGGACGTTTGGCCGAAGCTATGGCCATTCATCCCCACTTATTGGGCATAGGTTTGGCAGAAGACACCGGCTTGATTATCAAGAATTGCAACGAATTCCGCGTGATAGGTTCCGGTATGGTTATATTATTCGACCCTTCCCAACTCACACACAACAGCCATCGCATATTGCCTGAAGGAACGCCCATAAGCATGAGCAACCTAGTGGTGCACATTTTGGCCAACAACGATTTCTTCACCATTTCTAATCGAAAATTAGAAATATCACCTCTCGGCAGCCCTCATTATTAGGAAGAATTTTTTTATAAATTTGGGCATGAAGCAGAAAGCCCACAAAAGCCTAAAGGAATTCTATCCTTTCTATTTGACAGAGCATCAAAATCGCATTTCGCGACGCTTGCATTTTATCGGTACAGCCTTAACCCTGATTAGCTTAATCCTATTTTTCTTCACTTTAAACTGGCGTTTTTTTGCCTTAGCCCCGGTTTTAGGTTATAGTTTTGCCTGGGTGGGACATTTTTTCTTCGAAAAGAATAAGCCTGCTACCTTCGAATACCCTGCCTATTCATTGGCCAGTGATTTCATCTTATTCTTCGATATACTGAAAGGCAAACAAAAATTGTAACCTCAATCTGTTTAGCCTGAATTCAAAAATCAGTTATTGGTGTTTCCATCGTTCATCAGGGCTTTTCTCAAAAGGTCTAAAGCCATCAATCCGGCCCTTCTTATGTTCCGGTCTCGTTGATTTCCAAAGCGAAATGGCCATGCCTTCACCTCAAAATCATTGGCAATGGCAATCCAAACCGTGCCTACAGGCTTTTCTTCTGTACCTCCTTCGGGCCCGGCGATGCCGCTAACTGCAATGGCGTAGTTGGTTTTAAGGCGATGCTTACAGCCTCGAGCCATTTCCAGCACTACTGCTTCACTAACTGCCCCATGTTTTTCGATAGTGAGTGGATTTACATCCAAAAGTTGTGTTTTCAATTCATTGCTGTAGCTAACAACGCCTCCCATGAAATAAGCCGAACTTCCAGGAACGGAGGTAAGCAAATGGGCTATGTAGCCTCCTGTACAACTTTCTGCCGTACTCAAAGTAGCCTTTGACTTCAAAAGCAGTTGGCCTATAAGGGCTTGAAGGTTTCCACTTTCACCATCAATAATTTCGTTTCCAAGTAGTTTTCTCAAACCCTCTTCAGCCAAATCAAGTAAAGGGATGAGCACGGAGGAATCGCCACGGGCCGTAAGACGCAACTTAACCAAACCCGGCGAAGGCAAATAAGCCAGTTTCAGCGCACTTGGGAGCCCGTCTTCCCATTCGGCCAATCGATGTGCCAAAACAGACTCAGGAATGCCCTGCGTATGAAATGTTCGGTGTATGATGTCTATATCCGATAAATTGGATTTAATCCAAGGCAATAAATGTTCACGCATAAGGAACTTCATTTCGTAAGGCACACCTGGCATAGAAATGAAGTAACGTCCGGCAGAGTCGCAAAAACGCATACCCCAAGCAGTTCCCATATCGTTCCTTAGGGCTTCGCAATTATTGGGCAAAAAGGCCTGCGAGCGGTTCAAATCGCTTATATCGCGGCCCATTTGACTGAATAAATCCTTTATGTGGTTAAAAACATCTTCCCTAAATTCCAAGTGGCCACCAAAATATTGGGTAAGCACATTTTTGGTGATGTCGTCTTTAGTAGGACCTAAACCGCCTGTTATAAACACCAATTGTGTATCGGGCTGAATAAGAGCAAGGGCTTCCAATATGGCGTCTTCTCGGTCGCGAACCGAAATAATTCGGTGAACGTCTACCCCTACTTCATTTAACTTTTCGCCCATCCACGCCGAATTCGTGTCAACGGTTTGACCTATTAAAATTTCGTCGCCAATAGTGATGATCTCTGCTTGCATTTATTTGGAAAGATTTTCAAGAAACGATTGTAGAATAATGGCCGCACTGGTGCTGTCTATAAGCAGTTTATCCCGCCTTTTATTCTTTGGAACCCCGCTGTTTATAAGGCTCTGAACGGCCATTTTAGAAGTTAAGCGCTCATCAACCCTATAAATGGGCAATTGCGGGTAGCGCTTGACTATGGTTTTCAAAATATTCTGGATACGGTTTTCAACCTCATTCAAACCGCCGTGCATTCTCAAAGGCAAACCCACCACTAAGCCAGCACATGCATCATCATCCTCAATTAGACTAAAAAGTTCATCCAGCAAAAATCGCGTTTCCACGCCTTTATAGGGAGAGGCTATCATTTGCATAGGGTCTGTTACCGCAATGCCGCTGCGCTTTTCGCCAAAGTCGAGTGCAATTAAGCGACCTTTATGTGCCAAGCCCTTACTTTTGACCAAATGTAAATTAAATGCAAGACCAACCTATAGATTTAATTGAAAGCGCTTGGGAAAACCGCGATTTATTAAAAACCGTTGAAGTAGAACAAGCCATTCGCAGCACTATAGAATTGCTTGATCAAGGCAGAATAAGAGTGGCAGAGCCCAAAGGCGATGGCTGGCAGGTAAATGAATGGGTGAAAAAAGCCGTTTTATTGTTTTTCCCAATTCAGAAAATGGAAACCATAGAAATAGGCTCACTTGAGTTTCACGATAAAATTCCCTTAAAACGAAATTTTGCTGACCAGGGCATTAGAGTAGTACCTCATGCCATTGCTCGTTATGGCGCTTTTTTAGCACCTGGAGTGGTATTAATGCCCAGCTATGTTAACATTGGCGCCTATGTAGATGCTGGCACAATGGTCGACACCTGGGCAACAGTAGGCAGTTGTGCCCAAATAGGAAAAAATGTGCATTTGAGTGGTGGTGTCGGTATTGGCGGTGTTTTGGAACCCATTCAAGCCTCACCGGTTGTAATAGAAGATGGCTGCTTCATTGGTTCTCGAGCTATTGTAGTTGAAGGCGTTAGGGTACGAAAAGAGGCCGTTTTAGGCGCTAATGTGGTGCTTACTGCTTCTACACGGATCTTGGATGTTAGTCAAAACGAGGTAATAGAATACAAAGGGGAGGTTCCTGAAAGGGCGGTTGTAATTCCGGGAAGCATTCCAAAACGGTTTGCTGCTGGTGAATATCAGGTTCCTTGTGCGCTGATTATTGGCCGCAGGAAAGCAAGTACCGATCAAAAAACCTCTCTGAATGATGTTTTGCGCGACTTTCAATTGAGCGTTTAATGCAACTCCATCTGGCCTTCGATGCCAAAAGGGCATTTCACAATGGTACTGGCTTAGGTAATTATAGCCGCTTCATTTTAAGCCAAATGGCCCTGTTAGAACCTGAAGGGCGCTATCTTCTTTTAAATCCGAAGCGGGGTGTCTACTTCAACCAACGGTCAACGGTTTTAAAGGAAGTGCTACCGTCTGGCATATGGACCCATTTTAGCGCTTTGTGGAGAAGTGGCGGAATGTTGAACGACTTAAAACGCCATGAAGTAAAAGTGTTTCATGGATTAAGCAATGAATTGCCCTGGGGCCTGAAAAAGGCCAAGCTGGCCTCAGTAGTGAGTATTCACGACTTAATTTTTGAAAGCCACCCGCAATTTTATAAACCGGCCGATAGACTTATTTATAGAAGAAAATTCAAATCGGCCGCCGAAAATGCCGATGTGGTGGTTGCTGTAAGCCAATTCACCAAACAAGAATTAATACACCGCTATGGCATTCCGGCACAAAAAATAGAAGTACATTACCAAAGCTGCCATCCTGCCTTTTATTCGCAAGATGCAGTGGTATTGTCTGGAGAATTCAAGGCTAAAATCCCGCAAGACTTCGTTTTATATGTGGGAACAATCGAAGAGAGAAAGCGACTAATGGATGTTATTTTGGCCATTAAGCAGCTTGATATTCCATTGGTTATAGTCGGCAAAGGAGGCAAATATGCCAACCTTTGTAAAACTTATGTACAAAACGAAAAAATTCAAAATAGAGTAATCTTCATTGAAACTATTGGCATCAGCGATTTAGTAGCTCTTTATCGCATGGCCAAAACATTCATTTATCCTTCCGAGGTAGAGGGTTTTGGCATACCTATCATTGAAGCCCTATTTAGCCATTGTCCGGTAATTACCACCAAAGGTGGCGTGTTTCATGAAACCGGTGGACCCAACTCGATTTATGTAAAAATGGGAGACGTAGAGAACATGGCCGCAAGCCTGAATGCCTTACTAGCCAACCAAGTTTACGCATCCGAAGTGGCAACGAAAGGTTACATTTATGCCCAGAAGCATTTTTTACCCAACCGTTGTATGCACGGTTTGATAGAGCTCTATAAAAGCCTTCACTAAAAAGCCCCGTTTAACGGGGCTTTTTAGTGAAACCTTATTCTTTAATAAACCTGACTATATGGTTTTGTTCTCTTAACTTAACCCCTATAAAATAAACACCGTCGGCCAAATAGTCAATTTGTAACCATTCACCCAAACCTTCAGTTCCTACCTCAAACTTCCAGCCTTTCATATGCTTTCCGCTAACATCCAATAAATCCACTTCTACTGTTTCACCAGATTTTGGCAGATTCCAACTTAAGAAAACTTCAGATGATGCCGGATTTGGATAAACCGTTGGCTTCAGAACTACTATGTTAGAAGCGTCTTCTAGGCCAATACCAGCTAGGGTAGATGTCAGGGTATCGCTGTCGCCACAAGAGTTGTAAACTATAAGGCTAACCACATAAAAGAAACCAGGTGTTCCATAAGTATGTAACGGGAAACCCGAAGTGCTATTGGTAGCACCGTCTCCAAAACTCCAGAAATAATTTACGGCACCGGTACTTTGTGAGGCATCGAATTGAACTGTCATACCCAATGGTGAGGTTTGAACCACATTAAATGTCCATCGGGCCTCCGGTTTTTGACAAACTGTTACATTAATAAATGCGGTATCCAAATCTCCGCAATCATTGCCCACCACCAAGCTTACAACATAGTTGCCAGAGGCCGAATAGGTATGACTAGGATTTGAATTGGTATCGGAATTCCCATCGCCAAATAGCCATAAATACGAACTGCTTCCATACGACCCCGAAGAATTAAAGCTAAAATTAGTTCCAACTGAAGTGTAGGTTATTCCAGCCGAAATGGAGTCGCATACCTGTAGGGTTATCATACTCGTATCTCTTTCGTTACAAGCATTGGTTGCAATAAGCTGCACATTGTAGATTCCGGCCGAAGCATAGGTATGGTTCGTAAACTGCCCATTTCCCGTGAAGCCATCCCCAAAATCCCATTGGAAACTGTTGGGTACACCGCTGTTAACAACCGCACTGAAAGCCGAACTAAGTAGGAGCGTATTGTTTGTAATACTCACCGACAAAGGATTGCAAATAGCAACTGTTTGGCTAATGGTATCGGCATTTCCACATGCGTTACTGTTAATAAGGGTAATAGTGTAAATGCCCTCTGCCCCAAAACTAAAACTGGCTGTTGGATTGAAAGCCGTTCCTTGCCCGGCAAAATTCCAACTGTAAAAACCACCAGTAGAAGCAGATGCATCAACATTTATAGTGAGATTGCTGATAGTGAAAGTAAAACTTGCAACCGGTTGCGGACAAGGAGAGGTCGTAAAAGCGAACGGACCCACCCAAGCCGAAACATTGCCCGCAGCACAACTATCCTGAACATAAAACTCATAAGCCGTGCCAACATTTAGACCGCTTAGGTTAAACGGTAAGCTTGTTACCAAAGGAACCAAGGTGCCGGAGCCCAAGGCAAAACCTGCTGGGCCAAATTGTAATCTAGATGTGCCTGCAGGCGATGTCCAACTTAAGGACGCCGAGTTTTGACCAATATTGCTTACACTTAAAGCCGAAGGAGCAGTGCATGCAGGAGGAGTAGTGGTGGTGAATGCAAACGGCCCTACCCAAGCCGAGACATTTCCTGCGGCACAACTGTCTTGAACGTAAAACTCGTAAGCCGTGCCTGCATTTAAACCCATTAAATTATACGGCAAGCTTGTTACCAAAGGAATCAAAGTACCCGAGCCCAATGCAAAACCAGCAGGACCATATTGTAATCTTGAAGTTCCCGCTGCCGATGTCCAACTTAAGGATGCCGAGTTTTGACCAATATTGCTTGCACTTAAAGCCGAAGGGTCGGCGCAAGTAGGTGGAGGCGGGAAGCCACAATCTACTGTATCTGTATAGAGTATACTGGTTGGAAATGTGCCTGGGGTGGCAGGTCTCGAAAAAACTATGGTATTGTTGGCGTCTCGAAGTTCTATTCCGCACTCGTTAGACCAAGCCCCATTGTTCTGGAAACCCAATTGGAGAATATCACCCTGACAAACTGAAATGCTGTAAGTGGTTAAATTACCTGAGGGCAAAGTATAATTAATAACGGCACCGCCATTTAAAGAAATTCCCGCTTGGTGAAATTGTCCAGGACTGCCTTCCCATCCATCTCCAAAAGTATCAGTAAGTCTAAGTGTGTAAAAACAACCTGTAGGACAAGAAGCCGTTGTGGCCGTTAAAGGACCTACAAAGGCGGTATATCCACCCCCATTACAGCTGTCTTGTAAGTAAAAATCATAAGTAGTTCCAGCCGTTAATCCAGTTATTGTAAGCGGGCTACCACTGCCTGTTACAACCGTTCCACTTCCTAGAGTAAAGCCACTTGGACCATATTCTATTCGCCAATTGCCGCTTTGAGCAGTCGTATAGGTGAATGAAACGGAAACATCGGTTTGACCGCTTACAACAAATTGTGTGGGATCGGGGCAAGGTGGTGCTTCAATAATACTTACATCGTCTAGGGCCAAATCGCTGTTTGCACCCAAGCGGTTATGTCTAAAACGGAGCTGAACACTCGCATTGGTATAGGCTGCTATATTAACCGTTCCCCTTTGCCATGGTGCCGCTTTAGATGTCTGTTGTTGTCCGCTTAAAGTGAAAATAGTGTTGAAACCATTACCGCTGTCAACGGCAACCTCTAAAGTGCCCATGTTACTGCCATACATATGATACCAGAACCGAAGTTCAGGAATTGTTAATGCAGAAAGGTCAATAAGTGGACTGAATATTTCAGCAATTGAACCTAAATTTCCAGTAATGCCTTCTGTATAAACAAATTTGCCACTTGAAGTTCCGCTGGTATGATCAGTAGATGGGCCAGTAGTTGTCGAGGGTCCACCTCCTTGACGTGTGCCCCAGAAGAAATTAAAATTGGCTAAGGATGTGTTTCCTAATGGATTTCGGCTCCAGCAATTATCTATTTGATCATTTGAATTCAAAGCACCCGTGCCACCAATCCAAGTGCTGCCATCAAATGTTTCGAGATATGGGGCCGTAAATGCCACGCATTGGGTTCTGGCCGAAATGGGGCCCACCCAGGCACTTGTACCTGATGCCCCACAGTCTTCTTGAATGTAAAATTCGTAAGGTGTATTTGGGTTAAGGCCTGTTACGTTAAACGGATTGGAGTTTGCAATTACCGTGGTTCCACTGCCAATTACAAAACCTGGGGGCCCATACTGAATGTTCCAACTGCTGGCGGTTGAAGCCGTCCAACTTAAATTAACACTGTTAAAGCCAATACTCACAACATTAAAGTTAGAGGCTTGAGGACAAGCCGGGGCTTCAATTATACTAAAATCGTCTATGGCCAAATCGCCGGTATTACCCAATCGGTTATGGCTAAAGCGCACTTGGAATGTGGTATCTGCATAAGCAGTTAATGGCACTATAGCTTGTTGCCAAGGAGAAGTTTTGGCCGTTTGCTGCTGACCCGATATAGAGAAAACCTGGTTCCAACCTCCACCCTGATTTACCTCTACAGTAAGAGTTCCGATAGTGGCACCATACATATGGTACCAAAAACGCAATTCAGGAACATTCAAAGGACGTACATCAATAGCAGGGCTAGTTATGGTTGCAATGGTTGTATTTCCAACCAGAACGGTTTCGGTATAAATGTACTTTCCAGTATTCGCTCCGGATGTGTGATCGGCAGAAGGTCCTGTTGTGGTGCTGTTCGACGCACCGGCATAAGTTCCCCAAAAGAAATCGAAATCTGCAAAACCCGTATTGCCAACTGGGTTTCGATTCCAGCAATTGTCTATCTGATCATTTGCATTAGAAAAACCCGTTCCACTTACCCAGCTGCTGCCATCAAAGTTTTCCGTATATGGGGCAAGTACTGGCAAGCAAGCGGTGGTAATGGTTAAGGGGCCAATCCATACACTGTTACCATTAGCACCACAGTTTTCTTGAATATAAATATCGTAAGTTGTATTGGGTGATAATCCGGTTAGCAAAAATGGTTTGGAATTAGCCGCTACTACAGTTCCGCTACCTAAAGTAAAGCCAGGTGCTCCGTATTGTACATTCCAGCTTGTTGCAGCATTGGCTGTCCAATCTAAGTTAACATCATTGGAGCCAATGGATAAAGCCAAAAGATTTGAAGGCTGTGGGCAAGCCGGGGCTTCAATCAAACTAACATCATCTATTGACAAATCGCCATTGGCACCTAAACGGTTGTGCTTAAAACGAAGTTGAATGGTGTCGTTTGCATAAGCGCTTAGCAAAACCACGGCTTCTCTCCATGGCGCTGAACGGGCGTTTTGCTGTTGACCACTAAGATTAAAAACCGAAGTCCAACCGCTTCCGTCGTTAACCTCTACTTCCAAAGTTCCAATATTGCTTCCGTACATGTGATACCAGAAATGTAATTCCGGTACATTTAGAGGTGATAAATCTATTTGCGGAGAATAGATTTCAGCTATTGAACCAACTGTTCCGGTAATCGATTCAGTGTAGATGTATTTCCCTGTGCTGTTTCCGGTCGTATGGTCGAAGGCAACCCCTGTAGTCGTGGAATTACCCAAGCCTTGCCAAGTGCCAAAGAAAAAGTTGAAGTTCGCGAACGAAGAATTTCCACTTGGTATACGGCTCCAACACGCATCAATTTGGTCGTTCGAGTTCAGAGCACCACTTCCTGAAACCCATGTGCTGCCATCAAAGTTTTCTGTAAATGGTGCTGCAAAGGGTGTACAAAGCGTTCTTGCTGTAAGTGCGCTGCTCCAGAAACTTACACTTCCGGCAGAACAACTGTCGCGAACATAAAAATCGTAAGCAGTATTTGGATTTAAGCCATTTATAGTGAATGGATTGCTCGACGCATTTACCAAAGTGCCGGATCCTAAAGCAAAACCACTGGCTCCATATTCTATTTGCCAATTTGCCGCACCTCCGCTTGTCCAGCCTAAACTGATACTGTTGCTGCTGTTTCCGGTAACATTCAGAAGTGTTGGCGTAAAACACGTAATCGCCTCATCTACGCGAATATCATCTAAAGCAATATCGCCATTAAACCCAGTTCCTTTGCGCCCAACAAAACGAACTCTAATGTCGCCTGAGTAAGCACTTAAGGGCACCGTAGCCTGAATCCACTGGGCATTTCCTGAACTTTGTTGTTGCCCAAATAAACTCCAAACGTTAAAGTCCCAACTTCCATTGCTAAATACATCTACCCTCAAACTGTCGGTAGTTGCGCCATACATATGGTAGTAAAAAGAGAGTTCGGGACTGGTTAAGGAAGAAATATTAATTAGGGGTGAGGCAAAAATGGCTCTGCTTCCCGTAGTTCCAAAACTGGACTCTAAAAAGACATAAATTCCACCTGCCGAAGATGGACTGGTATTGTCGAACCAAGGTCCGGTATTAACGGTGTTGACATTTACACCTGTTGCAATTTCCGTTTCCCAGCGCAAATTATTGTTTCCGGGAGCAGAAGAACCTAAATCCCAACAATTAGTTAAGTTAAGTGGCGGTTGCGTACCTACCAAACCGGCACTCAAGCTGCTAAAGTTATCAAAATAGGGGGCTGGATAAACCGAGCAAAGCGTTCTAAAAGTCAAAGCGCCAACCCAAAGGCTAACGTCGCCAGAACCACAACTATCGCGTACGTAAACTTGATAGTTGGTGGTTGGGTTTAATCCACTCAAAACAAAAGGGTTAGTTGTAGCATTCACAATGGTACCTGTGCCTGGAGAAAAGCCACTCGGGCCATATTCTATTTGCCATGCCGAAGCGCCTCCGCTGGTCCAGCTTAAATTAACTGAATTTGAGGTAATGGCACTAAGTGAAAAATTGCTTGGCTGTGGACAGGTTGGAGCCTGAATTACACTCACATCGTCAATGGCTAAATCGGCATTTGCTCCCACTCTGTTGTGTAGAAACCTCAATTGAATGGTATCGCCAGCATAAACAGAAAGTGGCACCACCACTTCTAACCAAGGTGAGGTTTTGGCGGTTTGTTGTTGTCCGGTAATAGAGAAAATTTGGGTCCATGCCCCCCCATTATTAACTTCGACCCTTAAATTACCCATATTGCTTCCGTACATGTGGTACCAAAACCGCAACTCGGGAGACGACAAACTGCCTAAATCTATAAGAGGGCTGTAAATTTCGGCCAAAGTGCTCCCACCCGCTATTATCGATTCAGTATAGATATACTTGCCTGCTGTTAAACCCGTAGTATGATCGGCACTTGGACCAGTTTGAAAAGAACCTGTTGCACCTTGAAAAGTGCCCCAGAAAAAGTTGAAATTGGCGGAATTGGTATTGCCTACAGGGTTACGACTCCAACATGGGGAAATCTGGTCATTTGAATTTAAAGCCCCGGTGCCACTAACCCAATCAGACCCGTCGAAATTCTCGAAAAATGGCACGGCAAAAGGTACACATAGCGTTCTTGAGTTTATTGGTCCAATCCAAACACTACTTCCAGCCACCCCACAATTTTCTCTTACATAAAATTGATAGGGCGTATTGGGTGTTAATCCGGTTATGGTAAATGGATTTGAGCCTGCGGCCACGGTGGTTCCACTTCCCAAAATAAAACCAGGGGATCCATACTGAACTTCCCAAGCCGTTGCGGTGGCAGCATTCCAAGACAATTGAACCGAATTGGACGTAGCATTTACAACCGCCAAATTACTGGGTTGAGGGCAAGCCGGTGCTTCTAAAATGCTCACGTCGTCAATGGCCAAATCGCCAGAAGTACCTAAGCGGTTATGGGTGAAACGCAATCTAACTGTGGCATTGGCATAGGCAGCTAATGGTGCAACCGCCTCTCTCCAAGCTTCGGTTTTAGCCGTTTGTTGTTGACCACTTATGGTAAACAGGGTATTCCAACCACTGCCTGAATCTACCGCCACTGTTAATGTGCCCATGGTGGTTCCATACATATGATACCAAAACCGCAGTTCAGGAACATTTAAGTTGCTTAAATCAATAGCCGGGCTAAAAATTTCAGCCACATTTCCAACAGTTCCAGAAGCAGACTCTGTAATAATATATTTACCGGTAGCATTTCCAGTAGTATGATCGGCCGAAGGGCCTGTGGTTGTACTGTTGGAGTTTCCTTGCCATGTTCCCCAGAAAAACTGAAAATTAGCAAACCCTGTATTACTGCCTGGATTGCGACTCCAACATGGGTCAATTTGATCGTTCGAGTTTAAAAACCCTGTTCCTGTCACCCACGAAGTGCCACTAAAATTTTCGGTATAAGGTGCAGGAAATGCAGTACATAGCGTTCTGAAACTGATTGGGCCAACCCATAGACTTACATCACCCGGGGCGCAACTGTCACGTACATATACACTGTAGTTTGTATTCGGATTCAACCCTGTTAATCCAAATGGATTGCTGGATGCGTTCACTATGGTTCCACTTCCCAAAGCAAAACCCGGGGGGCCATATTGAATATTCCAATTGGTGGCACCTCCGGATGTCCAACTTAAATTAGCACCCGTGCTCAAGGCCGATACAACGTTGAAGTTAGAAGGAAAGGGACAAGTTGGGGGTGGTATGTGGTTTACCGTAATGGTCCATGTATTATTGTCAACGCGGTTTTGAGTGGTTGTACAACCCGGATTTCCGAATGTTTTGAATGCATGCATAACAAACTTCAGTTGTCCGGTAACCGAAGGCCCATTGGCAATAACCGTATTGTTTCGATTGTACAAAAAAGTACCGGCACTGTTGCCCGCCCCTCTTGCAAAAGTGTTTTCTCGCAAACCTGTAGAGACACACTCTATATATGACCACTGCTCAGACATCCAAGCCACGCCCAAGGCAGTCATACTGTAACTGATATTAATCGACGTCACCACATTGCCCGGGGGTATATTTACAACTAATGTGTCGTTACAAGGCGATTCGAATGATGTGGTTGTTAGAGAAGCAGCGGTGGTTTGAAAACAGCCTATTTCCCCTAAAGTAAATGTGGAAGGAGTGGCTATTTGAGCCATTGCACCTAGGCATGATGAGGCAAATAGCCAAAAAAATAAGTTTCTCATTCGCATGTGGATTTCAGGATTTTCCCATTTGCGAATGAAAGCAAAAAGACTCACAAATTTTCTATTGCTTTGCTAGAGATGGAAATAACTTTTTTATCGAAGTGTTTCTAAGTAGTTAAGATTTTTCTTGCGTTTTACAATATTGTTTTTATTAGGAATGGCCGTGTGAATGTCCAAACCAAGCCATTAAAATGGCCAATACTATTGATCCAAACTTCATTACATTAAAAGCATGGCCTTTGGCACTTTCAAACAGAATGGTGGTTGAAATATGTAAAAAAACACCCATGGTTAAGGCAGTTAGTTCGCGCTCGGCCGATCGCAATTCGGCTACATTTCCGGCAAGCGCTATGCCCAATGGGCCCATCACAGCAAATCCTAAAATCAATAAAAACCCAAAAATTTTACTAAGATTCAAGCTTTTGGTAAGAGAATAAAACACAATCGTTATGGGCAAACTATGAAGGGCTATAGCCCGTGTTAAACTCGCTGCTGTTTGGCTGTTTTGATAAGCACCAATTGGCATTGCTTCTAAAAAAGCATGCAGATAAAGCCCTAAAAGCACAGCAAATGGAGCTTTTCCTTTTGGCAGACCGTCTATGTGTTTGTGACCATGTTCTACCCCTTTCGAAAGTAATTCGAGAAGGAGCTGTAACAAAAAACCCGACATAATCCAAATGCCTATGTCATGATGGTCACCGTCGCCCGAATATAGTGCCGGCAAGAGATCGAAAATGGCCACTGCCAGAAGAAATGCTCCACTAAAAGTTAAAAGCAATTGCAATATATGCGGCTTATTTGTTTTAATCGAAAGAGCCACAAAATAGCCGACTATTACAGTAATAAATAGAATTAGGGCATTGAGCGCCGCATGCATAATATCAGTCTTTCAGAGTGTTGAGCTTCGAAAGGCTCCAAGTCATAGTTTCCAAAAATGTGAACAATTTGGGCTTTACAGGTTCGAGCCATTTCAATAAAATCGCTGTATGAATACAAGCGCACAAGTTCAGTATAATGCAACACAGTTTCACCATCAATAACCGATATTTTTTTACATATTCGGTCGCCTTGTAGTTCTCGTTGCCAAGTAAACTCCCAATTTCCAGCACGAGTATGTTGTATGCTTTTATTATCGAGCGTTTTGAGAATATAATCTCGATTTAAAAAATCTATAAGCAGCAAACCATTTTCATTCAAAGACTCCAACATACTTTCCAAAGCCAAAAGGTCATCAGACACCCGGTCAAAATAACCGAAGCTGGTAAATAAATTTACACTTAGATCGAAGGTTTCTGCTGGCAAATGGTAGCGCATATCGCCGCAAAGAAAATGGAGCCCTTTTTTCGATAAACTTTCGGCATGTGTTATATTGTTTTGACTTAAATCGATTCCCAAAACTTCAAAACCCAATTGGTGTAGACTCAGGCTGTGGCGCCCTCTTCCACAACAAACATCAAGGGCTTTACCTCTAGGCAATTGTAACCAATTAACCAACTTTTCGAGAAAGTAAAAGGCTTCCTGTTCATCGCGATGACGATAAAGAGCATGGTAATATTCGGTATCGAACCAATGGGCAAACCAATCTTTCACAACAAGTACGATGCTATAAAATCAAAGAAGCCGAAAATGCGAAGTATTGCGTAAACAAGCACCACTATAAGCAATCTTCTAATCCATTCTCCTGCTTTTGGATTTTGCAAAAGGTGCCTGGCAGCATACCAAGCCCCCAACGATTGGCCAAAAGCCAAAGCTATGCCCGAAGGCCAGTGAATTTTGCCATCGAGCCAAAATACTAAAAATGCAGGCAAAATATAAATCAGCGCCAAAAGAAGCTTAATTAAGTTGGCATCGGGTAAGCTGTATTTGGCGTACAAAACCAAAACGGCCAACATCATAATTCCGATGCCCATTTGAATATACCCGGCATACAGACCAATAACAAAAAACATGGTGGCCATAATAGGCGTACGA
Organism: Chryseobacterium gleum; assembly: GCA_945883565.1. GTDB lineage: Bacteria > Bacteroidota > Bacteroidia > Flavobacteriales > Schleiferiaceae > RFXV01. The sequence goes on from CAMCXO010000002.1 coordinate 130,673, forward strand.
CGATCGCGATTTAATTCGGTTGCTATTTTCCAGCGATGTGGTTTAATGTACATGGTTGCCAAAAGCAGAACCATAACCCCACCAATAAAATACTGCAACCCAGCATCGCCTGTTCTTAAAGCCAAATAAGCGCCCAAAGCCGATCCCAAAAGTGATGGGATTATGAGAAATCGGGCATCCTTAAAACTGCGATTCCGGCTTTCTGTTCGGCGTAAACTCAATACAGCCGTAAAGGTTTGAAGCAATACCCCAACTCTATTCGTGGCATTGGCCCAACCGGCAGGCAGGCCAAAAAAAATAAGCAAGCTTAAGGTTATTGCAGAACCGTTACCTGCCAAAGTGTTGATAATGCCAGCCAAAATACCCCCAGTAAAGAAAGCGAGGTAAGCTAAAGGCCCAAGTTCTTGTTCCACAGCACAAAAATAGGCACCCTTGCAGGGCTTTATCACATAAATGATTTTGCTTTTTGAGCGCCTATTCTTTCTAAAACAGGAACTTTTTGAAATTTATGAACAAAGTGGGAAAAAGTGGAGAATTGTGGGGAGATTTGCCATAGCTTTGAATAACAGTGGGAGAGCCTAATTAACATGTTGACCATCACAGGAGTATACGAGTGTAAAGCCGATACAAAAGGCCGGGTAGCCCTAGCTGCGCCCTTGCGGAAACAACTCGATTCTGTGGCCGAAGCGGGGTTTATTCTCAAGCGTTCGGTGTTTCAGCCATGTCTTGAACTGTACCCCATGCAGGCATGGAATGATGTAATGGGAAAGGTGCATCAGCTCAATAGGTTCGTAAAACGCAATAACGATTTTATACGTCTCTTCTCAGCCGGCGTAAAAACGATTGAGCTCGACAGCAACGGTCGATTTCTAATCCCTAAAGACCTTATGGTTTTCGCCGAATTACAAAACGATTTGGTGCTTGCTTCTGCGGTTGATATAATAGAAATCTGGGATAAAGACAAATATGAAAAGTCGCTGCTTACCACCGAATCTGAGTTTGGCGACTTGGCAGAGGCTGTTATGGGCAATCTTAAATATGGAGGCGATCAAAATGTATCATAATCCAGCCCTCCTATTGCCTACCCTACAAGGCCTGAACATAAATCCAAATGGGGTTTATGCCGATTGCACCTTTGGCGGTGGTGGCCATAGCCGAAGCATTCTAAAAGCTCTAAACGAAAATGGGCAGCTTTTAGCCTTTGATCATGACTCTGACGCTGTTTCACAGCTGCCAATTGATGCTCGTTTAAAATTTATTCCATTAAATTTTAAATACTTGTTAAAAGGCATGCGCTTGCATGGGGTGGAAAAACTGGATGGCATTCTCGCCGATTTGGGGGTATCATTTCATCAATTCGATACGGCTGACAGAGGTTTTTCTATTCGTTTTGATGGCCCACTCGATATGCGGATGAACAAAGCCCAGTCGCTAACGGCTGCTGAGGTTTTAAATAAATATTCGGAAGAAGAACTCACAACTGTGTTTTGGAAGTACGGCGAACTCGAGCAATCTCGAAAAGTTGCCCGAAAAGTGGTTGAATACCGCTCGCAAGCCGCCTTTGAAACCACATTTCAACTGGTGAAATTTCTCGAGCCTTTTCAACCTTTCAAACGACGAGCGGCCTTTTTGGCTCGTGCTTTCCAAGCCTTGCGAATTGTGGTGAATAGCGAACTGGAAGCCCTCGAAAACTTGCTTGAAGCCAGTTTAACTGCTCTAAAACCAGGCGGAAGGCTTGTTGTTATTAGCTATCATTCGCTCGAAGACCGCATGGTTAAACATTTTATGCGGGAAGGCTCTTTGCATGGTGAAGCCAAAAGAGATGCTTTTGGAAAGCGGTTTCTACAATTCGAACTCATTGGCCGAAAGGCCATTGAAGCCACCGAAGAAGAAATAGCCCTAAACCCACGTTCACGCTCAGCTAAATTACGCATTGCCGAACGAAACGACCACTGGAAATGAAGAGAAGAACCTTACTAAAACAGGCTTTTAATGAATTCTCTCAAGGAAACTTTTGGGCTAGCGATCGTTTTAGGCGCCATTATCCCTTCTTAATGTTTTTGGCCTTGCTCGCCGTTTTATCTATCTATAGTTCTTACAAAGCAGACTTGAAAACACATGAAGTGGCGAAACTCCGTAAACAACTCGAAGCCGTTCATGGAGAATACCTCGAAACCCGTTCCGAACTTATGGAAGCCTCTGCACAAAGTGAAGTGATGTTACGTGCTCAGAATCTAGGCCTTAAACATAAAAATCAACCGCCCTATTTATTGCCAAAAGTGCCATGAACTCAGGTAATAAACACATATTACAACGCATTTACTTACTGAGCTTGCCCATAGGTTTGCTATGCTTGGGTATAGTTTATAAACTCATTGATATACAACTCATTCAAGGCCCCGAACTTCGTGAACAAGCCAAACGTTTAACCATAACCAACAATAAAGTAACGGCCGAAAGAGGCAGTATTTATTCTACCGATGGAAAGTTATTGGCCACAAACATCACCAAATACTCGGCTTTTTTTGATACTTCTGTTGCGCCTGAAGATTCTATTATCAAACATATCAACGCCTTAAGCACCGATTTAAATGAGCTCTTTCCAAAAAAAACAGCAGCTGAGTGGAAAAACCTAATTGAAAAGTTCCGCAAAAACCGCGAACACAACAAAAAAGTTAAAGAGAATAAAATTAATGATTCATTTAAGCCCATTGGGTTTGTAATTGGCGAAAATCTGAGTTTATCTCAAGCCCAGAAACTAAGGTCAATGCCCATTTTTAAAGATGGACAGAATAAAGGTGGGTTGGTACTTCGGCAAAGCCAAGAGCGAAAATTGCCGCTCGGACAAAAAGCCCAAAGAACCATTGGGTCTATTGAAAACAAAAGCGGCCTAGAACAAGCCTTTAATTCCTACTTAGAAGGAAAAGACGGCATTCGCTTAGAACAACGTATTTCCTCTGATTTGTGGAAACCATTAACAGACTATTACAGCAGAGAGCCGGAAAATGGTAAAGATGTGGTGAGCACCATTGATTCAAGGCTTCAGGACATTGCCCATGCCGCTCTTTTAAAACAACTTGAAGCATTTGAAGCTGAGCATGGTTGTGCAGTTTTAATGGAAGTGAAAACAGGTGCCATTAGAGCCATGGTAAACTTGGGCCGAAATGCAAAAGGAACTGCCTATTACGAACGTCTGAATTATGCCTTGCGCAAAACCCCTCCCGGTTCAACGGTAAAACCATTAATGTTGATGCGGGCTCTTGAGGCTTCGGCTGTAGATACCGGCATGCAGATTAATACTGGCAACGGAATACTCCCAATAGGAAAAAAACCCATCACTGATAGCAACTACAAAAACGGTAAAGGAGGCTACGGCACCATCAGTCTGGCTAAATGTATTGAAGTTAGCTCTAATACAGGCATTGTTAAAGCCCTTTTCCCAGTTTACAAAAATCGTCCGGAAGACTTGATTTCAGTTTATTACCATTTACAACTAGACAAACCTACAGGTATTGGCATTGTAGGAGAAGACAAACCCATCTTACCCAATCCAAAAGCCAGCAATTGGCATCAAACCGATTTAGCCAGAGTTATTATAGGGTACCAAACAGAGCTTAGTCCAATGCAAATTTTAATGGCCTATAATGCCATCGCGAACAACGGCATAATGCTTCGTCCGCAACTGGTTGAAAAAATTCAATATTTAGGGGCCATCGAGAAGTCTTATGAACCCGAACCTGTGGGATCGCCCATTTGCCAAGCGAGTACTTTGAAAATATTAAGACAAATTCTCGAAAAAACCATGGAACGCGGAACGGGTTCCGATTTCAAGCATCCGTCGTTTTCGATGGCAGGCAAAACAGGTACTGCCAATTTAACTTCCCATTTGGAAAAGCAAGCCGGAGAACGCGATGTTTATCAAGCATCTTTTGTGGGCTATTTCCCGGCCAACTCTCCCCAATATTCTTGTATAGTGGTAGTCTACAATCCCAACGCCAATTTGGGCTATTATGGATCTCAAGTTGCCGGGCCTGTCTTTAAGGAAATTGCTGGGAATGCCTATAGAATTAGTCCGCAAAAACTTCCAAACAAAGTATTTATAGAACCTTTAAAGTCCAATAAGACCAATACTCGCTATTTAGAAAACACTTTGCAAAGAAACCAAATGCCTAATGTAAGGGGTTTGCGTCTTGCCGATGCCATTCACATTTTAGAAAACGAAGGCCTTCGCGTAAAACTTGAAGGCTTTTCTGGAAAAGTAGTTAGCCAATGGCCACAAGCTGGTGAGCCTATACCTGCGGCCAAAACCATAATTCTTAGAGCAGGATGAAGCTGTTAAAAGATCTGTTGTACAGATGCGGCATTGAACGTATACAAGGCACCACTCAAATGGCCATTATTCACGTGGCTTTTGACTCTCGTAAAGTGCAGAAAGACAGTCTATTTGTAGCCATTTCCGGCACTCAGAACGATGGACACAACCACATTTTTGAAGCCATAGAAAAGGGCGCTTGCGCCGTGGTGGTAGAAACTTGGCAAGAAAGCCTACCGAGCCACATTGTACAAGTCGAGGTAAAAAACTCGGCTAAGGCCTTGGGTGAAATAGCATCTAATTTTTATGAACAACCTAGCGAATACTTAAAAGTTGTGGCGGTCACCGGAACCAATGGAAAAACCACAGTAGCCAGTTTGCTTCATAAACTGGCTCTCGACCTTGGGTACAAGGCCGGGCTAATTTCTACCGTTGTACATAAAGTGAATAAAGAGGAAATAACCTCCACCCACACCACACCAGACGCCTTACAGCTACAGCAGCTTTTTAAGCGTATGCGCGATGCAGGGTGTGCCTATGTCTTTATGGAAGCCAGTTCTCATGGCATCGTTCAAGAACGAATGGCTGGCATTTTATTGGCCGGAGCCATTTTCACTAACATTAGCCGCGATCATCTCGACTATCACGGAACGTTTAACCACTATGTGGCCGCAAAAAAGAAACTCTTCGATGATTTACCTGCCTCGGCATTTGCTTTAAGCAATCTAGACGATAAACAAGGGAATCATATGCTTCTTCATTCGCGAGCCAAAAAGCTAAGCTTCGCCTTACAGCAACCTGCCGATTTTAAGGGCAAAGTGCTTGAGAGTGATTTTAATGGCATGCTCCTAGATTTCAATGGAGAAGAGTTTTGGACAGGCCTCATAGGGCATTTTAATGCTTCAAATCTTTTGGCCATTTACTCCGCTGCTTTAACCTTAAATCTGGCAAAATCTCAAGAACTGTTGGCTGCCATGAGCTTGTTGAAGCCGGTTGCCGGTCGTTTTCAATATCTGCGCAGCAAAAAAGGGGTAACAGGCATAGTAGATTACGCCCATACGCCCGATGCTTTGGAAAATGTTTGTGCAACCATTACCCAAATTATAGAAAAAGGCAGAAGGCTATTTGTGGTGGTGGGTTGTGGCGGTAATCGCGATACAGGGAAACGCCCAATTATGGCACAAATCGCTGTAAAATATGGGAATCGTTCGGTTTTTACTGCAGATAACCCTCGATTTGAAGACCCAGAGGACATACTAGACCAAATGGAAGCCGGTTTAGACCTGAGCCAGCGCAGCCGGGTTTTCCGAATTGCGGATCGGAAAGAGGCCATCAAAACCGCTTGCCACTTAGCCGAAATGGGAGATGTGGTGCTTATTGCCGGTAAAGGCCACGAAAGTTATCAAGAAATACAGGGCATTAAACACCCTTTCAGCGATTTGGAAGTGCTTCGTTCAACTTTTGAAAACATGCCCGAATAATGCTTTACTACCTTTTCGAATACCTCAATTCCCATTACGACCTACCCGGAACCGGGGTATTTAGGTTTATAACTTTCCGTGCGGCATTGGCCCTTATTACCTCATTATTGGTTTCGCTGGTTCTAGGGAAACGCATCATCGAACTTCTGCGCAAAAAGCAGGTGGGCGAAACCATTCGCGAGCTCGGGCTCGAAGGTCAAAGCCAAAAAAAGGGCACCCCAACTATGGGTGGACTGTTAATACTGGCAGCCATTTTGTTGCCCACCCTTTTGTTCGCCAAACTTCTCAATATTTACATCATTTTACTAATTGTTAGCACTTTATGGATGGGATTCATTGGGTTTTTAGACGATTACATTAAGGTCTTCAAAAAGAATAAACAAGGTTTAAGAGGGGTATTTAAGGTTCTGGGGCAAATCGGATTGGGCCTTATTGTTGGAGGTGTCATGTACTTTCATCCAAATGTGGTTATCAAAGAAGAAATGAGCGCGGACCAAAAAGCCCTCAGCCAAGGCGTTTTTGGCGAAGCCCATAAATCTTCTAAAACCACAATCCCTTTTACCAAAAACAACGAACTGGATTATGCACAAGCGCTTCAATGGGTTGGTCAAGAAGGGGTAAAATGGGCATGGCTCATTTTTATTCCGATTGTCATTTTCATTGTAACCGCCGTATCAAATGGAGCAAACTTAACAGATGGAATAGATGGATTGGCTACTGGAACGTCGGCCATTGTGGGGGTTACATTAGGCATTCTGGCCTATGTATCGGGTTCAATTGTTTTTGCCGATTATCTCAACATTATGTATATACCCGAATCGGGCGAAACCGTGGTGTTCATGTCGGCCTTTGTTGGAGCATGCATTGGTTTCTTGTGGTACAATGCCTATCCTGCTCAGGTTTTTATGGGTGATACAGGCAGTTTGAGTCTGGGTGGAATTATAGCTGTATTCGCTATTATAATTCGCAAAGAACTGCTCATTCCGGTTTTATGCGGCATTTTCTTGGCCGAAAATCTAAGTGTAATGCTTCAAGTTAGTTATTTCAAATACACCAAAAAGAAGTTTGGCGAGGGGCGACGGATTTTCAAAATGTCACCTTTACACCATCATTATCAAAAACTGGGTTATCACGAAAGCAAAATTGTAACCCGATTTTGGATTGTGGGCGTTATGCTGGCGGTGCTAACCATTGTAACCCTTAAGTTACGTTAAGCCATGCAAATACCTGATTTCTTACTCATTTTAGGGGCAGGCGAAAGTGGCGTAGGCACGGCCCTTTTGGCCAAAAAGCTTGGCATTGTTTCTGTTCTCAGCGATTCAGGCCTCATTAAACGACCGCATAAACAAGAACTCGAAGCGGCTGGTATTCAATATGAAGAGGGTGGCCATGGCCAATGGCCCATCACAGAAAACTCTTGGGTGGTTAAAAGCCCCGGGATTTCGCCAAAAGCCCCGGTCGTAATCGCATTAAAAGCCATAGGGGCCACTATTATGTCGGAAATAGAATTCGCTTCGCGCTTCACTACCGGTAAAATAGTAGCGATTACCGGTAGCAATGGCAAAACCACAACCACCTTACTTACCCACCATATATTTAAGCGTGGGGGACTCGATGTGGCACTTGCTGGCAACATTGGCACCAGCATGGCCCGCTTGCTTTCGGAACGCGACTATGCATGGTGGGTACTAGAAATCAGCAGTTTTCAACTAGACGACACTTTCGAATTCCATCCGCATATAGCCATTATAACCAATATTACTCCCGATCATCTCGATCGCTACGACTATCAAATGGAAAACTATGTGGCTTCAAAATTCAGAATTGGAAAGAACCAAACCCAAACCGATTACTTTTTTTATTGCCCAGACGATCTGTGGAGTGCCCAAGGCCTCGAAATCCACAGCCATTCGGCCAAATGCCTGCCCTTCTCCCTAGAAATAAAACCCGACGCACAACACGAAGGCGCTTTCTTCTTCAACAATCAAATTGAACTCAACTTACATCCACAACCAAAAATGAGCATTAACGAACTCGCTTTACAAGGCAAACACAATGTGTACAACTCTATGGCTGCAGCTTTGGGCGCCCGTGCCGCTTTTTTAAGCGATGAAGTGATAAAAGGAGCGTTAGCCGATTTTGAAAACATTGAGCATCGACTCGAATTTGTAGCTCAAGTAAATGGTGTGGATTTTATTAACGACTCCAAAGCCACAAACATCAACAGCACTTGGTATGCCTTGGAAAGCATGAAAAAACAAGTGATTTGGATTGTAGGCGGCGTAGATAAAGGCAACGATTACAGCCAACTAATGCCTCTGGTTCGCAAAAATGTAAAAGCCATTGTGTGTTTGGGAATCGATAACCAAAAAATAATTCACGAATTCAAGGATGCGGTAGACATGATTCTAGAAACGCGCGATATGTCAACCTGTGTTCAAATGGCTAATAGCCTTTCTAAAAAAGGCGATGTGGTTTTGCTTTCGCCTGCTTGTGCCAGTTTCGATCTTTTTTCGAACTACGAAGACCGTGGCAATCAATTTAAAGAAGCCGTAAAACTGTTGTGATCCAAATTGGCAAATTCATAAAAGGCGATAAGGTTATTTGGGCCTTGGCTTTGCTTATGGCTTTATTGTCGTTTCTGGCGGTATATAGTGCAAGCAGCCATATGGCGCTAAAACACGAAACGGCAATAGGCACCATTGTGCTTAAACACTTGTTCTTTTTGGTAACCGGTTTCAGCTTGATGTATATGGCCCACAGCATCCCCTATCGGTATTTTGGGGGCATTGCCGTAATCATGCTGCCTGTGGCTATGTTACTTCTTGCTTTAACACTTCTTCAAGGTGGGTCGAGCAATGGCACTAACGACAGCCGCTGGTTAAATTTTATGGGTTTGAGCTTTCAAACTTCAACCTTCGCCAGCTTAGTACTTTATGTTTATGTAGCCCGATATTTAAGCAAGAATTTGCTTAACAAACCTAGTTTGAAAAACGCATTCTTCCCATTGTTGCTCCCCATTGCCTTGGTTTGCGCCCTCATTTTGCCGGCTAATTTGTCAACCGCTGTTATCGTTTTCTTTACATCGCTGGTTCTCATGTTCGTGGGCCACTTCCCCCTAAAAAATATGCTGTTTATAATCCTAATTGGACTAGGCTCGTTGATTGGTTTTGTGCTTTTGGTGAAGGCCTTTCCCCAAATCAGCAACAGGGTTGATACTTGGCAAGGTCGTTTGGAGGCTTATTGGGATGGCCCAAGCGAGAAAAGCTACCAAGTTCAAAAGGCCCATCTGGCTATTGCCCAAGGGGGCTTATTCGGCATGGGCGCCGGAAAAAGCACCCAAAAGAACTTTTTACCACAATCAAATTCCGACTTCATTTACGCCATAATTGTCGAAGAATATGGCTTACTAGGCGGGCTTTTTGTTCTGGCATTGTTTATATGGTTGTTTGTGCGAATTTTAAAAACAGCCACCAAGGCGCCTACGGTATTTGGCAGCCTTTTAACGGTTGCTGCAGGCTCTGGTATTATGCTTCAGGCTTTTATAAATATGGGCGTGGCAGTCAGTATTTTTCCGGTTACTGGCCAAACCCTGCCTCTTATTTCTCAGGGTGGAACCGCCATTTGGATGAATTGCCTGGCGCTTGGTATAATATTAAGCGTGAGCCGTGCCGAAAGAGGCGAGGAAATTCCTATGGCTGACGAAACCAAACCTGAATTCACTGCGTCTGAAAACCCTCAATCTCAAGCCCATGAAGAAGCTATCGCCTAGGTTTTTGATTAGCGGAGGAGGCACAGGTGGGCATATCTTCCCTGCCCTTAGCATTGCCGATGCCCTTAGAGAACGCTTTCCCGACTGTGTTATTCATTTCGTTGGCGCCAAAGGACGAATGGAAATGGAGCGTGTTCCGGATGCGGGTTATTCCATAACAGGATTGTGGATAAGTGGCATTGACCGCAGTAGGCCTTTGAAAAATGCCCTTTTCCCTATAAAATTCTTCCTTAGTCTGGCACGAGCTTTCTTCTTAATTCAAAAATTCAAACCTCAATTGGTTATTGGTACTGGTGGGTTTGCCAGTGGAAGTCTATTAAGTGTTGCTGGTTTTTTGGGTGTCCCCACCCTCATTCAAGAACAAAATTCATATCCCGGTCTTACCAATAGAAAGCTAGGCCGAAAAGCCAAAACCATTTGCGTAGCATACGAAGGGTTGGAAAAGTACTTCCCTAAACATAAAATCCTGCTAACAGGAAATCCAGTTCGAAAAGATTTAACTACGCCTTTGCCCAAGCGCGACGATGCCTTGAGCCATTTTGGGTTTAGCGACGGACCTGTAGTTCTAATTCTTGGAGGTTCATTAGGGGCCAAAAACATCAACAAAGCGGTTGAACGCGAATTGATGAATTGGCTCAACTGGGGGTACCGAATTATTTGGCAGACCGGTAAACTGTACTATAACGACTTGAAAGCACGAATTGAACCGCATCCAAATTTGTGGATGAACGCTTTTGTTACCGATATGCCCAAGGCGTATGCAGCTGCCGATGTGGTCCTTTCGAGGGCTGGTGCCGGAACCCTTTCGGAATTGGCGATTGTGAATAAACCCGCCATTTTGGTGCCTTCGCCCAATGTAGCCGATGACCATCAAACCAAAAATGCCCAAATGTTTTTTAGAAAAGGCGCTGCATCTATAATAACCGAAGCTCAGCTCCCGACCCAATTAGGCAACAGCCTGAAATCTCTTATGGAAACGCCTACAAAACGTGTCCAAATGACGAAGGCCATGCAGGAATTGGCTTTACCTAAAGCCACAGAAAACATTGTAATTGCCATAGAAACCCTGTTGAAATTATGAATGCGCCATTGAAATCAAACCTGTTTTTGCTAGGCATAGGCGGAATTGGCATGAGCGCTTTGGCAAAGTTCTTAAGCCTAAAGGGGCATAAGCTCTATGGTTACGACCGCAATACTTCTTCTATTACCCAAAGTTTGGTTGACATAGGTATTTCGGTAATAACAGAAGAAAATTTGTCGCTACTGGAACCCGAATTCTTGAATAACGAAACAACCGATATAATTTATACCCCTGCCATTCCAGCTAATTCTTTACTAAAAACGCACTTTGAAGAAAATGGTTTTCGGCTTCTTAAGCGCTCAGAGGTGCTTGAAATGGCAACACAAAACTATATCACATTGGCGGTGGCCGGAACCCATGGCAAAACCACCACCTCTGCAGTTCTATGTTACCTGTTAAGCGTTTTAGGGCACAATCCCAATGCCTTTTTAGGTGGAATTGCCAAAAATTTCAATAACAATTTTGTAGCAGGAAATGGCCCATACTGCGTGGTTGAAGCCGATGAATTTGACCGCAGTTTTCTCCGTTTACATCCATACGCAGCCATTATTACAGCAATGGATCCCGATCATTTAGATATCTACCAAAACAAAGACGATTTCGAAAAAACCTTTCTGCAATTTTCAAAGCAAGTTAGCCATCACCTCTTAGTTAAAAATGGACTTCCTATTTCCAATGCCAAAACCTATGGCTGGGGCGAAGGTGATTATCAGATTTTAAATTTAACAGTAGCGCATAATCGTTATCAATTTATCTGGAAAGGACCAGGATTTTCGCAAGAAGTAGTTATGCATTACCCTGGGCGGCATAATGTCGAAAATGCCATTGCCGCCGCATCCCTTTTGCATATGCTAAAATTAGACGAAAAAGAATTGGCAGGTGCCTTGGCGCAATTTGAAGGCGTTAAACGTCGATTTGAAATACAAATTCCAAATGCAAATACAGTCTATGTTGACGATTATGCCCACCATCCTGAAGAGCTAAAAGCCTTACTGAATTCGGTGAGAGAACTGTATCCTGAACACAAATTAACGCTTGTTTTCCAGCCTCATTTATTTAGCCGTACACGCGATTTTATGGCAGAATTCGGTCGGGCTTTAGCGCTGAGCGACGAGCTTTTTCTATTGCCCATTTATCCTGCACGCGAAATACCTATTCCCGATATTACTTCCGAGCGTTTACTCGAAACTGTTCCTATGAAGAATAAGCAGTGCCTTAGTTCGGAGGATTTTTTAAAGAAATTGGAAACTTACAGCCCACAACTTTTAATAAGCGCCGGAGCTGGCGACATAGACCAACTGGTTGAACCCATTTTAAAGAAACTATCGCATGTGGAATAGCTTGAAAACTTTGCTTTTTTGGTTACCGGCTTTGGCGATGATAGGCACTCTTATGTCGTTTAAAAACAGCTTGCCCCAACCTAAAAAAGGTGATTACCAAATTGATATTCAGGGTGTAATGGCATTTGTCGTTGAAGATGATTTAAGACAAATTCTTGACAATGAGTTTGTTAAGGCTAAAACCATCAACACCCATATGTTAGAAGAAAAAATAATCGAACTAAATGGTGTAACGGAGGTAGAAGTATTTTCCAAACTTGACGAAGAACTGCATGTACGCGTAGTACAGGCAAAACCTTTGTTAAGGCTCTTTGAAAATGGAAGGAGTGCTTATTTAAGCCATACAGGTAAAAGATTAGCCCTTTCGCCCTACGAATCTTGTTTGCTGCCAATAGTACAGGGGTGGCCTAAAGACAGCGTCCAAGCTCATGAATTAATGGCTATTTGGCGGTACATAGTTAATGATAGTCTGTTGAATTCCAGCATTGATGGAGGCGAAATAAATGAAAGAGGGGAAATAACCCTCTTTTCACCAATTGGTCATCACGAAGTGGTAATGGGCAGCTCAGACAATTGGGAAAACAAATTGCAACGGCTAAAAAATTTTTATCAAAATGTGCTATTGCCCGGTAAACGCAATGTGCTTAAAAAACTCGACCTCCGTTTCAATAACCAAATAGTATTAAGCAAGTGAACCAAGAAATGAATATTAATGAAATAGCCGTTGGCCTCGATATAGGCACCACCAAAATTGTAGCCATGGTGGGTAGAAAAACCGATAATGGCAAAATAGAAATTCTGGCCAAAGGTCAAGCCACTTCGGTTGGGGTTCAACGTGGTGTGGTTTCAAACATTGTAAAAACCATTGAATCCATACAATCTGCAGTTCAAGAGGCTGAGGCTTTATTAGGCCTTAAAATTAAAAGGGTGGTAGTAGGCATTGCGGGCCAACACATCAGAAGCCTTCAACACCGCGATTACATCAGCCGAAACGATGCCTACGAAGTTATAAGCGAAACCGATATCAAAATTCTTGTCGACAATGTGCGTAGGTTGACAATGAACCCGGGAGAAGAAATTATACATGTTTTGCCACAAGAGTATAAGGTAGATACCGAGTCCGGTATTTACGAGCCTTTAGGCATGTATGGCAGCCGTTTAGAGGCCAATTTTCATATAGTTGTCGGACAAGTGGTTTCTATTAAAAACATCTTTAGATGCGTAAAAGATGCTCAAATAGAATTGGCTGAAATGACCCTTGAACCTTTGGCAAGCGCTGAGGCAGTTTTAAGTGAAGAAGAAAAAGAAGCAGGTGTGGTACTGGTAGATATAGGCGGGGGCACAACCGATGTAGCCATTTTCAAGGATGGTATTATTCGCCATACCGCAGTAATTCCATTCGGAGGAAACATCATTACGGAAGACATTAAAGAGGGCTGTTCCATCATGGAGAAGCAAGCCGAATTGCTAAAAATTAAGTACGGTTCAGCTTGGCCGGGAGAAAATAAAGAAAACGAAATAGTTTCTATTCCCGGAATCAGAGGCAGAGATCCCAAAGAAATCACTATAAAAAATCTATCTAAGATTATTTATGCCAGAATTGAAGAAATTATAGACCGCGTTTACTTAGAAATTAAGAATTACGGACATCAAGAGCCTAATAAAAAACTCATTGCAGGTATTGTGCTAACAGGCGGCGGCGCTCAGCTTAAACACCTTAGACAGGTGGTTGAGTTTATTACCGGCATGGATACTCGAATTGGATATCCCAACGAGCACTTGGCCACTGTTTCAAAAGACCCAAGTCTAGACAGCCCCATGTATGCCACCTCGGTAGGCTTGGTACTAAAAGGTTTAGAAAACTTTGACGTTGGCAACCCCTTTGTAATTGACCCTAAGGCAGCAAAACCTAGTGTAGAAGAAACACAACAGGCGCCTCCCTTATCTGAAGAAAATGAAACGCACAATTCCAAAAATGAAGTGGTAGAAGCCAAAGAAGAGAATCCAAAAAAATCCTCTTCATTTAAGTTCTTAGACCGCTTTACCACAGGCTTCATGGAATATCTAAACTCAGAAAAATAAATCTCCTCAAAAACCATCTAATATGAACGATTTAGTGCACTTCGACTTCCCGCCTAATCAGTCGTCGGTAATTAAAGTAGTGGGCGTTGGAGGAGGTGGCAGCAATGCTGTAAACCATATGTTTAACCAAGGCATAAAAGGTGTAGACTTTATAGTTTGCAATACCGATGCCCAAGCCCTTAACGCGAGCCCTATTCCAAACAAAATACAATTGGGAATTTCTCTTACCGAAGGATTAGGTGCTGGCGCAAATCCTGAAGTGGGCATGCAAGCGGCTCAGGAAAGTTTGAAGGAGATAATGGCCATTCTCGAAAAAAATACAAGAATGGTGTTTATCACAGCCGGTATGGGCGGAGGAACCGGAACTGGTGCAGCACCCATAATTGCTAAAGCAGCTAAAGAGAAAGGCATCTTAACAGTTGGCATAGTAACCATTCCATTCGCCTTTGAAGGTACTACGCGTTCGAAGCAAGCAGAAGAAGGGGTAGAGCGTTTGCGTCAAGCAGTCGACTCTTTGATTGTTATAAACAACAATAAGCTGCGCGAAGTATATGGCAATTTAGGCTTTAAAGCAGGTTTTGGCAAAGCCGATGAAGTTCTAGCCACCGCAGCCAAGGGAATTGCAGAGGTCATCATGCATCACTTCACCACCAACATAGACCTTAGAGATGCCCGTACGGTTCTGGCCAACAGTGGAACAGCCATCATGGGCTCGGCTAAGGCTGAAGGCGAACACCGTGCCCAAAAGGCCATAGAACAAGCCCTCAATTCGCCTTTGCTAAACGACAACCATATTAAAGGCGCGAGTAATGTGCTGTTGCTCATTGTATCGGGGCAAGACGAAATCACCCTTGACGAAATCAGTGAAATAAGCGAACATGTTCAACGCGAATCGGGTGGAACTGCCAATATCATACTAGGCATTGGCGAAGACGAAAGCCTGGGCAACAGTATTAGCACGACGGTCATTGCCACGGGCTTCGCCCCTCATGTTCAAAACCAAGTTATTCAGAAAGATCCGCCACGTGTGGTTCATATTTTGGGAAACGAACACACCCCGGCAGTGCATTTAGATCCAAAATCTAATCATGCCGGGTATAGCGACTCCCGCCAAGCTTCACCAAAAAAAACGGCTGAAGAAAGGCCAAGCAAAAACCCCAATGTGCTGCAAACAGCGCTCTTCCCTCTCGATGTATATGCTGCAACAGCGGCGGCCACCCCACCCTCTGTTCAAGGCTATGATGTTAAAACAGAAAGTTCACATATTGAAAAACCCATCGATGTTAACATTACAACTTCGAATGCAGAAGTCGAAATGCAAACAGGTGGAAATGGAGATTTGTACCATGAACCTACATCAGAAGAAGCTGGTCACTTCGTGTTCTTCGACATAAACCCTGATCCAGAAGCCCAAATACAAACGCTTTCGGAAAATGGGTATTCTGATTGGATGAACGAGCAGCCATCGGAAGAAACAAACGAATCGGATCTTGAGTTGGACCACGATGTTTCTGTGCCACAAACCACTCCGCGGAATCATCAGCCAGTAACCAATCAAACACCTGAGGAAACACGAAAAGTGTATACGCTGGAAGATTACGAAGAACACACTCAAATGCTCAATTCCGCACAGCCGCCATTAAATCAAGAAATACACGATCCGGAATTGGATTTTAAACTTCAACAAGGCACATCCAAGCCCACTAATTTGAGCCCTGAAGTACCTCAAGAGCCAGCTAAAAACCTTTCGCTATCCGATTCCAATATTTTCGATTCGCCTATTCCCAAAGATTCTGAAAAGATGAAGCTCTTTGCTGCTCAAAGAAGAGAAAGACTTTCAAGTTATATGCATACCTTCAACAACTCAAAGTCAAGTGACCACGATAGCCATATTCCAGCTTACAAAAGACAAGGTATTGACGTAACCACCAAGCCCAATTACTCGAAAGACCAAGTTGTGGGCAAGCTAACCATAGAAGGCGAAGGTCAGTCGGCTACCTTAAAAAACAACAACCGCTTTTTACACGATAACGTAGACTAACAAACATGGAACTCGAACTGCGCATTCAAAACGATATAAAAGAGGCCATGAAGGCCAAGGATAAAGACAGACTTGAGGCGTTAAGAGCAGTAAAGTCCGCGATATTATTGGCCAAAACCGAAAAAGGAGCCTCAGAAGAATTGAGTTCTGATGCCGAAATTAAATTGCTTCAGCGCTTGCTAAAGCAACGCAAAGAATCGGCCGAAATATTTGAAGCCCAGGCTCGTGAAGATTTGGCAGTGGTGGAACGCCTTCAGGCCGCTGTTATTCAAGCCTATTTACCCGAAGCCATGGGCCCCGAAGCACTTCGACAACTTATAGCAGATGTAATGGCCGAAATGGGCGCCACTTCTATTAAAGATTTGGGTAAAGTGATGGGAGCCGTTAATGCAAAAGTAGCCGGAAGGGCCGAAGGCAAAGCCGTGGCTCAAGAGGTGAAATCGGCCTTGGAAAGCCTTTAAAGCCCTAAAACGGGTTATGCTAAACGGTACTCGCTCTTTTTAAGTCATGAACCAATTGATCTAAATAGCCCGCTGCCTTTAACATGCCAGTGCCGTACCACGAAAACGCTTCTCCATTTACCAGCCAGATTCGGGCCTGTGGCGCTAAATGCTGTATTTCATTGAGATGTTTAAACGAGAAAGGATAAGGTTCTGAACTTAGAAACACTTCCTCTGCCTCTCTCCAAAGCCCATCTTCAGATTCTAGAATGGGATAACGTTTAAGCCGACAAACATTTTCAAAGCCTAGATGCTTCATCACCGAATGTATATATGTATCGGTACCAACGGTCATGTAGGGCTTTCTCCAAATTAAGTAAAGCACTTTACGGTTTGTTAGGTTTTGAAGAGGAAACCATGTCTTTTGTATTCGCAGACTCCAATCAGCACCGGTTTCCGAAATGCCGCAAACACTTCCTATGGCCTCCAAGGCGTTTAAAGCACTTTCAAAACTAAAAATATGACTAACAAATACTGGCATTTCTGCCGCTAAGGCCTCTATGCCTTCGCGGGTATTTTCCTCGAGATTGGCCAGTACAAAATCGGGCTTTAAGGCCCTTATTCTATCCACATCGAAATCCTTAGTTCCACCCACCTTAGTTTTCGATTTTCGCCATTGGGCGGGGTGTACACAAAAGCGTGTAATACCTAAAACATTGTCCTCCAGCCCAAAATCAAACAGGGTTTGGCTTAAACTCGGAACCAGAGAAACGATACGCTCCGGAGGTTGTGGCATCGAAAAAGCCCGGCCAAAAGCATCTACAACCTCCACCATAATTAACCCAAAGCGCTTAGCAAATCGTGGCGAGTAAGAATATGAAAACCGCCGGCAGGCAATTGTACCAAAAGCGCGGGATGGTCTTTGCTTAAAGCGCTCATAACCTCATCTTTACTGGCATGGCCCGGTACAATAGGAAGTGGGGGGCCCATCACTTCTTCACACAAACGGTTTAAAATATCGGGCGCCATTTGTCTAAGCAATCGGCTATCGTCTAAAAGCCCAACAATTTTTCCATCTTTAACCACAGGTAACTGCGAAATGTCGAATTTGCGCATAATCGCTATGGCGTTTACCACAGGCTCGCCACTTCCTACCGTTAACAATGGTTTTTTTAAGTGTTTTTCTACCATATCAGAAGCTGTTTTGCTATACTGAGGCAGAAAACCACGGTCGCGCATCCAATCGTCGTTGTACACTTTGCCCACATACCGGCTTCCGTGGTCGTGGAATAAAATAACCACCACATCATCCGGGCTTAAAAGGTGCTTTAATTGACGCAAACCCTGGAATGCCGAGCCGCATGAATAGCCTAAAAACAGACCTTCTTTTAAAGCCAATTCTCGTGTTGTGAGGGCCCCATCGCGGTCGGTTACCTTTTCGAACAAGTCAATAAGATCAAAATCCACATTCTTTGGCAAAATGTCCTCGCCAATGCCTTCGGTTATGTAGCTGTAAATTTCATTTTCATCGAACTCACCGGTTTCGTGGTACTTCTTAAACACACTGCCGTAAGTGTCTATACCCCATACTTTAATATTGGGATTCTTCTCTTTTAAATATTTAGACACCCCACTAATGGTGCCACCAGTACCAACGCCCACCACAAAATGGGTTATTTTGCCTTCGGTTTGCTCCCAAATTTCGGGACCGGTGCTC
Source organism: Chryseobacterium gleum (assembly GCA_945883565.1). GTDB lineage: Bacteria > Bacteroidota > Bacteroidia > Flavobacteriales > Schleiferiaceae > RFXV01. The sequence continues at coordinate 148,939 of CAMCXO010000002.1, forward strand.
TCGTAATGCGCCTGTTTATTGCTTAAGTTATCATATTGATTAGGGAAAAACGAATTGGGAATTTCGGCATTCAACCTACGCGCCACACTATAATAACTGTCGGGATGGTCAGGGGCCACATTGGTAGGGCAAACATGCAATTGTGCACCCATAGCCCTCAGAATGTCCATTTTTTCTTTGGACTGTTTATCACTTAGCGTGCAAATAAGTTTGTAACCCTTCACAATGGCCGCCAAAGCCAACCCCATGCCGGTATTACCAGAGGTGCATTCAATAATGGTTCCTCCAGGCTTTAAACGGCCATCTTTTTCGGCATCTTCTACCATTTTAAGCGCCATGCGGTCTTTCACACTTTGGCCAGGATTAAAGTATTCTACTTTGGCCAAAACCTGAGCCGGAATGTCTTCGGCAATACGGTTAAGGCGAATCATAGGCGTTTGGCCAATGGTGTCGAGTATGCTGTTGTAAACCTTCATGTGGCAAAGTTACGAGGCTCAAGCCTGCTTTGGCGTTTTACCCATCGTATCTTTCGGGCATGGTTTCAATAGCGGTTGTTGGCAGCGGAAATCTGGCCTGGCATTTAATTAAGATGCTTCAAGCGGCTCATATTCCGGTTGATTGGCATGTTTACCGAAGCGAAAAAAACGCCTCGTTTTTTCAATTCGAACACATCAAAGCCAGCACCTCAAACCCCGAAGTTTTGACGAATGCCGGACTTTCTCATATATTTTTAGCTACCTCCGACAGCGCATTTAAAACCCTTACCACCGAAATACAAAACCCCAATGCACTTTGGGTTCATTTAAGCGGAGGCAGTTCTATACAAGCTTTAAAATGCCCCAGGAGGGCTGTGTTCTACATACCGCAAACCTTTACTTTGGGAAGGCCCTTGACTTATACCAATTTACCGGTTTTTATTGAAGCCGAAAGCCCTGCCGATTTTCAAACCTTATGGGATATAGCCCAAAAACTTCAGCTTAAGCCCTCCGCTCTCAACAGCGAAGCCCGCAAACATTTGCACATAGCCGCTGTAATAACCAATAACTTCGTAAATTACTTATTTAGAGAAGCCGAAACCTGGCTAGAAAATCACCAAATTGAACCAGAAAGCCTGTATCCATTAATTCGCGAAACAGCTGAAAAGGCCATCGAACTTGGACCTAAAAACGCCCAAACAGGACCGGCTAACCGGGGCGATCTAGGAACGGTTAAACGCCATATTAAAGCCATTAAAGTGGCACGCCTTCGAAAAGTGTATCGTCTTTTTAGTACCCATATATTTCAATTACGTGAAAGAAAGTTATAAAACCCGACTGCATGCCATTAAGCAATGTATTTTCGATATGGACGGTGTTTTTACCTCGGGCAAAGCGCTGGTAATCGAAACTGGACAACTGGCCAGGCACATCAATCTCAAAGACGCTTTTGCCGTTCAACATGCCACCAAAAATGGCCTAAACATTGCGCTTATTTCGCGGGGTAACGACCCGGCCTTTAAGGCCCTGCTTCAACGCCTTGGGGTTCAGGACGTGTATATGGGGTATTACGAAAAACTGGAAGCACTTGCCGACTTACGTTTACAATATGGCTGGCAACAAGACCAAATGCTTTATATGGGCGATGACATTCCAGACCTCGATGTAATGGCCGAGGTGGGTGTTAGTTGTTGCCCCTACGATGCAGTGCCGGAGGTAAGTAAAAGGGCCGATTACATTAGCCACCAAGCAGGTGGAGAAGGCTGCGTGCGCGATATCCTGGAGCAAGTTTTGAAAATTCAACAAAAGTGGCCATTTTAAAACCCCATCCTTTTCTCGCTTTTTGGCAATTGGTGCGTTGGCCCAATTTATTGATGATGGCCTTAAGCCTCAACCTTATCCGTTTCGCTCTTTTTGTGCCACTTCAAATTCCAATGGTATTGAGCCATTGGCATTTCCAACTTCTGGTGCTCAGCACCGTACTTATTGGCATGGCCGGCTATGTGGTAAACGACCTCTACGACATCCAAAACGACCTCATCAACAAGCCCCACAAAGTGCTTATCGGTAAAGTTTTCAGCCAACGCTTTGCTTGGAACGCTTTTTACATCTGCTTCTTAAGTGGGGCCATTTTGGGCTACTATTTAGGCCAACATACGGGCAAATGGATGTATGGCCTCATTAACCTCATTACCGGTTTTTGGCTGTATTTATATGCCGCCGATTTTAAAGGCCGCCCTGTTTTAGGCAATGTCATTATTTCGTTTTTATCGGCAGGCGTACTCACCTATCCCATTTTTTTCGATGTTCTTCCGCGCTTGCCATTGCCCGAAACCGATGCGGGCCTGCAAGTTGCTCAGGTTTTGTTGGTTTACTTTCTTTTCGCTTTTGGTTTAAGTTGGGCACGCGAAATGGTGAAAGATTTAGAAGACCGAGAAGGTGATAATAGGGTAGGACTTAAAACCCTTCCTATTGTGTGGGGCGAAACCTATACTCGCTGGCTGGCTTTGGCCCTTTCGGTTGTTTTAATGGCCGCTTTGGCCTTTATAGGCTTTTATCTTTGGCCTCAAGACTTGCTTTCGGCACTTTATGTGGTTCTAGGCATATTGTTGCCCCTCATTTTGGCCACGTTTAAGTTGGCTCTGGCCAGCACCAACAAACAGTATCACCAAGTGGCTACCTGGCATAAAATAAGCATGCTGGGCGCCATTTTAAGCATTCCCATTTTCACCTTATCGGCACTTTACTTATGAAACGCTTAATTTTGGGCAGCGCATCGCCACGCAGAAAACAACTTCTAAGCAGTATGGGCTTGTCTTTTGAAGTAAAAGCCATTAACTGCGACGAAAGCCATCCTCCCCATTTGGAAGGAGAAGACATTGCCCGGCACATTGCCCTTAAGAAAGCCGAAGCCGCTTCTTTTTTGCTAACAGATGACGAAATTCTCATTACGGCCGATACGGTGGTTTGGAAAAATGGGCGCCACTTAGCCAAAGCCCAAGATGAACATGAAGCCCTCGAAATGCTTAACTTTTTAAGCGGTGGCTGTCATGAAGTTATAACCGCTTGTGCCCTAAAAACCTTGAACAACACCGTGATTATAAGTGCGGTTACCGAAGTGCAATTCGCCGTGCTAAGCCCCGAAGATATAAGTCACTACATTCGACATTTTCAACCCTTCGACAAAGCCGGTGCCTATGGCATTCAAGAATGGATTGGGCTTATTGGCATAGAACGTATTAACGGATGTTACAACAATGTAGTGGGCCTACCCACCCAAAAGCTGTATGCAACGCTAAAGACTATGTTATGAAAATTAAGGTCCTTCTAGTCGTTTTTAGCATTCTTTCTTGGCCTACATACCTGCATTCGCAAAACATTGAGCACGAAGGCGAAGCTTGGATTGGCTACATCGGCAGCTTTCGCACTTCAGACCATTGGAGCCTATGGTTCGATTTTCACTTTGTGCCTGAGACGTTTGTGGTACCTCGGGTGGGCCTTAGTTACCATGCAGGTCAACATTGGCGGCTTACTGCGGGCTATGCCTATGCCCGTACCTCTACCGCTTATTCACACCGTTTGTTAAGAGGCGAACACCGGCCATGGGCCCAAGCAGAAGCCCGTTATAAACTGAGCAAGAAGTTTAACTACAGGCTACGACTTAGGTACGATGCCCGCTTTCGCGATCAGCTGCTGCCTCAAAGCGAATCCTCTACCGGCAACTATCAATTAATAAACCGCTGGCGCATCTTAAACGACATACGCTTCGATTTAAAGTCGTGGCAGCAACAAAAACTCCAAGCGGTCTTAATGGATGAATTGCTCTTCAATTCGGGCGAAAACATTACCAATGCCCTCGACCAAAACCGAATTTACGCCCTTTTAGCTTGGCAAATTCAACCTGGATTAAGCCTAAATACCGGCTACCATCTGCGCCAAATACCCCGGTCAAATAACCGTTACACTTTCCGACACGGTATTACCCTTTGGTTTATCCATCAATTAGACTTGCGCAAAAAATCAAAGGCACCATCAAATACCCCCTAAACCCTTAACGAATTGGTAATTTTTACTTAATAATGGGCTGTTAGGCTTCGGGCAGTTTTGCAAGGCCTTCCACGAGAGCGTAAAGTGATTAATTTCACACCACGGCATATGTTTCATTTTGCTAGTATTTTTAACAGCTTTCAATGCATTCTCGGCCCTGTTAAAGGGTACAGTGTTTTATGCTTAAGCCTCGAAACCACCGTAAATCATGGTGACTAATGGCATAGCCTTCGTTCTTTTGATCTCTGAAAGGGCCTCTTTACCTTTCTTCAATAACCAATAAACCAAGCCAATGGAAACAAACGAATTCAAAATTTTATTGGTCGACGACGAACCCGATATCCTCGAGTTTGTGGGCTATAACCTTAAAAAAGAAGGCTTTCAGGTAATCACCGCCAACAATGGCAGCTTAGGGCTGGATTTGGCTATTAAAGAAAAACCACACCTCATTTTACTCGACGTTATGATGCCCGGCATGGATGGCATCGAAACCTGCGACGCCATTCGCAACAATCCCGACATTGCCCATACCCTAATCGCTTTCCTTACCGCCCGGGGAGAAGACTATTCGCAAGTGGCCGGATTTGATGCCGGTGCCGACGATTATATAACCAAGCCCATTAAGCCCAAAGTGCTTATAAGCCGCATAAAGGCCCTTTTACGCCGCTTTAATACAACCGGAACAGCCCAAGAAAGCCTGCTTGAGTTTGGTACCCTTACCATTGACCTCGAAAAGTACCAAGTGCGCCTTAAAGGCAAGAAACTTGACTTGCCACGCAAAGAATTTGAACTTCTTTCGCTTCTCTCTTCGCGTCCAGGGAAAGTATTTAACCGCGATGAAATTTTAGACAAAATCTGGGGCAACGAAGTGGTTGTGGGCGGCAGAACCATAGACGTACACGTTCGAAAGCTCCGCGAAAAATTAGGCGATGGCTTTATAAAAACCGTGAAGGGCGTGGGTTACAAATTTGAAGTCTGAAAGCCCCGCTATGCATTTCCAAAAGCCACTAAACTTAGCCGTGGCCGTGGTGGCCATTTTAGGCATGTTGGTGGCCCTGTTGGCTGCATCGGCCTTCTTAGCGGGCGTTAACCCAAAAACCATCAGCTTTTTTCTGTTTTGTTCGGCGGCCTTACTCGCCATGGCCTTTGGCCTTATTTGGTATTTTACCAACCGCTTCGTTTACAATAAAATCAAAGTTATTTATAAAAACATTCACGAGCTTAAAGTAGGCAGCGAACAAGAAGAAGACGAAATAGCCGAAACCACCGACCTAAAACGCGTAGAACGCGAAGTAAGCGATTGGGCCGAAGAACGCAGCCGCGAACTCAAAAATTTAAGGGAACGCGAAGCCTACCGTAGAGAGTTTATAGGCAACGTAAGTCACGAACTTAAAACCCCTATTTTCAACATACAAGGCTATTTGCTTACCCTGCTTGATGGCGCCATGGACGAGCCCGAAATAAGCACCAAATACCTCAAACGCGCGGCCAAAAGCGTAGAGCGTATGATCAACATTATTCAAGATCTAGAGCTTATAACCCGTCTCGAGTCGGGCATTATGGGCATAGATATGAAACCCTTCGATCTCTTAAATGTGGTACACGAAGCCGTGGATATGATTGAAGACAAAGCCCGAAAACGCGGCATCGACATTAAAATTCGAAAAGAACCTAAGCAAGCCCTGTTGGTGGTGGGCGACAGCAAACGCATTGAACAGGTACTGCTCAACCTGCTAACCAACGCCATTAAGTACAGCAAAAAAGAAGGCGGCAAAGTAGAAATTAAGTTTTTCGACATGGCCCCCAACGTTTTAGTAGAAATAAGTGACGACGGATTGGGCATTCCCGAAAAAGACCTGCCACGCATTTTTGAACGCTTTTACCGCGTAGACAAAAGCCGCGCACGCGATGCCGGCGGCTCGGGCCTTGGGCTTGCCATAGTAAAACACATCATAGACGTACACAAACAAAGCATTCACGTACGCTCAACCGAAAACGTTGGATCAACCTTCGGCTTCACCCTGAGGTTGGCAAAAGATTAACCCACATCACAAAAGGCTTACTTAAACAACCTTTTTTAAAAGCAGCTGCTGGCTTTAAGGTTGCTTTATAATGCTCTGGTATTGGGGTTTTGGGCCGTCTATATACAGGGTGTAAAGGCCGAAAGGCAGGGTTTGCAAGGGTATTTCCATTTGTGGATTTTGTATAACGCCTTGCTTTACAATTTGGCCTTGGGCGTTGTAAAGACTGTACTTCTGGCCTATTTGGTGAGGTGCCGGACTCACCACCAGCATTTGGTGTGCCGGATTTGGATACACCCAAGCTTGTTTCATTGGCTGGAGGTTAACGCCCATTTGTCCGGTGCTGAGGGTTTGCATTTTCGAGCTGTTTTGATGGCAATGGGTGGCTTTTAAAGTTACATTATAGGTTCCAGCAATGCTGTAAGTGTGGATGGGTTGAGGGTCAACAGAACTTTGCCCATCGCCAAAATCCCATTCGTATTGACTGGCTTGGGTAGATTGGTTGTTAAATTGAAACTGGTAGTTGCTTAAAGGGGTAATTGTAAAATCGGCCATGGGATCGTAAAGGCCTACATTCCAGTTTATCAGGCTATCGTAAACCACGGTTTTAGCGGCCTGCCTAATGGTTTGGGCGGTGTTGGGCGGCAAGGTGGCATTAAAGGCTATGAGCTCCGGGTTTTGGCGAAAAAAGCAGGTGTAAAAACCCACGGCTGCTGCATAAGTTCCCGCCACCGAGGGGTGACTTTCGTCGGCCTCATACAGTTCTATTTGGGGAGCGTGGGTTCGAAGGTATTTCCATACAGCTCCAACCGGCGATACTATAGCCTGATTTTGATTGGCCATGGTTTGGTAACGCAGGCTAAGCAGGCTATCCATGCCGCTGTAGGTACAAACAGGCGGCCAAATGGGGCAGTTATTGGCATCGCCATTTTTGCGGCCCCACGTCATATAAAAAACGGTTTCGGCGCAGGGGTTGTGCCACTGAGTAAGGCTGTCGAGGGCCCGGGCAAAGGGGTAAACTTCGGTTTGTACCTGAGCCTCAGGAAACGACGGCAGTTGACTTTGTTCCTGCAAAACCACATAATGCCAATTGCCTGCTGCTATTTTGGCCAAGCTAAGGGCATTGCTTACGTGGGCTTGAAAGCGAAATCCACCGGGGGTATTGCTGTCGAAAAGCAAGGTATCGCCGGTTGAATTGGCCATATTGGCAACCATTTGAGGCAGGCTGTTGGCCGCTGTATAGCTGTTGCCTAAAAACAAAGCGCGACGGGTTTGGGCTTGTAAGCCAAGGGCAAACAAGATTAGAAAAAGACAGCTGTAATGGAATACTTTACTCATTGGAATGGGGCTCCGGTTCAAATTGAAAGCGTGCTTTTCGGACTTTAAAAAGGCGAAAGCCAATCCAAACGCATAAGTTGGCCGTTTGTAATGCCTTTTGCTTGGCCAAATTACGGATGCTTAAATGCTTAAAGCGTGTTTGATTTTTAAACGAAGGCCTTGCCTTATGCAGGGTTTCTGTGGCTTTGTAGCCGATGGGCCCAAAGTTTTGCTAAAGTGAATTTAGATACCCTAAAAGGCCTGATGTGAGTTGGCCATTAAAGAGAAAGTGGAGGATAACGGATTCGAACCGATGACCTCTTGCATGCCATGCAAGCGCTCTAGCCAACTGAGCTAATCCCCCATGGGAGGGCGGCAAAGGTAAACAGATTTCCCATTCATGCAAATGCCTTATGCCAAGGCGACTTGGGTCACGGGAAGAATGCTTTTGAGTTGTCAACTTTGCGGTTATGAATGCATTAGAAATTATCGGGTATTTGGCCACCGCCTTGGTGGGTTTGTCGTTGGGATTAATAGGCAGTGGTGGCAGCATATTAACCATTCCCATTTTGGTGTATTTGTTTCAAATGCCGGCCACCACGGCCACTTCGTATTCGTTGGTTTTGGTAGGCTTTACTGCCCTATTAGGGGCTTTTAAAAAGCATCAAAACCACGAGGTTGACTGGAAAGTGGCCTTGTTTTTCGGCCTGCCGGCCCTGCTAAGTGTATACGCCACCCGCAGATGGTTGTTAATGGCCATTCCCGAATATTTTACGCTGGGGCCATGGCCAGTAGGCCGCGATTTGTTTTTGCTGCTTTTGTTTTCGGTGCTTATGGTTTTGGCGGCTTTAAGCATGATGCGCAAAAACGAAAAGCCTACCACCAGCGAGGGCCGTAGTTGGTCGCCATTGGCCAAACAAATGGCCGTAGTGGCCGAAGGCGGTGCCACAGGGGTTATAACCGGATTGGTAGGGGCAGGGGGCGGATTTTTAATCATTCCGGCCTTGGTGGTTTTGGGCAAGATGCCCATTAAAATGGCCATGGGAACCTCTTTGGCCATAATAGCCGCCAAATCGTTGGTGGGTTTTGCAGGCGATTTAGGCAATCCCGAAATCCACATACAGTATGGGTTTTTGCTGGCCCTGCTGGCCTTATCGGGCTTGGGCATGTTGGCCGGAAATGCTTTGGCCGGTAAAATTGCCGCCGAGAAACTGAAGGTTGGTTTCGCCTGGTTTGTATTGGCCATGGCGGCCTTTATTTTGGCTAAAGAACTTTTGTAAGCCAGTTTTAGTTAACGTCTAATGGCTTCTACCGGATCGAGCCGTGCGGCCATAAGCGCCGGAATGGTTCCACTCAATAGGCCGATTACCACCGAAATAAGTACTCCGGTAATGACGTTGTTTAAACCCAATTGAATTTCGAAATCGCTTACGTAAACCGCTGCCACTTGAATGCCAATAGTTACCACCAGCAGTCCAATAAGTCCGCCTAAAAGCGAAAGAACCACCGATTCGAAAAGAAATTGAAGCAAGATAAAGCCATTTTTAGCCCCTAAGGCTTTTTGAATGCCAATTTGGGTGGTTCGCTCGCGCACGCTTACAAACATGATGTTGGCGATGCCAAAGCCCCCAACCAGAAGCGAAAAACCTCCAATGAGGGTGCCCGCCAAGCCTACCACTTTAAATAAACCATCGAGTTGGTTGTTGATTAGGGATATTTCGTTGAGCGAAAAATCGTCTTCTACCTTTGGCTTTAAACGCCTAATGCTTCGCATATTCATGCGCAGTTCGTCTTTAAAAGCTGCCAGTTCGATGCCCTCTTTGGGCTTGGCCATAATAAAATTGCCATCCATACGGTCTGGATTCACCAGTTTTCTAAAGGCCAAAGCCGGAATTAGCACGAGTTCGTCGTTATCGCCTCCTACTAAACTCTCGCCCACCCGCGAAAAGACCCCTATTACCCGGTATTTTTGGCCTAATAGACCAATGGTTTTGCCTTCGGCCGGACGGCCCTGAAAGAGGCCTTGGGCAATATCGTAGCCAATTATGGCCACATTGGGCCCGCTTTGAGATTCGCTTTCTGTAAAATAGCGGCCTTCGTCGAGGCTAAAATTCCAAATTCGGAAGTAGTCGTGTGTAGCGCCCAAAACCCCAATTTGTTCAACCGAATTGATGCCATACTTGGCCGTAGAACCTATGCTAGCACCAAACACTAAAGCTTCGGCCGAGCCCATTCGCCTTTGAAGCTCGCGGTAATCAGAAAAAGAGGGCTCAGGACGGTTTAGGTATTTCCACCAGGGGTATTCGCCATTGCCACCCCAACCCCATTTTTGAACGTACACCACATTGCTGCCCAAGCTCGACACACTGTTTCGGATGCTGTTTTCGAGCGAATCGACCACCGCATAAACCGAGATAATAGCGAAAATGCCAATGCTTATACCCAGCAAACTCAAAAAAGTGCGCAGTTTGTTCACCACCAACGCATGCCAGGCAAATGAAAAGCTTTCGAGAATGAGGCGAATAAAAATCAAAGGGCGCAAAATTTTAGCCAAGATACAGCAGTATAATGGGCCATTAAACCCAATTCTTCTTTAAATTAAGTACCTTTGCCCCTTCGCTCCATCTACAAAATTTCACCCTTTGAAAAGCGCCCGAACTGCTTTGGTTTCTGTGTATTCCAAAGACGGACTTGAAGAATTGGTACGCTGTATGCACAGCCACCACATTGAGTTGTATTCGACCGGCGGCACCCATGCTTTTATTGAAAATCTGGGCATTCCGGTTCATAAAGTTGAAGATTTAACCTCGTATCCCAGCATTTTGGGCGGAAGGGTAAAAACCCTTCACCCTAAAGTTTTCGGGGGCATTCTGGCCCGACGCGAAACACCCGCTGATTTGTTGGAACTCGAATCGTTCGAGATTCCGGAAATCGATATGGTGGTGGTTGACCTTTATCCTTTTGAAGAAACCGTAGCCGGGGGAGCCCAAGCTGAAGACATTATAGAAAAAATAGACATTGGTGGCATTTCACTAATACGGGCAGCAGCGAAAAACCACGCCCATGTTCTCATAGTACCCCACCGCCATTTATACGCCCAAACCATTCAACTCTTAAATGCAAACAATGGGGGCAGCACTTTAGAAGAAAGATTAAATTTTGCCAGAAAGGCATTTGCCATAAGCTCGGCATACGATGCCGCCATTGCCTCTTGGATGGGCGCAAGTGAAACCCTGCGCTACGGCGAGAATCCGCATCAAAAGGCCAGGTTTGTGGGCGATTTAAGCCGGGTTTTCGACCAAATTCAAGGAAAAGAACTGAGCTATAACAATTTGCTCGACATCGACAGCGCTTGGTGGCTCATTCAAGAGTTTTACGAACCCGCTTTCGCAGTGGTGAAACACAACAATGCCTGCGGATTGGCCATTCGCCAAAGCCTGTTCGAAGCCTGGACCGAAGCCCTGAAGGCCGATCCGGTATCGGCTTTTGGCGGTGTGCTGGCTTGTAACCGAAAAGTAGATGCTCAAACGGCCGAAAACATTAACCAATTGTTTTTCGAAGTGCTTTTGGCTCCCGATTTTGAGCCCGAAGCCTTAGAGATATTGCAATCGAAGAAAAACCGCATTTTACTTAGAAGCAAATCTTTTGAAAGGCCCAAAAGCCATATTCGCACCGTTTTGAATGGGTATTTGGAGCAAGATTTCGATTTGCATACCGAAAGCGAGGCCGATTTTACTTACCCTACGCTTTTAAAACCCAATGCAAGCGAAACGGCCGACCTTATTATGGCAGCCAAAATAGTGAAGCATACGCGCAGCAATGCCATTGTTTTGGTTAAAAACGGACAACTTTTGGGCAGTGGTACCGGACAAACATCTAGGGTAGATGCCCTTAAACAAGCCATTCACAAAGCCCAGACTTTTGGCCTCGACCTACAGGGGGCCGTTATGGCTTCTGATGCTTTCTTTCCATTTCCCGATTGCGTAGAGATTGCTTTCCAAGCCGGAATCCGAGCCGTTATTCAGCCCGGAGGCTCGGTAAAAGACCAACTGTCTGTTGATTTTTGCAATTCGCATAAAATGTGCATGGTATTTACCGGATACAGGCATTTTAAACACTAATTTCAACCCCTCAAAACCCAAGCGCTTACCTCATCATGGGGATTTTCGACCTTTTTACCCAAGACATTGCCATTGACCTCGGAACGGCCAATACGCTTATAATACACAACGATAAGGTGGTGGTAGATGCGCCCTCCATTGTAGCCATCGACCGCTCTACCAACCGCATAATAGCCGTGGGCCATGAAGCCCGACAAATGCACGGCAAAACCCACGAAAACATCAAAACCATAAGGCCTTTAAAAGACGGGGTAATTGCCGATTTTAACGCCAGCGAATACATGATTCGGGAGTTTATTAAGAACATTCCGGGATTGAAAAACCGCTGGGTTGCGCCTTCTTTGCGAATGGTGATATGCATCCCATCAGGTATAACAGAAGTGGAAAAACGGGCCGTACGCGACTCGGCCGAGCACGCAGGCGCTAAAGAAGTTTACCTCATTCACGAACCCATGGCCGCTGCCATTGGCATAGGGGTAGATGTTCAGGAACCCAAAGGCAATATGATTATCGACATCGGGGGGGGAACCACCGAAATCGCCGTGGTGGCTTTAGGGGGAATTGTATGCGACAAAAGCATAAAAGTGGCCGGAGACGTTTTTACCAACGACATTGCCTTTTACATGCGGGCCCACCACAACCTGTACATTGGCGAACGCACCGCAGAGCAAATTAAAATAGAAATAGGTTCGGCTTTGGATACCCTTGAAAATCCACCCGAAGAATACGCCGTTCAAGGCCGCGACCTGCTGACCGGCAAGCCCAAACAGGTTATTGTTACCTATACCGAAATCGCCAAGGCTTTAGACAAATCTATTACGCGAATAGAAGATGCCATTATGGAAGCTTTATCCATGACCCCGCCTGAATTGGCCGCCGATATTTACAACAGCGGTATTTACATGGCCGGAGGTGGTAGTATGTTGAGGGGCTTAGATTTGCGTATTTCCAAAAAAACCGAATTGCCGGTTTATGTGGCCGAAGATCCATTGCGCGCTGTGGTAAGGGGCACCGGCATTGCCCTAAAAAACATCGACAAATTCAACTTCCTGATGCGATAAGCAGCCGAAATGAACCGACTGCTGAATTTCATCTATAAAAACAGCCTCTTCTTGCTGTTTCTTTTGCTTTCGGCTTTCAGCTTATTTCTAACCTATCGCAAAAACAGTTTGCATAGGGCTTATATGTTTAACGGCAGCAGGCAGTTGGTGGGCAAAGTGCACGAAATGCGCCGCTCCGTAGCCGATTATTTTTGGCTAAAAGAGCAAAACGAAATGCTGCAGCTCGAAAATGCCAAACTTAGAAATGCCCTAAAAGAAAACCATTTCGAACTGTTTGCAGTGCAAGACACCGTAGTTGATACCCTTTACCTGCGTCAATACATTTACACACCGGCTGAAGTAGTAAACCTAACCCACAGCTTTCGCGACAATTCGTTAACCATTAACCGCGGACAAAAACACGGCATTAAACCGGGTATGGGCGTTATTTCGAACGAAGGACCGGTAGGGGTAGTTAAAGAAGTGGGCAAGCACTTTTCGTCGGTAGTGCCTATTATTCACAGTAGGTTTAGCACCAGTGTGTATTTGGGTAAAGAACGCTATCTAGGGGTGTTGAGCTGGCCAGGCCCCGACACCCGCTATGCCAAAGTAAGCGACTTGCCCCCACACTCTCGTCCACATAAGGGCGACAGCCTCTTTACTACCGAAAAATCAGGTGTTTTTCCTCCTGGTTTGCCCATAGGCACCCTCGAAACCATAGACCACGATCCGGAAGATTTATTTGTTGAAGCCAGTGTGCGTCTGTTTATCGACTTTCGATCGCTTCGCCATGTTTGGGTGGTTGAAAACACCCTTTTGCCCGAGTTTAACGAATTAAACCCAGCTGATATTCAACCATGAATGCCACTTGGATAGATTCGTTAAAGCTCTTGATTGCCTTAGTGCTTTCTCAGGTGCTGTTGTTTAACCACATCGAAGCGTTCGCTTTTCTCAATCCCTACATTTATCCGCTCTTTATTTTAACCCTACCTGTAAAAATTCGTAGAGCGCGTATGCTCGTTTTGGGTTTTTTGCTGGGCCTTTGCATCGATTTCTTCCAAGATACCGGCGGTATACACGCCTTTGCCTCTACCCTTTTGGCCTACCTACGCCCGCGGTTTGTGCGGCTTGTGGCTACCCAAGGGGGTGCCGAATTCGAAAATTTCTTGCCCGATGGCATGGGGTTCAGAAAGTTTTTTGTTTACGTTTTCTCCAGTCTTTTAATTCATCATATGGCCCTTTTGGGGCTCGATGGGCTGCGTTTTACCGCTTTCCATTGGGACCTTCTGTTGGCCATACTCAATGCCGCTTTTAGCTTTGTGGTTATTTGGATGTTGAGTATGTTCTTTCAACCCGTAAAACGAAATATATGAATCCAAGGGCCTTGCTTCCATTGGCCTTGGTGCTCATGCTCGGATTGGTGTTTCTGGGAAGGTTGTTTTACATTCAGGTAATAGACGATGTGTACAAACTGAGCGCCGAAAGCAACGCCATTCGGAAAGAACCCATTTATGCCGCCCGGGGCAGTATTTACGACCGCGGCGGCAAGTTGTTGGTTGGCAATATTCCAGCTTACGACTTGTTATACATCCCCAATCAAAGTGGTGTTTTCGACACCCTTCGGTTGGCCACCCTGTTAAAAGAACCCAGCGACCGCTTCATTAAACAAATCAAAAAAGCCCGGGCCTATTCTACTTACAAACCTTCTGAAGTAGTGAGGCAAATCAATCAGGTCGAATTTGCTGCCTTACAAGAGTGGCTTTACCAATTCCCCGGTTTTTATATTCAAAAACGCTCGCAGCGGCATTACCCATTTCAAGGTGCCGCCAACGTGGTGGGCTTTATTGGCGAGGTAACCGAACCGTTTGTAGCCAACAATCCGAAATACCATTTGGGAGACCTTATTGGGGTTGGCGGATTAGAAAAAGCCTACGAAGAAGAGCTAAAAGGCCAAAAAGGTGTGCGCTATGTTATGGTTGACGTGCACAACCGGGTTAAAGGCCCCTTTGCCGAAGGCGATTACGATACCACCGCTGTGCCGGGCTTAGATTTAACCTGTACCATCGACATAGAGCTTCAAGCCTTGGGCGAGCGTCTTATGAAAGGCAAAAGGGGAAGTATTGTGGCCATAGAACCCGAAACGGGCGAAATTCTTTGTCTTATAAGCAGTCCGGGCTACGACCCCAATTTGTTGGTTGGGAGGCAACGAACCCGCAATTATAACCTGCTTTATCAAGATTCGCTCAACAAACCCCTTTACGATCGGGCGCTGTTGGCCGAATACCCGCCCGGCTCGCCCTTTAAACTTATTAATGCCTTGGTGGGACTTCAAACCGGTGCCATCGATACCACCACCACCTTTACCTGCCACCATGGTTTCCATTTTGGCTCGTTGCATGTGGCTTGCCACTGCGGAACCGGTTACCCCATTGCCCTCAAAACCTCCATCAGCAAAAGCTGCAACAACTACTATTGTACCACCTTTAAACGCATAGTAGAACATTATCCCAATGCACAAGAAGGCATGAATCAATGGAGCAAACATGTTAAAAGCTTTGGCTTGGGTGGCTTCTTAAACAACGATTTGCCAACCGGCAGAAAAGGCTTTGTGCCCGATGCCAATTATTACAACCGGGCTTTTGGCTATAAACACTGGAAAGCAGTAAGCGCCATATCGTTGGGCATTGGACAAGGAGAATTGCTGTTAACCCCTTTGCAAATGGCCAATGTAGCAGCCATTATAGCCAATAGGGGCTGGTACTATACCCCTCATATAGTGAAAAGCATTGGCCAAAAACCCAACCAACGCTTTCGCGACAAACAATACACAGCCGTAAACCCCAAACACTTCGGTCCTGTGGCAGAAGGCATGCATCAGGTTTTTGAAGCCGGAACGGCCCGGGGCTCGCGCATCGAACACATTGCCATGTGTGGAAAAACCGGAACGGCAGAAAATCCACATGGTCAAGACCATTCTATTTTCATTGCCTTTGCCCCAAAAGAAAATCCCAAAATAGCCATCTCCATTATTGTAGAAAATGGATACTGGGGCTCGCGTTGGGCAGCCCCAATTGCGAGTCTTCTCATGGAATCCTACCTCACCGGCCAGATTACCCGGCCCGAACTGGTAATACGCATGGAAGAAGGCAGCCTAGAAGAAGAATACCAAAAACAAGCACGCGAACTCGAACTCAAACTAAAGCGACGCCTTGAGAGAATCTAGGTCCATATTTTCGCACATCGACTGGGTAAGTCTCTTGCTCTGCCTGTTGCTAATGGTAATGGGCTGGATAAACATTTACGCGGCGGCCTACGACGAAACCCACAACCGCATTACCGATTTGAGTCAAGAATACGGCAAACAAATGCTGTGGATTTTTGGGTCGGTAGCCCTGGGGGTTTTGGTGCTCTTTCTCGATGGCCGGCTATATGAAAAACTGGCCTTCCCTATATACTTTACAACCTTGGTTTTTTTGGGTGGTGTTTTGCTTTTTGGTACCACCATAAACGGGGCGCGGTCTTGGTACGCCTTGGGCAACTTTAACCTCCAACCCACCGAATTTATGAAGTTCGCTACAGCCTTGGCGGTAGCAAAACTTTTGGCCGATAAAGAAAAAGAAGGACACAACTGGAAAGTGAAACTCCAAGTGCTGCTGCTCATTGTAAGTCCTGTATTGCTTATTTTACCTCAGCCCGATTTGGGTTCGGCCATTGTGTACTCGGCCTTTCTTATACCCCTTTACCGCGAAGGTATGCCTGCCTGGATTATTTATGGTTTAATAGCCTCAGCAGGCCTTTTTATTGTAACCCTACTGATTCCCAAATTCTTGCTCCTGTCTATTTTAACCGGCTTGGCCTTTGTTCTCATCTTGCTTTTGCGCAAGCACAAAACCCTGTGGACCCCCATTGTTATGGCCTTGTTTGGGGCTGCTATTTTTGTTATGTCGGTTGATTTTGCTTTTAATTCTTTGCTCGAAGACCGCCACCGAAACCGCATCAATATCATGCTCGGAAAAGTGAGCGATCCAAAAGGCATTGGTTACAATACCCACCAAAGCCTCATAGCCATTGGCTCGGGCGGATTAAGCGGAAAAGGGTTTTTAGAAGGCACCCAAACCAAGTACAATTTTGTACCCGCCCAAACCACCGACTTTATTTTCTGCACCGTAGGCGAAGAATGGGGCTTTTTGGGCAGCGCCGTGGTGATTTTGCTCTTTGGTTTCTTATTCTTTCGCCTTATTTACCTAGCCGAAAGACAACGCTCGTCTTTTAGCCGCATTTATGGCTATTCGGTAGTGGCCATTTTGTTTTTGCACTTTGCCGTTAACATTGCCATGACCATAGGCTTGGCGCCGGTAATTGGCATACCCTTGCCATTTTTTAGCTATGGAGGCTCCTCCTTATGGGGCTTTACCCTTTTGGTGTTTATCTTTTTGAGGCTCGATGCTTACCGAATGCTCATCTTGTAAACTGAGCTTCAAAACCTTCTTCCCTAAAACTAGCGGTCTTTTTGCCTATTCAAAATAGCCAGAATAATAAGGGTTAGGCAAATAATGGCTACAACCTGAACAATCATATTAAACGCCTAAAGCATTCGACAAAGCATTTTGGTAAATGTGCTTAAAATCCGAAACGTGGCCCCAGTCTTCATCGTCTATGCGTATAGAACCCTTGGTAACGTGGCCAAGCAAATCAAAGTCCACCCCATTTAACATCATATGGTCTAAAAAGGCCTCTTCATCTTTTTGGGCCACACTTACCACCATTCGACTTTGGCTCTCGCCAAACAAAAACGCATCCATTCTAATGCCCGCGTCGCTGGTAATATCGAAACCCAAACCCGAAAGCATGGCCTTTTCCATAAGGGCAACAAATAATCCCCCTTCGCTTACATCGTGGGCCGATTGTATGATGCCCGCCTTAATAAGCATACGCAACTGCTCCTGATTGGCATACTCCTCTTCCAAACTAAAGAAAGGCACCGGCGAAGCCTCAATGCCACACAAATAGGTGAGGTATTGCGAGCTGCCCAAATCGTTTCGGCTTACGCCTATCATATAAATTAAATCGCCCTTTTCTTTGAACTCAATAGAGGTAATGTGCTTTTTGTCTTCAATTAACCCTATCATACCTATGGTAGGGGTAGGAAAAACCGGCTCGGTTCTGTCTTCCAAAACCGTTTGGTTGTAGAAGCTCACATTGCCACCTGTTACAGGCGTTTTAAATTTCTCGCATGCCTTGCCCATGCCCTTTATGGCCCCAACAAACTGCCAATAAACCTCCGGATTATACGGATTGCCAAAATTCAGGCAATTTGTAATGGCCGAGGGAACGCCTCCACTGCAGCTAATGTTTCGCGCAGCCTCTGCCACAGCTATCATGGTACCAATTTCCGGATCGGCATGTACATAACGAGAGTTGCAATCTACCGTCATGGCCAAAGCCCCTTTATGTCCCTTCAAATTTACCACCGCAGCATCGCAGGGCGCTTGCGTACCCATATTTACAGTACCCACCATGCTGTCGTACTGCTCGTATATGTATCGTTTCGAAGCTATATTGGGCAAAGCCATCATAGCCTTGGCCAGTGGCAGGCAATGTTCGGGTTCGGGAACCGAGTTAATGTCGAAGGCCTGATACTCTTTATAATAGGCAGGTTCTCTAAACTCTCGGTAATACACCGGCGCACCACCGCCCAATACCAAACTTTTGGCCGGCACTTTGGCCACACATTCCCCCTTCCAGTTGTACTCCAGCTCGCCGGTATCGGTTACCTCTCCAATTTTGGCACAGTGAATGTCCCATTTTTCAAAAATGGCCTCCACCTCGGCTTCACGGCCCCGTTTAACCACTGCCAACATACGCTCTTGCGATTCGCTTAAAAGAATTTCCCAAGGCTGCATATCGTTTTGGCGCAAGGGCACCTTATCTAAGTGGATGCGCATGCCACATCCGCCCGCCGCGCTCATTTCGCTCGTAGAACAGGTAATACCGGCCGCCCCCATATCTTGCATACCAACCAAAGCATCGGTTTCGGCCAGTTCTAAAGTGGCTTCCAGCAACAGCTTTTCTTGAAAAGGATCGCCCACCTGCACCGCCGGAATATCGTTGGCACTGTCGGCACTTAAATCTTTAGAAGCAAATGAAGCCCCATGAATACCATCTTTACCGGTACTTGAGCCAATTATATACACCGCATTTCCCACCCCTTCTGCCTTGGCCCGAATAATTTTCGATGCGTCCATTAATCCGGCCGAAAACGCATTTACCAGCGGATTTTGCGCATAGCAAGCATCAAAATACACTTCACCACCTACCGTGGGTATGCCAAACGAATTGCCATAAGTGCCAATGCCCTTAACCACCCCGTTTACCAACCACTGCGTACGTTTTTCGCCTGGCAAACCAAACCTGAGACTGTTAAGTTGAGCCACCGGACGGGCGCCCATGGTAAAAATATCGCGGTTAATGCCTCCCACCCCAGTAGCAGCGCCCTGAAAAGGCTCCAGTGCCGATGGGTGGTTATGCGACTCTATTTTAAAGGCACAGGCCAAGCCATTTCCAATGTCTACCAAGCCCGCGTTTTCTTCGCCCGCCTTTACCAACATATGCGGCCCCTCCTTAGGCAGAGTTTTCAGCCAAACAATGGAGTTTTTATACGAACAATGCTCACTCCACATAGCGCTGTACACCGCCATTTCGGTAAAATTGGGCTTACGGCCCAAGATACCCACTATTTTTTCGAACTCATCGGGCAGCAAACCCAGTTCACGCGCAGATTCAACAGAGGCTTCGGGCAAATTAGCTAACATAATAACACCATCATTAAAGGGCCACAAAGGTAAGTTTGGTTTTGGGGCCACAAACCCCTAAGCCAAAGGCAACTTCAATATTTTACACCCTACATTGATGGCTTTGTTGACGAGTACTAAGAGCGCCCCCGTTAAGCGCATTAAATTTTTTACATTTTAAAAGCCCATCATGCCCCGTTCTTGGTCGCCTTTGGAGCGAATGATGACAAAGCCTTGACTATCCAGGTCCCTTTCGTATAAAATTCCCGAAAGTTGCTTTTCGGTTTGGCTTAGTTGTTCTCTGGCCATTACACGTTCGTATTCCAAAAGTCGTTGCTCAACAATTTCAGTCCTACGGGTTTATACAGTAAAATAATTTTGAGCAAGAGATTTCTTCCATTCGGCTTTCTGCATTTTGGGCTGTCAAGTAGCAGGAGTAACGAGTCAGCAGAACGTCAATTATTTCTTTTTCGGCATAATCTCTCTTAGTGGCACAGTTCGAACCGAAACAAAACTGCTCCAAATCAGAAAAATGGCACAATTCGAACCGAAAAACTTTTCGTGTTTTGTGGCACAGTTTCACCGAAATGGGTGGCACAGTTTCACCGAAATGGGTGGCACAGTTTCACCGAAATGGGTGGCACATTTCAAACCGTAATAGCCAGCAACCTCTCTTTGGTTGACCATATGGCGTGTATCCATAATTTACAAAATGAATGTGGCATATTCAATTATTTAATTCTCTTTTTTTAAACCGTTGAAACCGTTTTGTGTTGTTCTACGCATTTTCATAGCCCACGGTTTAAACCGTGGGCTATGAAATGTATAGGATGTTATATGAATGGATTTATCCATTTTTCATTTATGCGTTTTCCACAATTTTTATTTCCTCGTCCGTCAACTCGTAAAGTTGGTAAACCAATTGGTCTATTTGATTTTCTTCTTTGCTTGTGTCTTTGCCTTGCTGTTTCAATGTTGAAATTTCTTTTGACAACTTGCTTATTGATTTATCATTACTGCATTTCGGAATTGGTAATTTTTTGAATTCTTCAAGTCTGATTTTAGGAAATAAATCATCAAATTCGTTTTTTTCATACTTAAACAACCACACAAGCAATTTTGAACATAATACTCCTAAAACATAATAGACATCAACATTTTCATCTTTAGGAAGTGCGATATATAAACTACGGTCTATAATAAAATCTTCCTCAATTACAGCACAAACAAAACGTTCTCCGATAATTTCACGAAACACTAATCTTGAGCCTTTGAAGAATTTTGGTTCTCTAGGAGCAGCTAACCAACTTCCGTAACTTATATAATGTTTGTTGTCCCATTTGTATTGAAATGTTGAAACGTGTTTGCCTTTGAGTTCAGGAACAAATGTGTCGTCTTTTTGGATTGATGAATGATAAGCTCTTGTTTTAATAACTTCTTCTGTTTGCCCTCTGTATTTATCGTATGGATTTACTCCTCTAGTAATTTCAAATTTATCTTCAAGAATATTGCTGTTGCTTCTGATTTTTTTCAAGATTGGCAAAACCGATTCATCAACTTCAACATCAAACACTAAATTGTCGTTTTCTAAAAATCTGTATTGATAAATTGAATTTTTGATAAAAGAGTTTTTTGATGAATTGAAATCAAAAATATCAAGAGAATTATCTTCGCTTTTGTGTTTAATTGCACTAAAAATGAGAGTATCAACTGAAGCTTCGTCAAACGCTTTTGCGATATTTGGATTTAGTGCTTTAACATCAAATTTATCAAGAACAAATATTCTTGTTTTTGACATCCTCAAATTTTTCAACCAAGAATTTGGTGTTATTAGTGAAATAACGCCTTTTGATTTTAGTATTCCATTTGACAACTCGATGAAAAAAGTATATAAGTCTAATTGATATTCCGCTGTTATATAAGTGTTGTTGAAAAACCTCTGATATTCTTTAAACGCAGAACCTGTTAAGTAAGGCGGATTCCCAATAACCACATCAAAACCCACAAAATCGCCATCGTCATTTAGCACTTCCGGAAATTCAAAACGCCATTCAAAAGCGTTTTCAAAAATTTTATTCGACTTTATTTCATCACGTTCGGTTTCTAATTTGGCAAGTAATTCAACTGCTTTTTTATGATCATCGATTAGTTTCTTATCAATTTTTTCACCAAAAGATTTGAGATTAATGATTTTCATTGATAGGTTGTCTGCTTTACCTCTCGCCTCACTTATCTTCTTTTTGAAAGGTGTTTCAATTTCACTTCTGAAATCCGATTTAATATCGGCTATCAACCGTTCCATTTCTCGTTTTTGCTCCTTACTTTCAGCGTTGCGGTAGGTAGCAACGGCTATTTGGTAGCTGCTAATTGTCCACTTACTTTTTTGCAAGGCCTGTTTCAGTTCGGCATCAATGGCAAAACGGCTCACCAAAGAGTTTCCGCATTTTATGTTGATGTCGATGTTTGGAAGTGTTTGCAATTCTTTAAGCTCCCCTCCTTTGTAAGGAGGGGTGTCCGTAGGACGGGGTGGTTGCTTTCCAAAATAGCTTCTTACTTCATCCAATAATCCATCTGGATTATCCCAAACCCATTTATTCTCAAATCTCAGAACTCTTATACCAAATGTTTCTAGAAACAAAACTCTTTCTTTATCATACTCTGCCTGTGCTGCTTCAAAATGCCCTTGACCATCTAACTCTATAGCCAAGCGTTCTTCAGGGCAATAAAAATCCAGTATGTAATTAGCAAAGCTATGTTGGCGTCTGAATTTTCTACCATTCATCTGTTTGCCTTTGAGCAATGTCCAAAGTTTGGCTTCTGCAGGTGTAAGGTTGTTGCGAAGTTCTTTGCGGAAGGTTTTAAGGTAAGGAAGGTTGTTGAGTTTGTAACCACCTCCCCCTTCGGGTACTCCTCCTTTAAAAGGAGGAGAGCCTATGTAGTAGGCATTTTTCAAAAGCTCAATCCACAAACGCAAACGGCAAATTTTTACTGAGTTGGGGTTAATATCCACGCCGAAAAGGCAGTTTTCTATAATGGTTTGCTTTTCGTGGAAAAGTGTTTCTTGTATTCGCTGACTTTCTTTATTGCTTGGGTTGTATTCGAAAAGATTGCCTTCTTCGTCTGTTACAATCAGTTCATCATTTACCACTTCCAACTGATATTCTTTTAGGCGTTTTCCGTCACGGTCTTGCAGAATTTTCAAGTCGTTTTTCACGGCAATTATCTCATTGAGTGCCGAAACCAAAAAGTGTCCTGAACCAACGGCTGGGTCGCAAATTTTGATGCTGTTTACAATTTTGTTGGCTTCTTTTCGGTCTTCAATTTTGTCGTAGAGTTCTTCAAGTGTTGTGCAGTTCCATTTTTTGCTTTCATTGAATTTCTGCACAACTGCTTTGCGAATGGTTTCACGACACATATACATGGTGATGAAACCGGGAGTGAAAAACGAACCGTCTTTGTAGCCGTTTATTTTCTCGAAAATCAATCCGAGAACCGAAGCGTTAATCAGCGTTTTGTTGTCTTCCTGAATTTCTTCTCCGCCTTCGGCTCCAAAGTCGTATGCATCTAAAAACTCAAACAAGTATTGAAGCGTGGAAATATTGCCGGTCCGTTTCTTGCCTTGCTGGTCTTTCAGCACGGTTTGCGAAAAAATCGGAATGGTTTTATTGTCTTTCAGGTTGCTGATAAACAAAGTGACCTGCTCAATATCTGTCGGCTCAAAAAGCGAAGAATTGAGATAAGGAACTTTCTCAAAAATCGTTATTACATCTTCGTTTCGCTCGTCATACTTGCGTGCCAAAACCTGAAAAAACAAGCTGTTCAGGTCGTCATAGTTTTTGATTTTGTTGAGGTTGAGAAACGAAAAAGATTTGTCGCCTTTGTGATAGGTGATGAGTTGCGCTTCTAGCAGCTTCAAAAACAAAATTCGGTTAATCCAAGTAATCGAAAGTTCAAGCGCAACATTAAAAAGTCGTTCCTGTTGTGTATTTCCGAATTGGTTTGGCTTTTCCAATCGCCTTAATTTATCTAAGCTGTCAAGCTGAATAATGGTATCTTCAAGGATTGTTCCTGTGTGCCGTTCGCCTGCTTTGTTCCGGTCAATCAGTTTTTTGCTTCCTTCTTTGGTTTCGGTCAAGCCGATGATGTGCAACAGCTCGCTGTAAAAGCGTTTGTCAAGGCTGTTGCTGTCGTTGGTGAATGGGAGTTTTAAAAGATGCTCTGGCGAAAACAATTTGAATAATGCAATGAGCGAAATATCGTCTGCTTTGTCGGCATTGATTAACGGCTTTTGAAAGTCCTGAATGTTGAAGTAAGTAAATTCAATTTCTGATGTTATGTCGTCAATAAAAGGCTCTGCAATTTGTTTATAGAAAAAATCTGTTTTGGTGTCTGCCAATCGTCCACCTTCAAATTCTGTAAATTGCTTTACGAGACTTTTATTTTGAGCAAAAAGCCTGTCGAATAGGGTTGCGTCAAAAATGAACCATTCATTGATGTTGGTTGCGACTAAATGTTTTACTTCAAGATTTTTATGTGTAATTCTTTCTCGTAAGTAATACAAAACCAATTCCTGAAACGCTTTTGCGTTCAGTTTTTTGGTCGATATCATTTCCGTTTTATTGGTCGGTTTTTTCGCTTCGAGAATTACGCCAACTGTCGAGTTTGCATTTGGTCCGTTATGAATAACAAGGTCGTTTCGACCTTTGGTATTTATAAAATGGTTCGGGTCGTAATAGGTTTTCTTTAGAAAGTCGGAAACCAAGTTTTTGTGAAACTCTTCGCTTTCGGTGTCGTTTGTTCTGTGGAGTAAAGTAATGAGATTGGTCTTGAAACCTTCAATTTCAGTCCTGTTCGGTTTTACTTTTAAAAAGGCTTTGTTGAGTGCCTTTCTTGGTTTCAATTCTTTTAAAATCATTTACAAAATAAATTTTCTATTTCAGTCGGTCAAGATAAGTTATTCGGTCGGAACGGTGTTTGATCGTTGTCAAAAAAACAGCTCTTTTGGTTTTTTCAGAGTTGGCTTTCGAGTCGGCAAAAAACCAAATGCGCTGTTTGTGCGGTTGGCTTTTTATACTGATGGCTAACGGTTTGCATATGGCTTGTGGCGGTTTCGAAGCACTTTCCTGTCCACCGAAAACAAAGCTGGCTACGGAGCGAAAACCTTGCTTACAGCCGTTCACCCGCTATAAGTTATATGCTGTGTTGTGGGTAGTTTTTATTTTTCTCCTATTTGTTCGTATTCGATTTCACCTGTCCAATATTTGATAAGCTGCTTCTTTGAAACTGCCTGCTCTTTATACAAGTCAATCATTTCTATTTGATAATCTTCAAAATCCATTTCTTTCATGTCGGTCAGGATTATATTCGCCTCCTTAGTGTCACCAGAAGCTTCTAAAATTCCCACATATTCAATCAACAGGTCGAAATTAAGCGTGTCCGTTTTAAGGTAGTCGTCATATTTTTCAATTGCTTTTGAATAATATTCGTTCGCTTTATCAATTTCACCTTCAAGCTCTAAAAACATAGCTTTTTGTCCGAGGTAAAATGGTTTGTCTGTTAGTTCGATTAATTTGTCGGCTACCTGAATTAATCCTTTTGAATCTTTCTTTCTGAACAGAAGTGTCATTTTGTGATTGAATGCGTTAAAGTTTTGATTGTCATATTCCAAGGCCTTATTTGTCAAGGAAAGAGAACTGTCAATTTTAATATGGTCTTCAAGATCCGAATAGAAATAAACGTCCATTGCTTGTTTCATTACTTCCTTCGATTTTTCAGGTTGTCGACAAGAAATTATTGTCAAGCAGCAAATTATGAATAGAGTTATTCTAATGTTCATTGTTTTTTTCAAATTACCCACAACTTATATATACACGAAAGTATACTGTACTTTTTCCAGCTTATTGTGGTTTGTTATTTCGCGTAGTATATTCATTATTAGTGGTTTTGTTGGTTTTGGTAAAATTAGCTGCGTTTTGGGTTATTTGATATAGGGGGCTGTTTATATTATTCACTTTGGTCCGCGATATGCGGATCGAAATGGTGGTGGTCTTTGTCGTGTTTTGTGGCCCTAAAATCGTATTCACATTGTTCGTAAAAACAGTTTTGAAATATCCCGAGGAATTTAAATAGCCCACGGTTTAAACCGTGGGCTATGAAATGTATGGGATGCTATATGAATGGATTTATCCATTTTTCATTTATGCGTTTTCCACAATTTCTATTTCCTCGTCCATCAGCTCATAAAGCTGATAAACCAATTGGTCTATTTGCTTTTCTAAATTGGTAGTATCGGAATTACTGTTTTCAGATTTTAAATTCAATATCTTCTTTACTACATCACTGATTGGTTTTTGATTCTTAGTATCAATTTTTGAGATTGGAAGTTTTCTTAATTCAGTTAGTGTAGTTTGTCTAAAATCGTCTTTGGTAGCATTTGAGGATGTTTACATTATTTACACTGTCCGCATTCACCACCTTATCCGTATCGTCATCGATTATCAATATTCCGTGTATATGATTGGGCATTACCATAAATCGCCTAATTCAATATTTTGTGCATGTTCTTTAATTTCATACAACAAATCATTTGCAATAACCCCAACATGCGACATTTTCATTTTTCCATCCTCAATTTCGCCAAAATAATGTTCCATGCTTTGGGTGCAGATGGTTATGAAGTTTAAACGGCTATGCCCAAATCGTCGTGTGGGTTGTTCTGGATTTCCACAAGCCCATTCATCTGAACTTTGGCTTGTTCTGGTTCCGACCTTTGGGTAAGACTAACTACTTGGTTTTCATTAGCTACATTTTGCTTTTTATAGGCTTTGTAAATGCGCATTTTTCGAATGTTAACGTAGGCAGCGTAAAACTCCGGTAAATCGTCGGCAAGCAAAACCATGCGTGCATCTATCTGTACTTTTAACAGTTCAAGCAGCTGTTTTTCAATTTGATCTATGCCTTGTAAAATCATTTTGCGCTCACCTATGCGCAAGGTGGGCAGAAACAAACGCATGGCAAAGCTGTTGTAATGCTCTTTAGACATTTCGTAGATTTTTTTGGTTTGCGGCAAGGTGTTCAATTCTGCCTGGTTTAGATCGGCTGCCAATATTATACTGGTTGCCCGATTAAAGCTTTCTGATAGAGGCAGTTTGGATAGGGCATACTTCGAAATGAGCAGCATTTTTTTAAACTCGCCCATTTCGTCGAATGCCAATTGGGCATTGAGGGCCAGCATGGTGTTGGCCAATTTGGAAATACTGTTGTTTAACAATTTTCGTTCGTGGTCGCGAATAGGGCTGTATTTTCCCTTCAAGGCCTCGCTTTGTGTTAGGAGCTTGCTCAATTCGTTGTTCTTGTCAAGGAAGTGGCCGATTTGGGTGTTTACCAAATCATGGTTCTCCCAAAGGCTGCGGTGATTGTTAAAATGCAAGTCCAAACGATGGAACATGAGGTTAAGCAGTCGGCTACGGTCTTTCATGATGCTTTTGTTTTTTGTGGGTTAAACATGTTGTTTGTCATTCGGCCTTTTGACATGACAAAGCACCAAATTCGAATTGAAAAAACCTTCGCCATTTTGGCGAAAAATCGAAAAAACTTTTGACAAAATGGCGAAAATCAATAGGGAAGCTTACAGTTCCAAGGGTTTTGAACTGGTTGATTATAAAAAAATATGGATGTATTCACTTTTTAATCAGGTGTGTATGTCTCTTGAGTGGGTATAAATGTTGTTTACATAGGTATAAATGCTCTGTAAGCCGGCAAGTGTGCCTTTTCAATGGGTGTGTATGCCGCCTAAAACGGGCATGCACGCATTTAATTTGGGTCTAGATGCTTTTTACACGGGCGCAGATGCCTTTTAAAATAGGCCTATTGACATTCAATGAGAGCACTTAGGCGTTTTCCATGGCCTTATAGGTATTCTAAGGTGGGCCTTTATGTATTAAAAATCAGCATAGATGGCTTTAAAGTGGTCGTATATGCGTTATTCAATGGGCACGGCGGTATTTTAAGCGTGCACGGTGCTGTTTTAAATGGGTATACCTACTTTTTACATGGCCATAGGTGCTTAGAATATAGGCTTCGACACATTGCAATTGGGCACAGATGCATTTTATTCGGGCATGGATGTGTTACTAAGCGGGCACTGCGGTAATGAATTTGGTTTTGGCGCTCTTTTATGTGGTTTAACTGCCATTTTAAGCGGGCATTGTGGTCTTCTATTTGGGTAAAGCGCTTTTTGAAGCGGGCATGTATGTTTTTTGGTCCATGTAATTCATTATAGGCAGCTTAAGTTGCCATATGGCTTTGGTTTAGAAGGTTTCAAAAACAAGAATCCAATCCAAAAAGGGGTATTTTCACCTTGTAAACGGCAGCCATGTATTCAGGCTCCTCAACGGCAACCTAATGCAGCGAGGCGATAACGCTTTCTCGACCCTAAAAAAAACCTATCTCCTCCTCCTCTACTCCTGGCTTTACCGCCTCTGTCTCTTCTATCCATTTTTCGTTCTAGTCGGTTCAGTTCGCATTCTGGTCACTTCACGCTCTTCTTCCATTTTACGGGTTTATAGGCCTCTATCTTCGATGGTATAAACCCAATACACAGACTTTGAAAAAGAGCCTTCACACCTTCAAAACCTTACTTATCTGGGCACTGCTGTTTGTGTCAATCGCCAATTTAATGGCTCAACAAACCATCACCTACAGCATTTCGGTCAATTCCGTTCAACGTGAATTCATCCTGTATGTGCCAGCTTCTTACAATGCAAGCAGCAGTACGCCTTTGGTGTTCAGTTTTCACGGCTTAGGAGGCAGTGCACAGGCGCAAATGGATGACCACGATTTCCGCCCGCTGGCCGATTCAGTTGGCTTTTTGGTGGCGCATCCCTTGGGCAAACCGGTTGTAGGTCCGGTTTTGGGTTGGAACTTTGGCAATGCCTCTTTGCCAGACGATGTGCTGTTTACTTCTAAAATGATCGACATCTTAGCCGCAGATTTTAACATTAACCTCAATCGGGTTTACGCCTGTGGAATGTCTTATGGGGGTTTCTTCAGTGTTTATTTGGCCGGTCAGCTTAGTCATAGAATTGCGGCAGTAGCATCTGTAGCAGGCACGGTTTTAAACAATGTTCCCGATAGCATGATTTCGCCTACCAGGCCCATGGCATTCCTGGAAATACATGGAACAGACGATAACAATGTTCCTTACAATGGCAATCAAGCGGCAAAGTCGGTGCAATATGTTCTCGACTTATTCATTAACAACAACCATTGCGATTTAAACCCGACTGTAACAGCCTTACCAGACATCAATCTCAACGATGGCAGCAGTGTTGATCATTATATTTATGCAAATGGAAACAATGGAACAACCGTTGAACACTTAAAAATAAATGGTGGCAGACATACGTGGCCAGATGAAAATACCAATGCTCAAGGGGTAAACAGAGATATTAATGGCTGTGCGGAAATTTGGAAGTTTTTCTCAAAATTTGATATGAATGGCGCCATTGGGTCGCCTTTTGGTATAGAATCTATAGACAATACCTCAACAATAGCGGTTTATCCCAACCCGGCTCAAGAATACATTTGGATAGAAAACAAAAATCTCAAAACAGAAGTAAAAATTCATAGCGTTTCAGGTCAAGAATTTATTCTTCCCATAAACGTTTTTGATGAAAAAATTCAGATTGACATAAAGGGCATCCCTGCCGGAATTTACATTATTTCTTCAGCCCGTGATGGCAAAATGTTCCAATCTACCTTTATTAAACAACCAAAATGAAACAGAAATTACTGAAAAGCAAAGTCTTGCTATTTGCATTCATTTCTATGGCTGCTGTGTATCAATTAAAAGCACAAAGCAACCCTATTGTGTCGGCCTTCTTTGGTCTCGATAATGCCATGCCGTTTCAAGCCAATTTGTTATGCCCTGGAGCCATGGGTATGGATGGTATGCCCGTAAACTTTATTTTCCCAATAGAGGCTTCTACCTTATCGGCATCTGACTTTGAAGTTATAGATGGCCTTGGTAACATTCACATACCTATGTGTGCTGTTTTGGCACCGGCGAATGAAAATGGAGAAAATCGAACAGTGCTTTTGATAGGCGAATTCGGGGATGATGTCACCAGTCCACCTGTTGAAGTAAAAATTGTAAGCGACTTGTTTACGACCAATACTTTACCCGGCTAGTCGGCTTGCTCAGAAGTTGTAAACCTAAATGGAGCTTCCACAACAAATGTGGTTCCGCTTACTGAAGGTCCAAGTTTGTTTTTTGCCCAAAAAATAGAAGGCAACTTGAACGAATGCGGTTCTGCAACCCAAACCATACAGTTAGCCTGGAATGGGGGCGTTACACCCTACATCAATGGGGATACAGAGGCTGACTTATACCAATACTATATCGGTTATTCAGATAGCTCAGGCGTTCTTATTCCGCATATACCCATTTCCATTGCAGACATAAACGACAACGACAACTTCCATCAATTGTGCTTCAACACAAACGAAGAAATTGTCAAAATATCAATAATGGCAAACACCGTCGAAGACCCAAATCTCGATCCCAATGCGTACAGTGAAGTGGCTGTTAGTTACTGCCCACCGGTAACAAGCATTGAAGAGAAAGTTGTCAAAAAAGCGTATAAAGTTTACCCGAATCCGTTTTTGGCTGAACTTTCTGTTCAGAATCTGCTTGGGGATGAATACTTCATGGTTTACGACTTCTTTGGACGAAAGATTGTCGAGGGTAAATGTTACGAAACCATTAAAGTGCCCGATTTAAAATCAGGCATGTACGTTTTTGTCATCCAAAACAATTCGAGTTTGTCTTCGCACATCTTAATTAAAAAATAACGCCGATAGGCTTCCTTTTTTCAGCTCGATGGCACTTGGAAGTTGCACGCAATGTGTGCAAAGCCTGTAGTCTTGAAAAAAAACCTCAAGCGAGGTGAATACAGGCTTACATTAAATGGTTTCATAAAGCATAAAGCAAACGGGTAAACGGCTTTGCAGGTATAGGGTCAGTATTCCTTAGGTCTGTTTTCAATTTTATTGTTTTAAAAACGTCCTACACCGCAGAATTGCTTTGTAAAGGCGTTTCTTTGGGGCTTTAATTCGCCTGATTATGACAGATCTGAATGCTTACAAGCCGCATGGCTATAATGCGGTATCGCCCTATTTTATAGTGAAGGGCGCCGAGCGCTTTATGGATTTGATGCAGAGGGTTTTTGATGCTGAAAATCTTCGGATTTATAATGAGCCAAATGGTGGCATTATGCACGCCGAAATGCGTATCAACGACTCGGTGATCATGCTAAGTGAGGCTACCGAGAAGTTTGAGCCTGTGCCAATGGTATTGCATGTATATGTGAGCGATGTAGATGCGGTATATGCCAAGGCTTTGGCTGCCGGCTGCGAGGCCCTTGAAGATCCGAAAAACAGCGAAAACGATCCGGATAGGAGAGCAAGTTTTAGAGATTTTGCCGGAAATTGGTGGTCGGTTGGTACCCAACTTGACGTTTAGGTTGTAATTCAAATTTTATTTAACATGGTTCTCACACACAAAATGGTGTACACCACCACGGTAAAGGCCCCAATAGAAAAGGTTTGGGCAGCTTTAACCCAACCCGAATGGGTGAAGCAGTATTTTTTTGGAACCGATTTAATTACCAATTGGGAAATTGGGCAAGCGGTGGTGTTTAAGGGCGAATGGGAGGGTCAGGGTTACGAAGACCGCGGGGTGGTGCTGGAGTTTGTGCCTGAAAAGCGTTTGGCATTTTCGTATTTAAGCAATTGGAGTGGAAAAGAAGATTTGCCCGAAAACCATTTATGGGTTTGCTATGAAGTAGAGGCTTTGGGAAATGACACAGTATTAACCATAGAGCAAACCAATTACGATGAAGAGCGTGCGGCACATTCCAAAGAGAATTGGGCATCGCTGGTAAATGAAATGAGGAAATTGCTCGAATGAAGGGCTAAAGCAGTCCTATGTCGGTTTGCTCCTAAATTTCGTACTTATAACCCAAACTAAAGGCCATAAGCGTGGGGCTGCTAAGGTTAAATTGTGGAATTTTTTTGGTTTCGGAAAAGAGGTTAAGCATAAAGCTTGTTTCGAAATACAAGGCACCAAAGTCGCCCACAAGCACATCGCAGCCTACATTAACGCCTAAAATGGTGCCTAGTTCAATTTCTTTGCGCTCTGCTTGCCAATCAGATTCTGTAATTAAAGTGTAGTGCAGATCGTCGTAAGCTGCAATTTGGTAATAAACTTCGTTGTATTGAATGTTAATGGCTGCCAACCAGCCTGTATAGAGGCCTACACTGCCTTTTGGGTTAAATAAAAAATAGTATTCACTTCCCATTTCGAGCATGAGGTACGAAATGTTTTGGTTAAAGGTATGGGGCACTATTATGGGCTTGAATTGGGCGGTATCGGCAGATGTGGCATCAAAGTAGCCTTGGCTTTGGGCCCCTTGAGGAAAGAAATAGCCCAACCGCAAGAAAAAAATGGAGGCCAATTCGAGACCGAAAATTTCGGTTTCGTCTTCCATGCCGTATTTAAGATGAAAACCCAAAAGGGGTTTTGGAAGGCGGGGATTGTATAAGGTCGACACATCGAGAGCAAGTTCTGAGTAACCTACAGAGCTGCTTCCAAAGGCTTTGAAGAATTCGTCCCATTGGCCATAAGCCATATGCGAGAACAAGCTAGTACAAAATACAACAGCCGTTCGGCTTAGGCTTCGGTCTAATTTCAGCATATTGGCCTTAAGGCGTCCCGGTATGGGGTCGCATAAGTCAAATGTATAGAAAGGTTAAGCTTGTGTAAGCGGATATGCAGAGTGTTTTCTAGGAGGTAATTTGATCTGTAAAGGCCCGGTTTGATTTTAGCTTAAGTGTTAAGCCCATTTGAAATTAGGTGGCCCAATTTCTAAGCTTCATCGGTTTTTTAGGTGCGATGATACTGTTTTGATAGGTTTAACAGTTTATTTCAGCAGGTAATAATGGAATGGGTGCAAATTGCGCATCCAAATAGGCACGGGCTATGATTACAATGCTTTCGAAAAGGAAATTTGATTTTAAGGTGATTTTGCACAGCCGCTTTGGGTTGATTTTAATTGGTCTTTTTGTATCGGTATTTAAACCTCTTTGGGCCCAAGTTTCCGACAGCACCCAAGCCTATAATGCCAGACTCGATAGTTTATACATTACAGAAATCGAGTCAAAAAATGAAAAGGCCAAGGTTTTGCATGCCGAGCCTTTGTTTATAGATTTAATACGCGACCTCGGGGCTCGAAAAGGCGAGCGAGAATGGAATGTCGGCTTAGGATTAACCGACTTTAACCGTTACGACCAATACGAAGCTTTGGTAGAGTACGAATGGGCGCCCATTAACCGTTTGGGTTTGGAGGTTGAACTGCCCTTTTCGTTTTACTATCCACTCGAAAATGGTAGCGAAGCGCCTTCGAGCCGTTTAAACAGCTTGAAATTGGCTGCACAATGGTCGTATTATGTGTCGGATAAACACAATACTTCTTTGGCATTAGGCTATTTACACGAATTCGAATTGATTGAATTTGAGCGCTACGGCCAAGATGCCCTTTTAAAAGGCCATGTATTTAATCCATTTGCAGTAGCGGCTAAAAGATGGGGGCAAAATGTTCACACTTTAATATACGCCGGTCCTGTAATTGAACGATTAAATGGCGAATCGGCCAATATCGTTCTGTCGTGGAACAGCAGCCTGCACTATATGATTCCGGGAACCCGAAACTTTGTGGGCATAGAGTTTAATAAAGAATGGTCAAATACCGATTTTGAAATGACCGTTCGCCCTCAAATGCGCTTGGTAATTAGCGATCAATTAATGGTAGGCATTGTAACGGGCATTCCGGTTTCGCGAAACAAAGAGCGCTTTAGCAGCTTTTTGCGGCTTATTTACGAGCCCGGGCATGGCATGGATTAATTATTTGCGGTTCTATAAAAAACAAATTACCGGCAACTATAAAATCAAGATTATTTTTTTATTCCGTGGTTTCAGAACGCAAGGTTTTTCGCGATGTTTGATGGGTAATACATTGAACTGCCTCATGACAACACCGCTTCATTTTAAAACCTTAGCCCTGCTTGGGTTGGCTTTTATTATTGATTTTTCTGCCCTTGCTCAAAACTACAGTTCGTATTTAACGGGCAATACAACCGACCTAAGTCCTCAGGCTTTCGGAGGGGTGTGTTTAATGGGTGGCGCCAGCGAAGACGACGAGGCCATGAAGTGGTTTTTGCGAAGGGCCAATGGGGGCGATGTTTTGGTTTTGCGTACTTCGGGCAGCAATGGCTACAATGTGTATTTGTATTCCGATTTGGGTATTGGTGTTAACTCGGTAGAAACCATTGTGTGCCACCATTCCGATGCGGCCAACGAACCCTATGTTTTGCAGAAAATAGCCCAGGCCGAAGCCATATGGATTGCGGGGGGCGATCAGTGGAATTACCTCAATGAATGGCGAAACACCCCTTTAAATCAGGCTTTAAATACGGCCATTTTACAGAGAAATGTGGTTATTGGCGGCACAAGCGCCGGCATGGCCGTTATGGGCCAACATCAGTTTACAGCCCAAAATGGCACCATTGTGTCGGCCGATGCCCTCTCCAATCCATTCGACTCGAGAATAGCCCTCGATACAGCGGCTTTTCTTCACAACCATCATCTTCAAAATACGATTACCGATACCCATTTCGACAATCCCGACCGCAAAGGGCGTTTAGTGGTTTTTTTGGCCCGTTTGCTTACGTCTTACGGAACAATGGCCAAGGCCATTGCATGCGATGAGTATACCGCGGTTTGCATTGACACGAATGGAACAGCCCACGTTTATGGAGGGCATCCGAACTACGACGACAATGCCTATTTTATTCAGACCAATTGCGAATTGCCTCAGCCGGCACCCGAAACCTGCGTGGCCAATCAGGCTCTTAACTGGAATTTAGGCGCAGAGGCTTTAAAGGTTTATCAAGTAAAGGGCAATGCCTCGGGCAGCAATACCTTCAATTTAAACACCTGGCAAAATGGACAAGGTGGGCAGTGGCGGCATTGGTGGGTAAACCAAGGGGTATTTAACGAGCAAAGCGGCAGCCCAATAGTATGTAGCGGTGTTTCCATTGAAGAATCCGCTCTGAATTCTCAACTGCAAGTATTTCCCAATCCGGCCTACCATTGGTTCAGTTTAAAACTCGATAACGAATCCATCCACAACCACAGTTTGGTGGTGTACAACAGCCAAGGGCAGAAAATGCCTATAAACAGCCAACAAAACGGCCTACAAATAGACCTGTTCATTGCCCATTGGCCTGCAGGCATTTACCAAGTAGTGGTTAATAACACTAAGGGTAAGAGCCGAACCCAACGCTTGCTAAAGCCATTTTAAGGGCTTGAAACACGCTCTTAGAGGTTCAGCCAAAATGGGATCACAGCTGTTAATTGCCAAACCCCATTCATCATGGCTTAAGTTGATTAAACCATGATAATCCGCTTGGATCACAAAATGCTTTGGGAAGAAACCCGTTCTCGCTGTTTACTAGCGCAAAAAGTAAATAACCCCCAAGCTTAGGTTGGCCATATCGAAGCCAATGCCGCTGTCGATGTCGGTATTTTTATGTGGAATACCATTCTCGTAAACGTCGTTGGTGATAACGTTATAGCGTATAAATCCCATGTTAAAGTCCAAGGCCCAATTTGGACCAATGAAATAGTTGAAACCCGGACGGATTTCACTATAGAATGCATCGTACAAATTGTCTGTTACGTCTTTGTTGCCCGGTTCTATGAGGGTTTGGGTTTCTATTAGCATACCAAAACCAATTCGGGCTTGTCCGTAAAACAGCACTTTATCGTTTAAAGCCTTGTAATAGCGCCCAACTAACGAAATACCCCGGTCTGTAAGCAGATATTCGAGTTCGGTTGAATTTGCGGGATCTTTATTTATGTTTTGGGTAAAGTTGTAGTGGAGACTAAGGCCCAGGGCCAGATTTTTTTTGGCGAAGTATAAGCCATCGAGCTTGGCGCCAATCCTATTGAAATCACCTAATTCGTATTTAGATTTTATGTTGTTTAGGGTAAGCTCAGCAGTATTGTCAAAGCTGTTGAAGGTTATATTGCCGCCTATAAACATTCGGCCTTCTTCAATTTGGGCATAACTGAAATGACAAAAAAAGAGAGCAAGCACAATAAGGGTTTGGTTTTTCATGGTTGATTAATATTTAATAACGAAACTACAGAATGTGCTTTTATTATGCAAATGAAGTATTACAAGAATGATTAAGCGATTGGGCTGCAAGCTGCAAATGGCTTTGTACATGATTCATTCAGCCTCTTCAGCCCATTTGCACGGTTTGCCATAAGCAAAGCTTACTTTACCGCGCAATATTTGTAGTGGATAACCACGAGCAGTGGGGTAAATCGAGATAAAAAAGTCGGAAATAGAAGCGCTTTAAAGCTTAACTTTTAGTCTTCAAGGTCTTTTTTGCCCATAAACTTGTCGAATTTGGAGGCTTCGGTTTTAGGCGGCCAGAAGTTATTGCTTCGGTCGGTATCAGCCAGTTCGCGGTAGGGGTCAAGTTCAACCGCTATGGTTTTGGCCCCTTTAAAACGGAAGCTCTTGGTAACGCTGTTTTCCTTTCTAAGCCAAACCTCAACCGGAATACGCATCACTTTGGCGCTTCCATCTTCAAAGTGAAAGCGCAAAATGATGGGCATAATAAGACCGCCCTTGTTTTCTATTTCCACCTCAACATAATGGTAACTTCCGGTGTCTTGGGGCAGCTTTACTTGAAAGCTTTCATCACCCGGTTGGCGCTTGCCGGTAAATTCGTCGGTTGCAACGGGGTATTTTTCTACGTAGCTCTGCACAATGGCGGTATCGTTTCTTCGAGCACTAATGTCGCGGTCGTCGTAAAGTCCACACAATTCCCAGGCATTGCCTTTAGGGGCTAAGGCGTCTTCTCCGGGTTTATTTCGAACATTTACAGATTTTAATTCCATATCGCAATGGTCAACGGTATAGAACCAACCGCGCCAGAACCAGTCTAAATCTACTGCGCTTGCGTCTTCCATGGTTCTAAAAAAATCAGCCGGACTTGGATGCTTAAATGCCCAACGTTCGCAATAGTATTTAAAAGCGGCATCGAA
Organism: Chryseobacterium gleum; assembly: GCA_945883565.1. Taxonomy (GTDB): domain Bacteria; phylum Bacteroidota; class Bacteroidia; order Flavobacteriales; family Schleiferiaceae; genus RFXV01. The sequence continues at coordinate 185,433 of CAMCXO010000002.1, forward strand.
AAGCTCCCTACCCATAACGGTTTCGCGCAAAATATTAAGAGCGGTAGCGGGCTTTCCATAGGCATTGTTTCCGAATTGCATCAGCGATTCGCTGTTGGTCATAATGGGTACTATAAACATTTTATCGCCCTTCATATAATCCACAATTTTTTCAGCCGGGCCCCTTCTCGAAGGGTAGTTGCGGTCCCACTCTTGCTCGGCAATAAACTGCATAAATGTGTTGAGACCTTCATCCATCCATGTCCATTGGCGTTCGTCGCTGTTCACAATCATGGGGAAGAAGTTGTGGCCCACTTCGTGAATTATAACGCTAATCATGCCGTGCTTGGTGCCCGAAGAGTACGTGCCATCGGCTTCAGGTCTTCCTCCATTAAAGCTTATCATGGGGTATTCCATGCCAATATGTGCCGAATGCACCGAAATGGCTTTCGGGTAAGGGTAGTTAATGGTGTACTTAGAATAAGATTTAAGAGTATGGGCCACTACCCGGGTTGAGTACTTTTCCCAAAGCGGATTTCCTTCTTTGGGATAATACGACATAGCCATCACCTTTTTTCCGCCAATGTTGGTGGCCATGGCATCCCAAATAAATTTACGCGAGCTGGCAAAGGCGAAGTCGCGAACGTTTTTGGCCTCAAAACGCCACACTTTGCGAATAAGGATATTGCTTTTCTCGGCCATCATGGCTTCGCTTTGATTGATGATGAGAACCGGATTTTCGAAATCGTTTTCAGCAGCCTTAAGTCGTTTGAGCTGTTCTTTGCTTAACACCTTATCGGCATTAACTAAATCGCCCGTGGCAGCTACCACGTGGTCGGCAGGCACGTCTATTTCAACCACATAATCGCCAAAAGGAAGGGTAAACTCTCCCGTGCCCAAAAACTGTTTGTTTTGCCAACCGTACACATCGTTGTAAACCGCCATTCTTGGAAAAAACTGGGCTATGGTGTATAAGTAATTTTTGTCGGCTTCAAAATATTCGTAACCCGATCGGCCGCCTATAGCCATGCGGTTATTTATAGGATACCACCATTCTATTTTTATTTGGGTTTTCGCTCCGCTTACCAAAGCACTTGACAAATCAATACGCATCATCGTATTGTTAATGGTATATTTCAAAGGGTTGCCTTTGGCATCGGTTACTTTAGTTAATCTAAATCCTCCCGGGAATGTGGGAAACATTCGTCCCATTTGCCAGTTGGCTTCGGAATTTGGCAGGTTACCCGACTGACTTTTAGCACTTATACTTTCGGGGCTGCGCATGTTTTGATCGAGCTGAATCCATAAGTATGACAGAGATTCGGGAGCATTATTCGTATAGGTGATGAGCTCTTCTCCGCTCAAAATTTGCTTGTCGTCGTTTAAAGAAACTTTTATGTAGTAATCAGCTTTTTGCTGGTAATATTGAGGGCCTGGGGCACCTGAGGCTGTTCGGTAAACATTAGGAGTTGGCCATTCTTCTTCGAACTGCTTGAATTTTAAATGGCCTTGATGCCTATCCGTTTGAGATTGAGCCGAAAAACCGAACACAAGCAAACCGATGAGAGTAAAAAATGGTTTCATAAACGAAGAAATGGCCTTAATGGCCTTTTGTTGTAGCGAATATGCTGCGAATTTGTGGGTTTAAATAAGACTTGAACAAAGTTATGAGAATAGTACTTTTGTATTTAGAATAAATCTAAACATTGATGATCAATATCAGCGAAACAGCTCAAAGCCGTTTGCTTGACCTTATAAAAAACGAAGGCAAAGACCCATCGGCCACTTATGTTCGCGTTGGGGTTCAAAGCGGCGGTTGCTCGGGCCTTTCGTACGAGCTCAAATTCGACGAAAGCATGAACGAAAGCGACAAACTTTTTGAAGAAGGAGAGGTTAAGTTACTGGTAGATAAAAAAAGCATTTTGTACTTGGTGGGCACCACGCTTGAATATTCGGGCGGTTTAAATGGAAAGGGATTTGTGTTTAACAACCCAAACGCCACCCGTACTTGCGGCTGTGGAGAGAGTTTTGCGGTTTAAATTATTGTATAAATGGAAATTATAGAAAAACTTACCAACTCTGACTATAAATATGGGTTTACTACCGATATCTCTTCTGACCGCGCGCCTATTGGATTAAATGAAGACATTATTCGCTTCATTTCTGGCAAAAAGAACGAACCGTCGTGGTTAACCGATTGGCGCCTGGAAGCCTATAAAATTTGGAAAGAGATGAAAGAGCCCGCTTGGGCTAATGTTCAATATACCAAGCCCGATTTTAATGGCATTTGCTATTATGCGGCACCCAAACCCAAGAAAAAGCTAAACAGTTTAGATGAAGTAGACCCTGAACTGTTGAAAACCTTCGAAAAACTTGGAATCAGTCTCGATGAGCAAAAACGTCTTAGCAATGTAGCTATTGACGTAGTAGTTGATTCGGTAAGCGTAAAAACCACTTTCAGAAAGAAATTGGCCGAAATGGGCATTATTTTTTGCTCTATTTCAGAAGCCGTTCAGGAATATCCCGAAATGGTGCGCAAGTATTTGGGCACTGTGGTACCTAGAACCGACAATTTTTATGCGGCTTTAAATTCAGCCGTGTTTACCGACGGCAGCTTTTGTTACATACCCAAAGGGGTAAGGTGCCCCATGGAACTGAGCACCTATTTTAGGATCAATGAAGCTGGTACCGGGCAGTTTGAGCGCACCCTGCTCATTGCCGATGAGGCTTCGTATGTGAGTTATTTAGAGGGTTGTACTGCCCCTATGCGCGATGAAAACCAATTGCATGCCGCTGTTGTAGAGCTTATAGCGTTAGACAGTGCCGAAATAAAATACTCAACGGTTCAAAACTGGTATCCTGGCGACAAAGAAGGAAAAGGAGGGGTTTTCAACTTTGTAACCAAAAGGGGCTTATGCGAGCGCAAAGCCAAAATTTCGTGGACACAGGTAGAAACCGGCTCGGCCATTACCTGGAAATACCCCAGTTGTATTCTAAAAGGCGATGATTCTGTTGGCGAATTTTATTCGGTAGCGGTAACCAACCACCATCAACAAGCCGACACCGGAACCAAAATGATTCATTTGGGAAGAAATACCAAAAGCACCATCATTTCAAAGGGCATTTGTGCCGGCAAAAGCAACGGGAGCTATAGGGGCTTGGTAAAAATGGGGCCCAGAGCCCAAAACGCCAGAAACTTTTCTCAGTGCGATTCTTTGTTGATGGGCGATGCCTGTGGTTCTCACACCTTCCCCTACATCGAAATCCAAAATAAATCGGCCAAAGTAGAGCACGAGGCCACCACCAGTAAAATTGGCGAAGACCAGTTGTTTTATTGCAATCAGCGTGGCATTCCAACCGAAGAAGCCATTGCGCTCATTGTAAATGGTTACTGTAAAGATGTATTAAACCAATTGCCCATGGAATTTGCAGTAGAAGCCCAGAAACTGCTGGCTGTAAGTTTAGAAGGTTCGGTGGGATAGTTATTAAACCAACAGATATTTTAAAATGCTTTCGATTAGAAATCTGCATGCTTCCATAGACGGAAACGAAATACTAAAAGGCATCAACCTTGAAATTAAACCGGGTGAAGTGCATGCCATTATGGGGCCCAATGGATCGGGTAAAAGCACACTTTCGTCGGTTATAGCCGGAAGAGAAGAATATGAAGTAAGTGAGGGTCGCATCGTTTTTGAAGGTCAAGACATTTTAGAACTTGCGCCAGAAGAAAGAGCCCATTTAGGCATTTTCCTTTCCTTTCAGTATCCGGTCGAAATTCCTGGAGTGAGTGTTACCAATTTCATCAAAACGGCCATCAACGAAGGACGTAAAGCCCGTGGAATGGAACCTATGGAAGCGAAAGACATGTTGAAACGCATGCGCGAGCGTTTGGAATTGCTCGAAATGGATAAAGGCTTTTTAAGTCGTTCTCTCAATGAAGGCTTTAGCGGAGGAGAGAAAAAGCGCAATGAGATTTTTCAAATGGCTTTGCTCGAACCCAAATTGGCCATTCTAGATGAAACCGACAGCGGCCTCGATATTGATGCCTTGCGCATTGTGGCCAATGGCGTAAATAAATTGCGCAATAGCGAAAATGCGGTTTTGCTTATTACCCATTATCAGCGCTTGCTCGATTATATAGAACCCGATTTTGTGCATGTTTTGTATAAAGGACGGATTGTAAAAAGCGGCGATAAAAACCTGGCGCTCGAATTGGAGCAAAAAGGATACGATTGGATTAAACAAGAGCTTTTGGCTTTATGAGCGAAGCATTGGTAGATAAACTCAGCTCGTCGTTTATAGTCTTCGAAAATGGACTGAACGGCGAAACCAGAAGCGCTTTGCATCAGCATAGACGCGCGGCCATGGCCCATTTTGAGCTAAATGGCTTTCCAACTACAAAGCTTGAAGAGTGGAAATACACCAGTCTAAAACCGGTGCTAAAACACGATTATAAACTTATGCCCAATGCAGAACATGGGCTGGAATTTAGTGAGATAAAAAAGTACTTGCTGCACGATATTGATACGTATAAAATTGTTTTTGTTAACGGTAGATACAGCAGCTGGTTAAGTGTTACCACCCATCAGAATTACGACATCTGCACGTTTTCGGCGGCCTTAAGGCGCCACCGCGACTTGCTGGATGTTTACTTTAATCGGGCGGCAAATCCCTTGAGTTCTACAGCTTCACTTAATACGGCTTTTGCTCAGGAAGGTGCTTTTATTCATATTCCAAAAGGAAAAGTGGTTGACAAGCCCATTGAAATATTGCACTTTACCACCGAAGAAGCAGGCTCGGTACTTAGTCAGTCGAGAAACTTAATCGTTTTGGAAGAAGGCTCGGAAGTTCAGATTATCGAGAGACACCAAAATCTTGGCAACCACCCGGTTTTGAGCAATGCTGTAAGCGAAGTGTTTGTTGGGCCCAATGCCAGGCTTGAATTGTATCGCTTGCAAAACGACACATCCGAATCGGCCTTATTAGATCACACCAGTATTGTACAAGAAGCCGATAGCCGCGTTCACACCGGTTATTTTACTTTTGGGGGAAGACTTATTCGAAACGATTTGCAATTTGCCTTCGAAGGCCGAAACGCCGAGGCCCATTTAAATGGATTGAGCGTATTGGGCGATGGGCAATTGGCCGACCATCATACTTTGGTAGATCATAAAGTTCCACATTGCGAGAGCCACGAACTGTATAAAGGCATATACGACGGCCATTCAGCGGGGGTCTTTAATGGAAAGATCATGGTTCGCCCCCAGGCTCAAAAAACCAATGCATTCCAGCAAAACAACAACATATTGTTGGGAGACAGAGCGTCGGTTGATACCAAGCCACAACTAGAAATATTTGCCGACGATGTGAAATGCTCGCATGGCTGTACAGTAGGGCAATTAGATGAAGAAGCCATGTTTTATTTACGTTCGCGAGGAATTGGTCAGCATGAGGCAAGGGCCTTGTTGCTATATGCTTTTGGACAAGAAATTATTCAAAGGGTAAATATCCGGGAGCTTAGAGAACGCTTATACCGCATAATGGCCGCCAAGCTCAAAGTCGATTTTCAACTGGAACTTTAAATAAGGCTACAAGCTTGATTTCAAGAAATAAAAAAGGCGCTGCCCAAAGAGCAGCGCCTTTTTATTATGCGTTTATAAACGCTAGTCAATTATTTTAATCCAAAGCTCTCCGTTGTAACCACCATTTAAACCACTGTTTTTGGCTTGTGAAGCTTCGCGGTAGTTGTCGAATCGTAGCAAGTATACATAGTAAAAACCACTCGAACTGTCGCGAAAGAACCGCGCTTGTTGATTTTGACCTGTTATGTTCTGTACCATTCTCAAAGCATTCGCTTCGCTGCTGTAAACCCCGGCCACCACATAATAACCTTTCTCACCCGGTTGAACACTGCTGGCCTGGTTAGATTGTGGGTAACTTCCGGTACCCCCTCCTTGATTGGTTCCGGTGTTATTTTGCCCGCTATTTTGGTTGTTGCCGGCATTATTCGGGTTATTAGGATTGTTATTCGCCCGGTTATTGTTCCTGTTCTGGTTGTTGTTAGGATTGGCGGTATTGCCTTGATCGTTTGGAGAATTGTTTGGGTTTTCAACTCCCCCTTCATTTCGCAAACGTTCAATTTCTTCTTTGTCTTTTTCCTGCATTTTCTTCATCTCATCGCGGAATTCATCAAGTCGGTCGCGAATAAGATCTTCATACTGCTGGGTTTTTTTCTTATCGTTCTCTTTAAGCTTTTTGATTTCGTTTTCTAAACGGTCATTTTTACTGTTATTGCCAAATTTATAGGTCAACATAAATTCGTTGCTGGTACCCAATTGCGAAGCAAAAGCATTGGTGCTGAAGTCGTGCGCATAGCCCATGCTTAATTGCTCGGTTAAATGAAGTCCAATATTGGCGGTAAAGGCATAATCGCTTCTAAAGGAAGCGCCAACAAAGCCAAACTTCTTCATATTGAACATGGCACCAATATCGTATTGAAAAGGAACCGCTTCTGCCGCCCGGAACATTAAAAACGGGCTTAGGGTCATTCTGTCGCCTTCTAGTTTAAGATCGTACTGCACTTGTCCGATATAATGCCTAATAAGCTGGTAAAACACCTGACCATTGTAGTTTTCGGTATACTTAACAGGAGAGCCCAACAATTGGGGCACAGCCACGCCAAGTTGGAAGTCGGCTATTCGCAGGTTCACACCGGCATTTAAATCAAAAACGCCTCGGTTATTGGGCGTGATAAATAAAACGGGGTCGAGGGCGCTGCTGGCATTTACACGGCCTAAATCGATGCTGTTATTTAAGTAACCCGCTGCCATTCCAAAGCTTAAATAGTTTTTATCGCTTAATTGCAAATGGTAGGCATAAGCACCATAAATACCACTTCTCGACAGAATGTCGGTTCGGTCGGTGTACGCGTAAATGCTATAACCAATTTTCTCTTTGTTTAAAGCGCCATTAAGGGTTAAGGCAGAAGTTTCAGGCGAACCTTGAACATTGGTCCACATACGCCTATGAACCAAACTGGCCTCGGTAACCCCACTTGATCCGGAACGAGCAGGATTATACACATAAGGTGTAAAAAAATAATTGCTGTAAAGAGGCACTTGTTGAGCCTGGATTTCGGCTAAACCCAAAGCAGCAAAGGCAAGTATCAGGTAAAATTTCTTCATTTCGATTCTGGGTTTAGATTAATTGCTGCGAATAATGGTTACCGCCCCTTTCAAACGAAAATCGTCGCCCGGGCATCGCAGAATGTAGTAATACGTGCCATCTTGAAGCGGGTCTCCCCCTTGATCCTGCCCTTCCCATTCGCTATTATAATTGTTTTTCCTGTAAACCTCGGCACCCCAACGGTTAATCAAAATCAACTCACAGTTGTCGCCATCGGTAATTCTACTTAAATCTAAACCATCGTTAATACCGTCTCCATTTGGCGTTACAATGTTTTGAATGTCAGAAAAACGCTCAAGAGGGTCTTCTACCTTAGGTTTCCAAGTTACCACCATACTGTCGAGATCGGTACAACCATTGGCACCGGTCACTTCTAAATAATAGGTAGTAGTGCTTTGGGTCGGAATGGTTTGGGCATTCGGATTAAATGGGTTGTTAAAATACACGGGGCTGCTGGCGTACCAGTAATACGATACCCCGCCCGACCCGGCCAATTGAACAACCGAACCGGAGTCAACCACTTGGTCTGGACCCGCATCGGCAAAAACCGATAAATCGAATACAAAAAGGGTGTCGTATGTGGTACAATTGTTTGGGCCAACCGCTTGTGAATAATAGGTACCGTTGTTCTTAATATTCAAATTAGACGTGTTGCTCACCACATTATTGCCGGGAAGCGAGAACCAAGTAAACACAGAAGAAACATTATTGGTGGTAAAAGCCGAAACCAAAATACTGTCGCCGCTGCATAATCCTAAACTGTCGGCTGTGCTAAAAGCTATTTTCGGGTAGCGTAAAAAATTAAAAACAACAGGAAGACTTAAACTGTCGCAACCTAAAGTGTCTATAACCCGTAAATGGAACGTGGCAATCGAATCTGAAAACACCCCAAAAGCTTGAAGCAAATTGGTATCAGCTTCAAAAAAATTGGTGTCGCCCACAAGGCCCAATAAGCTATTGCCATTCAGTAACCATTCGTAGGTGTTGAAGGGGAAATACGTATTGGTATCTTGTAAAGTAAAAACATCTCCATAACACAGGGTTGCCGGGGCAGTACCAATAGAAGACGCAGGCAGAGGATCTACCTTAACACTTACAATATTTGATTGTACTTCGCAACTAAATGAATTGCCAATAGATTCGCGTATGAATACCGAGTAATCGCCGTCTGTTTTTACCACCAAATTCGAATTGGTCCCAATGGTATCTCCGGCAGAATTTACCCAATGGTAAACATAACTTCCCAGTGGGTGAGAGGAGCTTTGACGGGCTTGAATAATAAGAGAGTCGCCATGGCAAAAACGGGTTGGCAATCCTGCCAAATTACCAACACCTATTCTTTGAAGGGTGGTGTCTACATCATACGTATGAAAGTAAACACCGCGATTACCCAAGGTAAAGGCGCCCAAAGCGGGGTCGCCAACGCCTATAAATTCGGCAGAATCCGTACAGGCATTTGCTCGAATGGTGGCCAAAGCGTAATATCCGGGCTGATGTACCCACACATGCCCGCTGTTGGTATTAGGTAAGGGAAGAGGCGAGCCATTTAAAAGCCAAATATGTTCGCTGGCTGTTAAGCTATCGGGGTTCCACAAAAACAAACTGTCGCCTTGGCAAATGTTGATGGTGCTGTCTAATCCAACAGGGGTTACACCGGGAATTTGAAAAATTGGGGCCAAACCACCTGGCGTAGGACCAATAAATGGCACATAAGATTGCAAGTAAAATGACGAATCGGTTTTGAAAATGTTGTCGAACCTATTGCTCGCAGTATCTAAAATAATTCTGGATCTAGGGTTTGGTATTACCGTTCTTTCTACGGTATCGCTTTGTGCAGGCGGCGGTTGAACTGCTGCAGGATTGGTGGTGATGTAAAAAATGTAGTCGCCACTTAAAATAGGCATGGGAATAGTAACATTAACCGGAATACTGCCAATAGCACCCGCTACCAATGCCGAGCCTCCGTTGTCGAAAATCCCTATGGTAGAATCGTTAACGGGGTTAACCGGATTAAATTTATCTCGAATTTTAATTAATACCTGCCCGAAAGGATTGAGCTGTCCGGCTGTTAGGGTAAAGGTCATTTCATGCTGACTTCCCGGGCAAATTTCGAGGGTAGAATTGCCATCCAAATTCAAAGTGTTGAAAGCAATAATGTCGAAATTGGTTTGCGCAAAGCCTGTCGAGCTAAAAAAAAACAGACCCAAAACTAAAGTGAACCGAAGCATTTTGTGCATAAGACCTTTTTAAGTTACAGTTGTGCAAGGTAGAAAACAGAATTTATTGAAACCTTTTTTCTATTCTATTGTCTTAATTCTTGCGCTTAATGCGCTTGCGAATTATTAAACAAAATCTAATTCCCCTGCTTGCAGTAAGTTTGTCGAGTTCGATAACGTTTGGAAAAGAGAAAAGGTTAGGTGATAAAGCAATTTTTAATGGGTTTCGTACACGCCTTTAGAGGTGTAAAGCATGTGTTTAAAGACGAACGCAATGCCCGATTTCATTTCTTGTTTGCATGTTTCACTTTTGCAGCGGGTTTTTTTTTCAATTTGAGCACCACCGAATGGTTGATGGTGGTGATGTGCACTTTTGCTATGTTCTCGGCCGAAGCGTTTAATTCGGCTATTGAAGAATTGGCCGATAGGGTAAATCCTAATTTCGACCCCCAAATTGGCAAAGTAAAAGATTTGGCAGCCGCAGCTGTTTTGCTTCTCACTTTTGGGGTGGTTATAATCGGCTTGATTATTTTTCTCCCTCGTATTTTGAACCTTTTTTAAAAACATTGTTCTATGAATCCTGAATGGACCCCATTTAAAAACCTATTAGAGTCAAATTATAGTTTTGCCGACAAATTGCAGCGCATTTGCGGGCTTCTAACATCGCAATTTGAACACTATAACTGGGCAGGAATTTATTTCATGAATCACCAAGAGAAAGGTCTTTTTTTAGGACCTTTTGCCGGCGAACCTACCGAACATACAAGCATACCTTTTGGTAAGGGAATTTGCGGCCAAGTAGCAGTAAGCGGAAAGGCTTTTATAGTGCAAGATGTAAAGGCTCAAGACAACTATATTGCTTGCAGTTTGGATGTAAAATCGGAGGTGGTTTACCCCATTTACTTTGAATCGGTTTTGGTAGCACAACTCGATATCGACTCACATTTTCTATCGCCATTTAATGAAGTAGATGACGATTTTTTAAATTGGCTTTGTCATGAAATTGGAAAAATTTACCCATTGGAATGGAAAGAGAACTTGGGATTAGTTAAAAAGGCGTTTTCAATTTAAAATAATGCGTTATCCAAAAGATTTGGCACAAATAATAATTCTTTATGCCGAGTTGTTTCTTGGTTTCAAATGGTTTCGAAAGTGATAGAAATATTAAACCGGTATAGATCCCATCCGAATTTAAAACCCATTGTCGACACTTTTCAACAACCTATGGGAAAGGTAGAAGTTTGCAATCTATCGGGTTCTTCCTCTAGTTTATTGGCAAGTGTATTGTTTGAAAAACTAAATCGTCAGGCACTTTTTGTCTTGAACGATAAAGAAGAGGCTGCATACTTTTTAAACGACTTAGAAGCGCTATTGGGCGATCAAAACGTTTTGTTTTATCCGGCTTCATACAAAAGGCCCTATGAGATGGAGCAAACGGATAACGCCAATGTGTTGCTAAGAGCAGAAGTGCTAAACCGAATTGCAAACAGAAAAAATCCATCGGCTATTGTGACCTATGCCGATGCCTTATTTGAACAAGTTTTAACCCGTAAGGAGCTTGATCAAAATACATTTAAAATAAAGGAAAACGACAGTATAGGGCTCGATTTTTTGAACGAAACCCTCTTCGAGTTTGGCTTCGAACGGGTAGATTATGTATCGAAACCAGGCGAATTTTCGGTTAGAGGCGGAATAGTAGATGTATATTCTTTTGCACACAATCAGCCTTTTAGAATGGAATTCTACGGGAATGAAGTAGATAGCATTAGAACCTTCGACATCGCAAATCAATTGAGCATCGACAAGGTAAAAGAAATGCATATTTTACCTAATGTAGAAGACAAACAACTGCTGGAAAAAAGACAATCGTTTTTAGAATTTTTACCCAGTCAAACTTGGATATGGTGCAACCGTATAGACGAAATAGAAAACCGATTAAATAAGCTTTGGCAAAAAGCAAACGAATCGTTTGAAGGTTTAAATGGATTGATACAGCGCGATAGCCCCGATGGACTTTTTATAGATGGCAATGGGTTTTGTAAACAATTGATGCACTTTAACCGGGTATTATTGGGTTCAAAGGGCGATTATGACTTTGAATGCAAACCTCAGCCGGCATTCAATAAAAAGTTCGAATTGCTAAGCGAAAAACTTAATGAATTAACCGCCCTTGGTTATCACAATTATTTGGTATGCAGCACGGGCAAACAGGTAGAGCGATTTGAAGCCATTTTTCAGGATTTAGGAGCTGAGGTCGATTATCATCCGATTTTAGGCCAATTACACGGAGGGTTCATAGATAAAAACACTCAGTTAGCCTTATTTACCGATCACCAAATTTTTGAAAGATATCAGAAGTTTAGATTAAAAGTAGGCTTCGAAAAGCAGAAAGCCATTACGCTTAAAGAGCTTAACAGCTTGCAGTATGGCGATTATGTGGCCCATATAGACCACGGTATAGGCCAATTTGGTGGTCTTCAGAAAATAGAAGTCAACGGAAAAATACAAGAAGCCATCAAATTGGTTTATAAAGATTCCGATGTGTTGTACATAAGTATACACAGTCTTCATAAAATTAGTCGCTACAACAGCAAAGAAGGTAAGGCTCCAATTTTACATAAATTGGGTTCGGGTGTTTGGAATAAACTAAAACAGAGTACGAAAAAGAGGGTTCGAGAACTCGCCTTCGACCTAATAAAGCTTTACGCAAAACGTAAAAGCGCTCAAGGCTTTGCCTACAGTCCAGATACTTATTTGCAATATGAGTTGGAAGCTTCGTTCTTATTCGAAGATACCCCCGATCAAATAAAAGCCGTAGCCGATGTTAAAGCCGATATGGAAAGTCCCGTTCCTATGGACCGGCTTATTTGCGGCGATGTGGGTTTCGGTAAAACCGAAGTGGCTGTTAGGGCAGCTTTCAAAGCGGTAGCCGATAGCAAACAAGTAGCGGTTCTGGTACCAACAACCATTTTGGCTTTCCAGCACTACAAAACATTCAGCGAGCGATTGAAGGGCTTGCCCTGTAGGGTAGATTATATCAATAGATTCCGAACCGCAAAAGAGCAAAAGGCTATCTTAGAAGACTTGGCTTCCGGGAAAATCGACATCCTAATTGGTACCCATAAATTGGTTTCCAAAGAAGTCCTGTTTAAAGACCTCGGCTTAATGATCATTGACGAGGAACAAAAATTTGGGGTTTCCGTAAAAGACAAGCTCAAAACCTTAAAAGTTAATGTCGACACCTTAACGCTTACAGCCACGCCAATTCCCAGAACGCTACAGTTCTCTTTAATGGCTGCACGCGATTTAAGCGTTATGACCACCCCTCCCCCAAATCGAAGACCTATAGAAACCCAAATAATTACATTCGACGAGTCGCGAATGCGCGATGCCATTAGCTACGAATTGCAAAGAGGAGGTCAAGTGTTTTTTATTCACAATCGGGTAGAAAACATTAAAGAAGTGGCAGGTATGCTTCAAAGGTTATTGCCCGATGCCCGAATTGGTATTGGTCATGGGCAAATGGATGGAAAAGCCATGGAAGAACTGTTAATTGGTTTTATGGAAGGCCATTACGATGTTTTGGTAAGCACAACCATTATTGAAAATGGACTGGATGTGCCAAATGCCAATACCATTCTTATCCACAATGCCCACAATTTCGGTTTGGCCGATTTGCATCAAATGCGCGGTAGAGTGGGCCGAAGCAATCGTCAGGCTTTTTGCTACCTGCTGGCCCCGCCTTTAAGCCATATGAGCGAAGAAGCCCGAAAACGACTCCAGGCCATTGAGCAATTTAGCGATCTGGGAAGTGGATTCCATATTGCCATGCGCGATTTGGAAATACGTGGTTCGGGCGATTTGCTGGGCGCGGAACAAAGTGGATTTATAAACGATTTGGGCTTTGAAATGTACCAAAAGGTGTTGGCAGAAGCAGTTCAGGAATTGAAAGACAACGAGTTTAAAGACCTTTACGTTGACCAAAAACATGAACAAGCGTTTGTTTCCGATACTCAATTAGATACCGACTTGGAAATTCTTATTCCCGATCAATATGTAAATCAGGTAGAAGAGCGCTTGCGTTTGTATCAATCTTTGGATGCATTAACCGATGAAACTGAATTAACCAAGTTTGAACAAGAAATGAAAGACCGCTTTGGCCCTCCACCAGCCCAAGTGCAGGAGTTGTTTAACAGCATACGATTTAGATGGTTAGCCAACAGTTTGGGCTTTGAAAAAGCGGTATTAAAGCAAGAAAAATTCATTGGATATTTTGTGGGCGATCAGAAACATCCCTTTTTCGAAAGCCCCATTTTCAGAAATATTATTGAACAATTGCGGTTCCAGCGAAATGCTGAGATGAAAGAACGCAATGGTCGCTTAAGTTTAACTCTCACCAACATTCGCGATTTAAAAAGTGCCATCGAAGCCCTTTCAAACTTCAAAGCCAAACAAGAAATGGCTGTTTAGCAAAATCTATATCGGAAAATCACCATTTTAGCGTACAATTTAAAGTAAAACGGGAAGCCGTTTCATAAAGATCATCTAGTGTACCGTTTATCTTCTGCCCCTTCGACCATGAACCATTCAAATAGATTTAGTTCTTATTTATCTCTTCTATCCCTGATTAATGCCCAGCAGGCATCCCCGTCCTTACAAACCAAAGCTCAATAAGCTCCATCTCATTCTTACAGGCCAATACAGCATTAAAATCTCTAAGCAAAAGAACCCCATTTAACCCAAAAACCTAAAGCCTCAAAGAAGCCAATTGATCCTAACAACAATACCCCAAAAGGGAATATAACTTGTTTTAATGCTAAAACGAAAAAACAGCCCTTTCAGCAAAACGACCGGTAAACACCCGAAGAAGCTTAGTAAGACCACACAAAGAAGCTCGCCCGGCCGCAATTCTTCAATGGAGACCAGACGATAGGCTGAAAAGCCAAAAACTATCCTAACCCCCAAATCACCTTAAAAAAAGTAAAACCCCGGCCCTTTCAGCATGGCGACTCAAAAAAAGCAGAAAAAACAATTTAGACTAAAAACAAAGCCCCGAAGGGGCGACATGATTATAGAATAACCGTACCCATAACCTAAAGCCCCGAAGGGGCGACATAATTCTAGACAATTTC
>CAMCXO010000003.1 GCA_945883565.1 Chryseobacterium gleum
TTTTAAGTGTGGTGTTAGGATGGTTTTTTAGCTGTTCAGCCTGTCGGCTGGTCTTCAATGAAGAATTGCGGCCGGGCGAGCTCCGTTGTGTGGTCGTACTAAGCCTCTTCGGCGGTGTAACAGTCGCCATTGTCTGAACACGATTTTTAGGATTAATGGATGGGCATGATTAAGCTGGGACGCGTTGGGGTATTGTTTTTGGGAAAAATTGTCTGGAATTATGTCGCCCCTTCAGGGCTTAAGGTTATTGGTATGGTTATTCTATAATCATGTCGCCCCTTCGGGGCTTTGTTTTTAGTCTAAATTGTTTTTTCTGCTTTTTTTTGAGTCGCCATGCTGAAAGGGCCGGGGGTTTTTCTGTTGAATTTTAAGTGTGGTGTTAGGATGGTTTTTTAGCTGTTCAGCCTGTCGGCTGGTCTTCAATGAAGAATTGCGGCCGGGCGAGCTCCGTTGTGTGGTCGTACTAAGCCTCTTCGGTGGTGTAACAGTCGCCATTGTCTGAACACGATTTTTAAGACTAATGGATGGGCATGATTAAGCTGGACGCGTTGGGGTAATGTTTTTGGGAAAAATTGTCCGGAATTATGTCGCCCCTTCGGGGCTTTAGGTTATGGGTACGGTTATTCTATAATCATGTCGCCCCTTCGGGGCTTTGTTATTAGTCTAAATTGTTTTTTCGGCTTTTATTGAGTTGCCATGCAGAAAGGGCAGGGGGTTTGAATGGTGTTTGTTGGGACAAATGGGACTTTAGGGACGGAATTGTTGCTGTTTGGGATTTGCGCCAGGGATTACAGCAAAATGCCCCTTAAAGCACAAACGCCTTCCAAACCCATTCAAACAAAAAACCATTAAGCCTTTTCACCCTGCAACCTCATCTCCTCATAAAAACCCTTCTCCATTTTATACCAAAGGCAAGGTATATCCACATAATAAAAATGGCCATCGGCTTGCATGCCAATCTTTTTTAAAATTTTATTGGAAGCCACGTTGTCACAATTGGCCGCAGCGTACAAAACGTCGGTCTTCAAATCATCGAAAGCATAATTTCTGCAAACCAAAGCCGCCTCGGCAGCAAACCCCTTCCCCCAATACCGTTTAATAAGCCGATAACCCAAATCGAAATAGTTGCAATGCCCATTCGTTGGTTCTGTTATCCATTTTAAACCACACCAGCCCATAAACGCATTGGTTTCTTTATTTATCAAAGCCCAGCGGCCAATGCCAAAATCGTTATACTGCTTTATTACCCAATTTACAGTTTCCTGGGCTTGATGTCTATTGGAAATGGGCTTATTACCCAAATAGCGATGCACCTCCGCATCGGCATCCAATTCAAACATACCATCTACATCACTTGGCAACATATGCCTCAAAATGGTTCTCTCGGTTTCAATAATAATCCCCATTCTAAATTTAAATAGACTTCGTATTAAGCTCTTTCCAAAAATGCAAAATGCATTTAACTTTTCGCCTGCTATTAAGCAATTGGCATTGGGTTTATGCACTTTCTAAAAAGCCATTTGAAATGGCAGCGATAAAGAGAAAACCGAAACAAACCATAAAACCGCTTGCTTTGCAAACCCTTATTATCGCTTCAAGTAACGATTATACTCTTTTCCACGTTATAAGTCTGCGATGTCCATTCTGTGCTGCCAAAACCACCACCATGAAAACAAGCCTATCCATTTTCAGTGCTTTGATGGTCTTTTTTATAAAAACAACCTTCGCTCAAAGCCCAAATACCTCCAACGCTCTAACCGTAAATCAAGCCTTTAGCCCAAAGTTTCCGCTTAAAATAGACACCCTGTATTATCCATTTTACAATGGTGTTCAAATGATTGAAATTGACCACATCGGGTATTGGGACAAGAAAATTTTTTTCCTCGAACAAAGTCGGCCTAGGGCCATTCCACATTCGGCTTTTAATCCTATGCCCATCGGAAACGAATATTTTTTCCGTCATACCTCCGGTAACATCGTTAAGGCCTACAACACAAAACACAGCTTAACAGAATTAAACCAGCACTTTAAAAAAATTCCCATTAAAAAGCAAAGCCGTGGACTTCAGGCTTTAAATCTCCACAGCCAACAACACAACCGAAAAGGCATTTGGTACCAAAGCCCACAAGCCAATTTTCATTTTTCGGGACACTACAAAGTTTCAACAGGTTATGCCGAACAAACCTCTGTACCAAACGCGCGGGCAACCGAATTGAAATTTGGTCTTATCGATTCTCTGGGTCAAATAGTCATTCCCATTCAGTACCACGAAATCTTGCCTTATTACGATAACCTTTTGATTCAAAAAGCATATAAATGGGGCATTATCAATTATCAAAACGAAACTGTGGTTAACCCCGTTTACGAGCATCACGAAATTGACCATTACGCTTTCAACGTGCCCCACCAATTGGCCAGTGTGTTTTTTATGAACCAAAACGGCAACGAAAACCAAGGGCCCACATACACCTATAAAGCCGTATTCGTAGCCCAAAAAAACCGCCTTATAGAGCTTAATAACTACGATAAGGTGGAGCATGAATACGCATGGACAGCCAAAGAAGATGCCAACAAACGGTATATTCCTGTGTTTAAAAACCATCGAACAGGCTTTCTCAACGAGCACTATCAGGAAATTGTCGCTCCCCAATATGAGATATTCGAATTCTCGAGAAACACCTCTGGCTTGTTTAGAGTAGCAAAGGCAGGCAAATTCGGCTTTTACAACCGGTATTTCCAACCGGTAATACCTCTTGAATACGATTATGCCGAAAGTTTCTTGAACGATTCTACTGCTTTGGTGCTCAAAAATGGAACATTTTACAGAATTAATACCAAAAACACCAAACAAACCGGGGGCAATCTAAAGCCCAATTGGCAAATGGGTTATCTGAGCTTTATAGCCGATAAACACCTCGTTGACGTGCAAACCAAGAATTTCCATGGCCTTATTGACACCTCTTCAAACCAACTTATTTTGCCCTTTGTGTACCACAAGCTTTTAGCACCCATTAAAATCACCGCCTTTTTAAATAAAAACAAAGCGTTTTTAGAACAGCAAAACATACAAGCCGCAAGCCAAGTGGATGTGACCGCCGAACTGTTGTTTCATCAAAATAAGATTGTGCTTAAAAACCTCAACAACTTATATGGCGTTGTAGACACCAACTTTAAACTTTTAATAGATTTCAAATACGAAGACTTACAACCTATTCCCTACCGGCTTGATTATTTGCTCTATAAGCAAAACGGTAAGCTGGGGGCTATGAATTATAATGGCCAAAACGTTTTAGAAGATGACTACGAAAATGTTCGTTACAACTCGCACTATGTACAAGAAAGAGATGTATTTAAAGTAAAGAAAAACGGCAAATGGGGGGTATTGAATTTCCAAAACGAAGTGCTGTTGCCTTTTGAATACGACTCCATTACATTTCTGGGCCATTGGAACCGGCCAAAAAAGAAGTGGTGGGTGGTGCAAAAAGACGACAAATTTGGGGTGGTGGGCGTAAACAACGAAGTATTGGTTCCTTTTGAATACCCTGGAATATCGCACCTTGAAGGAGACAATCTTTGGATAATAGGCGAAAATAAAGTTCGGTATAAAGTGGTTTTGAAAGACCCTAACAATTAGTACGTAATCCAGAGGCTTTTAGCCATAAATAAAATCCGAACCCTTTTGTGATGGGATGCTAAACCAAAAGGCTTAACTTTCGTCGCCCAGATTTGCCTATTGATCATGAATACCCATCAAAACCATAGCCCCGAACACCAAAGCTTAATCTCTACAGCCCGTATAACAGGCTTTTGGTATTTGCTTTTAGCCATTTTCGGTGTTTTAGGTTTTCTCGTTTTTCACCCTAAAATTTTCGTTCCCGATAATCCACACAACACCCTAAACAACCTCATCCATCTTGAATCTATTGCCCGCATAAGGTTTGGATTGGAGTTGATTATCATTCTGTCTCAAGCCCTAGCAGCTGTTTGGTTTTTCAAGCTATTTGTCAATATCAAAGCTTGGGCTGCTTTTGCCATTGGGGGTTGGGGACTGGTTAATGCCGCTGCCATTATGGTAAGCGCCATCGCGATGGGTTCTGCACTTGAGGTAGCCCATTTTTCTACCCCTTCTTTTGAAGAAAAAAAGGTGGTTATACAGGTTTTAAACCACATTATTTCGCAATCTTGGGCAATTGGGGGCCTGTTCTTTGGGCTTTGGCTAATACCAATGGGCCATGTGGTAGTGGTTACCAAATGCATGCCCATATGGTTGGGCAGAATGCTGATAATAGGTGGCTTTGGTTACCTATTTAATACCCTCTTAATAGGCTTCGGCTTTAAAAACCCGGCCGTAGAGTACTTAACCATACCAGCTACCATAGGCGAGTTTTGGATGATTGGCTACCTTTTGATTTTTGGGATTCGCCCTTCAAACCCGACTCAATGAGACCAATGGATGGTGGTTTTGGTAAAAGGTGGCAACCATAGCTTGAAGTTCTTGACAATTAGTAAGCCCGGGCTTTGTATTGGTTGGAACGAAAGCGCCAGGGATTGCAGTGGAAAGCCCACAGCCGCGCCCGGATTTGGGTTTGGTTGTGGGCTTTTTAATGCGCGGCGAGGACTTGGAGCGTAAAGCCCGGCCCACGAGGGGGTGATCGTGTTTTGGTTTTGAATGGCTGTTTGCCCCCGAGTGGGGGTGCCCCAGCTGTTGAGCTTAATTTGTGGTTTATGGCTTCCAAACCAATTGGCATTTGAAATCGGTTCTGTAAGGCCCTTCGGTTTGCATGGGTGGGCTGCCAAGACTTGTGGCGTTCCAAAAGCGGCTTCGACCTATTTTTAGTCCAAATTGCCAGGCGGGTTTGGGTTTCCATTGCAGCAACAAACTGCCACGTCCTCCCGATTGGGTGTAGGCGGGTATGCTCATGGCGCCGGGCAAATCGGCTTCGTAGGCGTAAAGACGACTGTTGTAGGTGGGTATGAAAAAGGCCATTAAACGAAACTGCAACTGCCAGGTTTGAGGTCTAAGTTGCCATTTTAAGTCTTGACAAACCAAGGTAGAAGTTTCCAATTCTTGGGCATTATACCACTGCTGCTCTATTCGCCAGCGAATGCCTAAGGCTGTATGGAGGTCTAATTTATAGTCGAGGCGCAACCTGTTTGAATGCTGGGTATGGGCGCGCTCGGGAATGCCTATACTGTCGAGTTCATTTTCTATAAAAGTGGGCGCTTGCCCGTCGGTTCGCATTCCACTTCTAAACATCAATTCGAGTCTACGGCCGTTAATGCTGTAAAGGCTCCTAATCAGCCAAAAAGTATTTACACTTTGCAGGGGGCGGTAATAGCCCGGGCCAAGACTTTGCGCATACTGCGCCTGAAACTCGAAACGCCAAAACCGACTTTGCGGCCAATCGATTCCAATGTTCAGGCTTTGTTCTCCGCCTCTTACAGCCAAATTTAAGAGTGGCGACAGGGCATGAAAGTATGCAGGCGGTTGATGCCAACCCCTTAGCCCGATTTCTAAACCGGAAGCCGTTTTAAACTGGGTGCCCAAAGTGGCCGACCAACTGTTAAATTGAAGGGTGGAAATTTCTCCATACAGAAACAGGCCTTTGTAAACTTTTAAGAAATCGAAACCCATGTAATATGGCGCTTGTGCCGTGTTTACGAAGCCTTGGTTTTTTTGTGGCGATGCAAAGACAAAGGCCGATTGTATTTGGTTAAAGCTTATGCCCATTTTCAAACTTTGGAAATTGAGGCTGTGGTAGGTACCCAATTGTTTAAGGGGCAATTGGTTTTTGGTGCTTAAGGCATTGGGTGTGGTGTGCAAGCCTTCCCAATTAACCGAAGCCACTTCTTTATTGTGAATGCGGGCGCTTAAATTTCTATGGCTATACCACCATTGGCTTTTCCAGTTTTTATGTTCCAGAACAAAAGCCAAACCCCTTAAGCTGCGGTTCTCGATGGCGCCTTGGTAAGGCCGAACGCCTTGAGAAAAACGCATAAATCCGCTGGCTGTAGAAGTGGCTTGGGTGGTAGGCGATGTCCAATGTTGCAAACCCTGCCCGATTTGCATATTAAAATCGCCCAAAATCCATTGCTTGCAAAGACCTTTTCCAAATTGGGCATAATGCCCTGTAAAGCTATCGGCCAAAAGGCCTCCCCAGGGTTCGAAGGGGTCTTTTTCGGCTGTAAAACCGAGTTGGTACTGATGGTTTTTCTTTAATTGAAAACGCAGGAGCCAGCGGTCGGCCGAGCCCAATAAGGCGCTTCCGGGATGGGTATGGGGGTTAAGGCTTTTGGCATTCGGTAGTTCTGCTCTACGGCTGTAGCGCATTAGCCATTGCAATCGGCCCTGCTTAAATGCCAAAGGCTGCTGTTGAGGATTTGCCTTGGGCCTTTGTTTATGCTCGAGGGCTTGGCGCAATTGGTAAATGGTAAGTGAATCGAAACCTGGAATGCGGGCCCATTCGAGTTGGCTTTGTGGAAAACCATACCGTTTGATATGGGCTTCTAAGAAAGCTGCCCGGTAAACATTCATACCGGGCCATTGCGCCCAATGCTGCAAATTGTGGGGCATTGAATCGTTCAATTCTGTTTCGGCCCAGAGGTCGGTTTGAATGGCTTCGAGTGCATCTTCTTGGGGCACCGCATCACGGGCTTCCCAATCGAGGAACTGTTGCTCCCAAGGATCGGCCAGTGGCAAGGTTTCTTCTACTTGGGCCTGAAAGGGCCTGGCCCAAAACGCCAATACCATCAGATAATTAAGGCCACGCATAAGCAATATCTATGGCCAAGCTGCTGTTGAGGCCTATTTGCCAGGCAAAGCCGCTACCCAAAAACAGTTTACGGTATTTCCATCTAAAAGCCGAGCTAAGGGCAAAAGGCCTATCGGCAAAGCCAAACCCCATTTCTAACGACTTAACCACTTGGTATCGCCAACCCAACTGCCAGCGCAAAGCTGTGGCAGCAGATTGGTTGGTTTCGAGTAGAAAGACCGATTTATCCGATTCTTGCCATTGTATGGCTAAGCCCATTCGGTTTAAATTCGAAAAATGGGGGTTTGACTTGCCCAATGCATGGCTTTGCCAGGCCATGCCCATGGCGAGTTTTTGATTCAACTGGTAAAACAATCCCAGGGCGGTACGTAAAAAGGGACGATTGCGGCCTATTTCACTGTTTTGCATTTGAAAATACTCGAGCTTGGTGCCTACATACAGGTTTTGATTGAGCTTTAGACCATAGGCCGTGGCAAATTGCTGCTGAGCATAATGGGCTGTACCCATTTGGGCCAAGGCGGCACGCCAAACGTGGCGCGAAGTGGCCCTTTGAATGGCCGCGGCCTGTATAAAAAGCGGCAGATGTATCCATGGCTTAGCCGAAGCCAAAGCCAAACTAAAGCCTTCGGTATCGGGCAATGCCGGGTTTTGAAAGCCCGACCAAATGCCACTTTGAGCCAGCTGAGCGCCACCTGTTCCTACATCTAAACTGCCCCGGTTAAGCAGCAAATCCTGGCCATAAACTTTACCCGTGAAGGCCAGAAGCCATAAAACAAAACGCATTTATTGTGGTATATTTCACTCAAATATAAGCCCGTCTTTTTAGTGAACTTGGCGGCATGTTAGGTTTGTACGGAATTCGCAAAGGTCTCTTGGCCTTGCTAACGTATTTCGGGCTATTGGCTTACGGCCAAGATGCAGAACTCTTACAGCGGTTTGGCCGAAAAGAAGGTATTTTACCTACAGTACCCGGGCAAATGCTGGAAGGTCCTGATGGTTTGCTTTGGGTGGCCACCGAGGGCCAAGGGGTTTACAGCTGGGATGGTTGGAATGCTAGGGCTGTTAATGGATTAGGCAATCACTTTGTAAGTTCTATGGCCTTTTGGGGCGATAGCGTATTGCTGCTGGCCACCGATAAAGGATTGTATGCATTTCAAAAGCAGCCCGAACGGCTTCGCTTGCTAAAATCAGATTTGCCGTTTCCATTCTATGTATTTGTATTAAATCAAGAAGTGGTTTTACTTGATTCTGAGGGCGGGTTGAATTTATACCCAACTGCTCTTCAAAAACCTGTACAACTTCCAATGCGGTTTGTGCAGCACTTTAGCCAAAACCCCAATCAATTGTGTATAAGCGGAGACACGGGGGTGTTTCTGGTAGAAGTGCACAGGGGCATCATAAAATATGCTTACTTAAGTGCAAACAAATCGGCACTTTGGACCTATTACCAAGGCCAATGGGTAAACCACTCTCATTTGAAAAGGGACTCAAAACCCAATATGCCGGCTAAATTCAGAAGTTTTGTAAGCGGAGAAAACGGTTTGTTGGCTACCGACGAAAGTGGGTTTTGGATTGGCAGAGACACCTTTTCTTTAAGCCATTTGGATTTGAACTTTAAGCCCAATGCCGCTTTATTGGGGAGGCAAGGCGCTTGGGTGGCAGGAGAAGGCCATCTAACGTATTTGCCTTGGAACGGCAGAATTAATAAAATTGAATTAGCCGCTTCTTACGAACCAACAGCTTATTTAAATAAAGGTTCTTCGGTTTTTTTTGCCAACGACAAACTGCTGTGGCAAGAAGAAGGCGGCGTGGTTTCTGGCGCTACGCCACATAATGGAGGTTATGTATTTGCGCTGGCTCAAAACAACAGAACCAAACATTTGTATTTGGCTACCGAAAGTGGACTTTTAGAATGTAACCAAGGCCGTTGTAAAACCATAAAAGTTCTTGAAGAAGACCCTTTTGTTTTCGATGTTTTTTGGAAAAGCGACAGCCTTTGGGCGGTTTTGGCCGATGGCGTTTGGTGCAAGCATTCAAAAGGGGCTTTTACCTTGCCCATAAACGGCATTAAAAGCATTTTTAAAAGTGGAAACACCCTTTGGCTAAGCGCATTCGATGGCCGTTTGGGTGAGTGGAGCGCGGAAAAAGGGGTGAAATGGGCAGACAATGATACCGAAAATGGCGAGGCCAATTGGCTAAAAGGTGCGGAAGAAATGGTTTTCAAAATACACTCAAATGGCAAGTTGAACCGATTAAAAAGGGGTAGCAACCGTTGGGAGGAATGGAGTATGCCTTTGCCCGAAAGCAGCCGTCTTCTTAAGGCTTCCATTTCTAAATCGGGCAGACTGGCTTTGTTGTCAGAAAACCATATTTTGATAGGGCATTGGAAACCCGATGGCCGTTGGCAAACCCAAGAAGTATTGGTGCTGGGTTTAGACTATGGCGCCGACCAGGTTGAAGCTTTAGAATTAAGCTGGCTGCCGGATTCAACCCTTTTGGTTTTTGAAGGCAGTAAGCGTTTGTACATCAAAACAAAACATAAGTATCAAATACCTACCCCTTTGGTTCGTCAACTCGACTTAGGCAGGCCTAATGACAATTGTTTTGACCGCCCGGGTTTTATGGGTAAGATAAATAGGTTTGAGCTGCCCTATTCGAGCAGCTATTTGCGCATTGGCTTAGGGTACAGAGCCCATGAAGACCCCATGCGCTGGCAGTTTATGTATGTGCTTTACGATCGCCAAAACCGTATAGTGGTAAGTCAAACCGGGAAACAGGCTGTTTTTCCTGTAATTCCACCAGGTCAATACCGATTTGAAGCCTTTGCACTCGACCCCTTTACCATGGCACGCTCTCAACCCATTGAATTGAGATTTTCGGTTCGTCCGCCTTTTTGGCTTAATGCCGGGTTTTGGTTGATGGTGTTTCTTGTTCTGTTAATTTTGGTTTACTGGCTGTTGAAAAGAAGAATTAAACAAATAGAACAGAAGGCCAAAACCGAGCGGGAGTTGAGCAAATTAGAAGGTATGGCTTTGCGGTTGCAAATGAATCCGCATTTCATTTTCAATGCCTTAGACTCCATTTCGTCATTTATTTTAAAAAACGAACAAGACCGAGCCATACGTTATTTAAGCAGTTTTGCGCGTTTAATTCGTTCAACTTTAGAGTCGTCGCACGAAAGTTTAATTCCATTGCGCACCGAGCTCGATATTTTGCGCGCTTATTTGGAGTTAGAACGTATGCGTTCGGGTGAACTGATGGCATTTGAATTGGTGTGCGACGAATACCTTCAAGATGAGCTGCTCATCCCACCGATGCTTGTTCAACCTTATGTAGAAAATGCCGTAAAGCACGGATTAAAACCGCTTAAAACTGCCGGCAAGGTTGAAGTTCGATTTGAGCTCGATGCCGAATTTTTGAGGGTTGAAATCGAAGACAATGGTGTGGGCAGGGCCAAAGCACGGGAGTTGGCCGAACAGCGGCCCATGTTTACCAAAGGCAAAAGCATGAGCATGGGTATTACTGAGCAACGTCTTCGACTTTTAAAAAAATCGCTGGGGCAGGAAATTAAAATCGAAATCATCGACAAATTCACCGAAAAAGGATTGGCAGCCGGCACCTTAGTAAAGCTGTACCTCGCCAAAATTGAAGATGAATAGGGCTTTAAAGCTTTGATTAAACATTAAAGCCCTCCGCTTACTCATTGGTACATAAAGTCGAATTTCAATGGTTAACTTTGAACAAAACACCCATTTATGTTAAAGGCTATAATTGTTGATGATGAAGCCGCCACCCGCGAAAGCTTAATTGGTAAATTAAAGTTGTTTACCCCCGAAGTGGAAGTGGCAGCCGATGTTGCCACTATTGAGGAAGGACTTGCAGCCATACAAAATGAAAAGCCGGATTTGCTTTTTTTGGACATCAATCTGCAAGGAGAAAATGGATTTGAGCTGCTTGAGAAACTGGGAAATTTGGGCGATGAATTGGAATACAAACCAGAAGTGATTTTTGTAACCGCTCATGATGAATATGCACTTCGCGCGATTAAATTTTCGGCTTTAGATTATTTATTGAAGCCCGTTGACCCGGAAGAATTGGTTAAAGCCATTCGCAAGTATGAAGAAAAACGCAATTTGGGCGGCTCAGCCGGGTTGGGGGTTCTTCTCGAGAACTTAAGGGGAGGACAGCATACGCCAAAACGCATCGTAGTGCCAACTTACGACGGCATGCACATTTTGAGAATTTCAGAAATCATACGTTGTGAGTCGAGCAGCAACTACACCAACTTTATATTGCAAAATGCCAAACCCATTTTAGCGAGCAAAACGCTTAAAGAATACGACTTGCTGTTAAGTCCATACAACTTTGAACGCATTCATAAATCGCATCTCATCAATATGGATTTTGTTAAACGCTACGTGCCAGCCGATGGCGGCTATATGATTATGGACGACGGTTCCAGGATTCCGGTTGCTAACCGCAAGAAAGACCAATTGGTTAAATTGATTAAAAGCATGTGATTAAATAGTTTACGAAACAGGTGAGCAACTTTTAAATACTTAGCTTGCCTCCTGTTGGGGTTAATGGAGATGAAAAGTCTCCCAGTTCGCGGCTTTAGGGCCGCGAACTTATTTTAAAGAACATAAATAAGCCAATCTATATATATCATACACCCATAGTTGTGGGTTTTTACCACTCAAGTGGGCTTCCATTTCTTTGGCAGCTAACTTAAAAAACAAAGCCGCTAAGCCGGTAATATGCACCTTCTTTAAATAAGCAAAATACTTATACAGTTTAATGTCTTCGTCCACTCTTCCGGCCAAAATAAGCTGATGAAGGGTTTTAACGGCCTCTTTCGATTTTTCTAAAAAAACAGAAACCGGATCTAATCCATCGTGGTAACAGGGATTGTTTATATGCACCACAGGGATACAATGGTATTGAAATTCCTTGCCCAACATAGTGTCTTCATGCCCATAATTTACTATGGTTTCATCAAAAGGCACTTTCAACATAATGGCTTTCGGACACATAAAGTTGAACGAAGAAAAGCTCGTGTAAGGGTTTTGGTTGCGCAATTCGGCACCAATGGCTTCGCGTTTACGGCCATAAACCCAGCGCAACAAGTAATCTTGACTTGGCACTTCATTTCGATATGCCGTTCCTCCCACTACTACATTCTGCATATTACCGGCAGCTATATAACGCTCTATAAATGCCGAATCCACCACAGAAGCGTCGCCATCCAAGAAAAGTAATAAATCAAATTTGGCGCGTTGTGCCAAACCATTTCGACTACTGGCTCGGGTTTTGTACGGCGTTTGGGTAAAATAAAGTACATTATCGAAGCCATTTAAGGCTTGGGCACATTGGGTTTGAAGATGTGAATCGGTACCATTTTCGTGAATAACAATTTCAAAGGCCAAGCCGAGCCGGAGGCATTGTTGGTGAATATTTTTCACCAATGCTAAAACATCTTGATTATAGGCCGATATTAGTAAAGAAATCACGAAAAAGTAAGTTGGTCAAGGCCGCGAATATCTTTATTTTAGCCCTTCTAATTGAATATTTTTTGAATGAGAAAAATTCTCGCTTTTCTTTTTTTGTTAATGGTTTCATTAACGGGATGCAACAACTGCGATTCAACAGAAATCCTTCCTGTTACTGCCAGTAAATTTCAGCTTTTCGATGTGAGTGGCAATAACTTGTGGTGGGGAAATGGGGCGCCTTACAGTGCAGACAGTGCCCAAGTTTACGTAAGGCAAGGCAACAGCGTTTTGCCTTTAACGGTAACCGTTACTTCGGGAAGTGGAAACAATAAATACGTGTCTTTTACTTTGCCATTGAGCTTAACAAACACCAGTACCGCGGTTATGTTGCTTAACGAAATAGACAGTTTAACCTTTGATTACATGCACAGCGAACTGGAAACCAACTGCCAGCAATACTACGAATTGGCCTACATTACCCAAAACGGTGAAATTGTGTGCAACCGATGCGGCATTTCAGAGGCCGACGGTGGCTCTGGTGAAATAATAAAAATATATAAAAACTAATTGCTAAAGCGTAGTTTGAATGGCTTCAAATACCCGTCCTTCAGCACATTTTAAAGTGCGGGACGGGTATTTCAGTATCAGTGCATAATCGTGGGTGGCCATTAGCAATGCTCGGTCTTGGCCGCAAACAGTTCTTAAAAGCTGCATTATTTCTTCTGAAGTACCCGGATCGAGATTTCCGGTGGGCTCATCTGCCAAAATAACCTTGGGTTCATTAAGCAATGCGCGGGCAATAGCAACACGTTGTTGCTCGCCACCCGATAGTTGATGAGGCATTTTATAACTTTTCGCTCCCATGCCCACTTTGCCTAAAACCTCTTGAATTCGGTCTTCAATTTTTCGCTTTTCCTTCCAACCAGTGGCCTCCAACACAAAACGTAAATTATCGAAAACACTTCGGTCTGATAGCAATTGAAAGTCCTGAAAAACAATGCCCAATTTCCTCCGCAAAAATGGAATTTCACGTTCTTTTAGAGATTCTAAAGCATAACCGGTTATATGGCCTTGTCCCTTTTTTAAAGGTAAATCTGCATATAAGGTTTTAAGAAGCGAACTCTTACCGCTGCCGGTTGCACCAATTAGGTAAACGAACTCCCCTGGCATTAAAAAAAAATTCACATCAGACAGTACCAAGTGTTCGTCCTGAAAAATATTGGCGTTGGTTAAACTCAACAGCGGCTCTACCATGTTTTACTCTGATTTAAACACTTCGATTTCGTGCGTTTTTAGCACCAAATCAGTAAACTTTCCTTTAAACCTAGTAGCCTTTACCAAGTGGTTGTCTATCCAATGATAATTTCCACCTCTGGGCTTTCCCATCAATAAACCGTGATACTTAAAGCCATGCTTATCGAGCCATGTTTCGGTAATGCTTCGGTGGGCTTCGGTTCGACTGGTAAAAAAGGTGATAATATGGCCCTCTTCAAACCATTTGTTCAAAATTTCCAATGCATCTGGATAGGGCAGGCATGTTTCCATGCGCTCCGGCTCTTCATTTGGAACATCATCGGTTATTGTTCCGTCTATATCAATAAGGAAATTCTTTATGTTCTCGGGAAGCAATGGACTAGCCTGCCTTCCTTGTGCGTCGGTTACTTCATTAAGTTTACCTTCAATGTGGCTATTTTCTAAACTCATGCTTTAACGGTTCCGAAGGCTTCTATAATTAGACCGGCCAACTCGCCTCCTATTCTCTCCTGGGCTTCTTTTGTTGCGGCCCCAATATGTGGACTTAAACTAATTTGACTATGCATCAACAACTGTACAGCAGGATTAGGTTCATTTTCAAAAACATCGAGCCCGGCATAAGCCAAATGGCCATTGTTTAGGGCTTCCAGTAAAGCAAGCTCGTTAATCACCCCACCTCTGGCTGCGTTAATTATGCCTGATCCAGGCTTCATCATGGCCAATTCACGTTGGTCAATTAAGGCCCCATCCTTGCTTCCGGGAACGTGCAAACTAATAAAATCGCTTTGGGTCAGAAGGGCTTCGAGCTCTATGGTCTCAAATTTAAACTCCAGAGATCGACTATCAAAGAAATCCAAGTCCACAATAATGTGGTTGCCGGGGTGTTGATCGGCAAATAAAACATTCATCCCCAAACCAATGGCTCTTCTGGCTACAGCCTTGCCAATTCGGCCGGCCCCAACAATGCCCAAGGTTTTTCCATTTAGTTCGGTTCCTTGGCTATAAGCCTTTTTCAGCTCAGCAAAATGGGTTTCACCACTTAATGGCATTTGTCGGTTACTGTCGTGTAAAAAGCGAACCATTCCAAAGAGGTGGGCAAAAACCAACTCCGCAACCGAATCGCTCGAAGAAGCCGGCGTATTCACCACCCGGATGCCTTTTTCGCGGGCATATAACACATCAATATTATCCATGCCTACCCCACCTCTTCCAATCATTTTCAAACTTGGACATTGATCGATAAGTTCTTTCCGAACTTTGGTAGCGCTTCTTACCAACAGCACTTCAATATTGTTGGCTTGAATGTAGACCGCCAATTGTTCTTGGGCCACCTTGGTGGTTATCAATTCAAAGCCTGCTTTTGCCAGGCTTTCGATGGCCGAATTTTCGATACCATCATTGGCTAAAATTTTCATGAACTATCCTTTAGTGCGTTCTAATTCTTGCATTACCTCAACCAAAACTTTCACACTGCTTAAAGGCAAGGCATTGTATAAACTGGCTCGATATCCTCCCACCGAACGGTGGCCGTTTAACCCAACTATTCCGGCGGCTTTCCACATGCTGTCGAAGGTCTCGGTTAGAGCTTCGTCTTTCAATAAAAAGCAAGCATTCATACGCGAGCGGTCTTCTGTTTCGGCCGTTCCGTAAAACAAGGCGTTGCGGTCAATTTCAGCATATAGGGTCGATGCTTTTTCATTGTTTATACCTTCAATCCAGGCTACCCCGCCATGGTTCTCTAACCATTCCATGGTTAGCATACTGGCATAAACTGCAAAAACCGGAGGCGTATTGTACATGCTCTCCTTTTCAATATGGGTAGCATAGTTTAGCATGGTTGGAATTCTGCGACCACTTTTACCCAAAATTTCGTCTTTTACAATAACCACAGTGGCACCGGCCGGTCCCATATTTTTCTGTGCCCCGGCATAAATTAGATCGAAGCGGCTTACGTCTACTTGTCTTGAAAAAATATCGCTCGACATATCGCATACCATTCCAACAGGCGATTGAGGAAATTCCATCATTTGCGTACCAAAAATGGTGTTATTGCTGGTACAATGAAAATAATCGGCGTCGCTCGGAATGCCGTAACCTTTTGGTATGTAGTTGAAATTTTTATCGGAGGAGCTGGCAACAGCCAGTGATTCGCCGAAAAGAGAGGCTTCTTTATGTGCATTTTTGGCCCAAGTGCCGGTAACCAAATAGGCAGCTTTACCCCCTTCCGCTTTCATCAGATTGTAGGGAACCATACAAAACTGCAAACTGGCGCCTCCTTGAAGAAACAGTACAGAATACCCTTCGGGCACATTAAGCAATCGTTTTACCAAGGCGATGGCCTTGTCCATTACGGCTACAAAATTTTTACTTCTGTGCGATATTTCGATGAGCGAAAGGCCCATATTATCGAAATCTAAAACGGCTGAACTAGCCGCTTGCAAAACTTCGGGTGGAAGAATGCAGGGACCTGCTGAATAATTGTGCTTTTTCATAGATAATGGGAAATTGCCTGATTGGTTGGCAAAGCTAATAAAAGCCTGAGGCAAAGCCCGATTAAGAAATCGGTTTTTAAAGCTTATCCTAACATTTAACCATTAAAATCAACCAACTCAGCATTGATTATGAGTAAAAGCTCCAAATTGGCCCCCAAAACCCTTCAAACAAATCAATTCAATGGCTCGTACGAGAAACTTTGTATAACAATTTCGTGCTCTTGCCCATCAAAAGGAGCGGCTCCGTTAAACAACCAAAAATTAAATCGGGCGTGAGTGGTGTTTCCTGGGCCCGGAATAATAATTGGCGCAGATGTTTGACCGTTCTCGATCTTGACTCTTGGCGGATTGTTAAGATTAAAATACCAACTTCCTATAACATTGGGTCCGTCGGCCCTGTCTTTCCAACTGGTCCAAGTAATCAAGGTGTCGGTCCAAACAAAACGATGAGCCGTTACTCCATTCAAATCACCAGGTTGTGTGGGTACCAAAAAAGTTCTTTCCGGATTATACCCCCCAAACCAAACCGGCTGAACAGAATATTGAAGAATACGTTGTTCAGACACATTTCCCCAGCGCGCCACTTCGACGTCTACCTCTGAATTGCCATGGGTCAAAAGCGTGTTATTGTCCCAAGTAAATAAACCTACCACGGTATTGGCGGGCAAAGATTCTAAATTGCCTTGTACTACAAACGTGTAGGTTCCATAGCCCATAGTATCTGGACTAATAACTTCGGTGCTGTACCATTTACCGTTGCGTTGTGCAATACGCAAGTGCAAAAAACCTTTATCGTCTACAAAAACATCGTCTTCATGGTTAGAAAAGTAATTGCCTCCAGGCCCCCAAGTGTAATTCTCGTAAGACTTTATTTCCCAAATTCGACCTGCAAATGCCATACGAGAGTTACACAAACACTCAGCCTCCGGCAACACACAAGGTGTACAACTTTCCCAGCATACGGCCGGCAGAATCTCAGGGCCGTTAACGAAAATGCGACGGTTTATGTAAATCCCACTGGTTTTGGTACACGGGTCAGATGAAATAAAAGTCTCTTGGTGGCTCCAACCATTCAAAGTGAATTTGTATTCGTGTTCGCCACTTGGCAGGTTTATATCCAGTTCCCAAATACCATCGTTATCGGCGTCGCTCATGGGGTTGCAACTGCCACACCAGTTGTTGAAGGTTCCGTTCAAATGAACTGTTTGGAAGGCTTGCCCTCCAAATTCGTTCATATCTACCCTAAATCGCACACTGTGGTTTTGAGCTTGTAAACCCAATACTTGGACCAAACACAAAAATGCCAGTTGTTTAAAATGCTTCATAGTAAAAAGATCGGATGATGACTTCGTGCTCGCGTCCGTCGGAGGGAGGGACTCCACCCAACATCCAATAATTCATTCGCACATTGGTATTATTTAAGGGCTTT
The DNA here is from genome assembly GCA_945883565.1 of Chryseobacterium gleum. GTDB lineage: Bacteria > Bacteroidota > Bacteroidia > Flavobacteriales > Schleiferiaceae > RFXV01. The sequence continues at coordinate 17,438 of CAMCXO010000003.1, forward strand.
GGTATCCGTACTGGTCTCGAAGCCTGACCACCTTCATTTTTAACTCGAGCCGGATTGCTAATCGAGTCAAATTGCCACTGGGCTATTACCCGACCAGAGGTTCCTTCTCCAGCCCAGCTTGTCCAGGTTATTAAGGAATCTGTCCAAACAAATTCATGGGTACTCACCCCAATCAAATCACCGTCTTGGGTAGGTGCAGCAAAACTTCGCTCCGGATAATAAGGCCCAAAGTTTACCGGTTGAACTGACATATGCAGAGATTTATTGGCCGGATCGAACCACTTCGCGAATTCAATGTCCACCTCGCTATTTGCCTCTTCAAAAAACGATTGGGTATTCCAAGTAAAAAGGCCTAAAACAGTATTGTTTGGAATGTTTTCAAAATCGCCTTCAACAACCCAGCGGTATCGGCCAAAACCCACTGTATCGCGACTTACCAGCTCAGTGGAAAACCAAGTACCTTCATGCTCGGCTATGCGCATGTGCAAATAGCCATTGCCATCTAGAAATATGTCTTCGGTTCGTTCTGAGAAGAAATTTGGTCCAGGACCTTGTTGGGCAGGGCCAGCTTTAACATCCCAAGTCCAACCCGAAAATCTTACTTCATTACCTACTCTACCAAATTCAGGTGCTTCTTCAAGCTCACATGATAAAACAGCCAGCCAAAGTATAGGCAAAAATTTCTTCATGGCAATCGGAATAAAGCTGTTTGATTTCCAACTCTCACCCTAAACCAACCCGGTTCGGTGGTACATTTTAGCTCGGCATCTATAAAGCACAAATCTTCTGGTTTCAGCTCAAACCGCAGCTTCCGGCTTTCACCTGCTTTTAACTTGATGTTCTCAATTCCTCTCAAACGCTTGGCAGGAGGGGTAATACTGGCCACCGAATCGCTAACGAACAGCAAAACACTTTCGCGGGCTTCTATACTACCTGTATTTTGTATGGTTAACTCCAGGTTGATGCCCTTTTCAGCATCCATCAAGGTGTCGCTCAAGACCATTTGGCCATACTCGAAATGGGCATAACTCAAACCATGCCCAAATTCATATTGCGGTTTAAAAGCATTCATGCTAAAATCCACATCAAGCCTCTCGGTAAACTTGTGGTCGTAAGTCAAAAGGGCATTGGTTTGAGAAGGGTAGGTATATGGCAATTTTCCCGATGGACTGAATTGGCCTGAAAGCAATTGTGAGAATGCTTTTGTTCCTTGACTTCCTGGTTGATTTGTTAGAATTATGGCGTCGAATAGTGGCTCCAATTCGGCTATAATTCGCGGCCTATTTTGCACCAAGAGCAAAATGCGCGGTCCTTGATAAGAAGCCGAAATTTGTTTTACCCAACTTAAATCTGCCGATGACAAATTCAAGTGATCAATATCGCCAGGTTTTTCTGTTGATGGCCATTCGGACAATACGACCACTAAGGGCACTGATGGACTATTCTGAGGAATTTCGGGCTGTGGAAAAAACCGGGCATTTGGAAATGCCTCACGCATGGCCTTTTCCAGCGTTATACCGGCATTCAATGTATCCCAATGGGCATGAGTTCCTTGCCAGGTTCTCGACCATGCACCATTCCAGTAGCGAACGTCGTTCAAAGATTGCCCCGCAACTTGAACCAACCTATCGGCTTTGAGAGGAAGTGTTTGCTTATTGTTTTTTAACAAGATAAATGATTGTCTGGCTGCCTCCAAGTTGAGTCGGGCAAATGAATCGCTCTGAACCAATGGATATTGGTGGCTGCTTGGTGTGAATGGTGCATCGAACAAACCAAGGCTGTATTTCACATGCAAAATGCGGTATACGGCCTCGTTGATTCGCTCCATGCTTACTTCTCCGCTATTGGCCAAATCTATAAGAGCATCGGTAAATCGATAATCGTTGGGCACCATGGCCATATCTATCCCGGCATTTATCGACAACTTTACAGCTTCGCGCATATTGGCCGCGACCCTATGAACAAGCACCAATTTTTCAATATCTTCCCAATCGGTTACTGCCAGCCCTTTAAAACCCAATTCATTTCTCAATAAAACAGTTAAAATATCGTAGTCGGCATGACAAGGAATACCATTCAATTCACCTGAATTAATCATAACAGTTAAAGCACCTTGTCGCACAGCAGCCTCAAATGTGGGCAAAAAATACTCACGCAATTGCCTAGGGTGAATATAAACCGGTGTACGATCGCGACCGGTAAAGGGCAAACTGTAGCCCAAAAAATGCTTCATAGTAGCCGCGACTTTTTCGGGGTGCGACGGATTATCGCCTTGATAGCCTTTTATACACGCTTCTCCAAGCGCTTTAGCCAAATGAACATCTTCACCATAGGTTTCGAACATGCGCGACCAAAGCGGCTGACGGCCCAAGTCCAATACGGGTGAAAAGTTCCATGGAATTCCGGAAGCTCGGGTTTCGTAAGCTGTCACTGAAGCCAGTTTTTCAACCAATTCAGCATTAAATGAAGCCGCTTGGGCTAAAGGCTGAGGCATTAAAGTACCTTCTATTAAATAATTAGCACCATGAATGGCATCTATACCATAAATAATCGGCACCCCGTTTTTGCCTTTCGATACCGCCAAATTCTGTATTTCCGAAATGATATTTTTCCAATGCTCCAGAGAATATGCATGGCCACCAACATTTAGTATAGAACCCACGTGGCGCTCTACGATGGCATGATATAACTTCGAACTGTCTAGCTTATGTGGTTCTTCCAAATTGTAAATACTGCCAACCGATACCACATCAAGGTTTAGTTGCGTCATTTGCCCCACTTTTTCTTCAAGGCTCATTTTGGCCATAAGCACCTCAATTTCTTTGTGGAATGGGCTCTTTTCTGTCCCAGTTCCAACCTTCGATGCTTTATTCGAATCACAAGCCCAAAGACTTAAAACAGCAAACGCTCTGGCCAGTAAATGTTTAATGCGCATATTCAAAAAATTGAAGGGTTCCCCAAGTATCGGGCATATTGTTTATTGAAACATCTTTTTGATTCCAGTGAAGAAACTCGGATTTGCCTTTATTTGAATAGTTTAATTGGAAATCGAATAGATAAGGCTTTCCAACCTCTACACCAGGGTGCTTTGCAGCCCTTAGGTCAATCATTACCTTGAGGTGCAAATGCTGGCCACGTTTTTCTATTTTATAAGTCCAAGCCGATTTAGAATCTGATGTTTTTTGAAGATTTAATTGCCCAATCAAATCGCTTAACCGCTTTTGTTTTCTATTGGCAGGCGGCTCCGATTGACCGGAAAGCCTCATCTCCAATGCACTCAATTCCGCTTCAGCCATTTGATTTTGAAAATCAAAATGCAAATAAAGTACCTGATCATAAGCATACATCCAAGCAACGGTGTTGGCATTGATTTTAAATTCAGGCTCCCAATTTGGCTCAAAATCAGGGGCTGGTGGACTGAGAAGGCTTGGCGCCAAAACTTGATTTAGTTGTTTGCGTGGTAAACGTACCAAGCGTATATGGTCTATAACCACTTCACCTGCAGCTTCGAATTGAATAATTAACTGTTTGAGGTTACTCGCGTTCGAATTCTGCCATTCAAAATCTTTTAAAGGGAACCGGGCATAGCCCCACTCCTGTTCGCTAATGGGCAATTTTTCGAATTTATCTGGCGAAAAGCCTGTCCAAGCCTGCTTGTCCCCATAATCTTCTAAAGCCATTGCCAAAGGCAAACCTTTAATTTGACCATTTTTGGGCTTAAGTCGAATTTCGATAGCAGCACTGTCTACAATGCCAAATAAATCTTTAGCGGCCCAATTATCCCAACCAATTCCCAATCCTAACCAAATTGGGCAATTGCTTTGAAGTTTATCCCAACTAAGCCATAAGCCAGTTTCGTTTCCGGGAGCTATGTCTTTAAGGTTTTGAACCTTCAAACAAGGGCTTTGGGTAAACCAAACGGCTGCGTCTAACTGGTTTTCGAAAATAGAAAGTTGAAACACATTGCCAATGTGTGGTGGAAGCGCATCTTCCTGCCCATAAAGGCCCTGGGCTTTAAGCAACGGACGCTCTCCTTCAATATCTACTGTGCGCAATACCGGCTTGTTTTGGGCCGAAGTAATTCCCCAGCAAACAAACCCAATGGCAAATAATGTAGCTCTCAAGTTTAAGGTTTAAGCGGTTCGTTTTCAGTAAAAATCACATAGTCGAGATAAATCTGCGAATAGCCCGAAGCCGGATTGGCCAAAAACAAAGTAGAAACTCGCCATAGCTTTTGAGGCTCATGTAAGCCATTACCGGCCGGCGTTGCAGGCTGCCCATTTACCAAACTAACCAGATCACTGTATTTCAATGAAACCAAATTCCAGCCTTCGCTCAAGTCAGTGGTTAGCTCTATGCTGTACAAATCTTCATTGTTGGTGTTAAAGTTGCCATCTCCATTTTCATCCTCCCTAAACTGGAACAAAACCAACGCATTGGTAATACTTTTAGGTAAGTAAACCAAAGCATTAAAATATACTTTGCTCGGGTCGCTGTTTAAGGGAAAGGTAGGGACATCGTAGGCACTGGCAGGGAATTCAATCATGCCAATCAACCAATCCCAGTTCACTTCTCCCCCCATATCATAATAGAAATCACCTTGTGCAGCTGTGTCGGCATCGTTTATTCTGAAACTCATATTGGCACCACTTTGCGCAAAACGCAACCATTTAGAATTGATACCAGCTTCAAAATCGGCAATAAGAAAGCCCTCGTTTACTTTTTTTGTTACCACTTCTATGGTATCGCGCCAAACCAATTCGCCTTCAGGCACACTCACTTCTATGGCCACACGTTCTTCACTAAAAACAGGAAAACGGGTGGTGGATCCATCCCACAGGGTATTGCTCTCATCTAAACTGCGGCTTCGGCCTTCTATTAACTTTAATCCACCTGTTTCCAGGCCCCTAATCCGAATGCTCCAGTCGGTTACTTTGTTAAATCTAGCCTTTAAATGAAAAGCTTCGCCCGATGCAAAATCAACAGAATTCTGATTGCCTTCTATTGGCTCCAGCACATTGAAATCACCAAAGAGATCGACTAAATCCGGGCCTTCTTGTTCAATTTTATCGGTACATCCTCCTAAAAAAGACATGGCCACAATGGCTAAAAAGCCTGTAAAAAAGTTCGTTTTCATTAGAGATTCATAATTATGTTTAATTGCCAATTTCCCCAGTTGTATTCAGGTAGTGCAGATTTGGAATCGCTCCAATTAAAGCGTTGATAAAACAACTGAGCTTCAAATCGATCGGCAAGCTCGTATTGCAAACCGGCTCCCATCATTTGTTCGTTGCGATCGGCTTCGAAAGGAACAAAATCTACCACCTCTGAATAATCGTTTCTCAAGGCATATAAATCGCTGCCAACGGCAGAAAACAGCCTCCACTCGGCCAGCAAACTAAGCCTTGGGTAAAAACCCCATTCTGCTCCTACCTGCACCATTTGGTTGTTTAACGAAACTTCCGGTCCAACACTGGCCTTATCCCTGCTTGTAGACTCCATCAGTAAAAATGGAGTAATCACTACACTTTGCTTCCAACCAAACATTTTATCGAGCAGCCATTCTGCTTCCCATTCTACTTGCGTAAAGCCTCGTTTTAAGTCGGTACCTTGTCCGGCTATATCACTGAGCCAGCCCAATTTTGCTTTTGTATTGAAGCTTTTATTCGCATTTTCCCAATGCACACTGCCATTTACCCCACGTCGGTTTGGAGTAGCCAAACCATAAGGGGTTGCATTCCCATATAGTGGGTCGTATGGCATTAGGCCCGCTTGAAGTTGTGTATTGTATAAAGAAGCGTCGCGAAGCAAATCGAAAGTACTCATCGGTCTAAGCACTTGCTCGTTGGTATATCTTCTAATGGCCAATGGATATGCCACCGCTCTAATGCGTTTGGTTTGGGCCCCACTGCTTCTAAAATTAGCACCTACTTCGCGGTAATTAAGCTGAACACTTAATCTTTTTGGTAGATTTCGCCATGATAATTTTGCGTCTAAGAACCCATCTGTCAATCTAGGCGCTTCAGAGTCTCCGGTCCATTCTAAAACCGATCGGCCACCTTCTATTGTTGCACCTAAACGGTACTGCTTAAGTGTTTGCTCCCAATGCAGTTGAATGCTGTTTACAGGATTGTTTAAGTTAACTGTATTTCGGGCAGTTTGAGCCACATCAAAAAGTTGAGCCCGATTGTATTTTATGCCTAAGCCTTTGGGCAACAATATTTCGGCCGACCCTCCACTAAAAAGTCTGTCAGGCGTTTGATTAAAATCGCTGGCCGCAATTCTAGTGGTAAACAATTGAAAATTGACCTCTTTTAAGTACTTTTTCACATTAAATCCAAAATCGAAAGCCACACCTTGTTGACGCCAGGTTTCGTTTGGCGATTGAAACAAATCGTATCGAATAAAATCGAGACCAGTGGTTGAAATAGACGAGCGGCTTCTCAATATCCACTCCTCTTCGTTTTGAAAAGTATAAGGGGTTAAACGGTAGTCGAGGTCGCCTAATTGAAAGCGTATGGCGTTGCCGATTATGCCTCGTATCCACAACTGCCTTAGATCGAATGTTACTCCACTTCCCCAAAATCCTCCGTAATCGTTACGAACCCTCAACATGGCATGCACTTCTACCTTGTTGTTTGGTTTGATGTGCAAACCCAAATCAGCCAATGCATGGCCGTTTTGCAGTTTTCCAGGTGTTAAAGTATCGTTTTCGGTACTGAATGCATCAGACCAAACTACACCCCTGGCATATGAAGAAAGCCAAATTTTTCGTCCATCTTGGGCCATTACCAGTTGTGCAAATAACAATGCGATGGATGTAAAGGCGATTTTCGTTTTCATTTAGAAAAATACTTTTAGTTCGATCAGGGTTTCCTGACCTTGAAAATGGTCGAGTGCAAAACTTTTATCCTGGAAATAGAACCACCGGTGCCTAAAGAATATGCCAGCATTTGGCCCCAACGATTGATCAAAGCCTAGTCCGAGGCCCCAGCCTTCCTGATCCCTTGGACGGTAGCTTTCAACATCGATGTCAGTGGCATAATTACCTAAACTCCTTTCATAACCTGCATAGGCATTGGCATATAAGCCAGAACGCACTTTCCAAAAGGCTTCTAATTCATTGCTGTACAATCTTAGATATGGACTTGGGTTTACTACAGGGACCATTGACCAGTGCTTTTGAACGCTTTGGTACCTACCCAAGAAAAACACATACAAAGGGTGCTTTATGCTGTTGGTTTTGTACTTTACATGCGCTTCGAGAGTAGAAAAGTGCTTGCGGTGAATGGGTTGCCCAGCTTGATCGTCGTTTAGCTGTACGGTTTCGAAAACATCGCGGTAAATAACCGATTGACGGCCATAAGGCCCAATATTCTGCGGAAAATCCCAACGCCAAAACCGCGAACGGGTTAGTTGATTAACCGCGTGTGAAAAGGTGATTTGATTTGAAATGGCTTCAATTTCGGCTGCTGCGCCTAAGCCTAAACTTAGCTTAACCCGTCCAATGGCAAATTGAGAATTTAAATTAAGCCCTTGACGGTTGTTTGTAAGTAATCCCAATGGCAATACAGAACTGGCAAAAGGCCGTAATAAAGCCCCACTCCCAATATTGGTATTGCCTTCGGTGGGTGCTGGTATTTCGCTTACCGCCACATTCCAATACAAGGCATTGTTGTTAACCACATTTGGGCTAACTCTAAAAGCCTGAATTTCGATTGGGATGAGACTGATTTTTTTGGATGTTGTAAATTTTAGGTTGATGGCCTCGCCCCAATCAAGTGTATAGGTCGGGGTGGTGTAATTGCCAATTCCCCCTTCGAGATGAGCCGTAAACAAAGGATGAGACCAATGGCCTTCTAAGGTATGTACCTGAAAGCCTACCGAGTTACGGGCGTTGGTGTCTATGTACGTAAGGCCATTTAAGCTGTTAAATGCCAACCAATTACTACCAAACGTCTTTTTAATTTTCCCACCAAAAGTGTTGTTTGGAATGCTTAAAAATCCGCCATTTAGCTCGGTTTTACCATACATCATACTAACGTTCCAACCCCCTGGTAAAGCCAAAGCTTCACCAATAAAACCTTGAACCGCCCTTTCGCCAAAACGTGTATCCTGAAATACCTCGCCCGATTCGTATAAAGCATTGTAGCGCTCGCCTATTTCTACACCGATGGGATCCCAGGGTGCCCTTTCGTTTAAGGTCCACCGGTAGTAGCCTTTAAAAGATGCCAAGGTTAAATCAGAAATGCTGTACCAGTGTATTCCACCCAAACGCAAGTTAAAGGTTCCGAAAGTAGAAGCATAGCTTGCAAAAATGTTCAAACCCAAATTAAGGCCTAAAGAAGATCCCAATCGGGTTCCACCTAGAGGATCGAAAACGGTTGGGCGGTTATTCTCGCTTACTTGACCACTGTAAGCCGGTTGAACAACTCCGTTTAAGAACTGAAAGGCAAACAAATCGAAGCCCCAAGAAAATTGGTCGTTTGGTCTGCCTGATATATTTAGCATTAAATTGGGCAATTGGCTATCGTCTCCTATAAAAATGCTTCTCGGATTTACGACATTGTTTCCATCTGCCGTTAAGGCATAAGGTAAATCTTGTTGGGTATAGGTACCGAAAAATCTATAAAAACCGCTTAAATTCCATTTATAGGTTTTAGGTAGCTCGGTTTTCGGAAAAATACCCGAACTCAAATTAAACAGACTGGAATCGCTGGCAGTTTGAGCTTTAACCCCAAGGCCCAAAAACAACAATGAAGCTGTAAACAGCAAAAGTTTATTAACTGAATACATACCAAACGGCCATTATAAGCACAATTAAACCCGCAGTAAGCCAAGTGTTTGTGGTAGAACTGCCTTTATCAACACCTGTTTTAGAATACATAACGGCCAATGCTTTTGGCTCTAGGGCAGAGGGTTTTAACGAACTGGCCGCCAAAAGAACCAAGGCGCATACCACAAACAAGAAAAAAGCAAAATGCAAGAAATTGATGTTGGCGTAGGTTAACCAAATACCGTCCAAACCGTCCTTATTTAGCTCCAAAAGCAACCGAAGCAAACCAAGAGCGGCTCCGGTTAATAAGGTCATTTTGGCCCCAAAAGCATTGATTTGTTTATAAAACAGGCCAAGCAAAAACACAGCCGCTATGGGTGGGGAGATATAAGCCTGAATGCTTTGTAGCTTTTGAAACAAGCCTCCCTCTATTAATTTCAGCATGGGTATCCAAAGCAAGCCTAAACCTATGAGCACAACGGTTGCCATCTGCCCCACAAAAACAAGCTTTTTTTCTGGGGTCTCCGGAAAATACTTGCGGTATATATCCATGGTAAACAGGGTGCTACAAGAATTAAAAACCGAAGAAAGGGAACTCATTAATGCAGCCAACAAACCCGCCACCACCAAACCTCTTAAACCGGCAGGAAGCAATTGCATGGTTAAAGCTGGCAAAGCAGCGTCGTATTCCACTTGACCTTGGGCATTTATAGGCAATTGCAACAAACCTTTTTGAGCCAACGCAAAAGCTATTACCCCGGGAATAACAAAAATGAAAATGGGAAGGAGCTTTAAATAGCCTGCAAAAATGGTGCTCTGCCTGGCCACTTTAACATTTTTAGCCGATAGAACCCGTTGAACTATAAACTGATCGGTACACCAATACCAAACACCTAAAATGGGCGCTCCAAATAAAATGCCTGTCCACGGAAAGTCTGGATCGCTCATTGGTCTCCACAAACTCAAAGCATCCTCGCCCGCTATGGCCTTTACTTCGCCCCATCCGCCAGCCGCATCTAATCCAAATACAGTTAAAGCTATTGCGCCAGCCAGAAAAATAAACATCTGAATCATATCGGTGTAAACCACTGCCCTTAAGCCTCCAAATAGAGTATAGATGCCGGTTGCTACGACCACCACAATAGCGCCGGTCCAAAAATCGATACCCAGTAAAGAAGTAAAAATGATGCCACCTGCAGCAATGGTTACCGAGATTTTGGTGAGGACATATGAAACAATCGATACCCATGACAAATACCCACGCGACCAAGAATCGTATCGCCTTTCTAAAAATTCGGGCATGGTAAATACTCCACTTTTCAAATAAAATGGAACAAAAAGCCATCCTAAAAGAATTAAAATGAGAGCCGCTAATATTTCGAATTGTGCGGCCGGAAAGTCACCTGAAGCACCGGCTCCAGCTAAACCAACCAAATGTTCGCTGCCAATATTTGAAGCAAAAAGCGATGCGCCTATCGCAAACCATCCTAAACTTCGTCCTCCTAAAAAGTATTCACTACTTGAGGCTTCTTCTCCTTTTTTTCTTTGGCGCGAAGAAAACATAGCCACACCAAAAACCAAGGCAAAATAGCCTAAAACAATGCTGTAGTCTATGAGGTGCAGTTTGTTCATGGTTCTAAACTGTTAGATGTAGTAGGGATATCGAGAGACGGGGTTTTCCATTCTATCCATTGTGAAGGGCCTTGTCCTAAAGGCCTGGGATAGGCATAAAAGGGCAAATTGGCATAACCAACTTTACCTAAAGGGTCAACAATTTTGACATAAAGTCGATAAGCACCTTCGGTAGCTGGAATTCTTAAATCCGCACCATTAAAACCTTCTTTACTAATATGACCCGAAATGGTATTTAAAGCTAGTTCGGCGTCACCGCCTGCTTTGGTATTACTGGCTTCAGGCATAAGGGTCCAAAGCACTTTAATTCTATCGTTATCGGGATCACTGCAAACCAAACTCACTTTAACTTTGCTTCCGGTATAAAACACATTATCACCAAGTTCGGTCTCGGATATTATTTTGATCTCACTTACTACAGGTGCTTGGTTGGCCGGCAAACTGCCTTTCCAATGTTTTTGAAGCATGTCTATTGGCCGAGTTGGCCTTCCTTGGGCATCAAACAATCCATACCAAGTTTCGGTGGTCTCTTGTTTTTGTCCCCATAAAAAAACATAACTTCCTACTAATCCGTCGGCTTTAAAAGGCAAAATGTGTTTGGCATAACGCTCGTTATAGCTGTTGGACTTTTCTTCGCTATTCTGTTCAATTGGGGCGTCCCACGAAGTTTTAGCTACTTCCCAATGACCATTTGGCCCCCATTCGGTAATCATATAAGCTTTGTTCCAGCCATATTGTCGAATGGTTTTTGGCACTTTGGCTAAATCGCCATAAGTATTAATCCCCAGAATATCGATATCGGGTGCCTTTTGTTTAATCCAGAAAACTTCATTTGAATCTAATCCGGCTGTTACCGTTGAAGTTGGATGATTAGGGTCGACTTCGTGAACCATTTTGGCTATTTCTTGGATGGCGTCCCAAACTTTTATATTCGAGTAAAAAAGATCCACTTCATTGCCAATTCCCCACAACAAAATCGCAGGATGATTCTTCAATTCTTCCACTGCGGCCTTGAAATGGTTAAACTGACGCTGAACGGCTATCGGATCGTCGTAATCAAAACCGTGGCGCTCATGCCCTACCCAAAGTCCAACCATTACTGTAAGACCCCTATCGTGTGCTAAATCGAGTACTTGTTTTGCATCATCTATGCCCCATGTTCGAATAGAATTGGCTCCTATTTCAACAGCCACATCCAAATGAACATGTCCTCCAACCCCTTTTACATAATAGGGCTGATTGTCTCTATAAAGTGTCCATTTCTCGGCACTCTGTCGAACTTCAACTTTAATGGCTTGTCCCAACAAAGTTGAAGTTTGGCATAAAACGGCCAAGAGGATAAGAACCGGAACGGTTTTCATAGTTTAGAGTTCAAAGGAAAAACCTTTCTGCTTAAGTTCAAAATAACGTTCAGGATCAAAGGCGTACAATCGGGCCGGTCTGTGCGACACATTTGTTTGCATTTCATCTAAATCTTTGAGCAACTTCATGCTCAAAATTTTCTTTCTAAAATTGCCCTTATCGAATTTTTCATTCAATACGGCTTCATAAAGCTTCTGCAGGTCGTTTAGAGTAAACTTATTAGGTAGGAGTTCAAAGCCCAATGGCTCCCTTCTTACCCTAACTTTCAACTTTTCAATGGCCTTTTCCAGTATTTCATCGTGGTCAAAAGCCAGTGCTTCAATTTGATCCAATTTATGCCATTTGGTCTGATCGGCCCAAGATGATGGCTGAGTATCGTAGTTTTCAATTCGAATCAATGCGATGTAAGCTACGGTTACCACTCGCCCCAATGGATGTCTGTCTACACGCCCAAATGATTTTATTTGTTGCATAAACACCTCTCTAATACCGGTCAAACTTTCGAGAACCCTTTGAGCGGCATTATCTAGGTTTTCATTGGGGTAAACCAAATCTCCAGGAATGGCCCATCGGTGTTTATATGGGGCTACACCCCTTTCTATAAGAAGCACTTTGATATCGTTGCCGTCAAAACCAAATACCACACAATCTACCGACAATCCAAAATGGAAAAACTCATTTAAAGGAATTCCATAATTGGGTTCATCGTTGTGGCTCTTTTGCAAACCAGCTTCTAATGTAGCACCATTGGCCAACTCATCAAAGTCTCTTCTCATCTCTTAAGTTTTGAAACCATTAAGGTAAGAGAAGGCCGCCTGATCAACCAAACGGCCCTTCTACCCCCCATGCACTCAGCAAAGTGCAATGCTTATTAATTGTGCTTAATCCAATTGAAGCGAAACACTAGTTCTTTGTTTTTCACTTCTCCCGTATAAACACCAACAGGAAGATGCTCCACGTTGATTTGAGCTTCTTTGCCATTTACTACAGTTTCAAGGACTTGCTGACCCATAGTGTTGAAGAATTTTACCTCAGCGTTCTGCAAATGGCCTATTGCTGAAAGATCAAGATTTATAATGTGTTTAGCCGGGTTTGGATACACTTTCACAGAGAGTGCGTTGAAATCAACAGCAGAGAAAATATCGCAAACATCGCAGCTTGCCCAACATACAGGCAGTAAACTTTGGTCGCCAGATACGATGTGCAAACGATTCACAAAATTGCCATCGGTAAATGTGCATGGATCTCCAGAAGTAAGCTGTTCGTCTACAGTCCATCCATCTAAAGTGAATTTATACTGTATAGTATCGCCGATTGGAAGTGTAACACTCAATTCGAAAATGCTGTCGTTGTTGGCATCGGTCATAACAGCACAGCTACCACACCAATTGTTAAAGGTGCCATTCAAATTCACCATATTATAGGATGGTCCGGTATATTCAGATAAATCGATTTGAAAGAGAATATTAGCCGAAGTAGGCCCAGAACCGCATGAAGCACAGCTGGACCAACAAACCGAAGGCAAAGTAGTGTCTCCGTTTAAAATGGCAATTCGGTTGGTAAAACCGGAACTCGTAAACGTACAAGGATCTCCGGGTAGAAGCGTTTCATCATCATTGAAATTGTCTACCACGAATTTGTACAAAATGGTGTCATAAGCGGCGGGAACAGAAACAAGTCCCTCGTATATGCCGTCACCATCACCATCGAACAACTCGTTGCAAATTCCACAGAAGCTATTGAAATTCCCAGCAACAAAAACCTGATTATAAGTAGGGACGTAGTCGCTCATGTCGACTTTAAAAATCACGTTCTTGGATATTGGGCTTCCGGCACAAGCCGAACAACTTCCCCAACAAACAATGGGAAGTGTAGCATTTCCAGTTATGTTCAATATACGATTGGTAAAAGTGCCTACCGTTTGGGTACAGGCAGACCCGGGAACTAAAAGCTCTTGACCAGACCAATTGTCGTGGGCAAATTTGTATTCAATAAAAGTTGCAGTGATCGAATCAACAGTAACCTCCCAAATGTCATCGCCATCTGGGTCCGACATCGGGTGACAAGATGCGCCGCACCAGTTATTGAACGTACCATTAACTTCGGGAGTAGTAAAATTGGCGGTATAATCGCTCATATCGAGCCTAAAAGTGATGCTGTAGTATTGCGCTTGTGCAAATGCAGGCATCAACAGCACAAGCATAAGCCACTGTTTCAAAGTCGTTTTCATTGGGTAGTGATTTTTAAGAAAACCTGCCGGAAGCTTTCACTGCCGGCAGGCCACTCAATTAATATTAGTTTTTAACCAGTTTGAAGTTTGATACTTCACCAGCCTTATTAGAAGCTCTTAGAACGTAAACACCTGCAGGATAGGTGCTAAGATCCAATTGGGCTTCTGCGCTGTTCATTTCATCCTGAACCAGAACACGGCCGTTCAAGTCTAGAAGCTCTATTTTCACACCAGCCTCAGCCACAACAAAGAGTTGGTTTTGAACCGGATTTGGATAAACCTCAAGACCTGATAACGCACCTTCAGAAACCATATCGTTCTTATTGCCACCGGCGCCAAGATTGCGATTTCTTCCATTCGAGTAAGCAGAATTACGGGCTCCTGAGCCGGGATTGTAACGTGTGCGAACATTAAAACGGTACTGCTTATCAACGGTTAAGTTGTTTACATGGAAGAAGGTATCGGTAATTCCGGTAAACAATTGAACCAAAGCATTATCTGTTTCATTACGAACACGAACTTGATAGCTCAATACGCCAGGCTCATTTACACTGTTCCAAATTGGACGGAAACCATTAGGACTGCTGTTTATAGCGCTTATTAGATTTGGAACATAGGCAGTATCTAAGCTTAGAATGTTGGCCATTCCGATAGAATCTGCGGAACAGTTGTAACGATCGCTCACATAAATACTGTAAACTCCAGATTCAAGATCTGAGAAGGTAGCATTTCTGCGGTTTGTAACAGCGACGGTGTCTCCATTGCCTACCATCATAATATTGTACAAAGTGCGTCCTCCTTGGGTGTTAAACACAGTTACTTTTCCCAATCTGCCCATTTCAGGTGCTTGAAGAACATTGTAAGAATAGGTTACATCGGTGGCACAAACAATGCTAAAGTTAGCTGCGCAAGTTGTAGATGCAGGACCGTTGTTGGTAGTCACTTTGTACTCATAGTCACCAGGCTCCAGATTTTGAATAAGTTTAGAAGTACCGGTTACATTAGCGCCACTCCAAGTTGGCTCACCCACTTTGCGCCATTCTAAACGATAGCTGCTGCTGCCAGGAATGGCATTCCATGAGAAGTCAGATTGATAGTTACCTGATATCATAGCACTTGCACCTAAATTATAGCAAGTGGCAGTCGAATTAAAGCAGGAAGTGGGTAGGGAAGTATCGCTAGAAACGTACACTACCCGGTCGGAAATACTTTCCCATACCACACTTCCGCCTGCATATCTGCGAAACTTATATCTGGTTTGACCATCTGGAATATTCAATTGCAAACTGTAAACACTTCCTCCCATATGGTTCATAATGTATCCTGAACCACCATTCCAACCATTAAAATTACCAACTACCTCTACAGAATCAAAAACGCATTCTGTCTGCATATCAACTGTAAAAGTGACATCGTAATTGTTGGTTGAGCAATTTGCACAGCTTCCCCAACACACAGGAGAAAGCACAGTGTCTTGAGTTGGATATAACACCCTATTGGTAAATCCACCAGTGGTCATAGTACAAAAGTCGCCTTGAGTTAATTGTTCATCGGCGGCCCAGCCGTCTACAGTGTATTTGTACTCAATGAAACCAGAAGTTGAAACATTTACGGTAATTTCATAGATGCTGTCGTTATTGGCATCTGTCATAACTGCACAGCTTCCACACCAGCCATTAAAACTTCCATTTAAATTCACATTGGTCCAAGTTCCAGGATAGTCGCGCATGTTAACTTGGAAAGTAACGTTAGCCGTTGAAGGCCCGCTTCCACATGGTGTGCATTGTGCCCAACACACCTGTGCCAGGTTGGTATCGCCGTTTAAGACAGTGAAGCGGTTGGTAAAACCGAAAGAAGTTTTGGTGCAAGGCTCGCCACCCGAGAAGTTCTCTTGAGCATTCCAGCCATCTGCAGTGAACTTATACTCAATTGAATCGGCTGTAATAGGCAAAGTAACTTGCCAAATGTCGTTACCCATATCAGTCATAGGGTTGCAGCCTCCACACCATCCGTTGAAACTACCGTTAACAAAAATACCAGAGTAAGAACCAGTAAAGCCTGAAACGTCTACAGTAAAGGTGACATCCTTAGGCTGTGGTGCAGAAGCACAGTTGCTGCAAGAATTCCAGCATACAACATCTAGGTTGGTATTGCCGGTAATTGCTAAAAAGCGATTGGTGAAGCCAAAGTTGGTTTGGGTGCATGGCATCCCTTGAACCAAGGCTTCCTGATCGTTCCAGCCATCAACTGTAAACTTGTATTCGATGTTGCCTGCTGCCAATGGGAGTGTTACTTCCCAAATTCCATCGTTATTGGCATCGGTCATCGGATTACATCCGCCGCACCAACCATTAAAACTGCCATTCACAAACACACCACCAAATGGACCACCGGCGTAACCGGCCATATCCACCTTAAAGGTCACGTTGTACGTTTGCGCATAGGCCATGAGTCCGGCAAATAGACCCATAACCGTGAATAAAATTCTCTTCATATGAAACAGAGGTTAGGTTTTGTTTATCAAACATAAAGTATTTTTTACTATATCAAATAGTTTTTTTTACTATAAGCATATAAATTAACTTAACCAGCTCATAATCATAAACTAAAAATTTAACTTTTCTTTAATTCGCCTCTTAATGCACAGGCCACAAACCATTTTTTATAGAATACATACACATCTAGGCGCTTTAAATCTTCTTAATTTTGAACTTCCTTTATCAAATACTAAAGCGCATCTTCCAGATTTGACGTTAATTCCCAATTATAGACTGTGTTTTACCTATTGACTACTGATTCTCAGCGAACTATATTTAGGCATTGGCTTTGCCATACTTCTAATACCAATACATGAACATGCGCCCTTTCCACATTTTCTTATCCACATTCGCTATTGCCCTTTTTGCTTCTTGCCAAAAAGAAACAAATCCAAATGGACCTAATACGCCCGGCACCCCCACATCTTCTTCTGAGATGCAAGTGCCTCCGGGATTTGCTTATGAAACCGATCACTTGGTAAACTTCAATATAGGCGTTCAAAGTCCAGATGGCAGTCCTATAAAAGGGGTTCGAGTATTTGTTTACAATGGGCCTACTGAAGAAGGTGGTGAATTGATTCATACAGGCTTTACGGGTCAAAATGGATTTTGGGTAAGCACTTTAAAAATGCCAGTTCATCTAGAAAATCTTTTTGTTCGGGTAAATCATATTGGCTTGGTAAATGAAGCTATGCTGAGGGTAGAAGGCAATTCATTGAATTTTGTATTTGGGGCTAACCTTCAAGTTAACAAAAATTCTTCAAGAGCTAAAAGCCAAAAAGCATTAAGTCCCATACCTATTGGGCAGAATTACTATTTCATGGGCACTTCAAACAGTTTAGGTGTTCCTGATTATTTAGAGCCAACAGATGATGTGGTTACTCAATCGCTTCGAGATATGATTACCCAGACACTACCCGAACGTGTGGCCATGGACGAAAGCCTCATTGGCGACAATTATGCAGAAGTGCTTCAAATTTCGGATCTTAGCGATGTATGGGTAACTTTTGTTCACGAAGGTGCAGGTTATAAAAATGTTTTGGCTTATTACACCTACCCTACAAACAATCCACCCGCCGATCCATCTGAATTAGATTCCATTTTTGTGGTATTTCCAAATGTAAGCTTCACGGGTTCTGGTGGAGGGTTGACGTCAGGAAACAAAGTAAAGCTGGGCACTTTCGATGCGGGTACTACTTTAGGCTTTGTTATTCTGGCCAATGCTTTCAACAGCAATACCAGCATCAACCTAAATTCCAGTAAATTCTTTTCCAATACGGCTTGGAATCAAGTGGCGAACCCCGCTCTAAGTCAGCATCATGTGTTTTTAAGAGATTGGACTACAGGGCGAATTGTTATTGGGTTTGAAGACATTTATCGCGGCAACAGCGGCAGCGATAAAGATTTTAATGATGTGGTGTTTTATGTAGATGCCAATCCTATTACAGCCATTGCAAATAACAGCATTCCTTTTTTGGGCGGAATTCCAGACACCGATGGCGATGGTATTCCTGATTTTGATGATGATTTCCCTACCGATGCCACCAAAGCATTTGCAGTTAAAAGTTTTGGAACATTGGCATATGAAGACCTTTGGCCCTACCAAGGTGATTACGATTTCAACGATTTAGTTGTAGACTATGACAGTGAGGAGATTTTAAATGCCCTTGGCCACATACTCGAAATCAACATAAAGTTTACTTACCGTGCAGCAGGGGCAGAAAAAGACAATGGTTTTGCTTTTATGTTCGACGGCGTTTCGCCCAGCCAAATAGCCAGCAGCATTCTTCCAGCTTTAACAGATAATTACATTCAACGCAATGGCAATGGAACCGAATTGGGTCAGTCAAAAGCTGTTTTCGTGGTAAACGATCGGTTATCTTCTGTTTTAGACAATCCTAATGGCATTTTTGTAAACACGATTCCAGGTGGTTTTCAAGTTGACCCCGAAACAGTTGAAACTAAAGTGGTATTTACTTCTCCACAAAACAGGGCTGATGTTGGTTTTGCTCCTTACAATCCATTTTTGATAGTGGGCGGCGAAAGAGGCCGAGAAGTACATTTAAGTAATTATGCCCCCAGCGATTTGGTGACCACTTCCTATTTCAATACCAACGACGACGACAGCAATCCTAACTCCAATCGTTACTACCTAACACCCAAAAACTTACCTTGGGCAATCCACTTATCTGGAGCCACTAGTTTTGCCTATCCAAACGAACAGACGGACATTTTGCTTGCTTACCCGCGCTTTGCCCCTTGGGCTCAATCATCTGGTAAGGTATTTCCTGATTGGTATTTATTGATTGATGGACAAGTAGTTGGAGAGAATATTTACAACTTCGATAAGCTACAAGGCAACGGAAAAAGATAAACGTATAATGCATTCGCTTTAGGTATGAAGGCTTTGGCTATTTTAGCGCAAAGCCTTTTTGATGACCTACATTTCCAAAGATACACAAGATTTAATCGACCAACTTGAGGCCAAGCTTCAAAATACCCAAGTCGAATTAAACCAAAGTCAGCAATTTTTAGAGAAATCTACCAAAGCCCGAAAAGGATACATGGCCTTGAGCTTAGTGGCTTTTCTTATGGCTTTGGTTTTTGCATTTCTGTGGTGGCGCTCGAGTAAACTTGTTCTGCCGCCTAAGCAAAATGCAGATGTTTCGGCCTATTTAAGCGAAATAGACAGCCTAAAGAATCATATCGACATGGTGATGCAACAGCCTATAGAAGGACCGGAATTCGACAAAGGGCTTTGGTATTTTGTTCAAATTGGAGCCTACGAAAAGCGGAACTTGGGCATGTATACTGACGGGATGTTTAATTTTCGGCAACAAGAAGCCAATCAATTATACAAATACACTTTAGGCTCTTTTAAAGATTTAAATCAAGCTTTGTTGTTTGTAGAAGAAGTTAGGGCTTTAGGGTTGAAAGATGCATTTGTATTTGCTCAACATAACGGTGAACGTATATCAATCGAAAAATCCAAAAATCTTTGAAAAGCCGCCTTTTGGTTTTGACCCTTCTGGCTGTTATTCTGAAATTTAATGCCCAAGAGCTGGCCGTTGGAACTTCTTATTTTTTGCCAGTAAACGCCCCTTTATCTGTAGCGGTTCCCCCAGTGGTTTTAAGAGGAGAGTTAATAGGTGATGAAAACTGGGCATTAGAGACGGGCATCACGTGGTATAGAATGTCTGGAATGGCACTTCAAAACTTAAGTTTCCCCATGTTAGAATCGGCCTTATTGCCATTTAACAGCTTTGTTTTTCCATTACAAATTGGTGGAAAATGGCGTTTCAAGTCCATTCGAATTCAACCTAAAATTGGCGTTTTTGCTTCCATAAACAGTCAATACAAGCTGCATGAAGATGCTTTAAGTCGGGCATATTTACGCAGTCGCCTCGATTTGAGTCAAATGCAAACCAATTCACGCATCGAGCAAAGCAATACTTTTGGTCTATTGGCTGGGGTATTTTTGGGATTGCCTCTAAAAAAAGAATGGATGCTTAAAATAGGTGGAAGTTGGTACGAAGGGCAATCACCAGCAGCTGTTACAGGAAGCTTTCAAGGCCTAAGTCAGAATCAAGTACCAGTAACAGGTAATTTTAATTTCAACAACAGTACATTGGATTTTAGGGGCTTCGAAATGTACCTTGGGATTGAATTTAAATGGGAATAATATGCAGCTTTTACAAGGAAAACGCGCTTTAATAACAGGCGCCAGCAAAGGAATAGGAAGGGCTATAGCTTTAGCTTTTGCTCGCGAAGGGGCTTCGGTGGCTTTTACCTATTTATCGTCGGTAGAAAAAGGGCAAGCCCTAGAAAATGAGCTTAAATCTTTTGGAGGTCAGGCATTGGGATTTAGATCGGATGCCGGGGATTTTAAGCAAGCCGAAAATCTTATTGATGAAGTGACCAAAGCCTTTGGAGGCATAGACATTTTGGTAAACAATGCTGGTATTACTCTCGATAACTTGCTTTTGCGCATGAGTCCGGAAGACTTTGACAAAGTTCAAAAAGTTAATCTTTACTCCGTTTTTAATACTACCAAAGCTATTTCTCGCTTAATGATGAAACAGCGTTCAGGAAGCATCATCAATATTTCATCTGTAGTTGGGGTAAAAGGCAATGCCGGGCAAGCTAATTACGCCGCCTCCAAAGCCGGAATCATTGGGTTTACGAAATCTGTAGCGCTCGAATTAGGTTCACGCAATATTCGTTGTAACGCTATTGCGCCAGGTTTTATTGAAACAGAGATGACTGCTCAATTAGACGAAAAAACGGTTGAAGGATGGCGCAATGCCATTCCGTTAAAACGTGGTGGAACGCCAGAAGATGTTGCCG
Source organism: Chryseobacterium gleum (assembly GCA_945883565.1). Lineage (GTDB taxonomy): Bacteria > Bacteroidota > Bacteroidia > Flavobacteriales > Schleiferiaceae > RFXV01. The sequence continues at coordinate 38,322 of CAMCXO010000003.1, forward strand.
AAGCTTGTGTATTTCTAGCCTCAGACCGAAGTACTTACATAAGTGGACAAGTGCTTAATGTGTGCGGCGGTATGCTCACTTAATAGCTGTACATATGCTGCATTTCGAAGCCCCTTTTTGGCTTTGGTCTATTCTTTTGGTTATAGCCTTTGCTTTGATAGGCATTTCTTATTACAAACCACCCGATTTTAAAGGAAAACCTTTAAAACACTATATGTTACCCGCTATTTTGAGGACATTGGCGGTTTTAATGGTTATCGTTTTAATTGCCGATCCTCAAATTCGAACCTCTGAATTTGAAGAGCGCAAGCCTATTCTAGCAGTTCTTGTTGATAATTCTGAAAGTATGCGCCTTCACGGAATGGATGTAAAAGCGCTCAATGAGTCCCTTTATTCATTAATGGCATCATTACAATCAAAATACGATTTACGTGTTTTTGGCATCGGTGAACAGGTTGCAGCCCTAAACGACACCCTAACTTTTATTGACTCTCAAACCAATTTAAGCGAAGGACTGCAATTTGTTCAACAATCTCTTTCTTTAGATCCCGCATGGGCCGGAACTCTTTTAATTAGCGATGGTAACCACAACAGAGGTCATAATCCTTCTGATTTATTAAACAGCTTCAAAAATGATGTTTTTGTTTTGGCTGTAGGAGAACCTGCTTCGAAACCCGACTTGGCCATTTTGGATGCTTACTACAGCCCTAAAGCCGTTGTTGGCAATATGGCCGAAGTTGAATGGGTAATAACAACACAACGAGCAGCAGGGCAATCTCTGGAATGGTGGATAGAAACCGAAAATGGCCAACATATTGAAGATGGTACCGATGTTTTGATGAAGCCCAACCAAACATTAAGAAAACGAATCTTTTTACCCATAAACAAAATTGGCGTTCAAAGCTTTAGCTTGAGAATAAAAGCCTTAAATCAAGAAGTAAATATTAGCAACAATTCCCGAATAATTAAAATTCAGGGAATTGAGTCAAAAGAAGAAATTGGTGTTTTGTTCAGTGAATACCATCCCGACTTAGGCGCTTTTATACGAAGTGTTGAAACATTCTCTACCTATAAAGTATCAAAAATCAACGTTTCCGAAAATAACATAGCTCCAAAAGACCTTTCCATGATGCTATGGTTTCAACCGCAAACCAAGTATTTTGATGTTTACAAAAATTGGCTTAACGCACAAAAATCACCTCAAACAGGCGTTTGGATTTGGGGAGGTGATGTTAGTTTGGCCTCAAAATTCGTTCAAGGCCTAACGTTTCAAAATCAAAAAGGCGATTTTGACGAGGTTCAAGCTGCCTTCAAAAAAGAGTTTACTTTGTTCAATCTATCAGAAAAGAACCAAAGTACCATTTCGAATCTACCCCCAGTAGAAACGCCTTTTGGCCGCTGGAGTTTAAAGAGCAATGTCCAAATAGAAATGGAACAGGTTTTAAATGGCACTCCCGTTCAAAGGCCTCTTTCGTTTGTGTTAAAAGACGCTACCAACCGGAATTGGGGTTTTTTTGTGGGTGAAGGATTGTGGAAATGGCGCTTATATAACTTTAAAAATCTGCAAAATACCGAAGCTTTCGATCAATGGGTTTCGTCTTGGGTACGTTATCTCTCGAACAGGCCTAACAACAAAAGATTAGCTGTTGAGCACCCCTATTTGGTACCAAAAGATGCCGGTGCCGAAGTTAAGGTTCGCCTTTACGACGCTTCCGGGGCTTATTCGCAACTTGGCAATGTTAAGTTAGAAGCGATTCTAGAATCGGGTAAAAAAATGGAATACCAATTACAGAATGGAGCACAATATTATTATTTAAATCTTCCAACACCAGAAGTTGGGAACTACGAACTAAGAGTAAAGGGGAAGATAGGTGCTGATATTTTTGAAGAAAAAAGCGAGCTGCTTGTCGAATCTCAATCATTAGAAAATTTACTGGTTGGCAGTGATACTGCCATTCTAAATTCCTTGGCGAGTTCTGGGAAAAGCTTTAACTGGAACGAGCAGAACAGAGTACTTGAGCAGCTATTGGCTTTAGATGTTCCAAAAACGAGGAGTGAAAATGTGCGTTCTGGAAGCTTGATTGAATGGTACTACTGGTTCCTTATAATACTTGCACTTTTAACGGGCGAATGGTTTTTGCGTCGCTATAGTGGGCGATATTAAAATTTATGGGGGACTACTTAGTTTAAGTATTTATTTAGTTTGGTTTGAATGATTTTTTCTCTAGGCCTGCGGCTATTACATTCTTGCAATTGATTGGTCTTTTGGGCGCCTCAATCGCCGGCGCAGGGGCTTGTTCCTTTTGGCTTGACCCAAAAGGTCAAGGCCTGTTCAGCCTGTCGTCTGGTCTCCATTGAAGAGGCTAAGTGCGGCCGGGCGAGCTCCTTCGTGTGGTCTTACTAAGCCTCTTCGGCTGTTTACCAGTCGCCATGCTGAAAGGGCCGGGGTTTTTTCTTTTTTTATAGTGATTTGGGTGCTATGATTGATTTTTTCTAAGCCTGCGGCTATTAGATTTCTTCAATTGGTTGGTCTTTTGGGCGATTGTATGAACGATTGTAGAGACAGGGCATGCCCTGTCTCTACGTTATCGGTGTGGGCCGTTGAACATTCGAAGGCTGTAGATAATTTGAAAACGTCGGTAAAAAAAATGAAAATGCCTAGTAATGAATGCTCGAAGTCAACTTATGACTGTTCGATGCCGGTGAGGGAAGGTTTGAAGTCTGTCGAAATTTTGAAAACGTCGGTAAAAAAATTGAAAATGCCAAGTAATGAATGCTCGAAGTCAACTTATGAATGTTCGATGCCGGTGAGGGAAGGTTTGAAGTCTGTCGAAATTTTGAAAACGTCGGTAAAAAAATTGAAAATGCCTAGTAATGAATGCTCGAAGTCAACTTATGGCTGTTCGATGCAGGTGCGGGAAGGTTTGAAGTCTGTTGATAATTTGGAAACGTCGGTAAAAAAATTGAAAATGCCAAGTAATGAATACTCGAAGTCAACTTATGAATGTTCGATGCCGGTGCGGGAAGGTTTGAAGTCTGTCGAAATTTTGAAAACGCGGGTAAAAAAATTGAAAATGCCAAGTAATGAATGCTCGAAGTCAACTTATGACTGTTCGATGCCGGTGCGGGAAGGTTTGAAGTCTGTTGATAATTTGGAAACGTCGGTAAAAAAATTGAAAATGCCAAGTAATGAATGCTCGAAGTCGACTTATGGCTGTTCGATGCCGGTGCGGGAAGGTTTGACCTCCGCGCGGAAATGTGCGACCTCGGCACGGGAATGAATGACCTCGGCACGGGAATGTATGACCTCAGCACGGGAATGACTGACCTCAGCACGGGAATGACTGACCTCGGCACGGGAATGTATGACCTCAGCCCGGGAATGACTGACCTCGGCCCGGAAGGGTGTGATGCCGGCGCGGGAGTGTGTGACCTCGGACCCGGGAATGACTGACCTCAGCGCGGGAAAGTTAAAAGCCAGTAGTTGAAGGCTTGAAGTAAGTGAAAAAATTTAAAACTTCGGCAGAAAAATTGGTAAGAGCCTCCTCTTAATACAAACGGACCTCCATTTATAAAATATTAATTGCTTTCGCCCGTAATACATGCTTTTGCAGCGTTTTTAACTCGATCATCTACATCTAAATTCGCTAAATTTTCAAATGTTTCCATTAATTTTTGCCTTCCAAATTCGTTTAATGTTGAACAAGACGACAGCGCTAACAATCTAATTTCACTCCAGCGATCGTCGGCCCCAATTCCCACAACCGTACTTTTGAGAGATACATTTTTGGTTTGCAACAGTTCCTCAATAGCTTCATATCGACTAATATCGTTTTCAGCTTTGTTCAATTGTGCCAATAATTGGGCATCGCTTTTTTTGAACGTCCATTTTATTGGCAGTTCGCGCAGTGGATCAATAATCAGCACTTCAATATTGCTGTTTATTGGTTCTTGAATAAAGGCTTCAAACGCTTTTTGAGATTTCAATTTCAGCGTGAGCTCCCCTTCATCGGTTATAAGTAAAAGCTCTGTTTCCAGGGATAAAACCGAACCTTGATTTTGCTGAACCACCACCTGAACTCTGCCAGTTTGTCGATTGTGTGTATAAGAAATTTCTACAGAAGGAGCCCTTGCCCCCTTAAAAAATGACAACCAGATAGAACGGACTTTCTTTGGGAAGTGACCTAGCAAGGCACTATCTGTTTCCAAACTCAACATTTTACAAACAAGCTCTTTCCTAATTGCTTTTGGAGCAGAGGCCAACAAAAATTCGAAAGCTTGTTCTTTACGCCTCAATGAATCGGCACGACTATAACCTTCTATCTTAAAATACCTTCTGCCTTCAAGCAAAAAACCAAGCTCGCTAGACTCATCATATTCATCTAAAAAAAACCGTTTTAGAGCCATGGCCCGCGAACCAGTTTCCAACAATCTCCACTGCAACAAATCCTCTTTTAAACGTTCATAACCAATTTTTCCATGCAAATAATCGTTACGTATTTTTTCAAAACTTTCATCCCCTGCTTTTCCCAAAAGGAAATTGGCCTCAATTTGATTATTCTCGCAATCCACTTCAGAAAAGCCTTTGCCACTAATAAGCTTTTCGAATTCCTGCATTCTCTTAGTTCTACTGCCATCTACTTGTGGTGATTTAACGTTTTGGCCTGCTATAAGCAAATTCTCTGACAATTGACTTTCGAGTTTCAAAACCAAGTTAGACTCGCTTGTAGTAGTTGAAGCAAAAAAATGGGCTTTACGTCCTCTTGACCTTCTTACTTCCAGTTGTTTTAGAGATGACCAAATGGGAAGCCGGTAATCTTGAACTTCCAAACTTAAAATAGTCTCAAATTCTTCCAGTTTAAAAGGAATAGGAATCTCCTTGCCAATTTGCCCTTGCCATAAACCCCCATACAGTGAAGCGGTTTCCGTTAAAGAAAATTCATACTCGACGATTACTCTGGTGCACCGATCAGGCAGTTTCAATTTATGTGAACCCATTGATGAAAGGATCAAAAGATTTTGCTGATAATACAATACCTGTTTAATCTGCAACTCGTATGTATTAAAATCAGGAAAATTCTTCCAATTCTGAAGCTCCGCTCTCGCCAGAACGTAGTTTTCGTTTTCGTTAAAATCTAAGTGTAAATCTATTGTTGGTAATTGGGCCCAAGAAATCGACAACTTTAAGACGAAAAAGAGGCAAAATATTACAATCCTGCTTGATGCCTTTTGTGAAAATCCATTAAACACTTTAAAACGACTTTCTTCTTCTTCCAAAAATCCGGAGATTAAAATAAAAAAGCCATGCAAAAAAGATTTGGGCCCATACCAAATGAATTGGTTGCAGAGTCTTAGGCATATCTTTATATGCCAAACCTATTCCAATAAGCATAGAAACAAAAGTAAAAACCAGAGGCCAAATGGCTTTAAAGCCCAATGTTCTGCGATTTAATAAAAAAAACAAAAGAGACAAAGCTAATACTGCCCATGAAATACTTCTGTGAATTATAAAACTTTGACCCAATAAACCCACCCAAAGTTCACGTTGTTCACCTGAAAAATGCTTATACAAACCATCAATTTCTTCTCGAACCTCAGTTCCCCAAAATATTTGTACAAGAAGTAGAATCAATAAAACAGGCATTAAAAAAGCAAAACGCACTTCGCGTTTCAAAATGGCTCGTGACTGATTCTTTATTAACAGAGCCATTAAAGTGGCCAGAATACCCATGGCTCCAAACATATGTAAACTGATTTGGTGTGGAATGAGGTTACCGTCTACCACCAGTTTTCCAAGCCAAGCTACAAATCCCAATAAAAACAAACCCAACGCGGCCAAAACAAAACTCCAAATATCCTTTCTTATTCTAAATAAACAAATTATGAAGATGATTAGCATAGGTAATCCACTCAACGCCCCTAGCAAGCGGTTTAAATACTCTATCCAAGTATGATAAGCATTAAAGATGGCATAGTCATGCTTTGTATATGGTGCAAAATCTTCTTTTTTAAAATTCCCGGAACTCTTGAATTTTTCTTTAGCGACCAATAACTGCTTTTCATGTACAATAATTTGTCCTTTTTCATACTGAAAGTTCGGCTTCCATAAAACTTCACTTTCTCGTGTGGGAGGTATTAAATGTCCGAAACATTTTGGCCAGTCAGGGCACCCCATTCCAGAACCTGTCATCCTCACTACACTTCCGGCCAAAATAACCAGAAAAATGAGTGTGATTTCTAAACGAATGAGCTGTCGCAGGAGTTTCAAATTACAATGTGCTGGCAGTGTAATGGCCTTCGGCCAATGAATTAATTACAGCGATGATAGCCTTAGGTTCTGTTAAGGTTGAATCAAACTTAATTACAGCGCTGCCTTCTTCGAAATTAATTTCACAAGAGCTTACACCTTGTGTTTCAGCCATGGCTTTAGAAATGGTCGCTACACATCCCTTTTCACACATCATACCATCAATTTTGAGACTGGTTTCGGCATTGGCTATAAAGACTTTGGCTTCTGCCTCTAAAGCCCCCCCTTTATTAACCTCGTGATTTTCTGTAGCTTTGGTATTAGGGCTACATGAGAGCACCATTACAGCCAAAACCAAGAATGCATATTTAAACATCGGTTTAAATTTTAGTTATGCAAAGGTAATTCAGAACAAGCAAGGATGCACTGAAGCTTACTTTTGCCCAATATGAATACCCCCTTGGCCAAATGGTCGATTTTTATTGCCCTCGCTCTTATTTGGGGCAGCTCGTTTATTTTGATGAAGCGCGGATTAGAAGTTTTTAGCTTTGTTGAAGTTGGATTGCTTCGAATTGTATTGGCATCGTTAATGACCCTGAGTTTTGCTTTCCCATCAATTAAAGAATTCCATAAAAAGGATTTCTGGCCTTTATTGGCGGTAGGGTTGTTCGGGAATGGAATCCCTTATTTCTTGTTTCCCATAGCACTAACCCATCTCGATAGTTCTATTGTAGGAATCACCAATTCGCTCGTTCCTCTGTTTACTGTATTAATTGGGATGCTTTTTTTTGGGTTCATTGCCCGCAAATTACAGTTATGGGGTATTTTAGTAGGCTTAAGCGGTGCCATTTGGCTTTTGGCGCCTTGGCAGGCTGAAGTGGCCGCTAGCGATTTGGTTTATGGTTTATTCCCCATTTTAGCTACTATTCAATACGCTTTCAGCATAAATATTATAAGCCGTAAGCTTGCACATTTAAGCAGCAATGCTATTACATTGCTAGGATTTGCAACTATATTCTTTCCAGCCTCTCTGGCCTTACTGTTTTTCACCGATTTTATTACTAAAATTTCAACTCATCCGAATGCATTAAACAGTTTTGGATATGTGGCCATTTTAGGAATAGTAGGCACTTCTTTGGCCGTCGTATTTTTCAACAAGCTAATAAAAAGCACTAGTGCCATATTTGCCTCTAGTATAACCTATTGCGTTCCAATTGTAGCTGTAATCTGGGGCTTTGTTGATGGCGAGACTATTGGAATAAGGCATGGAGTGGGAATAGCGGGGATTTTAACAGGCGTGTATTTAGTTAATGTTAAAAGAACACCGAGAGATTTTTTTTTAAAATCGAAGAAAACACCTAATACACTTATTTCTTCCTCAAGTAAATCTGCACCGGCGCCCCACTAAAATTAAATTGTGCTCTAAGCTGACGTTCAAGAAAGCGTTTATAGGGTTCTTTTACGTATTGAGGCAAGTTGGCAAAAAACAAGAATTGCGGGTGGTGCGAAGGGAGTTGGGTGATATACTTTATTTTAATGTATTTGCCTTTTAAAGCAGGTGGCGGAAACGCTTCTATTAATGGCAGAAGCGTTTCGTTCAGTTTGTGCGTTGGAATACGCTGTTTCCTCCTTTCATGCACTGCAATTCCTTCTTCCAAAGCTTTTAACAATCTCTGCTTTTGTACGGCTGAAACGAATAAAATCGGAATATCCATAGATGGAGCAATACGTTCTTCTATGGCTTTTTTAAAAGTATCGAGTGTCTGATTATCTTTTTCCACAAGATCCCATTTATTGACGAGAATAACAATACCCTTATTGTTTTTCTCGGCTAAATGAAAAATGTTCAAATCTTGCGACTCAAAACCTTGAGTTGCATCTATCATTAGAAAGCAAACATCGCAATTCTCTATGGCTCTTATTGAGCGCATAACCGAATAAAATTCCAGGTTTTCGTGAACTTTGGTTTTCTTTCGCAACCCGGCTGTATCTACCAAAATAAAGTCGTGGCCGAACTGTCTATAGCGGGTATGAATGCTGTCGCGGGTTGTTCCTGCAATATCGGTTACGATGTTGCGATGCTGTCCGGTAAGCGCATTAATGAAAGATGATTTACCTACATTAGGTCTACCGATAACAGCGAAACGCGGTAAGCCTTCCTCTTCATCAATGTAAACATCATTTGGTAAATGTTCAACCACGGCATCTAGCAATTCACCAGTTCCACTGCCGTTTGAAGAGGATATAGGAAAATAAGCCTCGAAACCCAAGCCATAAAACTCGGCGGCATCTGCCATTTTCTCAGATGTATCTACCTTGTTCACTACTAAATATACTGGCTTGTGGCTTTTACGCAATAATTGGGCTATTTCGCGGTCTGTAGGATGAATGCCTTCCAAAGCATCTACCACAAAAAGCACAGCACTGGCCTCATCGAGAGCTAACTCCACTTGACGACGAATTTCCTCTTCAAAAACATCATCGCTGCCCGTTACATAACCCCCTGTATCGATAACCGAAAATTCTTTACCGTTCCAGTCGCTTCGACCATAATGTCGATCGCGGGTTACCCCGGCAACACTATCAACAATGGCTTCGCGTCTTTGAACCAGACGGTTGAAAAAGGTCGATTTGCCCACATTAGGTCTGCCAACAATAGCCAGTATATTTCCCATTTTGTTATTTAATTATACCCAAATCGACGCAACTGGGTATCGTTTTCACGCCAATTCTTGTTCACTTTTACATATAAATCGAGAAACACTTTTTGCTGAAAAAACTTTTCTAAATCTAATCGTGCTTGTGTGCCCAAATTTTGAATGGCTTTTCCTTTATGACCTATTAGAATTCCTTTTTGAGAATCGCGGGCCACATGAATAAGAGCCCGTATACTTAAAAGGTGGTTTTCTGCCTTAAACGACTCAATTTCCACTTCAACCGAGTAGGGAACTTCCTTTTCATAATTTAATAAAATTTTTTCGCGAATAATTTCTGAAGCAAAGAAGCGTTCGCTCCTGTCGGTAATGGCATCTCGATCATAAAATGGCATACCCTCGGGGAGAAGATTAAGAATACGGCTTAGCAGGTAATCTGTGTGAAATTGCTTTAGGGCTGAAATTGGAATGATTTCTGCGCGAGGCAATCGCTCTGTCCAAATTTCGGTTACTTTTTCAAGTTGCTCCTGCTGAATGGTGTCTATCTTATTAATTACTAATAACAGAGGGGCGTTATGGGCATTAATCCTATCTACAAATTTCTCATCCTTAATTTCGCTTTCGTTTGGTTCTACTACTACTACAAGCAAATCAGCATCTTCAAACACCGCTTTAACGGCATCCATCATGCGTTCTTGTAAAGTGTAGGCCGGTTGAATAATTCCAGGTGTATCCGAAAACACTATTTGGTAATCGTCACCATTGGCAATTCCAAAAATGCGGTGTCTTGTGGTTTGGGCTTTAGAAGTAATAATGCTCAGACGTTCGCCTAGCATGGCATTCATCAAAGTTGACTTGCCCACATTGGGGTTGCCAATTATATTCACAAAACCAGATTTCATTTTGCAAAGGTAGGCCTAAGCCCAGCTAACCCATCTTTTTGTTTAATCTGCTTGGTTTAGCTGTTTTATATTTTCAGTGCGGGATGAAAATTAATCATCATATCGACTATTCCAAAGAACATTGTTAAAGTTCTTCATTCTCGAAAAACCATATAAACTACCCAATCCGGCCATAGCCAAAATCATGTAGAAAAAGAAAATACCCCTTAATCCAAAACTATTTTGATCGTATGGCCCCAGGATTACGGAGTCAGGAATAAACACAAAGGCCAAAAGAAACGCAAGTAATACCATAGTTGCGAAGGTATGAGTGAAACTTCTAAATGGATAAACCATCCATTTTCTAAAGAAGGACATATCTTTTCCCCATTGATGAATAAGTGCAAAACGGCCATCACTCAAAGGCACAAACAGCATAGGATCGCGATCTTGCAACTCGAGCTTAAACAGCGAAGCAGGGGCTAAAATTTTTAATCCACTTAAAGTATGACCCAATTTCATTTCAAGTCTAGACATTTTGGCGATTGCAGCATGCGGTACTTCTCCTTTAAAAAATTTGCTATCTAAAAATCGCAGTCTATAATTAACACATAATTCGCGAATGTGCTCGAGGGTAAATATATCGTTTTCAGAAAAAACGCTTGAATGAATTGCAAACATATTGTGAGGATGTTTGTTGGAAATCAAAGCCATTTGGGCTGAACATTCGGTTTCTTCAACCTGACTCAATAAAGCCTTGATTTTTTCTAACTGTTTTTTCTCGTTTTTTAGCCTTATTTCATTTAAAGCTTGATGCAAATTGGTTCCGGGTATCATAATACGTTATTTATTGGTTAACAACTTAAAAGGAGAAGGGTTCGCTATATTATGGCTTGACAAACGGCTTCTATAAAGTTACCTTTGCCGCCCTTTATTCACAACTTACATTGAAGGGGTCTGATTATGAAAATGAAGCTGTCTAATTTCCAATACCATTTACCGGAAGAACTAATTGCCCAATATCCAACCATTAACCGCGACGACAGCCGACTTATGGTGGTACATCGCGACTCTGGAAAAATTGAGCATAGAATATTTCGCGACATACTCGACTATTTCGAGGATGGTGACGTAATGGTTATGAATGACAGCTTGGTTTTTCCTGCTCGAATGTACGGAAATAAGGAAAAAACGGGTGCCGTAATTGAGGTTTTTTTGCTACGTGAATTGAACTCTGAAAGTCGGCTTTGGGATGTTTTGGTTGATCCAGCTCGAAAAATCAGAATTGGAAACAAACTTTATTTTGGCGACGACGACAGTTTGGTGGCTGAGGTAATTGACAATACGACTTCGCGTGGCCGCACTTTGAGATTTTTGTTCGATGGTAGTTATGAGGAATTTCGCCAAAAACTTAAAGACTTGGGCGAAACACCGCTTCCGAAATACATTACGCGTCCGGTAGAACCGGAAGATGCTGAGCGTTACCAAACCATTTTTGCCAAACACGAAGGAGCAGTAGCAGCTCCAGTGGCAGGACTGCACTTCAGCAAGCATTTGGTTAAGCGCATGGAAATTAAAGGAGTGAATTTTTCCACCATTACCTTACACGTTGGCTTAGGGACTTTTAGGCAAGTAGAAGTTGAGGACTTGAGCAAACATAAAATGGACTCTGAGCAGTTTTTTATAACCCGTGAAGCTTGCGATGTTGTAAATAAATCTATTGTAAATAATAAAAAGGTTTGTGCAATTGGAACAACTGTTTTAAGGGCTATTGAAAGTAGTGTTAGCACTGAGAACACTTTAAACCCACATGAGGGATGGACATCCAAGTTCATTTTCAATCCCTTTAATTTTCGAATTGCCAACAGCATTGTGACCAATTTCCATGAGTCGCAGAGTACTTTACTGATGATGACTTCGGCTTTTACCGGACATGATTTGTTAATGGAAGCTTATCAAACGGCTTTGAAAGAAAAGTATAGATTTTTAGCTTATGGCGATGCCATGTTGATCTTGTAAATCAACCATTTTCGAACCCATTCCATCCCTGTAAACCGCCTGTATTTACCCAAAGTACTTGGCTGTATGCAGGGATTTCGTGATTGACTGCCATTTGGTATAGACCTAAAAGCAATTTGGTATTATAAATCGGATCAGGTTTAATTCCATATTGCTGTTGAAACCAATTCGCAAAATCTCGCTCACTTTTGTCCAGTTTTCCAAATCCTTTTCCTGCATATTTTGAGATTATTTGATATTTTGAATGATTTGAGTAAGATAAAGACGTTATGAAGTTCTCCTGAACTGCAAATTGTTTAAGTGCACTAAAGCCCCACAATATTTGATGTGGAAGAATAGTGTTGAGAAGGCCGGCAAATGTGGTACCTGTGCCCAAAGGGCAAACAATATGGGTAGAAAAATTTGTGTGTTCGCCCAAAATTTCGCAGCATCCCAAAAACCCTAAATAAGTTGAACCGCCTTCAGGCAAATAGTACCAGTTATCGCTTTGCAAACCTTGCTTTTCGTTAAACGATACTTTGAGTTCCTTGAATGATTCATAAGGCACGAAACACAGCTCTACCCCTAATTTCTTTAAGCTTTCAATAGTTTTATTATTAACCTCTTGACCTCTTAAATAAGCCCGACAAGGAATGTTTAACTGGGCGCAACATGCAGCCATAGCGGCTAAATGGTTAGAATAAGCACCACCAATCGATACTATGCCTAAAGCACCTTTATCAAGTGCATCCAAAACTGGATATTTTAATTTTCGCCACTTATTCCCACCAAACTCGGGGTGAAGTTCATCTTCTCGAAGCACCCATACTTCTACTCCATTCCAATTATCAATGAATTGCACTTGTGACTTCTCTGGTATTTTGGCCCAAGGCAATTCTCTTAAAAACATAAGAAATCTTTAACCAATTCTCTGTATTGACTACTCCATTCCCCGGCTGAATCTTTTAAATAAAGTTCTGTTTCAATTAATCCAACTTCAGGCAAAGGGCCATATTGTAATAGATGCCTCAATGGTTTCTTCCCAATTCGGTCAAAAATTACGCAGCTTGCTTGAATACTCTTATTGAAGATATCTCCATAAACTTTGATGTTCAAATTGGACTGATAAGGCAAAACAAGTGCTATACTTCCTTCCTCAGAACAAAAACCGGCTAAAACTTTGAGCCAAATTATAAAATCGCTTAAAGAAATATGCCTACCGGCATTTGAAGCCGGATTTGTTGATTTTAGAGAATTCAAGAAAAACGGTGGATTGCTTACAATCAAATCATAGCTTGCTTTTCTTTGGTCATTTAAAACATCAAATTCAAATAATTTAATTTGGTTTTGAAATGGCAAAGTTGCTAAGCTTTCACCAAACTCAAATAGTGCTTCTCGATTGTTTTCAAAAGCATGAATTTCAGCTGTTCTATGCCTTTGTGCGATCATGGCCGAGAGGACTCCCGTTCCGCTTCCTACATCTGCAACTCTTTTTACATTTTTACCTATATTTAACCAAGCGCCTAAACACACTGCATCGGTTCCAATTTTATGTGGACTAATTTGATTGTAAAGACTAAAGTATTTAAATCGAAATATCTGCAATTCTATCTGTATAAATCTATCAAGCCAGCCGGAAGGTTAAACGTTATCAAAGAATTGTTTCGATCAATTTCATGAATTAAGGCATCATCGATAGGAATTAAGGCTTCCTTGCCATTCTCCAATTCTACAGCAATTAAGGGCTGCATAGCTCTATCTAGAACAGATTTTATAGTCCCAAGTAAACCATCTTCTCTATCAAACGCCTGAAAGCCTATAATTTCGTGATAATAAAAGGCATTACCGACAAGTGGTGGCAATAAATTTAAAGGTAAAAATATCTTTCGTCCTAAAAGCACCTCAGCGTCGTTGGCCGAATCGAATCCTTCAAATTTTATTCGAAAACGACCTGCAGGGTCATACTGGCAATCTTCAGAAAAATGAGGAAGCATATTGCCATCATCCTCAATATAAAACACTTTTTGATCCGCAAAAACCTCAGGATTATCGGCGTCAGGATGCATCACCACATATCCTTTAAGTCCAGTGGTTTTGCTTATGTATCCAAGTTCGAAATAAAGCGGGTTCATACTTGAATAATACCAGGATTGTATACGGGAATATTATACTGGTTGTTAGCCATTTCTATGCCCATACTCAACCATTTGCGGGTGTCGAGAGGATCAATTATGGCGTCTACCCAAAGCCGAGCTGCCGCATAATATGGTGATGTTTGCTCGGTATACCGATCTTTAATGCGGTTGTAAAGCTCATTCTCACCTTCTGGACTTAATTTCTGACCATCGCCTTCCACCCTTGCTTTTTCTATTTGAAGAAGTACTTTGGCAGCTTGGGCACCACCCATTACGGCCAACTGAGCACTAGGCCAAGCCACAATTAATCTGGGGTCATATGCTTTTCCACACATAGCATAATTGCCTGCGCCATAAGAATTGCCTATTATAACAGTGAACTTCGGAACCACAGAGTTGCTTACAGCATTCACCATTTTGGCCCCATCTTTTATTATGCCGCCATGTTCCGATCTACTGCCAACCATAAAGCCTGTCACATCTTGAAGAAAAACCAACGGTATTCGTTTTTGATTACAATTCGCAATAAACCGAGTAGCTTTATCTGCAGAATCAGAGTAAATAACCCCTCCCATTTGCATTTCACCCTTTTTATTCTTAATTATTTCACGGTTATTGGCCACAATGCCTACCGCCCAACCATTTATTCTGGCATACCCTGTAAGAATGGTTCTTCCATAACCCTCTTTGTATTGCTCAAATTCGCTATTGTCTACCAGCCTTTCTATAATTTCTAACGAAGCATAAGGCTTGGTTCTATCGCTTGGTAGAAGGCTATAAATTTCTTTAGGATTTTTAACCGGTTCTTTAGCTTGAATTCTTGAAAATCCTGCTTTGCTTTGGTCGCCTAACTTATCAACTAAATTTCGTATGGTCTTTAAAGCATCCGCATCGTCTTTGGCTTTGTAGTCGGTAACACCCGAAATTTCGCAATGGGTGGTGGCACCCCCTAAAGTTTCATTATCGATATCTTCACCAATTGCAGCTTTTACCAGATAGGAACCAGCTAAAAAAATACTCCCTGTTTTATCAACAATCAAAGCTTCATCGCTCATTATAGGCAAATAAGCCCCACCTGCTACACAGCTCCCCATAATGGCTGAAATTTGAGTTATGCCTTGGCTTGATAAAATGGCGTTGTTTCTAAAAATTCGCCCAAAATTCTCTTTATCCGGAAAAATCTCGTCTTGCATGGGTAAATAAACTCCGGCGCTGTCAACCAAGTATAAAATTGGTATTCGATTTTCAAGTGAAATCTCTTGAGCCCTTAGGTTTTTTTTTCCTGTTATAGGAAACCATGCACCGGCTTTCACTGTGGCATCATTGGCTACAATAAGGCACATTCGGCCTTTTACATAACCCAAAACCACAACCACACCTCCAGCCGGACAGCCTCCATGTTCTTTATACATTTCGTACCCGGCAAAAGCGCCTAATTCTATAAAATCAGATTTTTCATCAATCAAAAGGGCAATACGCTCTCGGGCACTCAGTTTACCCTGTTCGTGCTGCTTTTGTATTCTTTTCAGACCTCCGCCAAGTTCGATTTTTGACAGGCGCTGGCGCATTTCGCTAATGAGCAATTTTATGTCGTCCTCGTTGCGGTTAATTTCAAGCTCTTTGGGGTTCATTTAGTTGCAGGTTTCTATTAGTTGCAGGTTTCTATGTTGAAAATATCGGCAATTCTCCAAATGCCTTCATTTTGGTTGTGGCTAAGTAAGAGGGTAAATCTTGATTGAATAAGCGAGCGCTCTGCTATTAAAACATCCGGAATTCGGTCTTCGTTTAAATCACCTATCCAAATTATTTCCGGACTGCCACAACGGTTTTCAAGATTCAAAACGGCTGCTAGATCTTGAACTTGTTCGCCCATTTGCGCCTTTAAACGATAAGCTTCAATAGCTAAACAACCTTCGACACTGTTTATATTTCCCAATGCCGTTAAACGAATCGAAAGCCGGTTTTCTATTCCATAAACTGGCAAATTAGCCAATTGACCTGGCATCAAGCCTATGGGTAAGCTAACCGATTGTGGTGGATTCTCTTTAATATCTTTATACCTTTCTAGGGGTAAATTGGTGCCAACCAAAAAAATCGATTTTTCAACTTCACCTGTTTCGATATCAAATTCTAAATTCTCGCTTGTTCGACTTTGACTTAAAACCACTTTTAAATTTACTCGTTTTAATTTGTATGAAGGGGGGGCTTGTTCATCAGTGTATAATCCATACCAGTTTAAACTAGGATCTATTTGATTTACATTACCACAATAATTGTAAACTTCAGCCAGAACTTTAAAATTATGATAGTTAAGTGTTGTTATCTTAGACAAAGTGTCAACTCGTTCAATATTCTTAACACTATCGAGCTTCCAATTTTTTTGTCTAAGAATAGTATCTGTTATTTCGAAAATGCCCGTTTTAGAACTATCTTTAGTTTCGATAGATTTTTCGGGTTCAAGGTCAAAGGCTTTGGTAAATCCATCAAATAAAAATCCCTCGTACTTCTTATACTGAACAAATCGCCAATGGCCTTCAACTTCTTCAGTTTTAAAACCCCCAAATAATTCAGGACAAGCCAGAATTAAACTATCGAAAGGTACCGTTGCAACTATTTTACCTTCAACACTTGGTTTAATACGTATACGCAAGCCCGATGGCGCAAAAACCCTAAGTAAATCGCTGGGAACACACACTTTCTGAGCCAATAATTCTTGGCCGAAACCTAAGAAAACAAGAGGAATAAAACACTTCACCCCAAAAACCCTACTTAACCACATGATTTATATATTTTCTTTCATGAAAGCGCTAAGTTAGGATGCTCAAACAGGGCTTTGCAAATGACATTATATTTTTTGGTAAAATAAGTCCTTTTTGGGTTTAAAAAGGATATCCGATACCCAAATTGAAGGTATAGTCATTTATTTTTAATGGTTCCGGAAACCAATTTCGGTTATTGCTTCCCTTTTGGTAAGGATAACGGAATGGCACTCCTATATCAAGTCTAATAACAAAGAAGCTTAAATCATAGCGAACACCCAAACCACCACCAATGGCAATCTGATTCAGGAATTCGTTCCATTTAAAAAGTGTTTCAGGAAACTGCAAATAAGCCTCATGTACTGGTTTATTAGATTGAATAACCCAAATATTGCCTACATCAATAAAAGCTGCCCCTTTTAAAGCTCCCCAAATTGTATTACGGTATTCTAAGTTCCCCAGTATTTTTAAGGGTGCAATATTGATTCGGGTATTGCCCTCGCTATAACCTCCTGGACCAAGCCTATAAGCTGGCCATGCACGAATATCGTTGGTGCCACCGGCAAAAAAAGCTTTTTCGAAAGGTAATACATAATCTCCATTTCCATAGGCCCACAATATCCCTGAAAAAAATCTGAAAATCAGATACTCATCTTTTTTTTGATGCCAATAAAAACGAAAATCTGCATCTAGTCTTAAATATTGCGTTGATTGCACACCAAAAATCCTATCTGCTTGTCCAGACTCTACCGTTCGTTTTAACAACAGGCTACTAACATTACCTGCTGTTTCGATGTTCCCTCTTAAAATTCTAAAATTTCGATTACCTTTTATAGGTTGTTCATTATAATTGAAAGTATAACGGGTACTAAGTGCTACCAACGACTCAAAACCGGTTTTAAATGGTAAATCTTCAAAAAACTCAGGATCAATTCTAATCACATTTGTGTACCTTAAATCTATAAGGTTGAATGTATGTTGTTTTGTGTTACTTTCCCACCAATCGTAATACAATCTTGTACTTAACAAATAGCGCTCAAATTCGGCTCTTTGCTGATAAATAATATCAAAGGCTACACCCGACCGTGGGCGCATTCGTTTGGGCAACAGGCCATATGTTCTGAATGGCAACAAAAACCGCGGAAAATCTATACTGGTTTCTAATCCGATTTCGCGAGTATTGAATATTTGATCTGAATACCTTGAATTGTATTGTGCTTCAACAGAACCTCTAATACGCAAATTTAAAATTTCACCTCCTTTAAATGGATTGCGGTTGGTCCATCCAAAACTGCCTCCAATTCCAAAATTGCCAGCCGTATTGGTACCAGTTAATTCTGTTGTGAATGCGCTGCTGTTATATGGATTTAGTTTTATTCTCGCCACTAATCGTTCAGAATTGCTGTCGGCAGGTAAGTTAGCAAATGAAATATCTGTACTTTGAAAAATTCTCAACCCTATAAGGTGACGATAGCTATCTCGAATCTTACTTTGTTGGTACACTTCGCCAGGTTTAAAATACAAGGCTTCGGAAACAACTTGTGGTTTTAAAAGATCAGAACTGTCGCGATAAAAAAACCAATATTTTGAGTTAAACAATAAGCTATCTACAAAAGGCTTTCGCTCACGAACAATGGCAAAATCAGGGTCAATTTCAACTCGTTCTATAACGCTTGGCAAGAATGGCACTCGGTATGAAGAATCGCGAATTTCAATTACCCGATCTTCAATTTTCATATGAAGGGAAACTAGTTTGGCAGCCACATTGGTATCGGCTTCAAACTTTATTCGCTCTTTTGGGAATGCGTAAAAACCTTTTTCTCTCAATAAGTCAACAATTCGCTCACGTTCACTTTCCAGAACTGCGGCATCATAAGGTTGTCCAATTTTTACTAGAGATGTACCTTCACTTTGTTTAAGCCAGTATTCAACCGAGGGTGACTCAACCGAGTATTTATAAGTCGACACATTGTATCGTGGACCTGAAAACAACTCATAAACTACCTTGGCTTTTTTATTGCCACTAGAAACAATTTGATAAGTGGTGGCATTCTCGAAATAACCTTGATTAAATAAATAGACCCCCATTTGGTAAGCAGAACGTTCTACTAAAGCTGTGTCTATGATTACAGGGGCTTCTCCGGCCTCTATCCAAAATTTTTTCAGGCCTTTTTCTGCTTCAGGATTTCCCCAATTATAAAGGTACAAAGCTGTTCTTGGCCCTCTTAGCAGTCTTTTATTTGGGCTTTGTTTTACAATGCTCTTAATGGCGGAAGGCACCTTTTTTCTCCCGTTTAATACGAACTCATTTTTTAACAACAACTGTTTATGACTCGGTACCCAGCGAGTTAAACTACAAGCTGTGAATATGAACAATACAATGAATGCGATAAAAGGCCGCAATAGCTTTACTGACATTTAAATGGCTTGCGTATTTTGCGAAGATAAACATCCTAACCTTGTTAAGCACCTCACAAGAAAAGCGCATCAGAGCACTACATAGCAAAAAACAACGTCAAAAACTCGGGCTATTTATAGCCGAAGGAGATAAACTCATTGCTCAATTACTTAACTTTGAATGCATATTAGAAAACTTATTTTGTGTTGAACCATTCGATTCGGAATTATCATTTTCACCTATTCAAGCAAATGAATTAAAACGTCTATCATTGCTGGAACATCCTGCCAATAGTTTGGCGGTTTTTCAGCAAAAAAAATTCAATGCCATTAATGAAAAGATGCCTTGGCTTTTTCTTGATTCCATGCGCGACCCCGGGAATTTAGGAAATACCATTCGAACGGCGGCTTGGTTTGGAATCAAGCGTATTTATGCAAGTCTGGATACAACAGAAACTTACAATCCAAAAGTTGTTCAGGCCTCAATGGGTGGTGTTGGTTTTGTTGATGTTGTTCGTATGGACCCCGAAGCGTTTATCGAGAAATGCAACAATAATCAGAAAACGCTCTGTTTAAGTCATATGGATGGACAAGACAGCCAGAAGTGGCATTTTGATGACACCCAAGCATTAATAATTGGTAATGAATCGAGAGGCATTTCACAAATATTTTATGAATACAACCATCTAAGAATTGCCATAAAACCCATGACCCTTAACACTGTTGAATCTTTGAATGCGTCAACTGCGGCCGCTTTGCTCATGGCGCGCATCAGCCCACCATAACTGTGGTATCAGGATACTTGTAGTCGTAGCTCTCATCTTGACTACTAAGAGCGAAGGCCAGTGTTAGAGTGCCGACACGCCCAACGAACATAGAAAGCATTATTATGACCTTTCCTGCCAAACTTAAATCAGCAGTAATACCTGTCGACAGTCCAACAGTACAAAAGGCTGAAACCTGTTCAAAAGCCAATTTGTGTAATGGGATTTCCGGGTCGGTTATAGAAAGTAAAACAGTTCCTCCGAATATGGCTGTCAAAGTAAAAAGAAAGACCGAAAATGCCATAGTCAATAAGTAATTGGGTACAGTTGATCGATAAATCTCGAGCCGTGGTTTACCTCTAATGGTAGAAATTGCAGACATAAGTATTAACGTAAATGTGGTGGTTTTTATACCCCCTCCAGTAGAACCCGGACTAGCCCCAATAAACATTAAAACCAGAAAAACCAACAAAGTAGCTGTTGAAAACTGGTTAAAATCCAAGGTGTTAAAACCTGCTGTACGCGCAGTAATAGATTGAAAAAAACTATGGTTTAACAACTGCCAAAACCCCATATTTCTCATCACGCCCCGACCTTCAAGCAACACAAAAGAGAGACTACCACTAAGTATTAGAATCAAGGAACTATAAATGGCAATCTTACTGCCAACCTTAAGGTGCACCCAAGGTTTTAACCAACGCTCTCTTAACTTAGAAATTGAAAAAACATCCTGCATGACGGTAAAACCTAAGGACCCTAAGACAATTAACATAGCTATTACCCAATGTAATGCCGGTAAATTTTGTATGCCTGTGGTTGCCAATCCATTTGAAAATAAAGAAAAACCCGCATTATTAAATGCCGAAATGGCATGAAACAAAGAATAAAATAGCTTTTGACCATTATGCGTAAATTCTGCCTGCCCCCAACTAATATAAATTAGCCCGGTTCCAATAGCCTCAAATAGTAAAGTAAACCCAAATATTTTCTTGAGTATTTTTTCGGTTTCTTCTAAATTCTCTATATTAAAATTTTGTTGGAGAATGCTGGAATGACGTATCCCAATTCCACTTTTATTAAAAAACGCAAAAATAGATGCAAATGCAATAATATTCAACCCGCCCAATTGCATTAATATCATTATAACTACATGACCTTTAAATGTAAAAAATGTGGAAATATCTACTAGACTTAATCCTGTTACGCAACTTGCACTTATAGCTGTAAACAAAGCTGGTAGTAATGGGGCACTTCCTTTTTCGACACTCATTTCCGGAAGCATTAACAAAGCTGTTCCCAATGCGATTAGAACCACAAAAGACAATACAAAGAGCTTTGATGGATTGAGATTAAACCGCGGTAGTGTTTGACTCCCTTTCCCGATTTCAACACCAACCATTACCAATAAATAGGCCTGAATGAATAACATAAAAAAATCATCAAGGGTGAGTATTTGAATGGCTCCACCAAATCTCTCTATCATTGGAAAACTAAAGAAAAATTTAGAAATTGAATTAATGGTAATCAATAAAACCAAAAAGCCCTCTGGCCATGTACTTTTAATATATTGAAACGGGTGAAAATCGTAAAATAGTTTTGTGAAATATTTAAACACATAAAAACCCAGTGAAAACCGAATTATTCTTTCTATCCAAAGCCGACCACTCTCGCTTATTGGATTTCCATGATAATAAATGAGACTTAATAGAGCGATTACCGAAATAATCATGCTTAAAATCCTCAAGGTCTTTATAACCTTTGACTTATGGTCATATAACCTAATATTGATGGCCTCACGTATGGCCCGAATGTTCCATTTCATTTGCCTTACTCTAACATACGGTTTCGCTTGTAAGCCACAGGGTGTTTATTTTTCTAAACGAATTTAAGGAAGTTGGACAATTCGACTGACTTTCTTCAAAACTTCTTGAGGTGATATGCCCCACAAGCAAGCCCAATCACCACGATAACAAGTGTATTGACCGAAAACGGAACAAGGCCTACAGCTTAATTCTTTCGAATCTAATTGAATGATAATATTGCTTGATCCCATTGGCCCAAAACCTAAATCAGGGTGCGTTGCACCCCAAATACTTAAGGTTGGAGTTCCGGCTAACGCAGCGAGGTGCATATTGGCCGAATCCATACAAATCATAAGTTTCAATTGTTTAATGGCTTCTATTTCATTCTGCCAATTTCCATTTCCTTTATAACATTCTACATTGATTAAACCTTTACTCAATTCCAATAGTTGTTTTTGCTCCTCTTTTGATCCAAAAAGAATCACTTCAAATTTCTCGGAATCCAGCAGTTCCATAAGGCGTCTAGAAAGCTCTAAAGGCCATGTTTTTTGCTTATTTGATGCAAATGGCGCAAAACCAATTTTTCCATTAGGCGAATCTTTTCTATTACCAAAATATGGTGGATTTTTAATAGCAATAGGCAACTTAGCCTTTTCGAAAACCTGTCCGTATGATAAAGCTACAGGTGTTAGTGCGTTTCGAATTTTGCTCTCTTTTCGGGTATAAGCCCTCCTTGCTTTGCGGTCTTTTCTGTATACATAAACGCGTTGTAAGCTCAAATAAAATAATGCAGCTAAAACTTTAGTTCTTAAAACATTGTGCAAATCAATTACTTTGTCAAAATGCCCTAGCGCTCTAAGATCAAAAAACAAACGAAACAACCCTAAAACACCTTTATGACGATCTTCAACATTTATTTCAAAAACTTTCAAGTTGGCAATACCCATCATTAACTGAGTAAATGGCTTTTTACTTACAAAAACGACCTCAGCCTGAGGATACTGCTCAACCAAAGCCAATAGAACGGGCCTACAAAGTGCCACATCACCAAGTGATGAAAAGCGTAAAACCAGAATTCTCATTGTTCGGCCTTATATAATGCCGGATTTAGTTTTGGGTCGTTATACATTTTCATTTGTCTATACACCTTCATGATACGCTTTCCAGTCGAAATATCTTCAAGAAGCTGAGCTATGGAAAGACTTAAATCGCAGCGTTGTTCCAGTAATACATCGAGTTTTTTCAAACAGTTTTCAATATGTCTTGTATCTGCATCGTCTCGGAGTGTCTCCACCCTCATATGGAAAATCTTTAGCGCTAAAATGCTCAATCGGTCTAAAGCCCAAGCCGGACTTTCTGTATTTAAACGCGCATTCTCTTTTGGAATTATCTCCTTAAAACGTTCAACAAACGCATCATCAATTTGCTCTACTTTATTTGTCCTCTCTTGATTGCTGTAATCTATTCTTTTTTTAAGCAACATTCCAGCCTGTGCATCCAAACCTGGCCTTCTGATTTCATCTTCTAAGTGCCATTGAACGGTATCAATCCAGCACTTTTCATAAAACAAATGGCCTTTGCCACTTTGAGGCATTGGTTGGTCTATTTCATCAATAAAATGATACTCTTCAATAACCTTGTCAAACAGACTATTAAATCCAGAAATTTCGCTTTCAAAATCTTTTAAACTCATGCCTTCAAAACTTCTGAAATTCTATAGATGGCTTCTTTTATATTATCTTCAGAAGTTGCATAAGACAGTCGAATAGAATTTGGTGAACCAAAAGCATCGCCCGGAACCGTTCCAACATGAGCTTCTTCTAATAAAAGCATACAAAAATCTGTAGAAGTTTCAATTTTTCTTCCCTTGATGACTTTTCCCAACCAATAGCTTATATCGGGAAACAGATAAAATGCTCCTCCGGGTAAGGCCACTTCAAACCCAGAAAGTTTTTTCATTAAGTCAAACATCAACTTTCTGCGATTTCGAAATGCTTCTAACATGTAGGAAACTTCTTTTGGTGAAGCGTCTAAGGCCGTTATGGCTGCCATTTGTGCAATAGAATTTGGTGCCGAAGTAAACTGACCCTGAAGTTTATCGCATGCTTTGGCAATATCTAAAGGGGCGCCTATATAGCCCAATCGCCATCCGGTCATGGCAAAACCTTTAGACATTCCGTTTACCGTTACAGTTCGCTCCCACATTCCATCAAAACCAGCAAAGCTCTTATGGGAACCTTCATATCTAATAAGCTCATAAATTTCGTCGCTTATAACGAATAAATTGGGATGCCGTGCTACCACCTTAGCAATTTCGGCTAGCTCTTCTGGTTCGTAAACGGCCCCGCTTGGATTACAAGGATTGCTAAAAATGAGCAGTTTGCTCTTTTCGGTCAATACCCTTTCTAATTGATTGGCCGAAAATTTATATCCTTCTTTAGCCGTTGTAGGGATGAAAACCATTTCACCCTCTGCCAATTTAACTATTTCAGTATAACTTACCCAAAAAGGCATTGGAATGATGACCTCATCGCCGGGATTTACAAGTGCCAAAACGGCATTGGCGATGCTTTGCTTGGCACCCGTAGAAGCCACAATTTCATCGGCGGTATAATTCAATTGGTTATCACGCTCAAACTTGCGGGCTATGGCTTTTCTTAATTCGGTATATCCAGCAATTGGCGTATAATGCGAATAGTTGTTTTGAATAGCCTGAATGGCCGCTTCTTTTGCGAATTCAGGAACATTAAAATCTGGTTCTCCTAAAGTGAGGCTAATTACTTTGATGCCTTTTTCACCCAGTTCTCTGGTTTTGCGCGCCATGCCAATGGTTTGCGATTCATCCATCATCATAACACGTTTCGAAAGCTCTAACATAAGGGGGAGGATTGAGCAACAAAGCTATTGAAAACCCATGCTTGTAGCCTTTGAAATGACATGAATTCTAAAAGCCTAATAAAAAGAAGGCCGTCAAACTTGAACAACGGCCTGTTTATGAATATTATGGACGCTCCGGAATATTCTCCAAATCCTGCCATGGGTCATCTTTAGAATCGCTTCCTACTTTCGATTCTTCTTCAGGACAATTTAAACAAACCAATTGCCCATTAGTCATTTTCCATTTGAACCCCAAAGTTCTATAAGCCTCATGGCCAAGTGCATTTTCTGAACTTTCAAGCAGACCATCTAAGCTCGGATCGAGATAAATCTCAGTGCCTTCGTTCAAATACAGTTTTACTTCTACATAATTGCCACGAAAGGGCGTTTGGTTGAATAAGGTAAAATGGGTGGGTATTGAGATCAAAGTGTCATTGAATTCTGGAATAAAAACAATCGAAGATGCGTTTTTTCGGGCTTGTGAACGATCAACACCCCTAGCATGGCGTTCAATTCTAAAGTAAGACTGTTCCTCTTGGGTTGAATGGATTTCTACATTTACCAATCCTATATGCTTAGCATCGGTATTAAAGTACCAATCTCGCTTAACTCCATTTATTTCTATCGAAAACTTTGGTCCATTCAATTCGCCCAACTCTAGGCTTTTTAAGAAGATAGGCCCCAAACCCGGTGGCAAATCTATGCGCTCAATTGTTTCCCCTTCTTCTTTAAATACACGGGTTGTTGCCGAAACCGCATATCCCAAGAGTAGAAACCCTAAAATACTTAAAACCAATGCCGAACGACCAATTATTGGGTTCAACTTGGGCAATTTGAAAAAGTATCGAATTAATACACTTAGAGCAAATAAGGCAGGAGGAACTAAAAAGAGCAGAACTCCGCTTACAAAAACCCCATACCCACCGGGAAACTGTAGCACATCGTGAAGCAATACCAAAGCTTCTTTTGGTGAATAAACAGAATGCCCAATTGTCCAGGGTAAACTCCAAAACAAGCTAACTGCAATAATCAGTAAGCCGAAAATACCCAATGCAATAAGCAAAGCCCTAATCACCTTAAAAACTGTTTGAAATGTCAGTCTGATGAACCGTCCTATTAACTTAAAAACATCATCTGCAAACTTTCCGACTTTCCCCAATCCTTGTGCTGCTCTTGGGAAACCCTTATCAGCCGTTTCCTTTACCCGAAAAAGCTCTTCTCTTACCGAGCGTTCGATGGTAGAAAGGTTAACCGCCTCTCCTCTCATTTGCAACTTATCGGCAGTTGTTTTGGCCATCGGCACCACAATCCACATAATGATGTAAACCAATATACCCCCCAGAGGCAATAAAGTGAGGGCCACAAAAGCCAGCCTTATCCAAACGGGATCAATTCCAAAATAGGCCCCTAGACCCCCGCAAACCCCTCCCAACGCTTTGTTATCGGGATCTCGAAATATGCGCTTTGAGGGTTTTACAATCTGATCGCTATTTGAAATAGTGGATTGATCTTCCTCTCCCAAACTAAATGCCTCGGGTTTTCCTAAGATTTCAATAGCATAATCAACATCCTCTTTTCCTATAACGTCGCGCTTGCCGTCTAAACGAGATTGAAAAATTTCAACCAACCTGGCCTCAACATCCTGAATTATTTCATCACGTCCAAGGGTATTTCCCAAATGCTGACGGACACTGTCTAAATAAGCTTTTAATTGGCGGTAGGCTTGCTCATCGAAATGCAAGGCAAATCCCGCTAGATTTGCGTTTAACGTTGGGTTCATAATTCGGTTTTTTGTAAAATTTGTTCAATAGAGCGAACCAATTCGTTCCATCCTTGCTTCAAGTCATTGTAAGTCAGCCGTCCAGCTTCTGTGAGGCTATAGTATTTGCGCGGAGGTCCAGATTTAGACTCTTCCCATTTATACGTTAACAATCCGCTGTTTTTCATACGTGTAAGTAAAGGGTATAATGTGCCTTCTACCACCATAAGCTCACTGGTCTTTAGTCTTTCCATTAAATCGGGCGCATAGGCCGGTCCTTCGTGAAGCAGGGCCAGAATGCATAGTTCGAGCACACCTTTACGCATTTGCGCTTTTGCGTTTTCGGTATTCATACTTGGTTTATAGTGTTCATGACTGCATGAGGTTAAATGCGTAGCAAAGATAATGGTCTAACTTGGTATTATGCAATACATGGTACTGTATTTATATTTACTACCACAAAATAAAAAATACCAATTACAGCTCTCCAATCGGATACAACTGCATTGAATTGAATTATATTCGCGCTGCTTATCGAGAAAGACCGAGGGATTGGGCCCAAAGACGTCTTGGCAACCCACGCTATTCCTACAAAAGCGTGAAGGTGCCAAATCCCACCTCCTATATTGGAGGGAGATAAGGGTAATCAGCCTTTTAATACGCTGAGGTTCTTTTTCGATACGCCCATAAACATTGCGCATGAAAAAGACCTTAGAAACGTTGGCTCAAGAGCGTATTCTGGTACTCGACGGAGCCATGGGTACCCAAATTCAAACTCATAGATTAAGCGAAGAGCAATACAGAGGCGTACGCTTCAAAAATTGGCCTCACCCTCTTAAAGGCAACAACGATTTGTTGTGCATAACTCAGCCAGCGATAATCGAAAACATTCATTTAGATTACCTAGTAGCAGGCGCAGATATTCTCGAAACCAATACGTTTAACTCGAATTCTGTATCTATGGCCGATTATCACATGCAAGAGTTCGTTTATGAATTAAATACCGAAGCCGTAGCTCGTGCTAGAACCGCTATAGAATTCTTCAATAAAACCGATCCAAGGCCATGTTTTATTGCAGGCAGTATTGGCCCTACCAACCGAACAGCCTCGCTTTCGCCAGATGTTAATAAGCCCGGTTTTCGAGCTATTGACTTCGACACGCTTAAATTGTGCTATTTTGAACAATGTATGGCATTGTTAAGCGCAGAAGTCGACTGTCTTCTGGTCGAAACTGTTTTCGATACCCTTAATGCAAAGGCAGCACTCATGGCCATTAGGGAAGCCTTCGATCAAAATCATAAAGAAATTCCAGTAATGGTAAGTGGAACAATAACAGATGCAAGCGGTAGAACATTAAGCGGCCAAACAGTAGAGGCTTTTTTAATATCTATGTCACATTTTCCTTTGTTTAGTATTGGCTTTAATTGCGCCTTAGGGGCTGATCAGCTTTTGCCCTATGTGCAAGAATTAAAACGCAAATCACCTTTTAAAATATCCGCTCACCCCAATGCGGGTTTGCCAAATGCTTTTGGCGAATACGATCAGGGACCTGAGGAAATGCGCAAACAACTTTTGCCTTATTTAGAAATGGGCCTTGTAAATGTTTTAGGGGGTTGTTGCGGAACAGGCCCAGAACATATTCGTCAGATTAAATCGATGATAGAAGAACACAGCAAGCACATCTCAACTACCATTTCAGAATCCAAGCCCCATTTGCCCTAAAACTGAATAACACACCTACTCTTGAACCCAGTTAAGACCCATTCCCTTCCATTAAAACTTTCTGGATTAGAGCCACTTATTATTGACAAAAACACGAATTTCGTCAATATCGGCGAGCGCTGCAATGTGACCGGAAGCCGTAAGTTCTTAAAGCTAATTAAGAATGGGCTATTTGATGAGGCCCTCGAAATTGCTCGCGAACAAGTTGAAAACGGGGCCCAAATTTTAGATGTAAATATGGATGAAGGTATGCTTGATGGAGCAGCCGCTATGAGCCATTTCCTAAATCTTATCGCTTCTGAACCCGATATTGCCCGTATTCCTGTTATGATTGACTCTTCAAAATGGGAAATCATAGAAGCCGGACTTAAATGCATTCAAGGCAAAGGCGTGGTAAATAGCTTAAGTCTAAAAGAAGGTGAAGAGATTTTTCTTCAACAAGCCCGGAAAGTAAAATATTATGGTGCTGCTTTGATTGTTATGGCCTTCGACGAAAACGGACAAGCCGATACTTTGGAGCGACGAATAAATATTTGCAAAAGAGCTTACGATCTTCTTACATTAAAAATCCATTTTCCTCCTCAAGACATAATTTTCGACCCCAATATTTTCCCAGTTGGAACGGGCATGGAAGAACATCGTAAAAATGCTCTCGACTTTTTTGAGGCCACAAATTGGATTAAAAGTCATTTGCCTCATGCTCGCGTTAGCGGAGGCGTGAGTAATGTGAGTTTTTCGTTTAGAGGCAATGAGGCCGTTCGCGAAGCCATGCATTCTGCCTTTCTATTTCATGGCATTAAAAATGGCATGGATATGGGCATTGTAAATCCTTCTCAACTTACCGTTTACGAAACAATTGATCAAAAATTGCTTGAGTTTGTAGAGGATGTACTTCTCGACAAACGAGACGATGCCACCGAACGCCTATTACAATTCGCATCGTCTGTTGAACAAGGGGAAAAGAAAGAAATTCAGCAAGCCGAATGGCGCTCAAGCTCAGCTATTGAACGCTTAAAATATGCTTTGGTAAAAGGGATAGCTGACTTCATTGAAGCTGATACTAGTGAAATGCTGGATGAACTTCAAAAACCACTTGCCGTTATAGAAGGGCCTTTAATGGATGGCATGCGCGTGGTTGGTGATTTGTTCGCTTCAGGCAAAATGTTCTTACCTCAAGTGGTTAAATCGGCTCGTGTTATGAAAAGAGCTGTTGCGTATTTACAGCCTTTCTTAGAAGCTGAAAAGCATAATGGCAGCAAGCAAAACGCCGGCAAAATTTTAATGGCCACTGTAAAAGGAGATGTTCATGACATCGGAAAGAACATTGTTGGAGTGGTATTGGCATGTAACAACTATGAAATTATTGATTTAGGCGTAATGGTTCCGGCCGAGAAAATATTGGAAGCTGCACAAAAAGAAAATGTAGATATTATTGGCCTAAGTGGCCTTATTACCCCTTCGCTCGACGAAATGGTTTATGTTGCCAAAGAAATGAAACGATTAGGCCTTTCCATTCCTTTAATGATTGGAGGAGCCACCACTTCAAAAGCACACACGGCGGTAAAAATTTCACCCCAATATCCACATGGCGTTATTCATGTAAACGACGCCTCAAGAGCCGTTACTGTGGCTGGTAGTCTGTTAAACGCTCGAAACACTTCATACAAGCTGGAAATAGAACAAGAATACACACGAATCCGACAAGGCTATTTGAACAAACAGAGCCAAACGCAAATGCTTAGTTTGCAAGAAGCTCGCTCTAAAGCCATGCCTTGGATTGCGGAAGAAGCCAAAGTTTATAAGCCAAACCGTCTGGGTGTATTTCCAATCGAGGCTTCCATTAAGGACCTTAGACCCTTTATAGATTGGAGTCCATTTTTTCTAGCGTGGGAACTTCATGGCCGATTTCCTAAACTTCTTAACAACCCCATTATTGGCGAAGAAGCCCAAAAACTCTATAAAGATGCTCAATGCATGCTGGACGATTGGCAAGACCATAACCGGATACGACCAAAAGGCGTTTATGGCCTTTTTAAATCTTGTTCTCATACAAACGATACCATTTCGGTTTATGATAAAGATGGCCAACTACTTACTTCCTTTTTATGTCTTCGCCAGCAACAAACCTTTTCTGAAGATCAATACTATTATAGCCTAAGCGACTTTATTGCCCCAAGTAACAGTGGCATAGAGGATTATATAGGAGCGTTTAGCGTTTCAGCGGGTGAAGGGCTTGATATGATCACCACAGAATTTGAAACCAATTTAGACGACTACAATTCCATTTTGGCCAAAGCCCTCTGCGATCGCCTTGCAGAAGCGTTTGCAGAGTATTTGCATTATCGCGTAAGAAAAGAATTCTGGGGCTATAATGCCGACGAACAAATTGATTTAGAAAGCCTTATTCGCGAAAAATACCGTGGAATACGTCCTGCGCCCGGTTATCCAGCTTGCCCCGATCATTTGGAGAAAAAAAGCATTTTTAATCTGCTACATGTTCAACAATATACAGGAGCATATTTAACAGAAAACATGGCCATGATGCCAGCTGCTTCAGTTAGCGGATACTATTTTGCCCATCCAAAAGCCCGATACTTCGCTTTAGGGAAAATACAAACCGACCAATTATTAGATTACGCCCAAAGAAGAGGCATCGAAACAAAAGAAGCCGAACGTTGGCTTGCACCCAATTTAATAAACAACCCATGAAAATAACCGAGCATTTAGAACGCGCACAGGGTAAAACTCTATTCAGTTTCGAAATTCTACCCCCACTTAAAGGCCATAATATTAATGACATATACCATACTATTGACCTCTTAATGGAGTTTAAGCCTGCCTTTATAGATGTAACCTCTCACCGAGAAGAATTCGTGCTTAAAAAACGCGAAAATGGTCTGCTTGAACAAGTTACTACCCGTAAAAGACCAGGGACTGTTGGAATTTGCGCCGCAATTCAGTATAAGTATAGGGTAGACACTGTTCCCCATATCATTTGTGGGGGGTTTACAAAAGAAGAAACAGAATACGCCTTAATTGACCTCAATTTTTTAGGCATCGATAATGTATTGGTGCTTCGAGGCGACCCCATTCGCAGTGAAGGTATTTTTAAACCTGAACCCAGTGGACATGCATACGCCATTGACTTGCTAAAACAGGTTAAAGACTTAAACACAGGCAAATACCTTCACGAAGACGTATTAAACGAACAGCACACCAATTTCTGTGTGGGGGTGGCGGCTTATCCAGAAAAGCACTACGAAGCCCCAAATCTTAAAACCGATATTCAATATCTCAAACAAAAAGTTGAAGCTGGTGCAGAATACATTGTTACACAAATGTTTTTCGACAATCAGAAATACTTCCATTTTGTAGACCGCTGCCGGGCTGAAGGCATTAATATCCCCATTATACCGGGCATTAAACCTCTCACCAGCCTAAAACAACTTAGCACCATCCCCCATTTTTTTCATATTGATTTCCCAGATGCCCTAACAGATGAAGCCCTAAAATGCTCAACCAATGATCAAATAAGAACATTAGGCATTGAATGGTGTGTTGAACAATGCAAAGAATTAATTCAAAAAGGTGTGCCTGCCCTGCACTTTTATTCAATGGGTAAAAGCGAAGCCGTTAAAGACGTGGCCTCAAGAGTATTCTAATTTCTGAACTCAATCAAAAACTCAAAAGAAAAGCCAGTGACCACCAATCATTGGCTTCTTCTTTTGTGCCATTACGGTGGCTTTAAATAACTAAATCTCTTAAAGGTATAATTTCTAAATTAAACCGACAGGCCCATTTTGAATAAATTAAATCCACTTTTGGGAAAAGTGCGTGTCGGAAACGAAACCTATTAAACTAAATAAACGACATAATATATTGCTTATTAGATGATTAAATAAATCTTTGTGTTGAGTGGCACACCCTTCGCATAACCCTTTTCGAACAATTAAAGTGCCAACGAAATGAAAATATCTTCTGCCATCGCCTTCATTTTACTAAGTGTGTTCGCCATTGGCTGTGCCAAAGAACGCGACATCATGGCCGATAAGCCTGTTACCAACTTAATGGACGAATTGGTAGTGGCCGATAATTTCGATTGGAAAACCCACCAAGATGTGCAAATCAGAATTACATCTCCAGCTGATGGAGTTGTGGTTATCAAAACCTTAGATGGTCAAGTGGTTTGGAAAACCGGTATTCGCGCTTCTACACCTGAAAACATTTCGTTTGGCCTACCAGCTTATCAAAAAAAGCTGTTGGTTCTTGTGGCCGGTCAACAAATAGCGATTGATTTAAACGGATCTCATTTAAACATAATTCTCTGATTAAATTAAACTGGCTTTTAAGTTTCTGGCAATACTATCTTTCACCAACGTTTTGGCCTGCAATCGCACCTTTCAGTAAGTAAAATATTCGCGCTCGGGAAAACTTTTTCCAATTTTTCTCGATCACTTTCATCTAAAAATGTATTTCGAAGATCTAAAGTCTTTAAGTTTTCAAATCCCATAACCACCTTTGGCACCTGCCGGATGTGTGCATCCCAAAGGTCTAAATACTCCAAGGCATTAAACCCCATTAATGTATCGGGGAAGCTGAGAGGATTACCAGCGAGCCTTAAACTTTTTAAGGAATCTAGCCGACCTAGTTCTTGGGGGAAAGACTGTAATTTATTCCTTCGCAAATCCAATTCTCGCGTACCAGAACCAATCTTATCCCAAGGAATTTCTTTTAAATTCTTCCTCGACAACTTTACAGTTTGAGCATGAGCGCCCGAAACCAAGCATAACCAAAAAATGGCTATTAAAACCCTTTGAATTCTCACCGCTTCGAGATACGATTGCTTGAAATAGCCCTTTGTCTGCTGCATTTAAATCGACCCACTATTTGCGAACGAAGCTTTAAATGTTTCGTGCTTCTGCCGCTTACCCGTTTTCGCCAACGCTTAAAAGCACCATGACTTATTTCATTGCGCATTAGTAAAATAACATCCGCCTCATTAAGCCCAAATTGAGAATGTATGGCCTCAAATGGGGTCCTGTCTTCCCAAGCCATTTCGATAATTCGATCTATCTGAACTTCGTTTAACATAACATATAAAACACCTTCAAGCTTTCATTGTTGAACTCTCATCAAAGTTGTTGTTTTTTCTTAAAAGCTAACGACCTTAGACGAATTAAAATAAAGAATTGATGAAAATAGCTTTAGCTTCTGACCACGCGGGTTTTGAATTAAAAGAAAAGGTGAAAAACCATCTTGAAATCCAAGGCATTGAGGTTGATGATTTTGGCACTTATTCGGAGGCCAGTACCGATTATCCGGATTACGGACATCCCGCGGCCAAATCTGTAGTGAGCGGCCAATGCAAGATGGGCATCGTTATTTGTGGAAGCGGTAATGGCATCAACATGACAGTTAACAAATATGCCGAAATAAGGTCGGCACTTTGCTGGCTTCCCGAATTGGCGCATTTTGCCAGAACCCACAATAACGCCAATATGTTGGCACTTCCAGCGCGATATATAGACACCGAAACCGCACTAAATTGCATAAATCAATTTCTTACAAGCGAATTTGAAGGTGGCCGACATGCCAAACGTGTAGAAAAAATACCTTGCTAAATCCATTTATGCGCATCGAAATCATTAACGGCCCAAACCTAAACTTACTTGGTTTGCGAGAACCTGCTGTTTACGGACATAACAGTTTTGAATCTTTTTTAGAAATGCTGAAAAGGAGTTACCCGGAAATTCAGTTTGGGTATTTCCAAAGCAATTGGGAAGGCGCATTGGTTGACCAACTTCATTTGGTGGGTATGGACGGAGCCCACATAATAATAAATCCCGGAGGTTATAGTCACACTTCAGTTGCTGTTGCAGACGCCATTTCGGCCATAACTTCAAAATGTATCGAAGTGCATATAAGCCAAATTTATCAAAGAGAGTCCTACAGACAGATCCTTACTACAGCCAGCCGTTGCATTGGCACTATTAGTGGTTTCGGACTTAATTCTTACCAACTGGCTGTTGAGGCATTTAGAAACTTAGAAGCGACGTAGCGTGCTCTTCACGTAGTCCTTTTTACTTCGTCTTGCCATTTCAAAATAACCGATTTTAGATCATTGATTTTTAACGGCTTTGTCATAAAGTCACGCATACCCGCTTCAAACGCCAATCGCTTATCATCTTCCGTTGAGTTAGCCGTTAGAGCAATTATGACTGGTTTTGGCTGGCAGTCGCGAAGAATGATTCGAGTACTTTCTAAACCATCCATTACCGGCATGCGCAAATCCATAAATATCAAGTCGAAATGTTCGCCTAATGCTTTATGATAAGCACTCTCTCCATCCTCTGCCATAGACACAATTAGCCCGAAACTGTTAAACATCATTTCGATTAGTCGACGGTTAACCGGGTTGTCTTCTACCACTAAAATTTTCAGCTTAGGGTTAATTGGTCGTGGCGATTCTGATCGACCTTTAAACGCTTTCTCAAAATGAACCCGTATACCTAAGGTGTTAACTGGTATACCTTCTGCAAATGTTTTTCCCTTCAAAGCCAGAACAATTTGTGAAGCTGTATGCAAACCAACAGCATGAGAATCGTATCGCATAACTTTATTTGGAGAAAAGCTGGCTTTGGGATTTAAAAATATATCAATCAAATTTGATGGCATCATACTGTGGTTGAACTTGAATTTTACGTTCAATCCATACTTTTGGTCCATCTCACCGGCAGACCAAACTTCTATGGTTAAATCGCCTTGATCCATATGCCTTACCAAAGTGCCACCTAAATGAGACAGGGCCTGCTTAAATTTCATAACATCACCTACTAACTGATTGCTTAGCAAATTGTCGTATTTCAGTTGTATATGAATGGGCTTTTGATCCTTGATACTTTCTAATGATACAGTTAATCGATTAAATACATCCTGAACATCGAAAGACTCATCCTTAAGCTTAATATCATCTGTTTCCAGCTCCGAAAAACTCAGAATTTCATTAATTACATTCGTTAGATGTTCTGCATGTTTGCGCATGCTTCCTACCTGACGTTTATGGTTGGGTGAATCGAGCTGATTTTCGAGCAAACTGGCCGCGCCAAGTATGGCATTTAAAGGCGTTCTAAGCTCATGGCTCATATTCGAGATAAACTCCGTTTTACTTCTCGAAGAAGCCTCCGCCCTCCATAATAGTCTTTGTTGATTAATTCCAAATCGGTAAGATAGAGTTAAAGACTGTGTTAAGAAGAAAGCGAAATACAAAACAATTAAAATCAAAGGCTGAGGTGGAATTAGTTGCCAAAACTCTAAAATGAGCAAAACAAAAGATGACAATAACAGCAAACTGCTGTTCAAAGCTAGAGTTGCGCCCAATCTCTTATTCCAAGCCGCCATAATAAATACCCAAAAACTGTAAAACATGAAAACCAGTGCTGCATATAGATATACAGGAAATAAGGCAGTAAAATAATACACAGGAAATACAACAATTATAACCTGAAATATAGTGTAATACTGGAAAATCCGAAGACCCCAAGTATTCATCTCATCTGGATATAGGTTTCTAAGGAAAATAGCAAATAGAATTAAAGAAAAATACAAACTCAAATACTCAAGTCGAATTGTAAGAAAAAAGTTCAATTCCGGTGCCAATTCGTGCAAAACATAGGTTTGAGAAGCAAACACCCTATACGAGTAAAACACGCAAAAAAGAGAAAAGTATAAAACTGTTTTATCTCGCCTATCGTATAAAAACAATCCCAAAAAGAAAAGACCTCCAATAATTAATCCGCCTGCCAGCAAAGTAATTAATGTAGATTCTCGCTTACGCTGAAACTGAAATGTACTCAAATTCCCTAAAAAAATGGGTCTCCCCGGACCTCCCTTAAAGTGTGTAAAATTCGCTATGTGCAAGGTTAGCAATACACTGTCTTTACCTACCGGTAAGGCCGCAATGTTAGGTATCCATTTCGGCACAGTGGTTTCGGGCATAGTGCCGGGCACACCACTTGCTGCTATTAACTCGCCATCGGCATACAAACGATAAGCTGTGTACATATCCAAAATTCGGATTCCCAATTTTGGGTAATCGCCAGGCAGCTTAAGTGTAACTTGATATGAGGCATAACCACTTCCCGACCATCGGCTGCCGAAACCGTCAATATCGTTCCACAGTTTTGAAAACTTAACTTCGTTTGATAGGAGTTCCGGGTGTCGCCTATGTGGCGTTAAAAACTGATTCGGATATAAATCCCAATTTACGTCTAAAGAAACCGGATCCGACTTCCAAAAGTTGTACGAACTTAAATCTAAAACGGCTTGTGCCCTTGCTTTCGTCGGGCATAAGACCATTAAAATGGCGAAAAATTTAAGCGCGTTGAGTATCAATCTTGGTAAGTCAGAAAAGTTGAACGAAAATAGGAAAGCGAATTGACTGTTAAGCGATAAAAATTCCCGATTATAGCGCCCCGATTAACAGCTTATTAACGCCACTACATGTTTTAAGCTGTTTGCTTTGTACCACCTTACCTAAACTATGGAAAACACAGCTGCTGAAAGCAACATTCAGGCGCTCAATGCGCGCATTCAACAAGAAAGTGCTTTTGTAGATATGCTTCATTTGGAGCTAGGAAAAGTTATTGTCGGTCAACGATTTATGCTCGACAGGCTTCTTATCGCCCTACTAGGAAACGGCCATATATTGTTAGAGGGCGTTCCGGGTTTGGCCAAAACCCTCGCCATTAAAAGCTTGGCTTCGGCCATAGACGCAACTTACTCGCGGATTCAGTTTACTCCCGATCTCTTGCCTACAGATTTACTCGGAACCCAAATTTATAACATGCACAAAGGCGAGTTTCATGTTAAGAAGGGGCCCATTTTCGCCAATTTCGTATTGGCCGACGAAATAAACCGTGCGCCGGCAAAAGTGCAAAGCGCCTTGCTCGAATCTATGCAAGAGCGCCAAGTTACATTAGGTGAAGAAACCTTTCTTTTGCCTAAACCATTTCTTGTTTTAGCCACACAGAACCCCGTAGAACAAGAAGGTACCTACCCATTGCCAGAGGCACAAATGGACCGTTTTATGCTAAAAACGGTCATTACTTACCCCAAAATTGACGAGGAAAGGGAAATATTACGCATGCACATGCGCGATGATGTTCCAGTTATTAAACCGGTGGTTAACCTCAATCAAATAGTAGAGGCCCGAAGGTTAATTGATGGCATTTATATGGATGCCAAAATTGAACAATACATTCTGGATTTGGTGTTTGCCACCCGAAAACCCGAAGATTATCGGATTGCTCGACTAAAACCCCTTATCCAATTTGGCGCGTCACCCCGAGCCAGCATACAAATGGCTAGGGCCTCACGTGTGCATGCTTTTATTCAGCATAGAGCCTATGTGGTTCCGGAAGATGTGCGCGCGGTGGCCCTCGATGTTTTAAGACACCGAATTGGTCTTACCTACGAAGCAGAGGCCGAAAACCTCAAAACTGAGGACATAGTAACCGAAATACTCAATGCTGTAGAAGTACCATAAGGATATTATGGACACGAGAGAATTACTCAAAAAAGTAAGGCGAATTGAAATTAAAACCCGGCGCCTGAGCAACCATATTTTTAGCGGCGAATACCACAGTTCATTTAAAGGGCGTGGCATTTCGTTTAGCGAAGTGCGCGCCTATCAATACGGAGACGATATTAGAAGCATTGATTGGAATGTTAGCGCGCGTTTACGAGAACCTTATGTAAAAGTTTTTGAAGAAGAACGTGAGCTTACGCTAATGATTGTGGCCGACATTTCAGGCTCCGGCAATTTTGGCTCTAAAGGTCAAATGCGGCGTGATGTTATTACAGAAATTGGCGCCACTCTGGCATTTTCTGCACTTCTTAACAACGATAAAGTAGGCCTTCTTCTTTTCAGTGATAGAATAGAAAGATTCATACCTCCGCAAAAAGGAAGGTTTCAAGTGTTACGCATAATTCGCGAAATGCTCGAATGCAAACCTTCAGGACAAGGAACCGACATCAATCAAGCTCTTCAGTACTTAAATGCCGTACAGCGAAAAAGAGGTATTGTGTTTTTACTATCCGATTTTTTAAACGATGGGTATGAAAAATCTCTTAGACTTACGGCACGCCGCCACGACTTAATTGGCTTTAGAATTTGGGATGCTTTCGAAAAACAACTTCCCAACTTAGGTGTAAGCCCGGTTCTGGATGCCGAAAATGGTCATTTACAATGGATAGATTTTGGCGATAAAAGGGTACAACGCCACTACAATGAGCAAATGCAAAGGTTTGCAAGCAATTTCAGTCGATTTGTTCAAACTTCTGGAGCAGGAAAAATAGAAATGCAGCTTGGGCATTCATATGCCCAATCGTTATTGGCCTTTTTTAAAAGCCGCAATAAACGATGAAACAACTGTGTCTTACTTTTTTCTTATTGCCATTCCTTTTATGCGGGCAGGAAACGCTCTCGTTGCAACTTTCTTCCGATAGCATTTTAATTGGTGAACCTCTTTTTATAACTGTTTCCAGAGAAAATGCGCCTAAAAACTGGCTCAACCTTGGCCTGAAGCCCGCCGATACCAATTGGATAATGCTTAATCAAAGCCTAGACAGCAATGCATTTTTAACCAAACAGTCATGGATTAAAACCCTCGAATTAACACGTTTTGATTCGGGTTATCATTTGTTAAATCTATTGCCTGTTTATAGCGACTCATTGGCATTGCGACTTGAAGCCCGATTTGTGTATGTGGGCTTTCCAGAGCCTGAACCGAACATTGAAATAAAAGACATTAAAAACATCCGTAAAGCACCTTTTGATTGGTGGAGATGGGCCATAATACCAGCCATCATTTTAGGGCTTTTGTCTCTTCTTATTTACCTCATTTTTAAATTAAAACTAAAGAAAAAGCCAACTCAAGATTCATTTGACTCTACCCTTACCCCCAGAGAATTGGCTTTAAAAACCTTAGATAACATAGAGAAAAGTGCCCTTTGGCAAAAAGGAGCCAGGGAATTTTATACGGATTTAACCGATGTTTTAAGGGAATATTTAGAAACTGTATACCATATTCCGGCTATGGAAATGTCTGGAACTGAATTAGCCGGTAAACTAATTAACATAAAACTCAAAACCGAAGACCAATTGGTGCTTAAACAGTACTTGCTACGAGCCGACGCAGCCAAATACGCCGAAAATTTCAGCTTCGTTGAAAACCCTTTGAGTGAAGTGGCTTGTATAAAACATTTTATTGTTCAATATCCTGAATCCAATGAACTTGCTACCCCAGGATCTTGAGTTCCAGTTTCCGGAGGCCTTTTGGCTCTTCCTGTTGCTGCCTCCGCTGGCTGTTTATTTATGGAAACAGCGCAAAACCAGAAAGGCAAGCATTAGGGTATCTTATGCTTCCCCGCTCTTTAAAGTGCGTGGATGGCGAAGTTATTTGGCAGAACACTTGCCTTTTTTACGCATTTTGGTTTTGGCCTTGCTCATTGTGGCCTTAAGTAGGCCTCGCCAACGCGACACCAGTGTTCGAAGCAAAAACAGCCAGGGCATTGACATAGTGCTTGCCTTTGATGTTTCGGCCAGCATGTTGGCAAAAGATTTATCGCCAAACAGGTTCGACGCTATGCGCGAAGTAGCGAAGCGATTTATTCAATCGAGAGTGGGGGACAGAATTGCTTTGGTTGTATTTGCCGGCGAAAGTTATACCCTCTCACCACTAACCACCGACCAGAACATTCTCTTAAATGCATTAAAAGATCTGAAATATGGTCAAATTGAAGACGGAACAGCTATTGGAATGGGTTTAGCCACATCGGTGAACCGATTGAGAAAAGGTACTGGCGAAGGCCGAGTCATTATACTTTTAACCGATGGTGTGAACAACAGCGGTCAAATAGACCCAACCACAGCCGCTGATTTAGCCCTTACATACGGCTTACGCGTTTACACTATTGGAGTTGGAACCAACGGAACCGCTCCTACTCCTGTAGGCTATGATTTTTCAGGTCAATTGGTGTTTCGAAATCTACCGGTAGAAATAGATGAAGACCTCATGAAGCGCATTGCAGAATCTACAGGCGGCAAATATTTCAGGGCTACCGACAACCAATCGCTCGAAAATATTTATACCGAAATAGATCGTCTTGAAAGAAAAGAAGTTCAAGAGTTGCGCTTTTATGCATTCAAAGAACATTTTCGACCCTTTGTGTTTTTGGCTTTAGTGCTTTTTTCGTTGGAGTGGCTTATTCGTTTAACACTTATCCGCGGACTCACCTAATGGAACGTTTAGAAGAAGCCCAACAATTGTGGTGGTTATTAAGCATCCCACTTCTCTTCATTTTGCAATTCTCGCAATTGCTCTGGAAAAGACGCATACGGAAACGGCTAGGAGCAGATTTTCCATTCGAAAATCTGGTTCCGAAATACAGCACCGGTCGACAAGTTATCAAACTAAGTGCTGCCGTAATTGTTATTGCTTTGCTAAGTGTAGCCCTTGCC
This sequence comes from Chryseobacterium gleum, assembly GCA_945883565.1. Lineage (GTDB taxonomy): Bacteria > Bacteroidota > Bacteroidia > Flavobacteriales > Schleiferiaceae > RFXV01. Next base: position 78,837 of record CAMCXO010000003.1, read on the forward strand.
AATCCGCAATCGGGCAGTAAAATGGAAACTTTTAAGCGTGAAGGAATAGACATAGTTTTCGCATTGGATGTTTCAAATAGTATGTTGGCTGAAGACACTCGGCCTAACCGCCTCCTTCGCGCCAAGCAACTCATATCAAACTGTATAGACAATTTAGGAGGCGATAGAGTAGGACTTATTGCTTATGCCGGTGAAGCCTATCCCATTTTACCCGTTACCTCCGATTTATCTGCTGCACGTTTGTTTTTAGATGGTTTGGGCCCCGATATGGTTTCGCGACAGGGAACTGCCTTTGATGAAGTTATTGAATTGGCGGTAGGCATGTTAAATTCAACTGAAAAACATTCAAAAGTTCTGGTTATTTTGAGCGATGGTGAAGACCATGAAGGCGGGATTGGCGGCTGGGATCCAGATGAATCGGGAATAAAAATATTTACCATTGGTTTTGGAAATTCTCGCGGCGTTCCTATTCCATTGAAAGACGCTTACGGCAGAACCTCCGGATATAAAGAAGACCGAAATGGCCAAAAAGTCATCACCAAATTAAACGAATCGTTTCTTCGCGATTTGGCGGGAAAATGGAAAGGGCAATATTTTATGGGCCGCGATACCCGCGTAACCGCTCAACAGTTAAGTGATGCTTTTGTTGAAATGGAAAAAAGCACCTACGAGTCAAGCTTGTTTACCGACTATGAAGACCAATTTTATTGGTTTTGTGGAATGGCCCTTTTGACTTTGTTGGTAGATAGTTTCATACTAGAACGCAAAATGAAATGGCAAGGAAAGTAAAGCCCCTTAGTTTCGTTTTCTTTTGTTATTTGCTGTTTTCCGGCAGCGTTCATTTAGCGTATGCCCAAAATAATTTTGGGGGAGGCATGCGCGAAGGAAACAAAGCGTACAAACAAAACGACTTCTCGAATGCCGAGTCGGCTTATCGAAAAAGTCTGGAAAGTAAGCCCAACAATCCCGATGCCTTGTATAACTTGGGTAATTCGCTCTATCAACAGGGCCGCTTTGAGGAAGCCAAAGAAGCTTTTGATGCAGCTAAACAATTTGACAAAAAACGGAAAGCTCAGGCAGAAGCCATGCACAATTATGGCAACAGTTTGTTTCAGGAGAAAAAATATCAAGAAGCTGCCCAGGCTTTTAAAGAAGCGCTCAAACTCAATCCAGCCGATGACGATTCGAGGTACAATTTGGCCCAAGCCCTAAGGCGAATACAGTCTCCTCCCCCAAGCCAAGAAAACCAAAAAAACAACGATAAAAACTCGGGTGATTCCGGGGAAAATAAAGAAGAGGGCCAAAACCAGAACCCCAACGAGTCAAATGAAACCAGTAAAAACGATCCAAATCCAAACAGCGAGGGTTCTCAGAAAGATAAAAATGAAAACCGGAAGAGCAAACAATTTAACGAGGGAGAATCTGAAGGAATAGAAGAAGGCGATGCAAATCGCCTGTTAGACGCTTTGGATGAGGATGAAAAAAAGCTCCAGAAAAAACTGATGCAAGAAAAAAGAAAAAAGAAAAAAACAACTAGCACGAAAGACTGGTGAAAAAGTACTCTGTTTTGCTCATTCTATTTTTGTTGCAAAAGGCTTGGGCTCAACCCCAACTCATTGCAGAAGCTAGCCGGTATAGGGTTGAATTGGGTGATGTAATAGAAGTTACCTATACCGTGAATGAACGCGTTAACAACTTCGAAAATCCAAACTTTGGCAGCGACTTCGATTTGCTTTCCGGTCCTAATCGGGGCTTTCAAACCCAAATAATAAACGGCCGAGTTAGTCAAGAACAGAGTTTTGGCTTTCTCATTAGGCCAAAAAAAATCGGGCGTTTAAAAATCTCACCAGCCAGAGCCGAGTATAAAGGCGATTATTTAGAAAGTAAAGCTTTAGAAATAGAAGTTGTAGCCAAAGGCAGCCGCACTCCATCGCAATCGAACAATCAAGATGCCAATGAAGTGGCATTTATGCGAATAGAACCAACTAAACGGAGTGTGTATGTTGGCGAACCCTTGGTGGTAGAGTATTCAGTTTATTATTCAGAATCTATTGAAGCGCCAAATATTGAAGAAAGACCAGATTTTAAGGGGTTTCAAATGCAAATTTTAGACGTTCCCGACGCAGAACGAAGCAGACGTGAAGTGATTAATGGCATTAATTATCAGAGAACTGTTCACACACGAATGCTGCTGATACCCCAAATTCCTGCTGCTAAAGTTAGTGGAAATCTTTCTGGCAGCTTGCCCACTTATATGCGAACCGGAAGGCGCGATATTTTTAACCGGCCCCAAGTGGTTTTGGTTCCTCAAAGTTTCTCTTTAAAAGTTCCCAATATTGAAGTGAAAGCCCTTCCAGAAAATGGCAAACCTGAAGGATTTGAAGGTGCAGTGGGCGATTTTGAGATGCTGGTTGATTTAAGTGAAAATGAAGTAGATGCCGATGGTTCTGTAACACTTAAGATTGCCATTAGTGGTCAAGGTAATTTGTCTTTTATCAATCTCCCCAAACCAGAATTGCCTAGCCAAATAGAGGTTTTTGACCCACAAATACGCAACGACTTCAGAACGGGTACATATGGTCAAAAAGGGATTAAGACCAATGAGTATTTATTAATCCCGCGTTATAAAGGCGTTTACAAAATACCGCCTTTTAGATTTGTCTATTTTAATACCAAAACCCAACAATACAAAACTTTAGAAAGCGACGCCTTAGAACTTCGCGTACTTAGCGGGCAAGAATCCAATCTAGCTTCAGCCGGTAATGGCCCAAGTAGCCCCACCGAGAAACAAAGTGTTGAAGCTTTGGGTAATGATATTAGATTTTTAGATTTACGTCCTCAAAAATGGACAAATCGTCAGTCAAACCGTGAGGCCTTTGTCCGCTTGATGCTGGTTTTAATGCCTTGGATTTTGCTTTCTATATGGTTGGTGTTTAGGGCGTATTCAAAAAATCGTCTCACCAAAGGCTATCAAATTACGCGTGCAAGAGCTTTCCAAACCGCCTATAAAGCCATTGAAAAACTGCATGCTCTACCTAAAGACCAAATTTATACCGGCCTTCACAAAAGCCTCGAAACCTTTCTCATGCAACGGTTTGGTTTGAACCGCGCCGATTTAAACGCTTCAAAAGTTTCCGAAGTGCTTCAGGCTCATGGTTTAAATATGCAACTGGTTCAGTTGTTTTTAAGCCTTTTACAAACCATAGAAAGTGGGCATTATGCCCCAATGGCCGTAGAAGCCAATGCCCTTCGGCTTCAGATGCTTGAGGTACTCAAACAGCTAGAAGAAGCCCTATGAAACACCTATACGTTTTCGTTTTTTTATTCTGTGCTGTGTTCGCCTTAACCGCACAACAGCCCGAATTCGAGAAAGCCAATGATGCCTATACGAAAAGTGATTTCCAAAGTGCGATTGAGGGATATGAAAACCTCTTGAAAGCCGGTTGGGAAAGTCCAGCTCTTTATTACAATTTAGGCAATTCGTATTACCGAAGTCGGAAGATAGGTCAAGCCATTTGGTCGTACAAAAAGGCACTTAACCTTGACCCAAAATATCAAGACGCGCAACACAACCTTCAGTTAAGCGAAAGGCTTACCGTTGACGCCATTACCCAAGTGCCAAAGCCTTTGGTTGAAAGGTACTTTCGGGCATTTGGAAACTTTATGGGGCATAATTATTTTGCCTATGCCCTTGCCCTTTGCACTTGGTTAGGTGCTGCTTCTTTTATTATGTGGAGAAGAAACAGGCTGTCTTGGTATTTAGCCGGTGGTTTGGTTTTTACTGCATTATTTGGGCTTTTAGGCCTTTCTTGGGGCTTATATTATTATCTCATATCGAAAGAACAATTGGCGGTGGTTATAAGTGAAAATGTATATGTAAAAACCGCACCCGTTAAAACATCGCCCGACGCTTTTATTTTACATGAAGGCACATTGGTTGAAATTGAAGATCAAATGAGTGAGTGGCGGGAAATACGGTTGCCCGACGGGCAGGTAGGATGGTTGATGCCTGAAAATTTACGTGAGTTGTGAAATATTTTTCTGCCAAACCTTTATACTTTTGTTTGCCCATTTAGGGCATACCTAACTATGGAATTTATTTATCGGCTGATCTATCAACCGAACATAAACTATGTGTTGCGCAATACCACCAAGGCGTTGGGCGCCATTTTGCCTAACCATTTGCGTATACCACCTACAGGAAATTTGCGGATTGATTTGCCCAATTCCAAACCTATCATTCTAAGTCTCAATCAAACCAGTTATTTAGGTAAAGAGCTGTTTTGGGGTGGGATTATGGAATTTGAATACATGCCCATTTTTGAATCCCTTATTAAAAAGGTTAGATGTTTTTACGACGTTGGCGCCAATATTGGGTTGTATTCTCTTTTAGCTGCCCGTTTCAATCCACAAATTCAGGTTGTAGCGTTTGAACCTGCAGCCGGGCCCCTTTATTTTCTCCGCGAAAACGTTGGCCTTAACAGTTTCAGAAACATTAGAGTGGAGAATATGGCATTGGCCGACCAAGTAGGCACCATAGAGTTCTTCGAAATCCAAAATCGAAAATACCCTTGGCTGAAACACAACTTATCGGGCGAAAGCAATGCCGGCAGCAAAACCCAGGGACGAGATTTTGTGCCAACCAAGGTTGAAGCCACCACTTTCGACCAGTATGTGAAAACGCATTGCGTGAGCAACATTGACTTGATTAAAATTGACACAGAGGGCACCGAACACCTAATTCTGAAAAATGCCTCCAATGTTTTTACCAAACTGCGGCCCATTTTAATTAGCGAAACCCTTTTTCAAAAAAATGAAGTCGAACTCGAAGAGGTTATGAAATCATTTGGGTATCGTTTTTTTAATCACCTTTATGGCCAAGGTTTGGAAGAAATTACTACCCTAGTGCGAGAAACCGATAATGGTGTACGCAATTGCTTTTTTGTACCTGAAGAGCGCATCGATTTAATCACCCCTTTCTGTATCTCCAAATGATACACAAAAAGCTTTTAGTGTTTCTTAAATGAACCTAAATCTTGGTGCTGCATCTGATTTTGGACCAGATGCTCCCAAACCCCGAATTCATATTATAGAACTCGACTACCATAATGATGTATTGTCTGATTTACTTGAACTTATAGATTCAAAGATTTTTGATGTAATATGTTCTACGAAAATAGAAATACACAACAGTTTAAGCGAAGCTGCTAAAACAAACACCCAATTTAATTTAGTTAATAAAAGTCGCACTGGCCTAAAATCAATAGCCGCCATTAAGGCCGATTTGCATGTTTTCAATACCATGGCTTCGTGGTACCGCTTTTGGAGCGTTAACTTACCAAAACCCACTGTTATTCGGATTCATAATTTTAATACCGTTTTCTTTCCTCTTCAAAACATAAAAATTGGCTTCAATTTTTTTGAATGGCGTAAAGCCTTTACGCATATAGTTTTTAGACAACTCATATTACACGACTTATTCCACTTACACAAAATAAAAAAAGAAGCCTTAGGCTTTAGCTTTCTTTCGAGTGAGATTGAACGGCTCTTTATTGAAAACTGCCCGCTTCAGAGCCAAAAATGTATGCCTGTATTGCCGGTAAACTGGTGTAAAAATTTGAGCAAATGGCAAGCGCCGTCAAAGGAAATAAGGATAGTAATTAGCGGAACTTTAGAGCCTAAAAGGAAAAACTTTCAGGACATTGAAGCGCTTTGTGGGTGCCTTCAGAAGTGCACGAAAAGCGTTAAGCTCATTTTTGCCGGACGCGTTCCTAAACACAGCTTGCCTTTTATTCTAAGTATGAAAAGAAAAGAAACACCTATTTTTTCTATTCATTATTACGAGACCCACTTATCGCAAAGCGATTTCGATCAAACCCTTGAAAGCGCGGACATTTTGGTGTTTCCGATGGCTAAGTTTACCCGCTATAAGGTATTTCGAGAAGTTTACGGACAAACTAAAATTTCAGGGGGCTTTAACGACTATGTTCGGGCTGCCAAACCCGCCTTGGTACCAGAATTTTATCGGCTCAATGGCAACGAACAATTACTTTGCCGATACTACCATAATCCCTTTGATTTAGCTTCAAAATGCCTCGAACTTATGGATGAGTTACAAACTGAGGAAGGTCAAAAACAATGGTCAGATACAACCAAGGCATTTCAACATCTTTTCTCTTTTGAACAAGCCCAGCTAACCACTTCTGAGGCCTTGCATTATATGTTGGAAAAAACCCGTTGTTAAGCCTTCTTCACAAGGCTTTGGTAGACCTTCGAAACCTCTTCAACTGTACGGGCTACAGTATAGTCTTTTTCTATTTTATTTCTAGAAGCCAAGCCAAATGCTGTGCGCTTTTGGGCATCATTAACCAACAAACTTAGTTGTTTAGCCAATTCTATCGGGTTTTTTTCTGGCACTAAATAACCATTAACCCCCTCTTCTACCAATTCAGGGGTACCTCCAACAGGGGTTGCCACTACAGGTTTGCCCATGGCCATAGCCTCTAAAACCCCAATCGGCAATCCCTCCCATAAAGAAGGCAGGCAAAAAACATCCATTGCCTTTAGCACCCTTGGCACATCGGTTCTAAACGCCTCGAGGAAGACAACACTTTGCAAGTCCAATTCCTTAACCAATTCGCGAACAGCTCGTTCTAAATCACCACCACCCACCACCAATAATCGCGCATTTGGGTGTTGCTTTGATAGGATTCCAAAAGCCTTGATAAGGGTTAAAGGATCTTTTTGAAGGGTAATTCTAGCAATAAATCCTATTAGCACCACATCGGCCGGAATGCCTAACTCGATTCGCAAACCTTGGTCGGTATTTAACGGGTCAAACCGTTTAAGATCTACCCCATTCTTTACCACCATACTGTTTTTCAATCCCAAAAGCTTTTGCCCAACCCGCTGGTTTTCTTCAGAAACCAATATGGTTTTGTCTACATGCTTTACCAAAAAAGACTCAAAGTACTGCCTCAAATTTTTGATTACAAAGTTCTGACCCGGGTGAAAAGACCACCCATGCACCGTGTATAGAATAGGCAATTTTAATGCTTGGGCCGTTTTGTAGCTGTTTGAACATGCCCTTGTGCCATGGGCGTGAATGAGGTCGAAATTTTGAGATTTGGCCCATTCGTTTACTTTAGGCCAAACCGAACGGTCGAAGGCTTTTTCGGTATAAATAACGTGCGATTCTATACCTGCGCGGTTAAGATGTTTTATCATCTCACCATCAGTAAACGAAAGCACAACAGGGTGAAATACAGACTTATCTAATCCTTCAACCAAATCAATAACATGGCGCTCTCCGCCGCCTATTTGGCCTTGCCTAATGGTTTGAAGGACTTTGATTTTCACGTCACAAATAAAGGCAAACAGATGAAGATTTCATCACTGCTTTATAAAATTTCGCCAATTTTCACTAAAAAAAATTCAAAGCAATATATGGTTTACACATATATTCATTTCGGCTTCTATGTGGTTTGAACCTATTAGCAGCAGGCGTTGGCCTAAATTTCGTTCAACCATTTGGTGAAACCAGTTTATACCGGTTTTATCCAAATTAGAGATAGGTTCATCCAAACAAACCAATTCAGAATGGGTGAGTAAGGCCATAGCCAGCCTTAAGCGCTGCTTCATGCCGCTGGAGAAGTGCTTTATAAGTTTATGGGCAGCAAAGTCTAATCCGCTAATTTCTAGGACCTCATTGGGCCGTACGCCATCAATTGGCCGCCTAAACTTGAAGTGAAATTCAAGCAATTCTGAAACGCTAAATTCTTCTATAAGTTCTTGATAAGGCGCGGCAAAGGAAATGAGGCCATGCCAATTGGCCGGATTTTGAGGTTTACCATTCAAAACAAAAAGAATTTCACCACTGCTTGGGCTCAGCATGCCCAAAATCAGTTTTAAAAAAGTGCTTTTGCCCGAGCCATTTCCCCCCAAAACAACTGTAGTAGAACCTTCTTCAAACACATGGTTGAAAGATTTTATCACCACCTGCCTACCGAAGCGTTTGGTTAGTTCTTTTGCCTCAACCCGCATTTTTAGAGAGCATAAAGCCCTTCATAATGCCTCTCTGCGAATTTCTGATGAACTGAATAATCTCATCTCGTTCGGGAGTTGCGGGCATTTCGGTTTCCAAAATTTCTAAAGCCTGGGTTGTATTGTAGTTTTTCTGAAACAGAATTCGATAGATACCTTGAATTTCGTTTATAGAATTGGCACTGTAACCCCTTCGCCTTAATCCGATGCTGTTTACCCCGACGTACGACAACGGTTCTTTGGCGGCTTTTACGAAGGGCGGAATGTCTTTACGCACCAAACTGCCCCCACCAATCATGGCATGAGCACCAATTTTTATAAACTGGTGCACAGCGCTTAATCCACCTAAAATGGCCCAATCATCAATTTCAACATGTCCGGCCAATGCCACTCCATTAACCAAAATAACATGATTGCCTAAAACACAATCGTGGGCAATGTGGGCATATGCCATTATAAGACAGTGCTTCCCAATAACCGTTTTACCTAAAACTTTGGTGCCCCGGTTTATGGTTACACATTCGCGAATGGTGGTACCATCACCCACAATGGCCAAACTGTCTTCACCTTCAAATTTCAAATCTTGAGGAATGGCTGAAATAACGGCTCCGGGAAAAATTCGGCAATTTTTTCCTATTCGAGCCCCTTCCATTATGGTAACATTGCTGCCAATCCAAGTGCCTTCTCCTATTTCCACGTTTTTGTGTATGGTGGTAAAAGGCTCTATTACAACAGTATTTGCAATCTTGGCCGATGGGTGTACGTATGCGAGAGGTTGATTCATGCTTTGTTTACTTTGGAGATTTGCGCCATGAGCTCGGCTTCGCAAACTAATCGTTTGCCCACAAATGCCTGGCCTTTCATACTGATAATGCCTCTGCGCATGGGCGCCGTCATTCTCAGTTCAAATACAAGTGTATCGCCCGGAACCACTTTTTGTTTAAACCGAACCCCATCTATTTTCAAAAAGAAGGTTAAATAGTTTTCAGGGTCAGGCACCAAGCTCAAAGCCAAAATGCCTCCCACTTGTGCCATGGCTTCCACTTGCAAAACCCCGGGCATAACGGGGGCTCCCGGAAAATGGCCTACAAAAAACCCTTCATTCATGGTCACATTTTTCACACCCACCACATGGGTGTCGCTTAACTCTATTATTTTATCGACCAACAAAAATGGGGGTCTGTGTGGAAGCATCCTCATCACACTGTTCACATCCATAATGGGATCTTCATCCGGATTGTAAACCGGAACTCCTACCCGGCCTTCGCGCCTGATTCGATCGAGTAGTTTTTTGGCAAACTCGGTATTGCTTTTATGGCCTGGCCTTGTGGCTATAATTTTGCCTTTTATTCGCTTTCCAATTAAGGCCAAGTCGCCAATTACATCAAGCAGTTTATGCCGAGCGGCTTCGTTTGGGTAGTGCAGTTCCAGGTTATCGAGAATTCCATTTGGCCTTATGCTTACATCGGGTTTGCCAAAAACCTTTTTTAGTTTTTCCAATGATTCAGGCTTAGGGGTATGGTCTACATATACGATGGCATTGTTTAAATCGCCACCCTTTATAAGACCATAATCCAGCATATACTCCAATTCATGCAAAAAACTAAAGGTGCGTGCCTTAGCAAAATGGGGAACAAATTCATCTAGACTGTTAAGAGTGGCATTTTGACTTCCAAGAACATTGGTGCCATAATCGACCATAACCGAAACCGAAAAGCCATCGTAAGGAATGGCTATTATCTCTGCATCTTTTTCTTCGTCGTGGTAATGGGTAACTTCTTTTATAATAAGATAGTCGCGTGCCGAAAGCTGTTCTTTAAGTCCAGAGGCCAAAATGGCATTTACAAATTCAATTGAGCTACCGTCCATAATAGGAGGTTCCGGTGCATTCAACTCAATAATGCAGTTATCTACCCCACAGCCCACCAAAGCAGCCAAAACGTGCTCGCAGGTATGAATTACTGCGTCTCCCTTAGCCAGCGAGGTTCCTCTTTCTGTGGCGGTTACATAAATGGCCAAAGCCTCTACTTCCGGGCTTTCGGGTAAATCGACACGGCGAAAAATAAAACCGGTATGATCAACAGCCGGCAAAAGCTTCATATTTACCTGATTCCCGGTATGTAAACCAACTCCGGAAAGTTCTATTTCGCTTTTTAAGGTACACTGTAAAGCACTCATCGTAATTATCTAAAGTGAATTCTTAGGCTTTTCTTTCCCGAACAACTTATGCAATTGTCTGAAGTATACATAAGCCTTGCGGTATTCGCGGTGGTCGAAAGCCGGACTGCCTTGAATAATGGAATCGTCGGGTACATTGGATGAAACCCCGCTTTGTGCGGCAATTTTAACCCGGTTGCCAATGTTTAAATGGCCTATAATACCCACTTGCCCACCAATCATGCAATTGGCCCCGATACGGGTGCTGCCCGCCACCCCGGTTTGTGCCGCTATAACGGTATTCTCGCCAATCTCTACATTATGGGCTATTTGGATCAAGTTATCGAGTTTAACTCCTGTGCGAATAATGGTACTGCCCAATGTGGCCCGATCGACTGTGGTGTTGGCTCCAATTTCTACATGGTCTTCAATAACCACATTGCCAATTTGGGCCACTTTGTTATAACTGTCGGCCGAATTCGGCGCAAACCCAAACCCATCGCCTCCAATTATAACCCCGGAATGTAGCGTTACATGATTGCCAATAACCGAATCGGCTAAAATGCGCACGCCCGGAAAAATAAGTGAATGATTGCCCAATTGAACCCCATCTGCTATAAAAACCTGCGGGTAAATTCGGCATGAGCGCCCAATTTTTACATTTTTACCTATGTAAGTGAATGCGCCAATGTAGGCGTCTTCGCCAACTGATGCACTTGGATGAATGTAAGCCTGCTCTTCTATTCCGCGACGGTCGTGACGTATTTGATTGTAAAGTTCGAGCAATTGAGCAAAGGCAGCATAAGCATTTTCAACGCGAATAAGTGTGCTCTTAACCGCTTTCTCGGGCTTAAAATCGCTGTTAACAATAACCACCGAAGCATCGGTTTTATAAATATATGGCGTGTATTGCGGATTGCTTAAAAAGCTTAAACTACCAGCTACGCCTTCTTCTATTTTAGAAAGGGCATTAACCGTAACATCTCCATTTCCGTCTACACTGCCCCCAAGCAATTGGGCCAGTTGATTCGCAGTAAATTCCATTTAACATGTGGCAAGGGCATCAAAAGTAATAAAACCCATTGCGTTTGCTCTTATTAGTTCTGTACTCTTATAATTCCTTACGAATTTCGGCCTTAATAAAGGCCAAAGCCCGCTTGGTGGGCAGGTATTCGAGCTCCATTGAATAACTCAAAATGCGCTTACTCAACTCTACTGCCGGCGCAGACTGGGGCATTTCGCCGGCCACTTTGTTTATTATACCCACCATAGCACTCTTCGCATGAACAATCTGAGCCCAGGTTTCATCGCTTACGTACACTTGTTGCGATACGTTATGCTCGAATTCTTGCCAAATAATCTTTATCAAAGTTGACTGATAACCCGCTGCTGCTTGTTTTCCGGCCGGAATGCGTAAAAGCAGCTGATTGGGCGAAATGCGCTCTAAAAACAAAGCCAAACGTTCGTAAGCCATCAATTTATGCTCAAGGCTGGTTTTACGGGTTTCTCGCCTTAGCAAATAGGCCCGGCGCTTGTCTTCGTTGTCGAAAAAGCTGCTTAGCATTATGTACGTGGTTACCAACACTAAAAGGGCCGGCAAGGTGTATTTAAGAATTTCGAAAAAAACGTCCATAGGGTTTTTTGAGAGGGCTTCAAATATCGCTATCAAAGGCCATTGTTATTGCCCTGCCTCGTAAGCCAAAGAAAAAACCGAAACAGCCGCTGCTCCACATGCATCTAAAGCCAAGGTGCAGGCCTCTAAAGTGCTTCCAGTGGTCACCATATCATCTACCAATGCAATATGTAAGCCCCTGGCTTCGGGCAGGGCCGAAAAGGCCTGTGAAATATTCTCCCAACGCGCACTCCGGCCTAATTTGGTTTGCGACTTCAAATCCAGATCTCGAACCAACAAATCGGTACGCTGTGGTATTCGAACCACTTCTGATATAGCACTGGCCAGGCGTTGGCTTTGGTTAAACCCTCTTTTCTTTAGCTTATTGGGGTGAAGAGGTACCGCTACCAAAGCATCGGGTTTGTTTAAACAGGCAGTGAGCAACTGTCGGCCCATTCTAAGGCCCATTTCGCGCGCTAATTCCTCTCTATTTCTATACTTGATTTCGTGCAAAATCTTGCGCACCGGCCCTTCTTTGGTAAAGTACAACAAACTTCCGGCATACATCCAGCCAAAACGGGCCCCTAAACTTCGGTGCATTTCATTGTTTGTTAACTGCCTGTAATGTCTCGAATACGGCAAATCGGCCTCGCAATACAAGCATAGTTGGGCCTCATCGGGTTTCAACTTCTCCTCACAAAGCACACAAACCGGAGGAAAGAGCAATCGGTTTAACGATTCACTGGCTTGAATAACAAACGGAAAGCGCATACCTTTGAACAAATTTTAGGGTTTCACAATGAAAGAATCTTCTTCCAAAAATAAGTCGGCTACTTGGATTTTATTCCTGCTGCTTATTGGTGCGCTCGGTATTAGCCTTTGGTATTTAACGCAAAGCCGCGATGAAGTAAGTGATTTGGCCGCCGAAAAGGTGCAGCTTACGGCCGAGCTTCAACAACTGATGTTACAATACGACAAACTTGAATTGGCCAACGACAGCCTTCAAGATGTGGCAAGCGCCGAGAAACAGCGGCTTATGAATATGATAGACTCGGTTCAAAACCTAAGAAGCGGGGATTTTCAAAAACTTGATCGTTTTAAAAACGAAATATTTAAGCTGAAAGTTGAAAACAAAAAACTTGTAACTCGACTGGACAGTATGTCGGTGCGCATAGAAGAACTTCAAGCCGAGAAACAAGCCGTAGAGACCAGTTTAAGCATGGAACAAGAACGCAGCCGCACCCTCGACAATGTGCGTAAAGGCCTGGAACAAGAGGTGGCCAAGGGCAGTTTGTTGCAAATTGGAAGCATGAGCGCCGAAGCCATCAAACGTTGGAGTTCAGGGAAAGAAACCCCAACCGAAAGAGCCCGTCGTGCCGATGAAATAAAAGTGTGTTTCACCATCGCCAAAAACCCCATTGCCCCAAAAGGCGAACGAATGGTTTACGCCAGGGTTATAAATCCAGAGCTTACTGTGGTTTCGGTTGGCGACTCTACCGAAGGCTCATTTTTTAACCACAACGGCAGCAGCCTTATTTACAGCACCAAAAAAGCTGTTTGGTACGAGGGCGAACCTTTAAACCAATGTTTATACGTAAAACGCGAAAAGTTTACTTCGGGTAATTACAAAATAGAAATTTATACCGACGAACAATTGTTGGGTGAGATTAGCCTAAACCTCAAATAATCGGGTACCTTTTCACCGAGTTTTTAAACTTTTACATTCCTCCTTCGCTTACTTTCGTAAAGTGAAGGAGGAATTTCGTTTACAAAGACTGGTATTGGCCGTGGGCATTGGCATTTTAGCCATTAAAACCCTGGCCTTTTGGCTTACAGCCTCTAACGCCATTTTAAGCGATGCCCTCGAGTCTGTGGTAAATGTGGCAGCCGGTGCCCTCGCCCTTTATAGTTTATGGTTCTCGGCCCAACCCAGCGATGCCGATCACCCCTATGGTCACGGAAAAATAGAATTTCTAACGTCTGGTGTTGAAGGGGTGCTTATTATATTGGCTGGAATGGCCATTGTAGGCAAGGCCATTTACAATTTCTTTTACCCACAAACCATTCAAAATTTAGATATAGGCCTTTGGTTAAGCCTTTTGGGTGGAAGCACCAATTTTGTTCTGGGCTTTTTGCTCCTCCGCTTGGGCAACAAACGCAACTCGCTGGTATTAAAATCAGAGGGGCATCACCTGATGAGCGATGCCTGGAGCACTTTGGCCCTGGTGGTGGGCATTACCGTGGTGTACTTTACCAATTGGCTATGGCTCGACAACTTAATTGCCATGGGGTTCGGTATAGCCATTGCCTGGGTGGGCATTAAAGTGATTCGCAAATCGCTATCAGGCATACTCGACGAAACCGATAGCGGCCTTTTAAATACTTTACTCAACGCTTTAAGAACACAGCCAAAACCCGAGTGGATTAATCTGCACAATTTAAGGGTGCAGCGTTTTGGTCGAAACCTACATTTCGATGCGCACCTCACCCTACCTTGGTACCTGCATCTCAAAGATGCCCATAAAAGCATGCACGAACTCGAAGAAAGGGTATCGCAAATGCTTCAAGTGCCTGTCGAAATCTCCTTGCACCTCGACCCTTGTAAACCCATTCATTGCAGCAGCTGTCTGGTAGCCGAATGCGCTTACCGGGTAGAAGCCTTCCAAAAGGCTTTTAGCTGGGAGCTTAAAGAGGTGGCTGATCAGCCCAACCAACCCAAGCTTGCACAAATTTGAGCCGAAAGCCACTTAAAAACATCAAAATAAAGCCGTTTAAGGGCTTACAATCTGTTTATCAACCAGCAATGTACTGGATGCTCACCACTTTAGCAGCGGTAAGTATTGGCAGCGTATCGGCATTCTTTCTAATTTCCCTAGACCAAGTAACCCACTTTCGCCAACAACATCCTTTAATGGTTTGGACACTCCCTGTAAGTGGAGCCCTTATTGGCTGGGCTTACTACCAATGGGGAAATACAGTAAAGGCCGGGAACAACCTCATTATTCAAGAATACCATCAAGCCGACCGCCCCATTCCTTTCCGCCTGTTGCCCATGGTTCTACTGGCCACCTTGCTCACCCATCTTAGTGGAGGTTCGGCCGGAAGAGAAGGGACTGCGGTACAAATGGGCGCTGCCATAGGCGACCAAATTGGTGCCCGATTCGGCATTCATCATGCTTTTAGAAAAGGCTTTCTCGTAGTAGGCATTTCGGCGGGTTTTGCCTCGGTTTTTGGAACACCACTTGCCGGCGCCATTTTTGCCCTGGAAGTGCTGGCCATTGGCCAAATTCGCCTAGCCGCCCTCTTACCAGCATTGTATGCCGCCATTTTGGCCCATTACACATGCTTGGCTTGGGGCGCTCAACACACAGCTTACCCCAGCATCGAGAGCTTTAGCTTTAACTACGGCCATATTTTTTGGGTTGCGGCCGCCGGGGTTTTATTTGGATTAACGGCGCGATTGTTTAGCCACACCACCCAAAGCCTAAGCCAATTCTTTGAAAAGTTCATTCCTTCGCCTCCCTTGAGACCCGTATTGGGCGGATTGTTGCTCGCCCTTCTATTCTCAATACCCGGAAGCCAAGTCTTTATGGGACTTGGAATTCCCGGCATAGAGTTGGCCTTTGAGCAAAATGCCCCAGCCTTTCACTTCCTCATAAAGCTTGGCTTAACAGCCCTTACCCTGGCCGCCGGATTCAAAGGCGGAGAAGTAACCCCTTTATTTTTTATTGGTGCCACCTTAGGCAGTGCGCTCTTTGTAATTATTCCACTGCCACTTGCCCTTTTGGCCGCATTGGGTTTTGCAGCCGTTTTTGCCGGTGCCACTCATACCCCCATTGCCAGCACCCTGATGGCCATAGAGCTTTTTGGCCCGCAAACCGCCTGGTATTTCGCGTTGGCCTGTGCCATGGCGTATGCCGTTTCGGGGCACAAAGGAATTTACCACCATCAACCCATTGCCCAAGTCAAACCATCCTTTTTAAAACTGAAGTCTCAAAGTCGTTCTAAATAATAGCAGCACACACATTAATTGTATATTTCGGTATGCTTTGGAACACCCTTTTGCTAGTGGCCCTGCTTAGCCTTCCTCTTATGGCAGGCGCCTTTTTGGTTTGGTTTATGATGGGAGGAAAAGGAAAACCCGCCCCACAAACCCATGAAATTCTGGAAGTAAAGCGCCAGAAAAACCCAACAGGGCCCACTGAATAAACCCTTGTCTTCAACAACCTTTTACCCTTATATATGGACTTTCCCTCTCCTGAAATTCTAAACTACGCCTCTCAATTTACCACTCAAGAGCCCCCTTTATTGGCCTCCCTCAACCGTGAAACTTGGTCTAAAGTGCTTATGCCGCGCATGCTTAGTGGCCACATACAAGGCCGAATTTTGAGCCTGTTTAGCCATATGATTAAGCCAAGTAGAATTCTCGAAATTGGCACATACACCGGTTATTCTGCCATTTGCTTGGCAGAAGGCCTTAGCAAAGACGGTCAACTGCATACCATAGACCTTAACGAAGAACTCGAAGACATGGTTCGACATTACTTCGAATCCTCTCCATACGCCCACCAACTTCATTTTCATCTAGGGAATGCCTTAAACATAGTGCCCACCCTCGACGAAAGTTGGGATTTGGTGTTTATAGACGCCGACAAAGAAAACTATATAAACTATTTCGACCTCATAATAAACCGGGTAAGAAGCGGAGGGATCATTTTGGCCGACAATGTTTTGTGGAGTGGGAAAGTGTTACAGTCCACCCAGCAAATGGATGCCGAAACCTTGGCCCTACATGGGTTTAACCAATACGTAGCTCAAGACCCGCGCGTAGAAGCCCTTTTATTTCCCGTTAGAGACGGCCTTATGTGCCTGCGCAAAATTTAATTCAAAAAAAGGCCAAAAAGCCCTTGCCAAACTAAGTCGCTTGATTTAATATTGCAGCCCGTTTCGCAAAAGCCCTAACAGGCGTGCTTAACAAAGGCCAAATTCCTCCTTAGCTCAGTTGGTTAGAGCATCTGACTGTTAATCAGAGGGTCGCTGGTTCAAGTCCAGCAGGGGGAGCCAAACAATAAAAGCGAATTTCGAAAGCCATCGAAGTTCGCTTTTTTTTTGCCCAAAAAATATAAGGACGCCTACTTCCTCGGTTTAAAAGGTCGCAAAAACGTTATCCTTCTTGTCCTTGGTCGCCTTTGTTAGATCTCGATTTTTGGATTAAAGGATGGGCGTGATTGAGGGGCAGCTTACACGCTTAATCTCTCTCAGTGGCACAGTTCGAACCGAAACAAAACTGCTCCAAATCAGAAAAGTGGCACAATTCGAACCGGAAAATTATTCGTGCTTTGTGGCACAGTTTAAACCGAAACAGCTGGCACAGTTTCACCGAAATGGGTGGCACATTTCAAACCGTAATAGCCAGTCGTCGCCGAGAGGCTTACTGTCATCTTTTTTAAAGCATCTGCGGCCTAATGCTCGATGGCAAAGGATTCTATGGTATTTTCGGTTATTCGAGTCATTCTATATAAAATTTATCATCCTGCCATTTTGCAGGGTTGTTGATGATATATTCCGAAATGGTATGATAGGATTGTTCGTTTCGGATGATGTGTTCGTAATAATTGCGTTGCCACAATTTACCACCAAATGGTTGCCATCTCAAATTTTTCACGCCACGGATATATTCGTTGGTGGTCATTGTTTTGAACCATTGCACCACCCGATGTAGGGGCGAACCTACGTGTTCGCCCCTACATCGGGTTGGTGTTCGCAACAATTGGGTTGGTGTTGTCCGTATTAGGGCAGACACGCAGGTCTGCCCCTACATGTGCGCCCAATGATGATTGTTCGTCCGCGGTTGGGGTAATCCCATGGGATTGCATGTTTTCGGTTTTATTAGGGCAGACACGCAGGTCTGCCCCTACGTGTTCGCCCTCTATTGGGATCGCATTTGCGTTGTTCGTATTAGGGCAGACACGCAGGTCTGCCCCTACGTGTTCGCCCAATGATGATTGTTCGTCCGCGGTTGGGGTAATCCCATGGGATTGCATGTTTTCGGTTTTATCAGGGCAGACACGCAGGTCTGCCCCTACGGTTCCAATATTTTCGATAATGCAATGGAAATGATTGGGCATTATCACCATTTCGTGGCAACGGATATCCGGAAATTTGTTTTCCAATTCATCATACCATTTTTCAACCATCTTGCCGGCATCATTCAAAATCATTTCGGCATTGGTGCGAATTTCTGGGCAGACACGCAGGTCTGCCCCTACGGATTGATTCATTTGCACAATATTGCCAAATAAACACAATCTGTCTTTTACACAAATGGTAATAAAATACAATCCTGCCTGTGTGTAATCGTATCCCTTTAACCGGATGGATTTACGATGGTGAATATTAGGATTGTATTTGTTCATTCTATTTTTTATTATTTGGTAATTGGGCAGACACATGGGTCAGCCCTTACAATATCCTCACCTCCCCAAAGTTCGACACGCTCACTTCCCCGCTCATCAATTTTGGCAACAATGTATCTCGCAATGCCGTGAGGGTGCGGATTTGGGTTTGGTTGGAATTTATTTTTTTATATTGCTTGTATCTAGTGCTCCATTTTAAACATCTGTAACCTTTACCATTGGGAAACCACAATCAGAGTATACGGGTGTTTTGTGCAAGCAATCTAAGAGTTCGCAGACTTCACCGAGTTTAATTTCCTTCCACTCAATCATTAATTTTAATCTTTAAAAAGTTGTTTTTCATAGAATAGTTTTCCTACTCGGTTGATGTGTTCGGTAAGTGCGGGTTCGGTAATGGTATGAAAATTAAGCACATCAAACTTATAAGGCATGGGCGTTTCTTCATTCAAGTGAAAACTAACATGGGTAACGATTTGTGAGGTAATGTTTTTTCCTTTCAATGCTATATCCACATCGCTTCCAAGCTTGTAAGTGCCTTTTGCACGGCTGCCAAAAATGAGGGCTTGCTCAATTTCAGGCTCTTTTTCCATAATGCGGCAAATCATTTCTAAATCGCCAGGCTTTAAACCGAAATCATTTTTCATTCATTTTTTGGTTAAAGGTGAGTTGCAATTCTTTCATGATGGGGTAATACTTATGGTCAATCAACTGTTCCATTTCTGTAGCTTTTTCTTCATCGTAGGTGTGGCTTGTCAAATTCCTATCTTCCAATAACTGCATCCAATCATGCCCTTGTTTGATTAACCCAACTTCAAAGGCTTTTTTCAATGCAGACCTTGGTGATTTTACATCCTGAAAACCTTGCTCTTCCAAAAAATCTTTCAAAAGTTTCCAGGCAAGCTCAAAACCCATTTCAAACAATTGAATGATGCCTGCTTTTTGTACCAAATCTGGTTGTACGATAGCTAGAGCCACTTCAAGATGGCTCATTACTTTATTATAATTATGCAAGCGTTGATGCCAGCGTATATCTTGTGTACTCATACTTTAACTTTCGAAAGGTTCATACTTATTTGTTCATTCAATTGGGCTTCTTCTTTCAGTTGTGCTTCCAACTCTGACTTCAAACTGGTAAAGCGTTCAGCAAAATTGAAGTCGTCTTCTTCATCAGGTAAACCCACATATCTGCCAGGAGTAAGCACATAGTCGAGTTCTCTTATCTTACTGATGGGTGCAGAGGCACAAAAGCCGGGGATGTCTTCATCACCACCTTTAACCACCCCGTCAGCCTCCGGCTGCCACCCCTCCAAAGGAGGGGAATTTCTCCAATTGTGGTAGGTGCTGGTGATTTTGTCTATGTCTTCTTTTGAAAGTTCTTTAGTTCTACGGTTAATCAAATGCCCCAAGTTTCGGGCATCAATAAATAAAATCTCGTTGCTTCGGTCTCTGAAACCACCCCGCCCTTCGGGCACCCCTCCAGAGGAGGGGAATTTGCCGGTGCGGTTGCGGCTCATAAACCATAAAGCGGCAGGAATTTGGGTGTTTAAAAACAATTTGGCAGGTAGGTTTACAATGCAATCAATCAAACCGTTTTCAACCAAGGCTTTTCTTATGTCGCCTTCGCCTGATGTTTTAGATGTCAATGCACCTTTTGCCAATACCACACCTGCTTGTCCGCTTGGTGCTAAGTGGTAAATAAAATGTTGCATCCAGGCAAAGTTGGCGTTGCCTATTGGTGGTGTGCCGTATTGCCAACGTCCATCGGTTCGCATTAAGTCACCGCCCCAATCACTTACGTTAAACGGTGGATTCGCAATGATGTAATCTGCTTTCAGGTCTTTGTGAGCATCGTTTAAAAATGAACCTTCAATGTTCCATTTCACTTGTGAGCTGTCAATACCACGAATAGCCAAGTTCATTTTAGCCAGTCGCCAAGTGGTTTGGTTACTCTCTTGTCCGTAAATGGAAATGTCGTTTACTTTTCCTTGGTGTTCGGTTACAAATTTCTCGGAGTGAACAAACATACCACCCGAACCACAACAAGGGTCAAATACCCGGCCTTTGTATGGTTCCAGCATTTCCACCAATAATTCTACAACGCTTCTTGGCGTGTAGAACTGTCCGCCTTTCTTGCCTTCAGCAAGTGCAAACTCACCCAAGAAATATTCAAAAACGTGTCCAAGCACATCGGCACTTCTTGCTTTGGCATCGCCTAAGGCAATGTTTCCAACCAAGTCAATCAGTTCACCCAAACTGGTCGGGTCAAGATTTTGTCGGGCAAATACTTTTGGTAAAACACCTTTCAAGGAAGCATTTTCTTTTTCAATAGCGTCCATGGCATCATCCACAAACTTCCCAATTTCAGGTTGTTTGGCTTTCGATTGCAAATAGTTCCATCGGGCATCCTGCGGAACGAAGAATACATTTTCAGCTTTGTATTCGTCTTTGTCTTCGGGGTCTGCACCGTTTGCTT
This sequence comes from Chryseobacterium gleum, assembly GCA_945883565.1. Lineage (GTDB taxonomy): Bacteria > Bacteroidota > Bacteroidia > Flavobacteriales > Schleiferiaceae > RFXV01. The sequence continues at coordinate 99,538 of CAMCXO010000003.1, forward strand.
CGTCTGCTTTTAGTTTTGCATATTGTTCTTCAAAAGCATCAGAAATATATTTCAGGAAGATTAAACCTAACACAATGTGCTTGTATTCAGCTGCATCAATGTTCTTGCGGAGTTTGTCCGCTGTTTTCCAGAGTTGCTTCTCTAAAGGTTCTTCCGTTGTTGCTTTTTGTTTAGCCATTATATTCTGTTAAGCATTAATTCGTTTAAAGTCTGCTTATTTAAGTTTTTAATGCCCATTATCGTCATTTGGTGCGGTGGCAAAAATGGCTCTTTTGGTTTTGCGAAGGGTCGGCTTTTGTGACGGACAAAACCAAATGTACTGTTAGTGCGGCTGACGAATGTATTCTTAATAAATGTTTAGGCTTGAAGTCAGCAATTACCTGTCCCAACAGCTAAACACGGTCAGTTTGAAAGTCTGTCTGCTTGGTGCATATGGTCTGTACGTTGAGTCCATTTTCAATCATTGTCTTGCTGTGTAGTCTGTCTTTTTAGCATTGGTGGTAACTTATATATATACGGTAGTACACTGTACTTTTTCTGGCTTATTGTGGTTTGTTATTTTGCGTAGTGTATTCAGTATTAGTGGTTTTGTTTGTTTTGGTAGAATTAGCTGCGTTCTGGGTCAATTGATCTAGGGAGCTGTTGATTTTATTTACTTTGGTTAGGGTTATGTGGATCGAAATGGTGGTGGTCTTCGTGGTGTTTTGTGGCCCCAAAATCGTGTTCAAAGAGTTCGTAAAAAGGGTTTTGAGATATCCCGATGAATCTAAATAGCCCACGGTTTAAACCGTGGGCTATGAGAAGGGTATTGTTGAATGTTTGAAGTTTGTGGTTTTAGGGTGAAAGGCATTGGTGCAAATGAAGGTGTTGTGGGTTTAGCGACTCTTTTTGTTGGTAGAACTGAAAACGTTAGCGGTGAAATTGAAAATGCGCGCGGTGGAACCGATAACGTTCGTGGTGGAAAAGAAAACCTTGGTGGTTTGTTGTAAATGCGCGCGGTGCAGTGTTGAATTCTGTTGCTTAGTGTTGAAGCCGATGGTGCAAATGAAAAAGTTGGCGGAAGAATTGAAAATGTTCGTCGCTTAATTGCAAAGGGCTTTGGTGCAGCGTTTGACGCCGATGGTGCAGCGGATAATGGACGTGGTAAAACTGAAAATGCCAGCGGTGCAATTGAAAATGCCTATAGTTTGCTGTTTGATGCCTGTAGTTCGATGGTTGATGCGGGTATACAAAGTTGAAGAGGCCGGCAGTTGAATTGAAAAAGCCAACACCTGAAAGTGATGAAGCCTTCCGCTTTTCTTAAAACGTCGGTCGCTTTTTTGCAGAAGCCTGTGGTGGATGGTTTGAAGCCATGTCGGGAATGTTGGATGTCGGCTGCTTTTTTGAAAATGCCGGTTTCGTTTTTGAAAACGTCGACTGATTTTTTACAGATGCCAGGAGTTGATGGTTTGAAGCGGGCTTGGGAATTGAAAATGCGGGCTGCTTTTTTGCGGACGTTTGTGGTTTAGGGCGAGAAGCCATGTTTTGATGGTTTGAAGTGGGAGGATTTTTTGAAATGCCGGCAGAAGATTTGAAGAAGGCCATATTTGATGGTTTGACGTTGGTGCCGGAATGTTTGAAGTGGGCGGTTGAATGTTTGAAGCGGGCGGTTGAATGTTTGATGCCGGCGGTTGAATGTTTGAAGCGGGCGGTTGAATGTTTGATGCCGGCGGTTGAACGTTTGAAGCCATCGGTTGAATGTTTGAAGCGGACGGTTTAACGTTTGAAGCGGGCGGTTTAACGTTTGAAGCGGGCGGTTGAACGTTTGAAGCCGGCGGTTGAATTTTAGAAGTCAATTAATGATGGTTTGATGCTTTTTCAATTTATTTTTAAGCGGGTTGATTTTCTTGGCCTGCGGCAATTAAATTCTTGCAATTGATTGATCTTTTGGGCGCCTCAATCGCCGGCGCAGGGCTTGTTCCTTTTGGCTTGACCCAAAAGGTCAAGCTGGACGCTTTGGGGTAATGTTTTTGGGAAAAATTGTCTGGAATTATGTCGCCCCTTCGGGGCTTATAGGTTATGGGTACGGTTATTCTATAATCATGTCGCCCCTTCGGGGCTTTGTTTTTAGTCTAAATTGTTTTTTCTGCTTTTTTTGAGTCGCCATGCTGAAGGGGTCGGGGGGTTGAATATTGTTTATTGGGACCATTAGGACTATTGGGACTTTAGGGACGTAGTTGTTGCTGCTTTGGATTTGCGCCAGGGATTGCAATTGAAGAATGGCGGCCGGGCGAGCTCCTTCGTGTGGTCTTACTATGCCTCTTCGGCGGTGTAGCAGTCGCCATTGTCTGAACACGATTTTTAGGATTAATGGATGGGCATGATTAAGCTGGACGCTTTGGGGTAATGTTTTTGGGAAAAATTGTCTGGAATTATGTCGCCCCTTCGGGGCTTATAGGTTATGGGTACGGTTATTCTATAATCATGTCGCCCCTTCGGGGCGTTGTTTTTAGTTTAAATTGTTTTTTCTGCTTTTTTTGAGTCGCCATGTGAAGGGGTCGGGGAGTTGAATATTGTTTATTGGGACCATTGGTATCATTAGGACTATTGGGACTTTAGGGACGTAATTGTTGCTGTTTGGGATTTGCGCCAGGGATTGCAGCGGAAAGCCCGCAGCCACCTTGACCAAAGCCTTTTGATTTAATCATGCCCATCCTTAAATCCAGAAAATCATGGTTCAGACAATGGCGGCGAGGACTTGCAGCGGAAAGCCCGGCCCGCGAGGGGCTGAAGGGGTTTTGGCTTTGTATGGTTATTATGCCCCGAGCGGGGGCGCCCAAATTGAGGGCTTTATGTGGGGGAAAAGGCGGGCTAACTTAAACGCCGTGTGTGGTGTTGTTGTGCATTTTGATTGTGGCGAGTATGCGTTTAAGGGTGGCGAGGGTTTTGGGTATTTTTGGGGTGCTTAAGGGGTTTGTAAAGGGGCCTCCCATTTTCAACACAGCGCGGTAAAACTGGGCGCTGCTTATTCCCCATTTTAGTAAGAAGGTGTAACGGCCTTTGTTTTTGTTTACGCGTTTGGTCGATTTTGATCCAAAGTGATAAACGAGAGAATGTCCGCAGCCTTTGAAAATGCGCACTCCGGCTGCATAAAGTTTTCGCGACAAATCGGGATCTGAATACATTCCCGGGCTATACTCTATGCTCATGCCGCCTACTAAATCCCACAACACCAAAGGCATTAAAATGGGAGGCCATGAGCTTCCATTCCAATCGTTTCGTTTTAAATCAGGAGCGTTTTTAAGCAAGGCTTCTTCTTGAAAAGTTTCGAGATTTTGCCCAAAATCGCCCACCACTACGCAAGGGTTTCCGGTTGGTTGTGGCTCTATCATGGTGCCCGAAAGCATAAAATTTTGGGTGTTTAGCTGTGTGGCATGGTCTAAAAGCACCCGATCCCAATTGGGTAAAACATACATATCGTCGTTTAGATACGCTATGTAATGGCCTTTAACAAGCGGTCGGGCTGCGTTTAATCCAAAGCAAATGCCAAGATTTAAAGGCGAATAAACAAAATCGAGTTCTTCTTGGCTTAGGAGCCAATCTAGTGTACCGTCTTTGGCTTCGTTGGCCACTACAATAATTTGAATTCCGGGTTGGGAGTGCTTTTGAAGGCTGCCTATGCACAGTTTCAAATAAGGCAGATTGTTCCAACTTGGCACTAAAACGCTTATTTGGTATTGGTTTTTAAGGCTTCGGTGGTGTAGTTGAATGTGGTCTGCTAAATTCATGCTGACTGGTATTTGCCATGCCCTAAGGTCATTAGCCAGAATTGGCCTCGCATATAGGCATCGCCGGGCATTTTGATGAGTAGGTTATCGAGGCGGGAGAGGTCGGTTATTTCGTTTGATAGTTTGAAGTAGCACATTTCTATTTTATTGAAATGGGCTTTTACATAGGCTTTTTCGCCGGTTTTACGCCCGCTTACCACCACGGATAAAGGTGTTTGAAGTTGTATGGTGTTGAGGGCATTTTGCCAATTGGTTTGGTATTCGGGACTTTGACGGGCGGTTAAGCAAGGGCTGCTGCAATGGTGGTAGGGTCCGAGGAGTGCGCAATGGCGTTGTCCGGCCTGTTTTAACGGACATAATTCGAATTCGCGTTGAAAAAAGCGCAATACTTTTTTGGCGTGTTCCAGTTTGGTGAAGAAGGCCAGCTGTTGTTCATCTATTTCCACGTTTTTTAGAAACTCTAAACCTTGGGTTTCGTGGTTTATACAAATGGCAACGCCTTTGCCAAGAGGAGGATAGGCTTGTGGATTGAGGGCTTTTTGTCGTTCGGCTTGCAAACGAATTCTGGCTATGCACCTATGTCCGGCGGGTTCTATCTCTAAATCGGCTATTCGGTTTTGAATGCTTACGTCGCCGGCTTCGGGCGATAAGAAGAGTTTAGAGAGCTCGCTGTGCATGCGTTCGGCAATGCCTGCCTTAAGCAATTGGCCTTGATTATCGCGCAAATAATAAATACCGGTTTCGTTTTTAACGCCGTCTAAAAGGGCCTGAAGTTTTTTGGGGGGTTGTTCGGCCTTATCGCCTTGAATGCCTAAGGCGGAGATGCGTTTTTCTAAATCCATCTCCAGCAATTTGCTAAACAATTCGGTGGTGGCCCGGGCATCGTCGCCGGCTCGGTGGCTGCGTGGAAGCCAAATACCCAAGGATTCGCAAAGGCTGCTGAGTTTATAGCTGGTTAAATCGGGCAAGAATTTGCGGCTCCAGTTTACCGTATCGATGGTGTTGCGCTCGTATTTATAACCCAGCCGCTCAAATTCCAATTGAAGCATTCGGTAATCGAAGGCTACCCCATGCCCAACCAAAACCGCTTGATCGGTTATTTCGACTATGCGCTTGGCAAGTTCGTGGAAGCGTGGCGCTCTGCGCAGCATATGGGGTTCTATTCCCGTCATTTTTTGAACATAGGCCTGAATGGGCTTATCGGTATGCACCAAAGAAATCATTTGGTCTACCACTTCTTTGCCATTAAACCTAAATAAAGCAATTTCTATGATGGCCTCTTCGTTGAAGCGGCCCCCTGACGATTCTATATCAACCACCACATACATTGCGCGAATATAGCTTTTAGCCCAAGGCGGCTCTTTACCTTTGAGTAATTGATGAAGCCTTGGCTAAAATATTTTTTTGCTTTAAGTATTGGCGTGACCGGCAGCCCTTTGAAGGCTCAAGACGTGGCCGATTATTTGCCTCCGGCAAGGGCTGTGGAGACCAAAAGTCTTGCTTATTATCAAAAAACCACTTTGCAGTGGTTTGAGTTGCCTGAAGATATTCCGTTTATTTCTAACCGTTTTATTCCGGGTTCTTACGATTTGGGGAACCGTTACCTTGAAGAGCGTTTCGGACGTTGTTTTTTGAAAAATGGGTTGTGGAACGATTGGGTTGACTCGTGCTTTACAGCCGGTACTTTACGAAAATTGAATTGGATACAGGCCTCCGACCTTTATTTTGGGTTCGAGCAGAAGGAAGTGCAGCTTCCGGCTTTACTCACTAGGCCGCTTATTAATCCGTTTCGAACCGAAGAACGCAAGAATTATCAATGGGAGGTTAAACAAAACACCTTGCATTTTAGGCCTAAAGGTGGGCGGAATTGGGGGGCAAGCGGCTTTATAACAAGAACCGATAGCGTGGTGAGACTAGAATTAAAAATCGGGGCCTCGCAAGGATTGCGGTTGGCCGATAGTGCGGTATTTGAAGCGGTTTGGCACCAAGGCCTGCTGAAGCGGAGTGGCTGGAGCATATGGCTGCATGAGTTTGATTTTAAAGGTGTTTATAAAACTTTTATTGAATTTGAGCTTTCAGACTCCATGTTGGAGAAAATTGGCTCCATGAATCTGCAGTGCCGGCAAATGTGGGTGGAAGAAAATGATGGGTTTAAGTCTGCTCAGGCGAAAAGACCATTGCCCTTAAGCAAAGAAGAAACAAAGAATTTGGATTCTTTTGAAAAATACCTCAACCATGATGGCGCTTTTATTGCCGACAGTGGATATGCCCAATTAAGCTGGCCTTTTTTTCAATCGTGGGCGTTAACCGGTACCCGAAGCCGGGTAAAAAACCATGCCTATTTTAATCTGCCCCCATTATGGAAAGGGGTGGGATTAAACACCGTGGAAGGATTTTATTATGTTTTTCAACCTTCTTGGATTAAAGAAAACCTCAACCGCAGAATATTGGCGAAAGCGCAGTTGAGATATGCCTTTAACGAAAAACGTTTACGGTATTCGGGCGAATGGCATTACGCTTTTTCCGGGCCAAAAGGCTATTTATTGGGCGTGGAAGCCGGGAGTTATGTTAAACAGTTTAATAGACAGAACCCTATTGGGCCCTTTATAAATGGTGTTAACGTTTTGCTTTGGGGAAAAAACTATTTGAAGCTTTACCAAAGCGATTTTGTAAACTTTAAAGCGCATTGGCAGATTCGGTCGGGCTGGCAAATGCATACAGAATTGGAATTCGACTACAGAAGTCCATTGTTTAATTTGGATTTTTTCAACGATTTTAGGGACTATACCCCGAATAATCAGATTTCAGATCCAGAAAATTTGGACTTAGGGTTTGAAGCCCATCGGTCGGTTCAATGGCGATTAAACATGAGCTATCAGTTTAACCAACAATACCGAATAAGCAGAGGGGCCTATGTACCCTTACCTGCCGAAAGCCCTAGGCTTTTGTTTGAATACCGAAAAGGCCTTCCGATTTTGGGTGGAGAAACCCAGTTTGATTTCGTTTCGCTGGGAGTGGCACAAAAGCGCAAGTGGGGACAATTGGGCCATAGTTTGGCGCAACTATCGTTTGGGAGTTTCTTTTCTACTGTTTCTCTTCCTTTTATTGATTTCGAACATTTTAACGGGCAGCAGGTGCGGTATATCCACAGTTTGAATGATGCGTACGACGAGTTAAACCGATTTTACCATTTGCCCTACTATGATTACAGCAGCGCGCGGCATTTTGTGGAGGCCCATGTGTTGCATGATTTTCAAGGCTATTTTTGGAAGCAGTTGCCTTACATAGGGCACTTAAATTACAGTTTTTACACCGGATTAAATTTTGTTTACACACCGGATCAAGGACGCTACAGCGAAGTGTTTTTAGGAATTAATCAAATTTTTGGCATTGCCAAATTGCAGTTTTTGTTGCCCATTCCGGGAACGAATGGTTTCCCTCCCTCCTACCGTTTTGGTTTAACCATTAACCATATGTTTTACCGTAAAAATCGTTTACATTGAGATTTGAAACTCAAAACAGATTTTATGCAGATTAGAAAAGTTCATCACATAGCCCTGATATGCTCTGACTATTCTAAATCAAAAGACTTTTATACCCGAGTATTGGGTTTTGAGGTAATTCGCGAGGTATACAGAGCCGATCGCAATTCGTATAAACTCGATTTAGCCTTAAATGGAGCCTATGGTTTAGAGTTGTTTTCGTTTCCAAATCCGCCCATGAGACCTACTCAGCCTGAAGCTTGTGGACTTAGGCATTTGGCTTTTGAAGTTGACAATTTAGAAAAGGCTGTGGACCAATTGCTTTCTGAAGGGGTTAGTTGTGAGCCCATTCGATTGGATATATACACCCAAAAAAAGTTTGTTTTTTTCTTCGATCCCGATCATTTGCCACTCGAATTGTACGAAAAGTGAGAACGGCCAAAACTCATAAACACGAACGATCGTTAGAACTGGCGCTAAGGAGTTTTTCAATTTAAGCTTTACTGCTTTAACTTGGCCCCATGGCAAGTAACCTGGCTTCGGGCCGCATAGACAATTGGCGCATACTTTTAGCGGCTTTGCTGCTTTTTTTTCCTTTTTTAGGCGGGGTGCATTTGTTTGATTGGGATGAAATAAACTTCGCCGAGCTGGCTCGCGAAATGGTGGTTAGTGGTAATTATCTCAGTTTGCAGCTCGATTTTGTTCCCTTCACCGAAAAGCCCCCCTTGTTTATTTGGCTGCAGGCACTGAGTATGAATATTTTTGGAGTAGGCGAATACGCAGCGCGCTTTCCGAATGCCATAGCCGGATTGCTGAGCTTATGGTTTCTTTACAACATAGGCTTTAGGCTTCATGGGCAGCGGTTTGCACGCTGGTGGGTATTGGCCTATGTAGGGAGCACCTTGCCCCATTTGTATTTCAAATCCGGAATTATTGACCCTTGGTTCAATTTATTCATTTTCGCCGGACTTTGGATGCTGATTCAGTACCATTGGAAACGAAATGAGGTAAAAGGTCTTAAACTTTCATACAAGGCTTGGAGCTATTTGGGTTTAGCGGCTTTGGCTACCGGTTTGGCCATATTAACCAAAGGTCCTGTGGCTTTTCTTATTATTTCGCTAAGTCTGTTTGTTTATTGGACAATAAACCGTTTTCGCTTTTTTATTAAGCCATTGCCATTTTTAGGGTATACCGCTTTGGCTTTGGCATGTACCGCTTTATGGTTTGGGGTAGAAACACTTTTTAATGGACCCGATTTTATTGTTGAATTTACCATTAGGCAATGGGCATTGCTAACGACGCCTGACGCCGGACATGGTGGATTTGCCGGTTATCATTTTGTGGTTTTGCTTTTGGGGTGTTTTCCGGCATCCATTTTTGCCGTACAGAGCCTATTAAAAAGAGAAAAAGGAAAGGAAGCCCAACACGACATGCACCTATGGATGCTCATTTTGTTTTGGGTTGTTCTTATTTTATTTAGTTTGGTGAGGTCGAAAATTGTGCATTACTCTTCGATGGCTTATTTCCCATTAACCTATTTGGCGGCGAATTCTTTAAGCAAAATTTCGCAGGGAGAATGGAAGCTTGCCATGTGGATGAAAGGATTATTGGCCCTAATTGGCAGTTTGTATGCCTTAGCCGGCTTTGCTTTGTACACGCTGGGAACCCAAACCCACAAAGTATTACCTTATATTCAAGATGTTTTTGCCAAAGCCAATTTTGGGGCCCAAGTAGATTGGCCTTGGTATACGCTTATTCCAAGTATTTGGATGTTTGGGCTTATTTCGACCTTTTTAGTAATTATCGCCAAACGAAAAGTGAGGTCGTTGAATATACTCTTGATAGGCCATGTTATTTGGATACAAACGGCCTTGTACTTTTATGTTGGCCGGGTAGAAGCCTATTCGCAAAAGGCGAATATTGAATTTTTTAAATCGAAGTCGAAAGAAAATGCGTATTTGGCGACTTACAAATACAAAAGCTATGCGCCTTATTTTTATGGACAAACCCAGCCAGAAAATAGATTTGGCAACAGTAGGTATTTGAATGATGAAGCGCTTGACCGCGAATTGTTTATTAGCGTGAGAATAGATAAAAAGGACGAATTTGAATTGAATTTTCCGAAAGCTAAAAAGCTGTACGAAGAGAATGGGTTTTTATTCTATCAATTTAAACCTAGCACCCCATAATGCGCAGCTTTTTTGAACATTTAAGCTTTGTGGGTATTTAACTAAATGCGTGCATAATAAATCTGTTGAATGTATCTTCGCACACCCTTAAAAACACCCAGAACGGATGAAAATATTGGTTTGTATTAGCCACGTTCCGGACACCACATCAAAAATCAATTTTACAGCCGACTTAAAGGCCTTTGATTCCAATGGTGTTCAATTTGTTATAAACCCTTATGATGAATTTGGTTTAACCCGTGCACTTTGGTTTAAAGAAAAAGTGGGCGGTACCATTACTGCTGTAACCGTTGGAAACGCTTCTGTTGAGCCAACCTTAAGAAAGGCTCTTGCCATTGGTGCAGACGATGCCATTAGAATAGATGCTGAGCCAACGGATGGCTATTTTGTTGCGGCTGAATTGGCCGGACTTATTGCCCAAAATGCTTATGATTTGGTAATTATGGGTCGTGAATCTATAGATTACAATGGTGGCCAAGTGCCTGGAATGGTGGCAGCGCTGCTCGATTGGCCTTTTGTAAATGCCTGCGTGGGAATGGAAGTAGAAGGTAAAGCGGCCTCTTGCATTAGAGAAATTGACGGTGGCAAAGAAACCATAACATGTTTTTTGCCTATGGTGGTAGCCGGTCAAAAAGGATTGGTTGAAGAAAAAGATTTGCGAATACCCAATATGCGTGGTATTATGACCGCACGTACCAAACCTTTACAGGTGATACAGCCTTCGACCCAGGAAAAGCGCACTGAAGCTGTTGCATACGAAAAACCTGCGGGGAAAGCTTCGGTAAAGCTTATAGCCGCTGATGCAGTTGAAGATTTGGTTAAATTCTTACACGAAGAAGCAAAAGTTATATAAAAAACACGACAGCATGTCTACACTAATTTTCGCCGAAACCTGGGAAGGTCATTTTAAGAAAGCCACTTACGAAGCCGTATCATATGGAGCCAAAGTGGCACAAATGCAAGGCAGTGAGGCCGTGGCCGTGGTTTTAGGTAATTGTCACGACGATTTATCGGTTTTAGGCAAATACGGAGCCCAAAAGGTTTTACACCTCGCATCGGAAAGCTTAAACCATTTTAATCCCAAAAACCACGCATTGGCCATTAATGAAGTGGCCAATAGTTTAGGGGCTTTGGCGGTGGTGGTTTCAGGTACGTTTAATGGAAAATCCATTGTGCCTGCATTGGCCATAGCCTTAAAAGCCTCGCCCATAACCAATATTTGCGCTTTGCCTGATTCGGTTCGACCCTTGCGTGTTAAACGTTCGGCTTTTTCGAGCAAAGGGTATGTAGTATTCGAAAGCCAATTAGAAAAAAGCATTTTGAGCATAATTCCTAATGGTATTGGCGTTCACGAAATTCCGGCAAGCCCCGAAGTATCGAGCTTTGATTTTCAGCCTGCTTCATCTAACACCCAATTGGTTTCAGTGGATAGGGCCAAGGGCAGCATTCCATTGCCTGAGGCTGAAATTGTGGTATCGGGTGGCCGCGGTTTAAAAGGCCCTGAAAACTGGAAGATGTTGGAAGAATTGGCCGAGGTTTTGGGTGCCGGCACCGCTTGTTCAAAACCGGTTTCAGATATGCACTGGAGGCCTCATAGCGAACACGTAGGTCAAACCGGCATTGCCATCAATCCAAATTTATACATTGCCGTTGGTATATCGGGAGCCATTCAACATTTGGCCGGGGTGAGCAATTCTAAAACCATAGTGGTGATAAACAGCGACTCAGAAGCGCCTTTCTTCAAAGCAGCCGATTATGGCATTGTGGGTGATGCCTTTGACGTTGTTCCGAAACTTACTGCGGCCATTAAAAACTTCAAAGCCCAGAATTAATTGGCTATGAGCAAAGTGCGTTTGTGGATAAAGGGACTTTCATACAGTCAGACCCAATCGGGTGCCTATGCTTTGGTTTTAAGTGAAGAAAATGGTGGCAGAACCTTACCCATCATTATTGGTGCCTTTGAAGCCCAAAGCATTGCCATTGCCTTAGAGAAAGAAATAACCCCACCTCGTCCGCTAACGCACGATTTATTTGCTTCATTTGCTAGAATGTACAGCATCGACCTCAAGGAGGTCATTATATACGATTTGCGTGAAGGGGTGTTTCATGCCAGCATCGTGTTCAAAAGTGCCGATGGATCTGAAAGCGTACTCGATTCGAGAACCAGTGACGCCGTGGCTTTGGCTACAAGGTTTAGAAGCCCTATTTATACCTACGAAAACATTTTAGACAAAGCAGGTGTGGTTTTAGACGATGATGCCGATCCTTTGGATAACCATGAGGACCACATCGAAATTCAAAGTGATAAACCAGGAGAGCAGGAATCGGTGGAGATGTTGTATTTACGACTTGAACAAGCCGTAAAAAATGAGGATTATGAAGAAGCCGCCCGTTTGCGCGACATCATAGGCAAACTTGATTCAAAGTAAATGGCGTTGCACATCGGCTCAATTGGCTTAGAGCCGTTCGCATTTATACTTGCTGCTGCTAAAAGCCTCGAACCTCTAAGTACTTTGCCTGTAGATCAAGTTGCTGAATTGCCTGTTGATAATGCTTATTATTGGTTAAATCGTATTTTCAGGGGATTTATAGGCCTTTCAACTTTGGTTTTTTTAGGGTGGTTGTTTAGTAGCCACAGAAAGAGCATTAACTGGTCGTTGGTGTTAAAAGCCTTGGTTCTACAAATTGCCATAGCCTTTTCTATTCTAAAATTGCCTTATGTAAAAGGCTTTTTTGAAAGTATGAGCCGGGGATTTGTTTGGCTGTTATCGTTTGCTGATAAAGGTTCTTCTTTTTTGTTTGGCCCTTTGGTTGATAAGGCCGATAGCTTAGGCTACATTTTCGCTTTTAAAGTTTTGCCTACCGTTGTTTTTTTCTCGGCCGTTACCGCAATTTTATTTTATTTCGGATTGGTTCAAAAGCTTGTAAAATGGATGGCTGGGTTTATGCGGAAGGCTTTAGGACTTTCGGGAGCTGAGAGCTTGGCGGCGATTGGCAATATTTTTCTGGGACAAACCGAAGCCCCTTTATTGGTAAGACCCTATATAGCCGGAATGACCCGTAGCGAACTTTTGTGTTTAATGTCGGGTGGCATGAGTACCATTGCAGGAGGTGTTTTGGCTGCGTACATTGGATTTTTAGGTGGTGCCGATGAGATTAGACAAATATTTTTTGCTAAGCATCTAATCGCGGCCTCAGTAATGTCGGCACCGGCTGCGGTTTTGGCCGCCAAAATGTTGCTGCCTGAAAAAGGTGAAGTGCATAAAGAAGCCGAAATCAACAAACAAGATGTAGGCGAAAATTTGCTCGAAGCCATTGCCAATGGAACCATTCAAGGTTTAAAGCTTGCCGTAAATGTTGGGGTTATGCTTTTGGTTTTTATTGCGCTTATTTATTTGCTCAACGATGTACTTTACCAAGGCGTGGGCAGTTGGACAGGTTTAAACGATAAAATTGTGACTTGGAGCAGTGGCCTTTTTAACGGGCTTACACTGCAGTCATTACTAGGATTTGTATTAGCACCAATTGCCTGGTTAATGGGGGTTCCGGCCTCCGACATGCTTCAAGTGGGTCAATTATTGGGCGAAAAAACGGTCATCAATGAATTTGTAGCGTATGTATCGCTTGGCAAATTGCAAGCCGCCGGAGCCTTTTCAAGCGACCGTTCTGTGGTAATGGCCACTTATATATTATGCGGGTTTTCAAATTTTGCCAGCATAGGCATTCAAATTGGAGGCATAGGGGCTTTGGCTCCGAGCCGAAGGCGCGATTTAAGTGAGCTGGGATTCAAAGCTTTATTGGCTGGCACACTGGCTAGTTTGTATACAGCCGTGGTGGTTGGCATGATGATATAATGAACCCTTTGCAAAAAGGTGCTCATGCTTTGGTACATCATTAAAATGGCCATAATTGAGTAAAGTTGCCATACCTTAATATCTGTGATTAAATTAAGCATTCTTAATAAATGGTGGCCAAAGATCATGGCCATTCTGGCGTACAGCAATTTGGTGGTGGCCATGTCGGCGGCTGCATTATGTCAGGCTTGGAGCTACATCTACAACGTTGACCTAGGCATTTACCCTGTTCTGGTGTTTTTTTTAACACATGCCGCTTACACCTATATGCATTTAATGGATGCCCTGAGCCATGCCAACCAGGAGCATCCGGTGCGTCGCTTTTCAAAACGCTATTTTAGGCTTCTCTTTTTACTGGGAACCATTAGTGCGTTTATTTCGGTATACATTCTAATAAAACAGCAAAACCTGATACTTTGGTTAATTCCGCCTGCTCTGGCCTCTTTAGCCTATCCCAAATCCCCCATTTTCCGAATAGGCTTGCGCCATATTCCGGCACATAAAACCTGGTTAATTGCTTTAACCTGGGCCTATGTTTGTGCGTTTTTGCCTTTAAAACTCGGGCATGTTCAGCCCATGCAAATGGTGCTTGCATTTGGTCAATACACATTTTGGGCCTTGGCTTTATTGGTGGCATTTGACCTACGCGACTTCCGTTATGATGAGCCCATTGGCAATTTACCTCAAACCATAGGGCTAAAAAACAGCATACGTCAAGGTTGGATTTCGTTGCTTTTAGTGGAGGCCAGCATTCTGGCCGATTTTATTAATGATGTTCATGGTTTTTGGATGTTATTGGCTCGAATAATCCCAATTGAACTAAGTTCCTTGGCTCTGTGGAGAGTGGGGCAAGAACAAAAACCCTTGTTTATTTCTTTTTGGGTAGAATCTATTCCTATTTTACTTCCCTTGTTACTTTGGCTGATGAAGGTCATTTGGGCCAACTAAACATTGCGTTTACATTTGAAGAACATGGAAACCCTTAGCCAAATTCGAGAAATAGATAAAGCCGATGCTTTAAATCATTTTCGAAATCAATACTTGATTCCGCAAGCACCGGATGGAAGTTCTTGTATTTATTTAACCGGTAATTCACTCGGCTTGCAGCCTTTAGGTGCGAGAAAGTACATATTGGAAGAACTTGAAGACTGGGCCAAATGGGGGGTAGAAGGCCATGTTCACAGCCGCCGGCCTTGGGTTAATTACCACCGCTTTTTTTCTGATTCTTTGGCTAAAATAGTAGGCGCTAAAAGCGAAGAAGTGGTGGCAATGAATGGATTAACCACTAATTTACACCTTTTGATGGTGAGCTTTTACCGACCAAAAGGACTACGAAGAAAAATAATCTGCGAAGCCAAGGCTTTTCCAAGCGATTTATATGCTTTCAAAAGCCAAATTCGGTTTCACGGAGGGCAAGAAAGCGATTTAATTGGTTTAAAACCCCGAAATGGTGAGCATTTGTTGCGAACCGAAGATATTTTGCAAGCCATAGAAGAGGTCGGTAACGAACTAGCGCTTTGCCTTTTAGGAGGGGTTAATTATTATACAGGCCAATGGTTTGATATGCCACAAATAACACTGGCTGCGAAAGCACACGGGGCTTTTGTTGGATGGGATTTGGCACATGCGGCTGGCAATGTGCCTCTAGAACTGCATAAATGGCAAGTAGATTTTGCCGTTTGGTGCAGCTACAAATATTTAAATAGTGGTCCAGGTGGTGTAAGTGGAGTTTTTATTCATGAAAAACACCATGGCCTTAACCATATTCCACGATTTGAAGGTTGGTGGGGACATAATGCTGAAAACCGATTTAAAATGCCCGATAACTTCGAGCCCATGCCTACGGCCGAAGCTTGGCAACTGTCTAATGCACCTATATTAAGCATGGCCGCTCACCGCGCTGCACTCGATTTATTCGACGAGGCCGGAATGCCCGCTTTGCGCGAAAAAAGTCTTAAATTAACGGCATACCTCGAATCTATTTTAAACAGTGTTCAAGAACGCTTTAAGACAGGTTGGGAAATTATAAGTCCTAAAAATCCAAACGAAAGAGGCTGTCAGTTGTCTTTGTTAACTGGGGCGGATGGTAAAAATCTATTCGACTATTTAACAGCAAAAGGTGTTGTGGCCGATTGGCGAGAACCGAATGTAATTAGAATGGCGGCGGTCCCTATGTACAATTCTTTCGAAGATTTATTCAACCTTCAAAACCATTTGCTCCATTATTATGAACAAGCCTAAACACATTGCCATTACCGGAGCCGGGTTAGTCGGCTCTTTGCTAAGCGTTTATATGGCCAAGAGGGGTTTCAAAGTAGACGTTTATGAGCGAAGGCCGGATTCGCGCAAAACCCAGGTTTACCAGGGACGTTCCATCAATTTAGCGCTTAGCGATAGAGGCTGGAAAGCTTTAGAGGGTGTAGGATTGGCTGATAAGGTAAAATCGATTGCCATTCCGATGTACCGCCGGGTAATGCATAGTATCGAAGGCAATCTTAGTTATCAACCTTATGGCAAAAACAATCAGGCCATTTATTCAGTATCGCGTGGTTTGCTTAACCAACTTTTACTTGATGAAGCTGAAACCTTCGAGGGTGTAAATCTGCATTTCGAACACAGTTGTAAGGAAATTGACTGGCAGAATGCTCGATTGAGTTTTCAAAATGAAAGCGGCAGCATTATTGAATCGGAATTCGATTATGTTTTTGGTGCGGACGGGGCGTTTTCGGCCGTTCGAAACGCCTTGATGAAAACAGACCGTTTTAGTTACGAACAAGAGTATATAGACCACGGATACAAAGAATTAAGCATTCCAGCAGCAGCCAATGGCGGCTTTCAAATGGAAAAAGAAGCACTTCATATTTGGCCAAGAGGCGAGTATATGCTGATTGCATTACCCAACCCGGATGCCACTTTTACCTGTACGCTATTCTTTCCTTTCGAGGGTCAACATTCGTTTTCAACCCTTAATACACCGCAAAAAGCAAGGGCTTTTTTTGAAACTGTTTTCCCAGATGCACTATCCCTTATGCCCCATTTCGATAACGAATGGAGTCAAAATCCAAACAGCTCGCTGTGTATTATTCGCTGCAAACCCTGGATAAAAGGGAAAACCGCCTTAATTGGCGATGCAGCCCATGCCATTGTACCTTTTTATGGCCAAGGCATGAATGCCGGATTTGAAGACTGTCGAATTCTTAACGACATACTTGAAAACAGCAACAACTGGTTTGAGGCCATGGAAATATATAATAATGCAAGAAAATCTAGTGGAGATGCCATTGCAGAATTGGCCATGCGCAACTTCATTGAAATGCGTGATTTAACGGCCGATCCGGTTTTCTTGCTTCGTAAAAAAATTGAAGCCCGTTTTGCCGACCGTTACCCCAGCCTTTGGACACCCCTTTACAGCATGGTAACCTTTAGCCATATGCCTTATGAGGAAGCCCTAAGATTGGGTAAATTGCATGACAAAATTATGGGTGAAGTGATGCAAAGAAGCGACATCGCCGAAATGTGGGACAGCCCTGAGGTTGAGGCATCTATTCTAGAATTGGCTCAGCGTTATCTTTAATACTTTGGTTAAGCTAATTG
This sequence comes from Chryseobacterium gleum, assembly GCA_945883565.1. Lineage (GTDB taxonomy): Bacteria > Bacteroidota > Bacteroidia > Flavobacteriales > Schleiferiaceae > RFXV01. The sequence continues at coordinate 116,424 of CAMCXO010000003.1, forward strand.
CCAGCTACATTTTAGTCCTATTTTGTTTAGTAAAGGGGAAGGCCCAACCCCTTACTTTAAAATCGGCAAGCGAAGCCATTAATTATGCACTTGAACATTCTGCTGAAGTAAAAGTTGAAGCTCTCCGTTTTAAGCAAGCAGAGATTTTTGGCAAAACGGCCTACAACATCGACAAAACCCGTTTCTTTTACAGCTTCGATGAAAACAATATTGCGTCAAATGAATACCCAATTTATGTAATTGGGCTTTCGCAATCCTTTTTGTTTCCTACTATTTATGCCAAACAGAGACGCGTATTGGATCAAGAATCGCTTATGGCAGAGGCTCAATTTGATAGAGTAAAACGACAAACCGCTCGAATGGCGGCCATGGCTTTTGAAAAATGTCAGTATCAATACCGTCGACTTAAATGGCTTGAAAAAAGCGATAGTTTATATTCTCACGTGCTTTTGGCAGCAGAAGCACGTGTGCGGGCAAGCGAATCTTCAGAAATAGAAAGACTTTCTATAAAAAATATCCGAAGCCGTTGTGGTTTGCAATTAAACGAGGCTATTACAGAATTAGAAGCGACCAAAAGAGAACTCAAGCAGATTCTTCAAATTGAAACTGATTTTGAAGTTAAGATTATTGAAGCCGAGAAAGTTATCTGGAAAGCCGATACCCTTCAAGAACCTGGCGCTGCTTATTATAAGGCCGCCCTTGAGCGGAGTAGGCAATTGGCAAAGTTAGAAGGCCATAAAATGCTTCCTGATTTTGAGATTTCGTGGTTTGGGGGCACCAATCAACAAACGGATGCCCGTTGGCTTAATGGGATACAATTCGGAATTGGCATTCCCATTTGGTTTGTAGAACAAAAAGCCCGTAAACAAGCCGCTCTTTTACAATTAGAACAAACAGGTATTGAAGAAAATGCCTATAAATTGGCATACGATGTCAAAGCTTTAAATCTACAAACACGATTAACTTCTTATTTGCGAAGACTAAACCAATATGAAAGCGAAGGAATTATTCTCAAAAAATCGCTTTTTTCTATGGCCAGTTTGGCTCTTAAAACAGGTGAAATTGATATTTTGCGTTTGCTTCCTATTTATCAACAGGCTCTCGATTTAGAACATCAATATGCTCAAGATCTATTTGAGTACAACAGTCTGGTTTACGAATTAATTTTTTTTACACTTTAAGCATGCCGTTCAACACAAAATTTCGAGGGTTTCAAATTTTCCTCTTGTTTCCGGTTTTCTTTTGGAGTTGTACTCCAAAAGAAATTTCGGAGGAAGAGTCTTTTAACCTACTAGGAGACACGGTATTGGTTTCTAAAGAATGGCTAAAACGCAACGGTTGGGAAATAGCACATCCAAGCCGAAAAACCTTCGTTAAACGTATTTTGGCAAGCGGAATGGTAGAAATGCCTCCTGACTCAAAAGCCGAGATTCTCACACCCTTTGAAGGCAGGGTGGGCCGTATTACCATAATTGAAGGGCAGGAAGTGAAGAAAGGAGAAATTTTGTTTACGCTCGAAAATCCTGAATATCTCGATATACAACGCGATTTTCTTATTGTTAAAAGCCGTTTGCAATTAGCTGAATTGACTTACGAACGCAAAGAAAATCTCGCTGGTCAACAATTTGCGCCTGGCAAGGAACTAGAAGAGTCTAGAGCTGAGCGTAATCAACTGAAAACAACTTATGAAGTTTTAAAGGCAAAACTTAAGTTAATGAGCATTGATGCCGAAAAGCTTGAGGCCGACAAGTTAAAAAGTGAAATCCCCGTTTTAGCGCCGATTGACGGTTATGTTTCCAACCTTCATCTCAGCTTAGGAAGTTTGGTAAACCTACATGAAACCGCTCTGAACATTTTGAACACCGAACACATTCACCTCGAGCTTAATGTTTATGAGCCCGACATTCCTTTTGTTGCAAAAGGGCAACAAATTCGCTTCCGATTGTCAACCAACGATACGGCCTATTACCCTGGTTTTATAAAACTTTTAGGTCACGAGATAGATGAAAACAGCAGAAGTATGTCGGTTCATGCGCATCCTGAAAAAGGCTACGAATTTTTGAATCTGCGAGCAGGTATGTTTGTAGATGCTGAGATTTTAAGCGATACCTTGAGCAGTTGGGCATTACCTGAAAGTGCTTTTGTTGAGCTCAATGGAGAGATTTATGTACTTATGCTGTTGTCTGAAACCGAAAACGAATTTCTATTTGTAAAACAAAAAGAAAGAGCCATTCGAAGCTATGAAGGTTGGAAAACACTAGAAAAAAACGAAAAAGATCGTTATTTAATGAGAGGTACTTTTGAATTGGTTTCGGAATAAAAAAGCAGGGGTTCATATCACACCGCATCGACCGGCTACCCTTGCTTCATTCCTGACCTGGGGGAGTTCACCGGGAGCTGGTTGTATGGCCCCTGCCGGCTACAAAAGTACAGCAAATGCCTTTAAAATATAAAACTGCTGAGGTTAAACCTTCAATCAACATAATGAGTAGTTTGTGGTTTCGTATTCTTTTATTATTCCATCTCAACTAGTTGGATGGTTTGAGCAATAAATGCTTTCCCATGGCACATTGCAAACATTTACGAGGTAAGCAGTAATGTCGATATAATTCAAGCAAGCCTTGGGTTTCGAGAGCGGTTTTGGCTGTAAATCCCAATTCTTTAAACCGCTTATAGATGGTATTTTGCTCGGCACTTAAACTTTCTAGTGCATCAATTGCGTCTTCAGATTGCTTGTTATCATCGGACCATCTGCCCGATAAGAATCTTATTGGTAAAACTACATTTAGCCATAAGTGTTTGTAAAACATCTCGCCCGGATACGGATCAACTTGTGTTTTAGATTTCTTTCGCAAACTGTAATGCCAATGCCAAAATGGCCCCATATTCAATTCGCCATCCGAGCTTTGAATTAGCTCCAGGTTTAAAACGAATTGGCGGTCTTTTGAAATAAAAGCAGCTAATTGTGCCATTCTTAGACTTGGGAAATTGGCAGGTCTTAATCGAGAAAATTTCCACATATGAGCTGGCAGGGACTCTAAGTGCCACATTTCTTTCAACAATTGGTAAGCCTGCTTTAACTGTTGAACGTGTGGGTGACTCACCAATGGCTCTTGTTGAAGCATTCCCGAGGAACCAAAAAGCAAAGCCTCTAAATATATTGGTCCCATATCGGCAGCATACAAAACATGTTTGTAATTGAGTAATCTTGCCAAAGCTTCAAACGCATCTGAATTCACCTGCATTCCAAAGCCTCTGCATAAAATTTCCCAAGCCAACTGCTGCCAGCTTTCTCCCTTTCTCAGGCGTTCTTCAATTTGACCCCAACGCCTTTCAAAGCGGTTCCAGGCCAATCGTTTTATCCACAAAGTACCGGCTTGGTCGGGCCAAAATTTCACCAATGGCGCACAAACAATCCATTGCTTTTGAGATTGCCATTGTTCGAATCGCCAAAAAGGCATTTCATCCATTCGGTCTTTTAAACTAAGCTGAGGAATATGGCTTCCATCGGCCCGTAATACCGATTTGTCGCAATTGTATACCACATGTAAAACCACCGCATTGTAAGCCTGGTCGTTCTGATGGCCATGGCGATACCAGTCACTGCTGCACAGGTGCATCTCTACATGGCCCGAAAACCGTATACCGGCAATTCGAACCTCTGCGTTTAAAAAATCCGGTCCAGAATTCGAGTTGTGAAATCCAAAATTCAACACTTCCAATTCTTGCCCATCATGGGTTTTTAGCAACCGGTATTCAAAGCGTTTATGCTTCCAAACAAAATGCAAATATTCTTCGGTCATTGACCAAAAATAATTGTATTTGTAAGTTTTTAACTATACGAATACCGCACAAACTAAAGCTTAATTAAGGTGCTAATCGGGTTCTTACCCATCCATCTTCATTCAAATTCCGATAAAGCAGTCTATCGTGTAAGCGTGAAGGCCTTCCTTGCCAAAATTCTATTTCGAAGGGCAATATTCTAAAACCTCCCCAAAAACCTGGTCTATACGGCGCTTCATTTTCAAAATGCTTTTTATAAAAATTGAACTGTTCATCTAAAAATTCTCGGTCTTTTATGGCTTCACTTTGCGGAGAAGCCCATGCACCAATTTGACTTTCAATGGGTCGACTCTTAAAATACTCATCGCTTTCTTCGGGAGGAAGGCGTTCAATATGGCCTTGAACCCTAACTTGTCTTTCCATTTCGGGCCAAAAAAACAAGAGTCCAACCTTGCCTGAAGATTCTGCTTCTTTCGATTTTCGGCTGTTGTAATTAGTGAAAAATACAAAGCCCTTCAAATCGAAAGCTTTTAAAAGAACAATACGAGCGCTAGGCCCTTCCGGACCAGAAGTACACATCGTCATGGAATTCACCTCGGTCTTACAAACCTTTTGGTATTCGTCGAACCAAAATCCGAATTGCTCCATAGGATCGTGAAGAGCATATTCCTCTGTTAATGAGCCTTTATCATACTGTAATCGATAATTATGCAGTTTTTTTTCCATGAAGCTGTATTTTCTCAAAAATAGTTTGCAGGAGGGGGGTAATGCTATGATGTTTGTATAATTTGCTATTTCTATGAAAGACCTATCAAACCCAAAAAATGCTAAGCCTAAAGCGGGCAGTTTGCTATTGGCCAATGCCTATATTGGAGATCCTAATTTTGAAAAATCATGTATTTTAATCCTTGAGCACAATGAAAAAGGCACTTTTGGTTTTAAGCTAAATCAACTGCTAACGGTTTGTGTGAGCGAATTGCTGCCAGACCTTTGTAACGATTTAAACTGCAAGGTTTTTATGGGAGGTCCGGTTGAAACCAACACATTGCACTTCATGCATAAGAGGCCAGATTATTTTACTAAAAATATAACCATTAGCGGCGATGTATATTTCAGCGATCAATACAAAACGCTTATAGAAGGATTAAATTCTGCTGAATTAAAGCCTAATGATGTAAATTTTTATTTGGGCTACAGCGGCTGGGGGCCCGGCCAATTAGATGAGGAACTAAAAGAGAAAACCTGGTTGGTGATTCCAGAAACTTCTTTACAACTCGATGCACTGCACCTCGACTATCATTGGCAAAATGCCATGCGTAAATTTGGGGGCACTGCTGCACTTTGGGCCGATGCACCCGACGACCCCAATTTAAACTAGTTAGAGGCTGCCCGTTCTGTATTCAACAAGTTGCACATTTCTTGAGCTCGCTCATTGCTGTAATTATTTTGACGATAGGTTTTCATCCATTGCACCCCTGAGATCGCATTGCTCAACCAAACTTCATCTGCTTTCAGCAATTCAAAAGGTGAAATTTCGCCTTCAATGGTTTTGAGCCCCATTTTACTAGCCAAACGCAAAATTTGCTTGCGCATCACCCCTTTTAAGCAACCAGAAGACAATGAAGGCGTATGCAATTCATCGCCTTTCACCAAAAACACATTTCCGCTTACGCTTTCGCAAAGGTTCTTTCTTTCGTTCAGCAAAAAACAATCATCTAAACCGTTTTCGCGGGCCCAAATGCCTGCAATGATGTACAATCCTGCACCGCTTTGCTTTAAGCCCGACAACAAATGGATTGGTTTGGCCATGTCTTTATATAAATCCATCTCAAGGCCTTTTCCAATTTCAAAGCTGGGATTTTCTAGTTCAGCAGCGCTAATTAAAAAGCCGATTTCGGTATTAGACGGAACATAAAAGCCCGTTCCGCTTCGAAAAACCTGTAGACGAATTCTCGCCTGACCATCAAACAAACTTTTGGCTTTGAGTAGTTTAAAAACCTCACCTTCCAAATACTCCGGACTGAAATGCATAGGGATTTCCATTCGGTAGATACGCATTCCGGACATCAGTCTAAAATAATGGTCTTCGAAAAACCTAAGGGATTGATGGCTAAAACGGATGGTTTCAAATAGCGAATCGGCATAGGCCACTGCCCTATGGTCAAAAGGCAAATGGGCATTTTCATAAGCTATCAGTTCGCCGCAATAATTAATCATGCGGCAAAGTTAAATGGACTTATTGAAGATTATCGACAAACAGTTTTATCTCACGATTTACCAGATTAGCGGCTTCCCATTGAACAAAATGTCCGGCCTTAGGAAGCATTAGCAAACGGGCATTTGGAATTTTAGACACTCCATCTTTGGCTATGGTTTGTGTAAAGCCCGGGTTTAACCAGCGATTAGGTATAAGCATATCATATTCGCCAAAAACCACCAAAGTGGGCTGTTTAATTTGATGCAAATAATCGTAAACAGGCCTATTAACCATGCCTTTAACGCAATTCACCACTACATAGCAATAAGCATCGAAGCCTTCCATATGTCTCATAGCCAATCGATCACTTATCATAAAGTTTGCATCTTCAGGAAACACATTAAAGTTGTAGGTTAAATTGCTTTGTATGCCTGATGCCGGTGTAAGTGCAACTGATTTAGGTGATAAAACTTCTCTAAACCATTGTTTTTGCCCCTCATCGAAGGTTTCGAAACCTGCAGGAGCGGCCAACACCAAAGCGTTTACCCTTTGAGGATGAGTAAGAGCCATTACCATAGCAATTTGACCGCCCATGCTGTGGCCAACCACTATTGCCGAAGACAAACCTATAGAATCCATCCATTCAACTAAATAATTAGCATAAAACTCCATAGAAGACTCGTAAGCCCCTTTACTCGATTTTCCGTATCCAGGTAAATCGACCACCAAGCATCGATATTGGTCTTTTAGATCTTCAACATTTTTTTTCCATGCAGGAGCATAACTGCCTAATCCATGAACAAAAATCAAAGTCTGGAGCCCTGATCCAACTTCGGCATAAGCCATTACAACGTTCTGACTTAGCTGTTGTTTCTTCATATCGAACGGGTAAACCAATTCATCAAAGGTTTTCAACTTGGGATAGTTTTTATAGGGCGTGGCACAAGAAGCTAATAGAACCAGTGCCAAAAATCCCAACAAACGCAAATACAATTTTTTCATTTTTGTTGCTTAAAACATCAGCCATTTATATACCATAAAAATGGTCCATGGATTAACGGGTCTTTCGCTTACGCCACCATTTACGGACTCACTGTCGTAAAAGTCGCCCAACCAACAATAGGCCGCATGGCATTCTAGCTGCATAAAGGTTTTAATAGTGTAGCTAAGCCGGGTATTTCCCTCGGTTCCCAACAAATAGCCGCCATTTGTAGGTGCAATATTGGCAATGGCAGCAGCAGCCCCTATTTTCCAATTGAGTTTATTGGGAATCAGGTCTCTGTAGTAATTCAAAACCAATCCACTTACACCATATCCTAAATTAGACGGATCGTTAACCAAAGAGACAAAACGGTTTACTACATTGCCATGAGGGAATAATATGTATGCCCCACTGCTTATGAAAAGGCTAACTGGTGTCCCCCAGTAATTTCCAGTCATAACCCCTGTATAATGGCCATCGGCTGCTCCATTTGCATCGCCACTGGCAAATAACAAATCAGCTTGAATGACGTCGCCGGCTGTCATACCGTATCTATATCCCATTTTCAAATTCGCACCCAAACCGCCAAGGGTGCTGTATTGGCTGTAATTATTGTCTTGAGCTGTATCGACCCGACCAAAATTGAAATTTAGGAAGCCCGTTAACATGTATCGATCGTGGCTATAGTCGGCATTTCGAGTAAAAAAACTTCCGGTCCAAAATACATCGGCCTTGTATGCACTTCCGCCTAATGGAAAGCGGTAAAGGCCGTTATAGTCAGTTAATGTAGAATTCAATCCTTGGCCTAAAATAGATGGTCCGCCTTCGCCATTGGCCCGGTCGCGCACATAGTCCGCACTAAAACCCAATTTCCATTTGGTGGCTATGTCTTTTTCGTACATTGCCTCTAAGCGAATAACATCGTCTTTTTCGTGAACGTTATTTTCCCAAAACTGCCAGAAGCCTATTTTGGCACGTTCAAAATCTCCATCGTAACGAATATTGAGGCCACTCGCGTCGGTTCCCCAGTACGTTAATCTGTAACCAGTACCTGTGAGTTGATCGAAAAGGGTTCTATAAGGGTTATTCGGATTGTCGAACATGCGCTGTAACCCCAACAATACTGATATTCTTGGAAAGGGTTTGAGCTCTAGCGAAACGTTTTGGGTTTGAATGTTTACCTGATCGGAGGCAATAGCGCCTCCAAAATTACCTCCTGCCCCATAAGCTGCATCGCCCCACGTATAATCTATTTCAAAACTGGCCCTTAAAATGGCTTTACCATTTAGCAACTTAGGTTGATAAATAAAGAAAGGAAGAAACCTTTGTTCAACATAGGCGGTGGTATTTTCGGAAGAAGTGGTAGTTGTGTTTTGTCCGAATAAACGCCCAAAAATCTGTCCCCTTAAAAAATCATTGGTAGGGTAATAGTTTCCACTTACAAATTGGGTATAGGAATAAGCTATAAACTGAAACTCTTTTTCAGCTTTTTGGGGAATTTCTTTGTCGAAAATTCTTTGATTTTCTATTTGTGCCGATGCGCTCAAGGCGAGCAAAAGGGCAAAGGCCGAAATTTTTGTTCGCATCACTGGGCTTTAAATAAAAAACCGGTTCCACCACTTAAGATGAAACCAGTTTGCTACTCTTTCACAGAAAAGTTAATTAACCTTACGGTATGTTTGAACGTTAATGGTTCCTAGTGCCCCACCATTGGTGCTGCCAAATCCAGCGGCTGGAGTGGGCGGAACCGCCTGAATATCGGGCTGGGTTTGAACAATTTCGTAGGTCATTGTACTGCCATCAACCTTAAAAATGCCTTCACTGGTAAGCGTAGCAGGGACGGTTTGATTTACTTCTATTGTCCAAATATCGGTAGTTGCTTTTTGCTGGGTATAGGTTCCGCTAAGCGTTACCAAAGCACCGCTTGTGCTATACTGCTCTACCAAGTAGGTATTGTTGGTGTTGAATTCGGCATAAATAGAATCTGTTTGGAACAAAGTAACCAGCAAAGGCGCTACATCGCTACCCGATGATTGCCATTTGCCTTGAATGCCTGTAGCCGTTGGGGTGTTATTATCATCGTTATCGTCTTCTTTTTTACAAGCTGATACCGCTACAATAGCTGCCAAAGAAAGGCCTAACCATGCGTTGATTTTCATTCTTTTTAGGGGTTTTAGGTTTTGATTTGTTCAAATTTAATCTCACCTATCTCAAACAGCCACCTCAGCTACTTTTGCTTTGCATGGACTTAAATATAAATAAAAGATATTTTGGTATTAATAAACTGATAATCAAAGAATCAATCTGTCTGTAAAAAGTTCTGACCACAGTTTCTTCATCATATCTGGTTGAATGGCATACAAGGCCCTAATTTGTTGCCTGATTCTTTCTCGTCTTAGCGGATCTTGCATTAAATTTTTGGCTACTTCAACCATTTGTTTTACAGCAAGTGCTTCATTAAGATCGCCTTCCATAAAATCGGCCAAGGCTATATACCAACTTACAGTTGGCAAATAATGGCTCTTACCCGCATAATTCAACTCCTTTTCGCGCATCCCCTTGCGATCTACGATGTACAATAAGCGGGCAAACTTTTCCTGCATTACCAAACTTCTGAAGTATGCAGCGAAAAACAAATGCCAGCGATTGGCCATAATTTCGGTTTCATGAGAAGCTAAATAGCTTTCTGCAAAACTTTCGGCCTCCTTAAACTTCTTGAGGTCAATTAAACAGTGCACATAATGCGCTATAAAACCCAATTTGCTGTGGAAGCTCGGACTCTGTCGAACCTGTTCAAAATGGTCTTTCATCAGAATAAATGCAGCTTCGGTTTGCCCCATCCTCAACAAAACGGAACTCAGATTGGTGGCATAAAAAAGCTGGTCGTCGGTTGGCGTTCTAAGCGAAAGCCGTCCAAAATGTTCAGCTTTCTCGAGTTCGTCAAGCTTACTGTGAACAATAAGCCGATTTGCATAGTAATTGGCCAGAACCCGTCGCCCTAGATAAAAAGGTCTCAAAATTCTATTCTCAACTTGATCAAGCAAAACCAACATTTTTTGGTACATGCCTTTGTTGATGTACAGAAAAGCTAAACGAACTGCTGCTGCATACCGGTTCATAACATCCAAAGCTTCATCATCAAAAAGCCTAAGTAATTCTTGCTCCCAATTTCCTGCTTTATCGCTTTGCATATCGTATTCCATTACAACTTCGGAAGTGGCCTGATGCAGTAAATCGAAAGCCTGTAAACTTTTGTTATATGAACTTTTGTAGTTTTCAATCCAAGCGTGGGCTTTAGGATAAAGTTTTCGTCTTAAGCGAATTTGAAGGAATTGCCTGAAGTGTAAGATTAGTTGGTAAAAACGAACGAAATGGTAGTTTCGGTTATCTATTCTCTGTGCCATTCGCAGTAGACCCTGCTCTTCTTCAGGTGTAATACAGTCGTTCAAAACACTTTTTTCATACGACTGAATAATTTCCAGCGTTTTACCCGCATCAAAATTCAACAACAGCGTTTGAACACTTTTTTTAAAATAGCTGTATTTGCGCTTGTCAATGGTTTTTGAAAAAACTGGTTTGTGCGCTTTATTTTCCAAAGCCTGACGAATTTCACGGGCAATTTGGGCTAGGTCGTCGTCTTCAAAATCAAGCTTATCGATAACAAACCACCATTCCAACGGCAATAATTCTTCATAGAAGCGTGTAAAAATGAGCAATGGTGGCTTCATTACTTACCTAGAACTCTTCGTAATCAATCACTTCTATATCGGGCAAAGGAGCTTCTTCGGGCCAAATGTACCGAGTGGTCGGCGGCCCTTGTTTTCTGAAAACCCAGCTTAGCCATATTCCCACCAAGCCACCCGCAACATGACCTTCCCAACTTATTTCTTCTTTACTAGGGAAAATCCCCCACACCAAGCTGCCGTATACGAATACTACCAATAAGGAAAGGGAGGCTAAATAGCGATTTTGACGCCAAATTCCGCTAAAAAATAAAAAAGCCGTCAAGGCATAAACCAAGGTGCTGGCACCAATGTGGTAAGCCGGGCGGGCAAAAAACCAAATTGCTAAATAGGGCAAAGTCCAACTTCCGAGCATCACTTTACCAGCAATTTGCGGATAGAAATAGTACAGTCCGGCGCTTAGCATAAAAACAGGGAGTGTATTATTAACCAAGTGCTCAAAACTTCCATGAAGCATTGGAGCGAATAAAACACCTTGCAAACCACTGAATTTGTGTGGATAAAGTCCATTTACATACAAGTCAATATGCAGTTTATTAGCATACCAATACACCACCCACATCACCAAAATGATGACCAATGGGTACAAAATGAAGCTTAATTTTCCGGACTTTTCTAGCGTATTCATCGCTTTCGAAGGTAACCAATGGTTCCAAAATGCAAAACGCTCCAAATACTCCCTTGGCAGAGCGCCGTCGTCCGAAACACATAAACGAATATGTGGGTCAAACGCATTTATTGGGCGAACGCGGATTGTTGAGGCCTATGCTTGAATCGGGGCTTTTGCCTTCTTTAATTTTATGGGGACCTCCCGGAGTAGGCAAAACTACATTGGCCCGTTTGTTGGCTGAAAGTACAGGCCATCATTTTCAAATGTTGAGTGCTGTACATGCGGGAGTTAAAGACGTTCGGGAGGCCATTGTAAAGGCCGAAGAACGGCATTTGTTTAGCAAAGGCAAACCACTTTTGTTTATTGATGAAATTCATCGCTTTAATAAGTCGCAGCAAGATTCTTTGCTGGCTGCTGTAGAAAAGGGAAGCCTGACCTTAATTGGAGCCACAACCGAAAATCCAGGTTTTGAAGTAATTCCTGCTTTATTGTCGCGTTGTCAGGTGTTTGTTTTAGAAGCTCTTAAACCCGAGGAACTCGAAACGATAGGTCGAAATGCCCTATCTCTCGACTCCTTTTTTGCGCCTTTTCAAATTGAATTACCTGATTGGAAACCTCTTCTTCGTATTGCAGATGGTGATGCGCGTAGGTTGCTAAATCTCTTAGAGATGTTGGTTCAAAACACCTCGAATGGCCAATGGACCTGGAGTGAAGATCGTTTGGAAGAACTGCTCAAATCAAACCCCATTCTCTACGATAAAAAAGGCGAACAGCATTACGACCTCATTTCGGCATTTATTAAAAGTGTGCGAGGTAGCGATCCAAATGCTGCGTTATACTGGATGGCCAGAATGATTGAAGGCGGAGAAGACCCCAAGTTTATAGCCCGACGTATGCTAATTCTGGCAGCAGAAGATATTGGATTGGCCAACCCAAATGCACTTCTTTTGGCCAATGCTTGTTTTGAAGCTGTGAATGTGTTGGGTATGCCCGAAGCAAGAATTCCCTTAGGACAATGTGCTATTTATTTAGCCATTTCGGTTAAAAGCAATTCTGCTTATTTGGCTATCGATCAAGCTATTCACAAAGTAAAAGAAACTGGAAAACTTGAGGTTCCACTTCATCTGCGAAATGCTGCCAACAGTTTGCTAAAAAAACTCGATTATGGCAAAAACTACCAATATGCCCACGACTTTGACTCCCATTTTATAAACCAAGAATATTTGCCGGAAGCCATTAAAGGCAGCACTTTTTACTCACCTGCCGATAACCCGGCAGAACACAAGTACCAAGAATGGCTTAAGCGACTTTGGCGCGAAAAATACGGGTATTAAAATCCATCGAAAGGTAGAGTGAGTGAATTGCCAGAAAGGCTCACCCTTACCAAATTGTTGCAACCATCTTCGGGAATAAAATCCAATGAACCAGTTTGGTTTATTTCCTTCACTACATCAAGGTTTATTAGGCCCCTGGTAACAACACTAGAACACGAACGTTCTACACGAACGGGATCGCTGGCGTTGAAGTTGGCAGTGGCAGTTAATCCCTTGCCAGGTATGCTTAAATTGCTGCTGCCTGTTACATGAAAAACATCATCATTTGTCAATAGAATGGTACCAAAACCATCTACCCATTTAAAACGCTTACTACCCGTAAGAGTAAGTTCGCCATTGTTAATAACCACGGAAGAATTTTCTACCCTAAACTCTTGTGCACCACTTGAATTTCCATCGTTAAAAGCTTGAAATTGTAAATCGACTTTTTTATCGTCTACGAAATATTGACTTGTTACGGTATTTAATACTGCTGAATTTGTATTCAGAAAGTTAGCATTAAGTGAACATGAGATTTTACCTCTACGGGTTCTATTGTCAGCAGTTAGAACATTTACGTTTCCAAAGTTGAAGAGTAAAGAATCGTTGGTTAAGCGTACTTGGGCACCATCGATAGTAGCCGAACCTGTATTTTGAAGCTGTTCATTTCGAAGTGCATCTTCAATGCGCAAATACACATTCAAAAAATGACCTTCCGCCTCAATAACCTGATTCGCTATTTCAGTGGCTTCACTGTTTATCAAATCATCCAGGCTATTGCCTTCTTCGCAGGCCATTAAAATGGTAAATGCAAGGAGAATCGAGATGTTTTTCATGTTTTAAGGCTTTTAAGGTGAATTGTTTTCTTGCGGTTCATCAGGTACGCTATTAGCACTTTCCCAAGGATAAACGTTAACACGTGGCTCTGTTTCCTCTATCCTTTCAGAATTTGCTTCATTTTCACTTCCTTGGTTTAAATTTTCGGTTGATTCGTGTTCTAATGCTTTAATTTCTTCCAACTGCTTTGTTTCTAAGCCTTGAATTTCCTTAATCTTTGTTTGCGAACTTTCTGTTTCTTGCAATGTATCCAACCCATTGCTTCCAATAGTATCCAATTCATCTAAAAACAATGAGTCGTTCATTAATATTGGGCTCCCGTCGGCTGGCAACTGTACTTCTTCAACTTTTGCCGGAATTTCGGGTTCCAATGGAGAAGGCAATGGCATCTGTTCGTTCTCCGTTGGCACCACTTCTTCCGGCACTTCTTTTTTGTTAGAAGGTTTTTTAGAAGGGGGTAGTCCAGATTCCCGAGGGATTTGCAGGGCCTTTTGAGATCGCTTTTCCATACGATTTCGTCCAAATCTCAAATTCAAACCAAATCGCAAGGAAAAGGTGTTGGCCGAACTTGGCTGGAACCATCCTGCAAAATTATCGCTCAATAGGTGGAATTGAACAGCGCCTCCGCCTAAAACCAAACCACCTCCTATATGATTGGCAATGCCATCTATAATGTTATAGTTCAACAACAACTCGAGTGATTGCCGAGTTCTAAATCGGTATCCAAAGCTATAATCCTGTATGGAATATGAATCCCAAGCTGTTTGGTGGAAGATGAAATTGAAAGCATGATGTTGGTTAATGTTGTAGCGAACAGAAGCCAAACTCCTCACAGGCAAACGTCTTTTATAACTCCCCCCTTCTATTTCGCTAAACTTAAACACAGAATCGATTTCATCCAATACAGACTGGCTGTTATTGTTTCCTTGAATAGCATCAAACTCAAAACCCAGAAATTCGTATTCGCCTTGGCTTTGATAGGTCCGTACATTATCATTAAAGTCAATGCTACCTAAATCGAGCACACTTAAACCTATTTCCCAGTGTTTGTTTGGATTAAACATTAACCCAAAATCAAAAGTAGCCCCAGAATTGTTCGGGAAAAAAGTGCTTTTATTTTCAAAGCTGCTAGGCGACGATGTTTTGATAAGCACATCGGTTTGGGCATTCAGTGTTTGGGCATCGCCTTCTACATCAACCAAAAACCTCTCAGCAAAGGCATGGGCCAGTGCAAAGTGGTAACGCATTTTTAAGCCCGCATTCAATTTATTCTGCCAAAAGCTGTGCTGATATCCAACATAATAATTTTGGGTAGAGAGAATCTCCATTCTTGTATTATTGATGTTGAATTGCACTGAGCTAAAATTGTTGGAATTGGGAAACATAAACCGCAACAATTCTGCTGGATAATCAATAGCACCAAATGTTTGAAACCCAGCCCCAAAATGTAAATAACTGTTTTTGAAACCAAAACCAAACGAAAGCCACTCAGTTCTCTGACTGAAACTGAAATGTGCATTTTTGTCCATCCGGTTGGCAATGTCATTTAAAGCCATATTCGGATTCTCTACATCTTTACCTACTACTTCAGATAATGTAAAAGCCGTATTATTGAATTGAAAGCCTAGGCTAGAAAAAGTGGGTATTCCAATATAGAAATTTGATTCGGGTTGAAAGGCTGGATTAAGTAAGTGACTTTGGGGTACCCGTTGGGCAGAATACAAACTTAAATCGGCTTGCGCTTTGGCTTTGAAGGCAGAAATTAGCGCCATAAAAACAATTAGGTTTCTCATGGCCTTTTTAATTATCGCTTAAATTTAAACGGGTTCTGATACCCAAATCCAAGTCAAGGGCGTAAGAAGAGTATATGCGAACTGGAACACTTCCATTTTGCCATGTAGACAACCGTCCTTGAACGCGCCATCGCTTGCTGTTAACCAGCTGCCTTTTCTGAGAATCTGTTAAAATCAGGGTATTTAAAGTAGTTATGGGCGCAATCACGACGCCATTGGCATCAACAGGAGCTGCTGTAACGATTGGAAGCGCCAAGCTGTCTATGGCCGAATCGTTTTCATCTAAAAGAAATATATAAAGATCTACATCCAAAGGGAAACTGTTAACACTTCGAATGTCTATCTCTAAAAAGTCTATAAGTTCTGTGTCCTCCCCCAAATCTATTTCGGCAAAATCTTCAAATCGCAAACCGGAAGTGCGCAATTCCATAGGTAATTCCAATTCGAGAGAGAGCACAAGTGACTGATCGTTTTCGAGGAAGTTATTGGCAGAAGTGCTGCTTGGGTTTAATGAAGCTGATCCAGAAAAAATAAGTTGTTCAGGAGTGCTTTCCAAAAAATCGACAAGCGTAGAATTGTTCCTATTCAACTCTAAATCGGTTATTTGGGTTAAACCCACCGAAGCCGCTTGTCCAATTTGATAATTCGGTAAGTTGATTCGCACCGGACTTCCTGTTGAAGAAACCCCATTAAATAGAGCGTCAACAGAAATTTCAATACCTGTTTTGTTATAAGCCCTGAAGCGCATTTTAGGATCTGTTAGCAAAAATCCTTCTGTGAAATCGGTAATACTTCCCAAATCGAGTTGAATAGCAGCCGAAGGCAAATTCAGTCCTCTTTGACCAAAATTCCCGCTTACTCTTTTAACACTATTCGAATCGAGTCGAAGACCGAAGTTAAACAATGTGCCTGGTAAAACCCCGGCACCCGTACTAAAAGACAAATCCAACAGCAAATTATTGTATCCATTAACTGCAGGATTGCGTGTTCTGAAGAGCTCTAAAATCAAATCATTGGCCTGCACCTCACCTTCAAAACGGCCTTGCCCCTGACTTTGAGCTACAATTTGAAAATTTTGACCATTTATGCGCCCATTAACGAAATTCAGGGTTAAAGTGGCCGGTTGAATAACTGGACTTTCGAGATACCAAACAAATTTCAAATCATCAAATTCCAGATTCTCAAGTTCCATTCCTCCCAAGCTTGCCAAAGCCAAATCAACCGAAAGATTGGGAGCCCCGGCCGGAACCGGCAAATTGTCTATTAAAGGTTGAATGGGAATTTCCACAAAGCTCGAAGGGTCGAGAACCAGCAGTGAATCTTTCTTATAGATGAATTTAATGAACCCATCGGGATCTTGTGTAAACAGTGTATCGTCGACTAAGAAATCGGCCATGGAAAATCGTGTCGATAAAATCGGCAGTGCTAAATTGGGACCAGGTCGAATTTCATCGAACTTATCGAAATCTAAATCGCCTACACACGCAATTGATAGTAAGGCGATTGAAAATATATTTAATGTATTTTTCACTTATGCAATTAATTCTATTCACTAGACCAAATTAACAATTTCTTTCACATAAATTTAAAAAACTAATTTTTGAATGGCGCGAATAACTAAAGGCCTATTCAAAAAAATACTGATGCATTATCGAAAGAATTATACAAAATACGGAACTTTTATTTGTGAGCATTAGATTACTTTTAAGGCGTGCAGCCACAGTGGTTGTAAGCGGAAGGTTCGCCGCTGGTATGAACCAATAATCTCATATTTATGTACCAATTATTAAGCGCTAAGCAAGCGAAAAAAGCCATTCTTGCCTTCGGGTTAACAAGCGGTTTTGGCGCGTATGCCCAACACTTTCATGAATGGCGCCCCTTAGATGCCCGAAATGCGGAGCAAAACTTGTACGAGTACAGTTACAATATGTACGAGCACAGCTTTGCTTTTGTGGAAGGTGAAATCCAAATGAGCGCATTATCGCCATTGCAAGTAGACCAATTGATGCCCATCAAACGGTATTCAAGAATTTACAAAGAAGTAAACCTCGAGGGATTACCAAGTGAAGAGCATTATCAAGATTCTGTGCTATTGGTTGAAGATTGGATGAATGTTCCTCTACGAACCTCCATCAATAATGACCGAACGCAGGTCTTCAATCAACAAGGCGAACTCTTGATTGAACACGAACACGATGAATTCTCACGGTCGCTCATGGAGCAACTTTCAGCTGCCGGTGGATTAATGCACCCCGGATTGAGAACATTTGACTTGCCGGATCCGGACTTTTTAGCCTCTCAAGGTTTTAGAGTTGAAGAAAGAAGTGAGACTTTCTTATCGTATTCTAGTCCAGAAGGACATCTGTATTACGTGGATTTGGTAAAGCTTATTCAAGGTATGCGGATGAACAACGAGGAAGAACGGTCTATGACTGAAAAAGCCACTGTTTACGGTTTCTTTGAAGGTTTGGGTTATTTGCCCATTCGAACGTACACCAGTAGATTGGTAAACGAAAGCTTTGGCCGTGTATTTTATGTGGATGAAGTTGAATTTACAAACCACGGCTTCTGGCACCATGCAGAAATGGAGTTGGAAAACGCCAGCATTAGCAGTCAATTGGTAGTTTATCCTAACCCATTGGGCGAAGTACTTAATGCCAATTGGCTAGGCGAGCTTGAAATTCCCATTATCAGCCTACGTATAAGAGATGTTTTTGGCCGGGAAGTTTTTTCTCAAGCTTTTTCAGAGCAAACTTATTCGTTCGAGATCTCTACCCAGGGGCTACCAAGAGGCATTCTTTTCGCCGAAATCGAAACCAATATCGGACTTATTGGCCGAACCCTTCAAAATCCTTAAACCGTCTAAAATCTAACTAACATGAAAAAGATATTTTTGGCCTTTTCGGCCCTAATGAGCATTTCTTTAGGCGCCCAAACTGTTCCCTTCGATGCAGCTTCAAGTTTAAGCGTAAGCACCGACACCATATTTATTGAGCCCGTACATACCAATAATCCCACTGCAAACTCAAACCTTTGGCCTGCCCCCTATATGCAAGAACGATTGCTATTCTGGATACATGGCTTAGGTGGAAGCAATAAATCTTGGGGGGCATTGGCAGCGGCAACACAATTGGGCGGAGCTCCAGGATATCCAGCGCGCAAAGTGACTTCTATAAATAAAGAATATGCTGAATATGGATCTCTTAACACCGCTGTGGTTGATTTAGCCAACCAATACCATTTACATACGGTTATGCCACCATTCGATACAGTGCCTAGATACAGGCATATGGCTATTGCCCATAGTCAGGGTGGACTAGTTGCCAGAAAAATGGATCAGCAGTTTAGAAGAGGTAATCTAGACCAGTATTTTGGGGCTTTAATCACATTTGGAACACCACATAAAGGCGCCAAAGTGCTAAACAATTCCAATCCATCGGGCAATACCAATATGGTGGGCCCTTGGTTAAACAACGGTTGTGTGGCTTTTGGACATGCCTATCTAACCAATTTGCTTAAAACCAATTTCTGGACATCTATATTAGTCAGCTCCCAAACCCTGCAACAACTCACTTCTCAAACCTGCAATTCGCTAGAAAACACTCTTTTGCCTGTATTGGTGAAGGACTTTTTAAAGCCAATCACCCACGATTATAGAGTAGGTGCGGACACTTTAGCTAACCTAAATGCCAATCCGGGCAACCTACCAACTATAGCGGTATACGGGGTTGAAAAAAGACCTGTACTATGGCGTACTGTAGGCAGCTTAACCATTGACGACACCCTTGTTTCGCATTCATTATTCGGAAATAATAATGATGACGTTTGGGTAAATACGGTAAACGCCATGATTGCAGATTATACCAGTAACGTACACTTTGCAAACTCGCAATACGACATTTGGATCAGCATTCCCCTCTTTCAAAATGTCGCTTATAGGTGGTGGGATGTTCGCAATGCCAATAAGGCTGCTCGCGATTGGCTTCGCAATGCCGATAGACAATGGGAACGGATTATTGGTTCACGCTATGACAGTATTTATCAGGATGGATATATATGCCGATGCATAGACGAGGCTTCACCAGGCTTAAACACCAGCTTTAGCTTGGTTCAAAACCCGAGCGATTGCAATGCGCAAAATCCTACACAAATTTGCAGTATTTCGAACAATATTGTAACATTGCCAATACAAAAACCAAGTGATGGTGTGGTGTTAGCAGAATCAGCCAAAGGCTTGGGGAGTTTTACCAAAACCTACAACATGCCTCAAACCAACCATCAACAGATGAGAAACTCGGCTAAGACAAGATTTATTCTCAATGAAATCTTTGACAACGCCTCAAATATCCCTCATTTATTTCCGTTTCAAATCCCTACAAGATAATGAAGAATAAAATACCTCAAGTTTTTGCTTTAATGGTTTTTCTACTGATAGGATGCAAAAAAGAAATTCCATTAGTTGAAGTAAATAATGCTGATAAAAGTCGACTCACTTTGAAATGGTCAAGAAATATCGACCCAAGTGCATTTGCTGTTTTTCCAAAAAATTCAAGCATAGATAACAACACTTGGGTTTATGCTAGCTTTTCAAGCTTGGAGTCGAGCAGAGGTTGTTTACACTTTGTAGATGCAAGAAGTGGAGAGTTACTCGGGACATGGAATGAATTTGAGAATTTGAGTGATTTTAATCTTGGAACCAACATCAAGATTTCTAATGGAATTGCGATTGTTAATCACTATGGCAACCAAACTATATGGGCAATTGATGTTTCAACCCGAACCACTCTTTGGAAATCAAAGCTTCCACAATATCTCATTTCAAACAATCTAGAAATTTTCAACGGCAAAATTTACTTGAGCGTATTGTCATCAACACAAACAGGTTTTTATAGGGCTGCTCTTTTGAGCAGCCCTTTAGAAAGCCCAAACTGGCAGGAACATTTAATCACACCTAACTCACAGATTCCATTTATCATAACCAATTTTCAAATTCAAAATGAAAACAATGTGCAAATGGCATATTGCCGGCTATTATCTGATGGCTTTTTAAGTCCAAATCATTCAAAACTTGGATTCTGTAAGTTCAACTTAGATTTAAACTCCATGGTTTGGCAGCAAGATAGTTTAGAATATGGGTTCTCTAAACTTATAACAGATGAAGAAATTTTAATTGATAATGAAAATCTTTATGTAGTCAGTGTTTTTGATCTTTTTAAGTTGAAAAGCGATAACGGAAACATTATTTGGAGATACCGTTATAAACACCCCGACAACCACCAATTAGCGGCTACATCTTTATTTAAAATTGGCCCATATATCATTTTAAAGCCTTATTCAAATGCGCTTGTTTCAGTAGACGATAGAACTGGAATGGCCAGCTGGATAATTCGAAATATAGGCACAAGCAATGCACTAAATTCGAGAGCATCAATGTTAAAAGGTTTCCTGATATTTCCTGTTAATGGAAAACTGGTATTTTTTAATCCTTCAACGGGCGAGCGTTTTGAGCACGAATACAGTTACTCCTATCCATTTAGCAAAGTACTTGTGAACGAAACTGATAATACCATTTACTGGCAAGATGAATTCAAGGCATATTGCTATGAAGTTTTATTGGAGTAAACATCTCACCCCAAAACCACGTTCACAATGCGGCCAAGAACGACTATCATTTTCTTAACGTTTTGATTGCCTTTATACTTTGAAAGGCTTGGGAAGTTTTACCAAAATCTACAACATGCCTCAAACCAACCATCAACAGATGAGAAACTCGGCTAAGACTATTGAAACTTTCAACAAAATTTTCAATAACATTCAGCAAGAGCCAGATTTGTATCCATTTGAACTCCCCACTCGATAATGTTTAAGGTTATTCCTCCCTTTTTAGTCCTTTTTCTGATTTTAATTTCTTGCAAAAAGGAGACTCCTGTTTCCAATGAGCAAAAAGAAAAATCTGATTTCACACATGTTTGGAGTAAAATGGTGAGTCCTTCTGCCGAATTTACCTTTGTTGGCCAACCAGTATTGGCGGGAGATATTTTCATTTATTCTCAATACAGTGAGGGGGACTTAACTGCTTCAATGTATTTTGTAGATGCAAAAAATGGTAAACAATTAGGGATTTGGAATGACTATTATCAATCAACAAGTGCTGGAGCGAATCAAATTGTGAATGTGAGTGATGGAATCGCCATTGTCAATAGTTATTCCCAAAGGTGCTTTTATGCCATTGATTTAAACACCTTCAAAACAATTTGGAAGCGCTGCGAGCCAAGTTTTACTTATAGTGGGTATTTTAAAATTCTCAATGGATATATGTATGTTGCCGGAAACGAAATTTACTCTTCGGATTCTGCTAGGGCTGTGCTTTTGCGCAGCCCTATTACACATCCTGATTTTGAAATAATTGAAATAGCCAAATCAAAAGGAATGCTTAATTATATTACAAACCTTAGTGTTTTGGATGAAGATGGCGCTACGATGGCCTATTTTAGAATGCCTGCTCGTAATGTAACAAATTTGAGTTTATCCAAAATGTCTTTAGTTAAGTTCAACGTCAATGATAAAAAAGTGCTATGGCAGACCGATAGTATAGAACATAGTTATCATCGTTCTGTGGGTGGAAGCGAATTGCATATTGATGACAAATATGTTTTCCTTTCTGGATACCTGAAAATAGTGAAGTGCCTGCGCCAAACTGGCGAAATAATCTGGGAGCATAACTATACTCCTGTAGATAATAGTTACTTATTTAATACAGACATTCACAGATTCAAGGATTTACTGATTTACAAGCCTTATTCCGAAGAAGTTATAGCAATAAACACATCTAGCGGCAACATTAATTGGGTCATCCCAGACTTGGGTTTTCCGAATTACATCGATGTTACAAATACAAGATTAAAAGACCACTTAATTCTGCCTTTAAATGGTCAACTTATCGTTCTAAATACCATAACAGGAAAACGAAAAACACTCGATTTTTCAGAGAATTTCCCCAAATGTAAAGTCGTTGTTGATGAGATAAGGAATTATTTATATTGGCAAGATAACTATAAAGTGTATTGCTATCATGTTGATATCTAGTGCTATCTAAAACAGATTCACTTGCTTAATGATAGAATACCTTGAAATTTTTCTGGCCTTAATGTCAAAAAAGTAACTGTTTATCTCACCCCAACACCACGTTCACAATACGTCCAAGAACCACTATCATTTTCTTAACGTTTTGATCGCCTTGATACTTTGAAAAGTGAGGATGGTTTCTAACACTATGCTCCACCTCTAATGCACTCATGCTGGTAGGCAATACTATTCTAAATCGCACCTTACCGTTAAAAGAAACCGAATAATCGTATTCATTCGATTGTAAATGTTGAGCATCCCACTTGGGCCACGGCTGTTCTACTACACTGAATGACCCTCCCTTTCTATGCCATAATTCTTCGGCAATGTGCGGTGCAAAAGGCGATAATAGAATGAGCAATGGTTCTAAAATGGCGCGGTTATTACAACCCATCTCTTGTAACTCATTCACGCAAATCATAAAGGCACTTACCGAGGTATTGAATGAAAACCCCTCGATGTCCTCACTTACCTTTTTTATGGTTTTATGCAAGCTCTTTAAGGCCTCAGGCGAGGGATGCTCTTCCGTCCAATCGGATTGGTACAAACGCCAGAACTTCTTTAAAAACCCATAAACACCACTCAATCCATTTGTATTCCATGGCTTGTGTTGTTCCAATGGCCCTAAAAACATCTCGTACATCCGTAAAGCATCGGCCCCATATTTAGATACTACATCGTCGGGATTAACCACATTGTGCCAACGTTTGCTCATTTTCTCAACCTCTTCTCCGCAAATCAACTCACCATTCTCTAAAACAAATTCCGAATCGGCGAAATCGCTGCGCCAGGTCCTTAGTCTGTCAAAATCTACCCTTCCATTTTCCACCAAACTAACATCTATATGAATAGGGCTGGTGGAATACTGTTCTTTTAATCCGACAGAAACATACTTGTTTTCGCCTTCTACCCTATATATCAAAGTGCTTATGCCTTGAATCATGCCTTGGTTAATCAGCTTATTAAACGGCTCTTCAACCAAAGACAGACCCAAATCCTTCAAAACTTTTTGCCAAAAACGGCTATAAAGCAAATGGCCAGTGGCATGTTCGGCACCGCCTATGTACAAATCAACCCTTTGCCAATAATCTTGCTTTTTTAAAGCGCTAAACTCCTCAGTATTTAGGGGATCCATATAACGCAACCAATACCAGCTGGAACCTGCCCATCCTGGCATGGTGGTGGTTTCTAATGGAAAGCCTTGATGGTTTTCAACTACGCCCAAGTTTGGATCATAATGCCATTTATTAGACCTGGCCAATGGCGGTTCGCCTTCATCGGTCGGTAAAAACGCATCCACTATTGGCAAATTCAAAGGCAAATGGCTTTCCTTAACAGGCTTTGGAACTCCGTTTTCGTAATAAATCGGGATAGGCTCACCCCAATAACGCTGACGCCCAAAGGCAGCATCGCGCAAACGATACTGAACCCTAGGTCTTCCTATGCCTTTTAACTCGAGTTCCCCAATAATTTTAATCTGAGCCGATTTAATGTCCAGTCCGTCTAAATCGACTCGACTGTTCACCAAAACACCGTTTTTCTCTTCATAAGCCGCATCGTTTACATTTCCGCCTGCAATTACCTCTTTTATAGGCAAATTGAAGTGCTTAGCAAATCCCCAATCGCGGCCATCATGTCCAGGTACTCCCATAACCGCGCCTGTTCCATAACCGGCAAGCACATAGTCGGCAATCCAAATTGGCAGTTTCTCACCACTCAAAGGATGAATGGCATAGCTTCCGGTAAAGACCCCACTAACTTGTTTTACTTCTGCCATCCGCTCGCGCTCGCTTTTACGTGCGGCTTTTGCCAAATACTCGGCAACCGCTTCTCGACATTCTGCTTGGGTTAATTCACCTACCCGTTCATGCTCTGGCGCAATAGCCAAAAAACCAACCCCAAAAAGGGTGTCAGGCCTAGTAGTAAATACCTCTAAACCAAAACTTTCTCCCTCAACTTCAAACTTAAGCTCTGCACCAACCGATTTACCTATCCAGTTTCTTTGCGCTTCTTTGATGCTCTCCGTCCAATCAATTTCATCTAAGCCTTGAAGCAATCTATCGGCATAAGCGGTTATGCGAAGGCTCCATTGCATCATCTTCTTTCGAACAACCGGATGCCCCCCTCGCTCTGAAAATCCATCTTTTACCTCGTCGTTTGCGAGTACAGTACCCAAAGCCGGGCACCAGTTTACGAAAGCCTCAGATCGGTATGCTAAACGATAATTCAACAAAATTTCAGCCTGTTTTGCCTCTGAATACAACTGCCAATCTTCGGCCGAAAAGTTCAACACCTCGCTACAGGCAGCCTTTACACCCTTACTTCCAAACTGTTGAAAATGGTTCTGTAAAGACGAAATGGGCTCTCCCTTTTGCGTTTCCAGATTAAACCAAGAATCGAAAAGCTTCAAAAAAATCCATTGCGTGAACTTGTAATACCCGGGCGATGATGTTCTAACCTCTCTGCTCCAATCGAACGAAAACCCAATGCCATTTAATTGCTTTCGATATCGCTCTATGTTCTCAGCAGTGGTTTCTGCCGGATGCCTACCCGTTTGAATGGCATATTGCTCTGCAGGCAATCCGAAAGAATCATAACCCATAGGGTGAAGGACATTAAACCCTTGATGCCTTTTGTATCGAGCGTAAATATCGGAGGCAATATAACCCAGCGGATGCCCGACATGTAATCCCGCACCAGAAGGATAGGGAAACATGTCAAGAACATAATATTTTGGTTTATCACTTGGAAAATCAGCCTTATAAACGCTTTTTTTTTCCCATTCCTCCTGCCAGTGGGTCTCAAACTCCCCGGGTTTATATTCCATTTTTATTCACTTTTAACCGCCGACGCGAATTTAAGCCCATGATCTTCATTGCCTGCCTACGAAATTTAAGTGTTCTCAACAGGTCAGCCATTAACTAGAGCTTCATTTTGATTGCATTCTTATAAAAGTCACTTAAATTTTTAATTGAAACTCCACAAAAAACTTTTTCAATTCCAAAATCTATTGTAAAATTGTGTAGTATATATATGATTCTATCATGAGAACAACAAAAGCCCTTGCTTTCTACTTACTAACACTTTTTCTCGGCATTTCTTCTTGCAAGAAGGAAAAAGAAATGGAAAGCTTTCATTTAATTGATTTAAGAGACGGCCAGCAATATGGCAAAGTAAGAATTGGCGAGCAAGTTTGGATGACAGAAAACTTAAAGGCTAAAGTATTTCGAAATGGCGACAGCATTTTAGAAGCTCGAACGGTTACCGAATGGTTAAATGCAGCCAATGCAGGCTTACCGGCATGGTCATACTTCGGAAACCTAAGCAGCAATGGCGACAAATTCGGTTGTTTGTACAATTGGTTCGCCGTAAACGATTCACGTGGATTGGCCCCAAATGGCTGGCACATACCCGATGACAGTGAATGGTGGGAACTTACAGAGCATTTAGGCGGCAATAACGTAGCCGCTGTTAAAATGAAAAGCTCCGATGGCTGGCTACTCGAAGGAAATGGCGATAACAGTTCCGGCTTCAATGCAAAGCCTGGAAGCTTTAGAGCCTATGATGGCAATTTCTATGGAGGCTTAGGGGCTTTAGCTTTTTGGTGGTCAGCAAGCGCCTATTCAGAAAACCAAGCCTGGCAACGCTTTGTAGACTATTCCAGTCCAGTTGTAGACCGCAATGTCAACTATAAATCCTCGGGCTTTGCTGTAAGATGTGTGGAAGACTAAACCTTCGTCTTAGATGACTTCAGAACGTTGGCAATAAGACTCTGAAAAAGCAACTCCCCATCGGTATTCCCCAGTTCTAGATCAGCCGCTCTTTCCGGATGTGGCATCATCCCCATCACATTGCGATTGGCATTGCAAATACCGGCAATGTTGTTTAGGCTTCCATTTGGATTGCTTTCTTCTGTTGCCTCTCCTTCCGTATTGCAGTACCTAAATAAAACCTGTCCATTGCTTTCCAACTCATCCAGAAGTTCTTTAGACCCAAAAAAATTCCCCTCGCCATGAGCAATTGGAATTCTGAAAGTTCTATCGGTATTTAAATCGGCGGTTAATGGACTTTCTTTGGAAGCCACCGAAAGTTCTACATTCTTACAAATAAATTTATGGCTCTTGTTGTGCATTAAGGCTCCCGGCAGCAATCCACTTTCACAAAGAATTTGGAAACCGTTACACACACCAAGAACAAATCCACCGTCGGCAGCAAATTGTTTAACTGCCTGCATTATAGGAGAGTATTTTGCTATGGCACCACTTCTCAAATAATCGCCATATGAAAACCCTCCGGGAAGCACCACCACATCCACATCGCCCAAATGGGTGTCTTTATGCCAAAGTGCACTAACTTGTTGTCCAAGCTTCTGGCCCAAAACATAGCGCATATCTTCATCGCAATTTGAGCCTGGGAAGGTGATTACACCGAAATGCATGAATTCTGAATTTCCGACAAAAGTAACCCAAGTATGAGGTCAAAATGGCAAGTTGCTTAACTCGACATTGCCACCGCATAGTATTAACAATACTTTTTTGCCTTTAAAATAGTCTCGATTTTCGAGTAGCGCCGCAAATGATACGGCCGCCGATGGTTCAACTGCCTGCTTCAAATAGGTATAAATGTGCCTCAGGGCCAATACTATGGTGTTTTCTTCGGCCGTGTAAATCCCTTTAGCCAATTGATGAATGATAGGGAAATTTCGCTCGCCTAAAACCGTTCTCAAGCCATCGGCAATTGTAAACCCATGATTTTGAGTTTGACGCTCACCACAGTTTAAACTGCGCCATGCATCGTTCACGGCTTGGGGCTCTGCTCCCCACATTTCAATTTTTGATTGGGCAAAAACGTTGGCCAACAAACTCCCGGAAAACAACCCTCCCCCCCCAACAGGTATCAATGCAGCGTCCAAATCCGGCAATTGATGAAGACACTCTTGCATCATAGTCGATTGCCCGCAAATAACATGGTAATCATTATAAGGTGGAATAAAATACAAGCCCAAATCGTGCTTCAATTGGTTGCATTTGCTTTCTCTTGCTTCAAGCGTTGATTCGCAGAAATGGATGCTTGCCCCATAAGCAGCAACGGCTTGCTTTTTTACCAATGGCGCATTTTCGGGCATTACCACATGGGCCTGTACCCCACTTTTAAGTGCGGCCCAGGCCAGAGCTTGACCATGATTGCCTGAAGAGTGGGTTACTACACCTCGAGCAGCCAAACTGCCCGCTTTGTGCAAAGCAAATAGTGCTCCCCTTGCTTTGAAAGAGCCCGTTTTTTGTAGGTGCTCGGCTTTAAAATAAAGCTCGGCCTCCAGCATCTGATTCAAAAACCCAGAGGAGAAAATTGGGGTTTCATGTACTTTGCCTTTTAAATAAGCTGAAGCCTCCAATATGTCTTTTTCAGTTGGAAAATCAGTGCTCATGGCCATCGTTTTCGGTTTCATCCGCAATTGAAGATCCAAATTGATTTAAATCAAATGGTACATCTGCATTCATCATGTTTTCAAGTTTGCTTTCCAAACTATAGGCAAACATGGTCAAAGTTTCTTCGTCTATTTCAAGTGTTCTGCCCATGCCCTGCGGCAAATTCAATTCTAAATAAACCGGCCCATCTTTCCATTTGGAGGTACTCATAATGGCTGCCTTTAAAGGCATTACCGATAAACTTTTGTGGGCCATATAACAATAGGTCATCAATTGAAAAGTCTGCTTATACCTCGGATCAAAAAAAAGCTCCATTTCTTTTACTTTTAGTTTAGGGGCATCTACCAGACCGGTTTTGTAATCTACTACCCTAACTAGCCCCCCCTGTTTGTCCAGCCTATCGAGCTTGCCTCTTAAAGCAAATCTTCCTAGAGGAGCACGCACTTCTTGTTCAATCATGAGGAGTTCTACCTCCTCATTCTTCTTTAATTCCTCAATTTCTTGCCTTAACAACAAATCCAACTTATGAATTAAACCATCGTAAGCCAATCGGGAAGCACCACTCAACCGATTGGGCTCAATATCTATATCACGGCAAACTTTTTGAATGGTTTTTTCAACTTTTTGGCGACAATCTTCTGCAAATTCCACATCTAATCTTTGTCCAAGTCGCTCTTCATAAAGCCTTTGCATGCTGTTGTGAAAAACCGTTCCAAGTATTCTCGGGTCATCAAACGATTGGGCTTCTTCACTGCGAAATCCAATCAAATATTGATAATACCAATTTTCAACATCTTCAAAATAAGCACTTAAAAATGTGGGACTAAACCCCCGTTCGGCCAATTGATTCAACCTTTGTAAAACAGCCGGTGTTTTGGGCAATCGGCTCATCCGGGTTTCCGGTAAGCCTTTCTTTAGGAAATGCCTTTCCCTCTTTATTTCAATCTTTTCTTTATAAAAAGGCCTCCACTCCAATTCTAATTGCCGTATAAAACGGCTCGCCTCACCCTTGCCCATGCCACTGTTGGCGGTATGATAAAAAACATGGGCTTCTTTGGCACCGGCCAGCAGCCTTAATAAATGATAACCATACACACTGTCTTTTTCATGATGACCGGGCAATCGGTACTGATTCCGTACTTCTTGTGGAAACAAACTCAGCGCAGGACGTCCTTTTGGAATTACCCCCTCATTTACAGAAGTCACAATTAAGTAATCGAATTGCAATGCCCTTGATTCGAGTAGGCCCATAATTTGAAAACCGGCCAAAGGCTCTCCTTTAAAATCAATGCGTGCATCTTGCATATAGTCCAAAAACAAACGGCTTAAACTACTGTTGATTAAAGCAATGCGTTCGTTTAATTGCAAAAGCTTGGTCATTCTCAATTGGGCTTCGGCAAAAGCAGCCTTGTACAATTCGCTATCTGAGTGCTCATATAAAAAGGCACAAATACAGCGAGCCGCTTCAAGCCAATCCCTTGAATTGCCGCTCTGATTTAACCAATTTACCCAGTTTCCCCCTAATGATTGAATCATTTCTGGATAAATTCGAGCATACTTCGGCAACAGAAAGGCTTTAGGAAAACCTTTCCAAACCCCTTCTAATTGCCTTAAAAAGTTCTCAATAGCCGCTCTTGGATAATAGCCTTGAGGGGCGTAAACGGCTAAATCCAAATACTTTCCAATTAATCCTATGGCGTCAAGCTTTAACATAGAAAAGCCCATGGTAACATTGGCTTGTTGTAACGCTGGCGGAAGGGTATTTAAAACCGGCAACAGTAAATCTTCATCGGCCAAAACCCAAGCCGATCTTTCTAAAACGGAAGGGCCGTATTCGTTTATCCAGTTCTGCAAAAGGCTTTGGGCAGCAAAGCATTGAGCCAAAGGATTCTCAAGTTCGTGAATGGTCCAAAGCTGTTTACTATGACTCTGTTCAGGGTATATCAAACCCTGTTTGCCAAATTGAATCAAATGTTGGCGAACATGAAGCCCTGCTTCTTGTCCTTCTAAAGCAAGGATTTCCGGTAGCTCCCATCTCCATTCCAATACTTTTGAATTGAATAAGAATTGAGAAATTTTATGTTCTGCCGGATTTAACGCATTCAATCCTGCCGCTAACCAACGCTTTATTCCATTTCTCTTTTTAAAAATCTCTAAATTCTCTTCCATTTTCTCTGCCGCCATGCGATAAGCGAAACCCTGAGGGCAAAGCCGGTTCTGCCTGCACCTTTCGTGAAAATGTTCAACCACCTGGTGCAATCCCTCCCAAAAAGCCAAATAACGCTTCACCATAGCGCTGCGCTCATCTTCCTTCTCAATTCCCCAAGCTTCAAGACGCCTCAAGTCATGTAAAAAATCGAAAAGAGAATCCAATGGCGCTAAATATCTATCGGCTTCGTTTAAATCCGTAAGCAACATTTGCCCCCATTTTAAATACTTCTCGAACGACTCGTACTTCGAATGCTTCGTTCGATAAGACTCGTACAGCCAAATCAATTGTTCTGAAGCAGGTAATGGCCTAAATCCGCTTAACCCAAATGCCAAATCATCGCTTGTAAGCAACAAAGGCATTAAGCGGGCACTGTGGCTATGGGTCTGCAACTCACGCCTTAAAAAAACTGCCGCACGCCGGCTGGGCAGCCAAACAGCCACTTCCGACCATTTTTCAGGGGCAAGGGCTTCGAAATACGCAACCAAATTGTCTATTAATCTACCCGAATTCATGGCCTCAAGCTAACCAAAGCATGCGTGAATGCCAAACCAAGCTCCCGGAATAGTGAAATTTTTAAGCCTCATTTTCAAACACATAAGAATTATTTTTGCAGCCTAGGCAGCGTTTGCATCCTGAGTGGTGTATACCTCATTGAAGACACTCCTGTATGAAACTCTTTCGGTTAAATGTTCAAAAAGAATCGCTAATCCGCCGCTGCATAGAGGGCGATCGCAAAGCGCAACAGCAGCTTTTTGAGCAATACGCACCGATTATCATGACCATTTGCAAACGCTATCTCAAACAAAATGAAGAGGCCGAAGAAATTCTACAAAATGTATTCATCAAGGCTTTTTCAAACTTGAGTTCAGTTAATGAAGATGGGAATTTCGAAGCCTGGTTAAAGAAAATCGCCGTAAACGAATCGCTCAATCAACTGAGATACAAGCGCAATGTTTTTGTAGAAATTGAAGACGAAACCGACGACTATCAAGCCGCAGTTGGCACACCATATGGCGACCCTTACGAAGCCGAAGCTTTAATGAAAATGGTAGAAAGCCTGCCTATTGGCTACCGAACGGTTTTCAACCTCGCAGCAATCGAAGGCTATAGCCACAACGAAATAGCCGATATGCTCGGAATTAGCGATAGTACTTCTCGAAGTCAATTAACAAAAGCCCGCCAAATTCTTCAAAAGCAAATTACCCAATCACAATATTTAACCAGCCATGGAAAAGCATCCAATCGATAAGCTTTTTAGCGACAAGCTGGAAGGTCACAAATCTGAACTTCCCGCTCAAATGTGGGCCAAAATTGCAAGCCAATTAGAGCCTGAAAAAGAAGTGAAATCGCTTAAGATTTGGCAAATAGCAGCCAGCTTGGCTGCTTTAATAAGCCTTTCAATCATTTGGTGGTTCAACGCCAATAACCTGCATTCCAATCAGCCCATTGTGGTTGAGCCAAGCCCGGTCGAGGTTCCTCATACCATCAAAAAGGAAACTTCAATTCTTCAAGAAGAAAACATACCCGAAACTTCTCCAAACCAATTCTTAACACAAGAAGAATCATCGCCAGAAGCTGTAAATCACATAGCATCCATTCAATCTCGGAAATCCCTACAAAAACCGATTCCTTCTAACCATTCAGAAATGGAAAAAAGCATTTTAACTCAAGAAACACTTACCCAAGAATTGCCCGGGGCAATAGCCCATGTTGGAGAACTAGAAAACCAAAGTATTGAACAACTATATTTTAAAATTGAACTTCCCGATGCCGAAACGGCCTTAATGCCCCTTCATTTGCCAGAACCCCGTTACGAAAAACAACTGGTGCAAGTAGCAGGCGAAAACCTCAAAAGGCTAATTTCAGGCGATAGTTTGTTACCCCTGCCCGATGCTAAACTAAATACTGCCTATTTAAACAACGCCTGGAGCGCCCTCAAAAGCCGTGGTCGTGAGGTATGGGCCAAAACAGAATCTTTTAACCTAAAATAAACCCTCCAAACATGAAAAAGCCTCTTTTTACCGCCATTATCCTGATGGCGGCCGGTGGAACTTTGTTCGCTCAAGACAGCCAACAACAAGTTGAATTCGATCAAGTACCAAACACAATGCCCGGAAAATGGCAAGTATGGGATTTGAGCAATGTTAACGAACCTGTTCTTAAAAGCGATTGGGAACACCAATGGAATACCGACGCAAGTGCCTTAGATACCATGAGCACAGACGCAGAGAAACTTGAACTTTTACGCGTTAACCTCATTATTCGCGAAGAAGAGATGAGCGAAAAGAAACGGTCGAATCTCTAAATAACCCCAATTCCAAACCAAACCATATGAAGAATATTGCTTTACTCGGCCTCTTAATTCTGCCATTCGCTACATGGGGCCAGCGCGATACGGTGAAAGTCAACATCAATGGCACCAAAGTAGAAATGCAGGCCAACGAAAAAAACATAGATGTTTTGGTTGATGTCATCCAAGAGGCCGTTCGCGAATCGCAAGCCGTAATTGCCGAACAAAATCAAAAGATTGCCGAAATCAATAAAAACCTTCAAGACGGCAACATAAATGAAGAAGAAGCTAAACGCTTGCGCAAAAAAATTGTTGACGATGCCGCCAAAAGCATGCGTCAAATAGAAGAACGTATGCAGCAGGCTGGTGAAGCGGTTGGAAAACGTGCCGAAATGTTAAGCGACTCTATTGTTGAACACATTGCCATTGAAGTTGAAATCGATGAACCCGATGGAGATTGGGCCAAAAAATGGGAAGAAGAAGCCCGCTCATTCGATTCTAGCCGAACCGGCAACCGTCCATCATGGCGCGATTTGGCCGAAAAAATAGACGAAGACGATGATGATGATGATGATGATTTCAATTTGGAGCTTCCAAAAAAGAAAACGTCCAGTAAACGCAGCCACTTCGTTTTCGATATCAGCGCCGGCTGGAATGTACTAGTACAACCCGAATTTCAACTTACAGAGGGCAATGCCACCCTAAACAATTGGCGCTCGGGCACCTGGAATTTTGGATTTATGGGTCAAACCCGAATGTTTGGCCAAAGCAGCAAAATGCACTTTAAATACGGTATGAATTTCAGCTTTAACAGCTGGCGTTTACAAGGAAGCAATGCCCTCGAAAAAGACCCTATTAGCGGCGATGTGGTTTTTACACAAGGTGGATTTAACAATCTTCAGCGCTCTTCTTTTTACAACAGCTTTCTCAATCTACCGGTTTCGTTTCAGTTTGATTTCAGCAAAAATGGCATACACGATGGTTTCGCACTTGGAATTGGTGGATACGGAGGGGTTCGGATGCATGGGGCCCGTGAACTGTTGTACAGCGATGTAGACAACCAAGACATCAAAGAACGTTCCTACAACACCTGGCATATGAACCGTTGGAGATATGGCCTTATGAGTCAATTGGGCTATGGCAACTTCCGACTTACGGCCGAATACGACCTCAACACCATGTTTAAAGAAGACCGCGGTCCAGAAATGAACAACTTCTTGCTAACACTCGGTCTGGTTTTTTAAAAGGTTAAACATAAAAAATCCAAGACTGGAACCGTTCCGAGTAATTGGAACGGTTTTTTTATTCAAAAAAAAACTGC
Organism: Chryseobacterium gleum; assembly: GCA_945883565.1. Classification (GTDB taxonomy): domain Bacteria; phylum Bacteroidota; class Bacteroidia; order Flavobacteriales; family Schleiferiaceae; genus RFXV01. The sequence goes on from CAMCXO010000003.1 coordinate 150,056, forward strand.
CCTCTAAAAGAGGGCAGTTCCTATTAAAACTAAAATTAAAAACGTTAATCCTCAGACCCAACCAATGGCGCACCGCTCAATATTTCGTTTGAGCAACCGTCTGCAAACTGCTTGAAATTTTTGTGGAAGCGTTTAGCCAAATCCATGGCGGTATGGTCGTATGCCGCTTGATCGGCCCAGGTTTGACGTGGATTTAAAATTTCAGCCGGAACGTTGGGACAAGTACTTGGCATATTTAAACCAAAAACAGGATGCTGGCTATACGCTACTTGATCCAAATCACCTTCCAAAGCCGCTGTAATCATGGCACGGGTATAACGCAACTTTATGCGTTCCCCTACACCAAAGGAGCCTCCAGACCAACCGGTATTCACCAACCATACATTTACTCCCGCGCTTTGCATTTTACTGCCCAGCATTTCGGCGTATTTAGATGGATGCAAAGGCATAAAGGCTTTGCCAAAACAAGCCGAAAAAGAGGGTTGAGGCTCGGTTACACCCATTTCGGTACCTGCCACTTTAGCGGTATATCCCGAAATAAAATGGTACATCGCCTGACCTGGTGTTAACTTGCTAATTGGAGGCAATACACCGAAGGCATCGGCTGTTAAAAAGAATATATTTTTTGGATTACGTCCAATAGATGGCACCGCAATGTTGTCGATGTTGTAAAGCGGATAACTTACCCTTGTGTTCTCGGTAATAGAACTGTCGTGGTAATCCACCTCGTTGGTTCCGGCTTTGAATACCACGTTTTCTAAAATGGCACCCGGACGTATAGCGCGGAAAATGTCCGGCTCTTTTTCTTCGCTTAGATCTATAACCTTGGCGTAGCAACCTCCTTCAAAATTGAAAATGGTGTTTTCATCACTCCAGCCATGCTCATCATCGCCTATTAGGGCGCGGTTAGGGTCGGCTGATAAGGTGGTTTTACCGGTTCCAGATAAACCAAAAAACACAGCCGTATCGCCATTCTTGCCCAAATTGGCCGAGCAGTGCATGCTCAACGTATTGCGCAATTGTGGTAAAACGAAATTAAGGGCCGAAAACACCCCCTTTTTAATCTCACCGGTATATGCCGATCCTCCTACCAAAATCATTTGGCGGCCAAAGTTTAAAATAGAAAAATTATGCTGGCGGGTACCATCTAAAGCTGGATTTGCATGAAAACCAGGGGCATTAATCACAATCCAATCGGGCTCAAAGTTGGCCAACTCTTCTTCAGAAGGCCTTAAAAACATATTGTAAACAAACTGATTGCTCCAAGGCAACTCGTTTATTACTCTAACCTTATATTGGTAATTCGGATCGGCACATGCAATGGCATCGCGAACATAAATCTCCTTGCCCGATAAGTATTCAGCCATCTTAACAGCCAGTCCATCAAACTTATCGCCGGGGAACTTCATATTGATGTCGCCCCACCAAACTGAATCTTTGGTCAGTTCATCTTCAACAATAAAACGGTCTTTGGGCGAACGACCGGTAAATTCTCCGGTGCTTACCGCAATGGCGCCTGTGTTGTTTACCACGGCCATGCCTTTTTCAACAGCAATTTCGGCCAAAGCTTCGGGGCTTAAATTCCAGTGCTCGTGGGCACCTTTTATGCCTAGCTTTTCTAAGTCAGCGCCTTGGGGCTTAATCCCTGCATGATTTGTCATATTCGGGGGGGGGTTTAGGTTTCAACTTAATTTGAAGGGCTCAAATGTAGTAGATAATGAATTTGAGCCGAATGCAGAAAAGTCATGGTTTAATTAATACGCTCATTTTTTTTACGATCGCTAAACATAAGGCTTAACCACGCGCAAATCAAAACAATACCACCCAAAGGAGTAACAGGCCAAAGCCATTTTAAAGGCCATACCAGCACCTGTCCGGCAATTAAAAGGTAAATAGAACCTGAAAACATGGCGATTCCGGCTACAAAAAGCCAAAAACTGCGCGCATGGCGATTCAGCAACGCCAACACCAGTAAAACGGGAATATGCAGCATATGATACCTCACCCCGGTTTCGAAGCTCTTAAGCTGATCCTGGGTCATTACCAGCTCAAAGGCATGTGCACCCAAAGCGCCAAGGGCTATGCCCAACGCCCCCAATAGGGCTGTAAGCCTTAAGGCTTTTTGTTGAAATTCCATCTTGTTACAATTCTAGTCCCCCAAATAAATCGGCCTGCCTACCGCCCATTTTTATGCCTAAATGCTTAAAAGCCTTTTCCGTGGCCATTCTGCCTCTTGGCGTTCGGTGAATGAAACCCTCTTGTATTAAATACGGTTCGTACACTTCTTCTATGGTTTCGGCTTGCTCGCCTACCGCTGTACCTATAGTGGTTAAACCCACCGGCCCGCCTCCAAACTTTTCTATTATCGTTCGCAATATGCGGTGGTCCATTTCATCCAATCCGCTTTCATCCACCATCAAGGCATCCAAACCAAATTTGGCCAACTCTATGTCTATACGTCCATTGCCCTTTACTTGAGCAAAATCACGCATTCGCCTCAACAATCCATTGGCAATTCGCGGGGTTCCACGGCTCCTCCGGGCTATTTCAATGGCAGCTGTTTCCTGAATAGGCACCAAAAGAATTTGAGCCGACCTCATAACAATATCCTTCAACAACTCTATTTTGTAATACTCCAATCGGGCATTGATGCCAAACCTGGCCCGCAAAGGCGCGGTAAGCAATCCGGAACGTGTGGTAGCCCCTACCAAGGTAAATGGATTGAGGTTTATTTGAATCGAACGCGCACTGGGGCCACTCTCTATCATAATATCTATCCGAAAATCCTCCATAGCCGAGTACAAATACTCCTCAATAACCGGACTTAAACGGTGAATTTCGTCAACAAACAAAATATCCCGCTCTTCCAAATTCGTAAGCAATCCGGCCAGATCGCCTGGCTTATCCAATACCGGGCCCGAGGTTATTTTCATTCCAACCCCCAATTCGTTGGCAATGATGTGCGACAAGGTGGTTTTGCCCAAACCGGGCGGTCCATGCAATAGTACATGATCCAAAGCCTCCCCTCTTTGATTGGCTGCTTGAACAAATACTTTTAAATTGTCGAGCACCTTTTCCTGACCCGCAAAATCGCTGAACGTTTGCGGACGAAGCTTTCTATCCAGATCTTTTTGCTCGTCATCGAGCTTGTCCCAACCGGGCTCTAAATTGGGGTTCATAGGAAACCCCAAATATAGAGACAAGGCAGGGTGACGGCGGTTACAAACACACTTTGAAGCCACCGGTAATTTTGCCGCGTTAAAAACAATTCCCAAATGACTTTAAACGAAATCATCAACCACCCAAACGCTACCATCGTAGATGTGCGCACCCCGGGCGAATTTGCAGCCGGACATGTAGAAGGCTCCATCAACATTCCTCTTAACGAAGTACCTAACCGCGTTGCCGAATTTAAAGGCATGAGCCGTCCTTTGGTGCTTTGCTGCCAAAGCGGAGGCCGCAGTGGTCAGGCTACACACTTTCTACAATCTCAAGGTCTCGACGAAGTGTACAATGCCGGCGGTTGGGGTCAGGTTAAAATCCATAAAATGTAATGGGTTTACTTAGCTGGCTCATGGGCGGCCCAAAAGTCGATATGGGCGACCTCATTAAAAACCAAAAAGCACAAGTAATTGATGTGCGCAGTCCGGGAGAATATCAAAGTGGGCATTTAAAGGGCTCAATCAATATCCCCCTCGACCAAATTTCAAAAAACGCCTCCAAAATTAAAAAAGACCGCCCGGTGGTAGTATGTTGCGCCAGCGGAACCCGCAGTGGCATGGCCAAAGGCATGCTCAAGCAAATGGGCTTCGAAGCACACAATGGCGGCTCTTGGACTTCCTTGCGCCAATACATGGGTTAACCCTTATCTTTAAAACATGAAAAGCATTCTCTTCACCGCCATATTGGCCATCTCTCTGAGCTCTTGTGCCCAAAGCAACGAGCAAACCCCCGGCACCACCGCCAAACATGTAAATGTTAGCGAATTTGCTCAATTTAAAACCCGTCAAGAAGCCCAACTTCTAGATGTTAGAACCCCCGGCGAATTTGCCCAAGGCCATATTCCAGGCGCTTTTAATTACAATGTAAACGATGCCGGCTTTATGAAAAATGCCGAAACCCTCGACAAAAACAAACCGGTATATGTGTATTGCCGCTCGGGTGCCCGCAGCAGCAACGCCATGAATCAACTTAAAAAAGCGGGTTTTAAAGAGGTATATAACCTTCAAGGTGGCATTATGGCCTGGGGCAGCGAGGGCCGCGAAGTAAGCAAATGATGTTTAGTAAATTAAACAAAAAACGATTGGGGCTGCTCGCACTGTCTGTAGCGGTGGGCAGCCTTGGTGGTTATGCGTATTACTATTTTATAGGTTGCAGCTCAGGCAGCTGTGCCATTACCTCCAACCCCTTGCACAGCACCCTTTACGGCGCTTTGTTGGGCTGGCTGGCCGGCGATATGCTGCCTAACAACAAAACCAAAAACGAAGAAAACGCCTAATCATCGGCAAAGCCTTTCATCTTCACCCTTTCAAAGGGCTAAGTTTTTAACCCAAACCCCAGCTTTTTATTAATATGGCCAGTTTCAAAGATTTGGTTTCCGGCAATAAACCTGTTCTAGTGGACTTCAGCGCCGAGTGGTGCGGTCCGTTCAAAATTATGCACCCCATTTTACAACAAGTGGCAGCCGAAATGGGCGACAAAGCCAAAATATTAAAAATAGACGTCGACAAAAACCCACAACTTGCCGGTTCTCTCGACATCAAAGGCGTGCCCACCCTCATTCTGTACAAAGACGGCGTTCAAATTTGGCGTCAATCGGGCGTGGTTCCCGCCCAGCAGCTCAAGAGCCTAATCGAATCCTACACCTAACCTCAACATATTTGTATAGGGCCTAAGGGGTCACACCCTTAATTTTGGCCCATGATTTACGACTTGGCCATAGTTGGTGCCGGACCAGCAGGCGCCATGGCAGCCTATAAGGCGGCACAACTTGGCTTAAAAACCGCCCTTCTCGATGCCGAACAATTCCCAAGGCACAAAGTATGTGGCGATGCCATTCCCTACGAAACCTATAAATTGTTGCAATCCATTGCGCCCCATTGGCACCAACAACTTCTCCAAAACAGCAGCGCCCAAAGCATACGCTACGCCCGAATTTTCACCCCCAATCAAAAAAGCATTTCTATAGAATGGTACACCAAAGCCGTTAACCAAAAACGCTTTGATTTCGACCATTGGCTGCTGCAAAATTGCCTCGAAAACCAAAACATCGCATTCTTCCAAAACTTTAGGGTTAAAACCATTAAAGGCCATGCCGGCGCCTTTACGCTTGGCAACGGCAACCAAAACCTCGATACCCGATTTATTATAGGTGCCGGTGGCGCCCACTGCCCCGTAGCCCGTCAACTAGCCCAAAAACGCACTCTGCACCACCACCATTGCGGCGCTTTGCGAGCTTATTACGAAAACATAGAGGGCCTTCAGGCCAATACCAACGAAATTCATATTCTAAAAAACCACATCCCCGGCTATTTGTGGATTTTCCCCCTGCCAAACAACCAAGCCAACGTAGGCTTTGGCATGCTTTCCTCGGCTATTCGAAAAAACCAGATCGATTTGAAACAAGCCTTCGCCCAGGCCCTTCAATCCAACGAACTCAAAGACCGATTTCAAAACGCCACCTTACTGCATAAAATTCAAGGCTTCGACCTACCCTTGGGCTCCGCACCACCAAACACAGGCGGACCAGGTTACCTTTTGGCAGGAGATGCCGCTTCGCTTATAGACCCACTCGACGGGCACGGAATAGGCGCCGCCATGTACGCCGGACATTTAGCCGCCCAATTGGCCGCACAAAATCTAAAGGGCGAAATAAGCCAAGCCATAATGCTCAGCCAATACCAACAACAACTCAATAAAAAATTCTTCAAAACCTTTAAACAACACCACCGCTTACTGCGCTTCGCCCACTACCCTTTTCTACTCAACCTCCTCACATACAAGCCCCTGCTCAAACTCAGCAAGCTTAAAATTCACGATTAAAGCCCACATTTAGGGCGCCCCCGCAAGGGGTAAAAAATCATTCACAACCAAAACATCTTCAGCCCCTCGCGGGCCGGGCTTTCCTCTCCAAGTCCTCGCCGCGCATAAAAAAGCCCGCAATTAAACCCAAATTCGGGCGCGGCTGTGGGCTTTCCACTGCAATCCCTGGCGCAGATTGTCTGGATTTGATGTTTATAGAAAAATTATAGGAATGGTTAATGTTCGACCCCGATAGGGTCGCAATGTGTTGTTTGTGTCATATTCTATTCTTCGTAGCAAGATTCACCTACCACATTCATAAGGGGCGTAGCCCTGATTTCTTCGTAGCAACATTCACCCACCACATTCATAAGGGGCGTAGCCCTGATATCTTCGTAGCAACATTCACCCACCACATTCATAAGGGGCGTTAGCCCTGATATCTTCGTAGCAAGATTCACCCACCACATTCATAAGGGGCGTAGCCCTGTAATCGTTTGCTCGTTATTATTTGTTACGAAGATTTTAGAGCTACCCCCAGTATATTAACTCTATTAAGGGTTTTTGCTTGAACTGTAACACCCACCTATTTGCTTTCTACGTTCATTTGACGAACCGTTAAAAGCAAAAAACAGAGCCATGCGCCACAGCCTGCAGTGAAACATTTTCTGTATTTTAACTTCTGTTAGCATCTTTAACTTTATACGTATTCTAAATCCAGTTCATTAATCGATAATCGATGCCATAAGGTCAAAATATTTTAGGAATCCACCAAGTAATGGGTAAGAAATATATTTCTAAGTGGTGGTATTCAACACCAGTCTGGTCTACGGCCTCCTATTATTCCCCCCAAGAAAAAACAGCTATGTAATCTTAACTGTTGACCCAGTTTAATTTACACTCTCCACTTCGAGCATTCAATTGCCGGCTTCTCCAATTCTTCTGTCAACGTTTTCAATTTTTACACAGACTTCAAGCATTCAACTTCCCATTCCAAACATTCAACCACCCACTTCGAGCATTCATTAATAGGCCTTTTCAATTTTTTTGCCCACATTTTCAAAATTTCGACAGACTTCAAACCTTCCCGCACCGGCATCGAACAGCCATTATTTGGCTTCAAGCATTCATTAATAGACATTTTCAATTTTTTTACCGACGTTTTCAAATTATCAATAGACTTCAAACCTTCCCGCACCGGCATCGAACAGCCATTATTTGGCTTCGAGCATGCATTCAAAGGCGTTTTCAATTTTTTTACCGACGTTTTCAAATTATCAATAGACTTCAAACCTTCCCGCGCCAGCATCGAACATGCATTATTTGGCTTCGAGCATGCATTCAAAGGCATTTTCAATTTTTTTACCCACGTTTCCAAATTATCAACAGACTTCAAACCTTCCCGTCCCCACATCAAAAGTTCCAGCGTTAACTGTCAACGTTAAATCAAAGACATCACCATTCAAACTACCAATAAAACCAACCTAACACTACATTCACTATTCTAAAGAATAAACCTCGGCCCTTTCAGCTTGGCAACTGGTATACTGCCGAAGAGGCTTAGCAAGTCCACACAACGGAGCTCGCCCGGCCGCACTTAGCCTATTCAATGGAGACCGACTGACAGACTGAACAGGCCTTGCGTTGCGAATACTGTGTTTATTTTTTTAAGCGCCTGCTTTAATGTATCAACGCCCAAAGCCAATAGCTGGCGGCTAAAACACCCCAAAAAAGAGGGGGGTCGGACACCTATATCCATAGCTTTTTTCTATTCCATCCAAAAGCAATTCGTCCTACCAGCAACCATGGCTTTTCTTTTCAATTATTTTTACTTAATGTAGGTTTTATTTTAATTTTACATCCAAACAAAACACTTTTGAATCGTCTTAAAAAAGATTTCCATCTGGAGAATGAGTCTTCCTCGCCCCTCTTTTGCTTTTTAAGTGTGAATCGACTGAGGCATGTTATACTGTACTGTTCATTTTTTTTGTGGTTTTCAGCTCTTGGGCAGCAACCAAGCACAGTTACAGGAAACCTTTTTGTACATCCTACTGGGAGTATTTCTTTTCTTGGTGATTTAACGATTAACCAGGGCTCAAATTTTACTGTACAGGGAGATATTGACCTATCTGGGCAAATATTGGGTTCAGAACGAGTCGATTTGAGTTCTTCTGCCAATCTAACCCTAAGAAATAATGCCGCCTTCCTGTTACAACATGAAAGCTATGAAGAGATTAATCAACTGAGTATTTATAACAGTGGCGCATTATCTGTTCCCAGTGGGCATACCCTATTGTTAAATGGAAATTTCCTGAATAACTCCAATAACGTAGGCGTTTATCTATTGGCCGATGGCAATGGATATTCGCAACTCAAAGTAAACGGAAGCAGTCAAGGCAGCGGAAAGGTTAGCCTAGAGCAGTACATATCTAACAACGGATGGCACAATTTGTCTATGCCTGTTGCCGGAATGATAAGCGAGTTTGGTGCCATTAATACGGCCATTCACCCAAATACCCGCAATATTTATTTCTGGGATGAAGCTAATAGCCAATGGGTAAGTCCCGCAGGTGCAACCGATGGTTCAACGACAGCCAATATACCAGGATTGGGCTATTTGGTTTATGTTGGAACAAATGGAGTTATTGGCTCGGCAGGCGTTATTGATGTTGAAGGGCAACTAATTACTGCGGCCAACTCTTCGCTTACCAATGCCGGAAGCAGTGGCAATCCAGATTATGATCAATGGAATTTAGTGGCCAATCCATTTACATGTGGATTGGATTTTAGCATGTTAAATAGAAATCAGCTGTTCAACTCATTTAGCATTTGGGATCCGGGGGCGAATTCATATCGAGACTATTCTGGCCTTGCTGGTGATTTTACCAATCCAACTGTTGCCCCCTTGCAGTCATTTTGGGTAAGAACCAGTGGAGCCAACCCAAGTTTAACCAATATGGAGATGGCTCAGTCTGGCACACTCAATCTTGGCTCAAGTTTTTTCAAGGCCCAATCATTGGTTGACGATCGCTTTTTTGTTCGGGTAGATGAAGTAACGCAGCCACAGAAATACGATGATATATTGGTGGGAATGGTATCAGGGGCCACAGATGGTTTAGACTTGAATTGGGATGCTGCATCGAAACGAAATGCAGGGGATGTGCCTACTTTGATGATGGTGATACAGGGAGAAGAAATTAGTCACAACGCCATCGATTACGGACCCGGCAGAACCTATTCGAAATTTTTACCTGTTCATTTTGAATCAAACAAAGACCAAGTGGCTTACCGCTTTAGTTTGGCAGACAGTCTCCTTTTAAATAATTATTCCATTGAATTAGAAGACCTAAAGAACCACGTTTTGTATAATTTAAGGGCTGGAGATTATTTGTTTACCAACGATACCGCCTACCCATCGCACCGCTTTATTCTTCACATAAACCCTGGCAGTATTGGTGTAATTGAAAATGAAAGCGCCAACATCAAGGTAGGGCAATCATTAGAGCACCAAGAAGTGGTAATCGCTTTTGAATCACTGGAGGGGAAAAATGCACACGTCTACATTTCCAATGTTTTAGGGCAAATTATTTACAAGAATGAACATCTCTCAGAAGGAAAACTAAACATTCCTATCCACCGCAAAGGACTTTATATGGTAAATGTACGGGTAGGCACTAAAACCGTGGTTCAACGTGTATGGTTCTAAAGAAGTGATGGCCATGCACCGTGTGGAATTTCATGAACTTTTCCTTTCAATAAAGGGTAAAAAATGGTATCCAACCTTTTATTTGAAAGCAACAAGTTCAGATTTGGCAGTTAAAATCAACATCAACTAAAAAGGCTTCGCTGCCTTATTAAAGCTCGCAACAAAAAGCGTATTTCAGATGAAAAGAACCCTTCTCACCCTTAGCTCAATAGCCATTTTCTTAAGCCATGCCGTTGCTCAAGTAAAAGTAGGAGACAATCCGGCCAGCATAGATCCCTCTGCCGCTTTGGAGGTGGAGAGCACCAATAAAGGGGTACTGATACCTCGAATGACTTCGGCCCAAAGGCAGGCTATTGCCTCTCCGGCAACGGGCCTGCAAGTTTTTGATACCAACGCCAATGCACTGTATTATTACAATGGAACCAATTGGGTTGAAGTAAGTCCCAATAACGCTGCCACCAATTTATTCAACAGCAATGGAACCATTCCTTCATCTACCACCAGAACCATTGCCTTAGATGGCGGAAGCAATTTGAATATTGACAATAATACGCTTTATATAAGTGGAGACAACAATAGGATTGGTATTGGTACGGCCTCTCCAACCCAAACATTAGATGTTGACGGAACTGCACGATTTGATGGCGGTCTTACTTTGAACGAGTTTTTTGGTGGATCTTGGATAGATTTACCCACTACAGGGCCATCTGGTATTGGAAGTGGAGGAACGGGTCAAAATGCGTGGATTGCATACGTAAATAATGCCGGGAACTATTTCAATAATGCTCAAGTAGGCGATGTGGTTTACCGAAACAACACTGGTAAATTACTTTGGGGCAATAGCCCGGGAAATGCCGCTATGGCCATGCACAACGACAACTTGGGAATTGGAACCATTACGCCTTCAGAGCGCTTAGATTTGGAAGGCAACTTGAAATTTAGTGGCGCCATTATGCCGGGAGGTTCTGCAGGAACTGCCGGACAGGTTTTAGTTTCCAATGGAGCAGGGAATGCGCCCATTTGGTCGGCGCCAACTGTTGGAGACAATTTGTTCAATGCCAATGGCACCATTCCCGCTTCTACAACCAGACGCATCGATTTGGCCGCAGGCAGTCAATTGGATATCGATACGGGAGCCTTCTTCATCGACGGCAACCTCGGTAGGGTGGGAATTGGTACAAATGGTCCGGGAGAGCGTTTGGAGTTAATAGGCAATTTTTTATTGAATGGTGCTTTTATGCCGGGTGGTTCAGCAGGAACTGCCGGACAGGTTTTAGTTTCCAATGGAGCAGGGAATGCGCCCATTTGGTCGGCGTCAACTGCTGGAGACAATTTGTTCAATGCCAATGGCACCATCCCCGCTTCTACAACCAGACGCATCAATCTGGCCGCAGGCAGTCAATTGGATATAGATACGGGAGCCTTATTTATTGATGGGAACTTAAGACGCGTGGGAATTGGCACCAATGGGCCAGGTTACACCTTAGATGTGAATGGAACAGCACGTTTTCATGGAGGGGCACAGTTAAATTCCTTTAGTGGTGGCTCTTGGCTGGATATGCCCACCACAGGGCCATCAGGTATTGGCAATGGAGGACCGGGGGCCAATGCATGGGTAGCTTATGCCCAATCAAATGGAAACTATTTCAACAATGCCTTAACAGGCGATATCGTCTACCGAAACACGGGAGGCCGTTTATTATGGGGTAATTCGTCTGGTGATGCCATAATGGTTTTGAACAGCAATCGCCTAGGTTTGGGAACTTCTACACCCGATCAAAGCGCCTTGGTCGAAATGGCTTCAACAACCCAAGGTTTTCTGCCACCAAGAATGACCAACGCTCAAAGAGATGCCATTTCTAATCCGGCCCAAGGTCTGGTTATTTTTAATACGAATACTTTGAACATACAGTGGTTTGATGGTATAGGATGGTACGACGCAGCCACGGGTCCAACCTATGAGCGGGAACCTTGCAACCCCTTTAGACAAGTTGCTGTGGTAGATGTAGTGAGTCCATCGACGGGCAAAACTTGGATGGATCGAAACTTAGGGGCAAATCGCGTAGCTGTATCGGTAACCGATGCCGAAGCCTATGGCGATCTTTTTCAATGGGGAAGAGATGCCGATGGTCATCATTGTGTAAACAGATTTCCGGCCGATGGAATAACCAATTCGGCAACAACAACAACTAAAAGCAACACAGATTCACCGGGTCATGGTGATTTTATTATCACATCCTCAGGGTTTGATGATTGGTTGGTTACCCCAAACAACGATTTATGGTCTGGCGTGAACGGTTCTAACAACCCTTGCCCCGTTGGCTATAGACTTCCAACAGAGGGCGAATTCTTTGCGGAGAAACAGAGTTGGAGTAGCTCTAATTCTGCAGGCGCATTTGGCTCTCCGCTCAAATTGACCAACGCAGGTGTTAGGATTAATGACGGAACCATACCACCGTATTATTATGTGGATTATTATGGGTATTACTGGACAAGTAGTTGGTTAACAGGTTCAGCCAGAGCTTTGATTTTCGAATCGAGTTCGGCAGATTTTTACACCCAATCAAGAGGAGATGCTCATTCTGTGCGTTGCATCAAAGACTAAAGATTAGCCATTAGAGTCTCAGTCTTCACAATAATGAAACGTAACGTTGTTTACGTATTTATGGTTCTGCTTTTGGTAAGCAGTTTTTTAACATCTGCCCAACAAATTTTTGGGAGTTATTCTTTTAGACCCTTTGAGCTGGTTCAATTACGTGGTTTCAAAGGCTTTGAAACGTATATTATAGATAGTATGCGCACAGACGAATATGGGCGCTTTATTCTTAAATATTCCGAAAGAGACCGCGGAATGGGTGAGATTATGCTTGCTCAAGACCAACCGGTTTCGGTAGTACTGGAAAATGAGGACTTCATATTTAGCGCAGAAGTCCCTAAGAATATAACCAAAATGGATGTAGCTCAAGGAACAGAAAACAAAGCCTTGCTTCGTTACGCTTTGGAACAGCCACGCAGAGACCGGGCATTGAGTGCTTGGAACTTTTTGTTTAAACTGTATAGTACAGACAATGAATATCGCCTTCATCTTGCAAGCATTCAGGCCATTGAAAATGAACTCCTGTATATTCAAGAAGAAGAAAAGGTGTTTTTTCAAGAATTGCCAAAGGGCAGTTATGTAGGGTGGTATCTCCCTTTGCGCAAGCTATTTAATGGGTTATCAAGGGTTGCCCAAACTGATGTCGATAAAATCCCAGACACTCGCAACGCATTGCGCAACATTGATTACAGTGATTCTCGTCTTTTTTCAAGCGGATTATTAAGAGAATCTATTGATAATCATGTGTGGTTTATTGAACATTCTTGTGAAACGCTAGACTCCGTATTCGTTCAACTGAATCGATCTATAGATATTATTCTAGATCAGCTTGAACAAGATGCACAGAAATACCAAATAGTTACCGATTACCTTTTTAAGCTACTGGAAAAAAGAAGTCTCTACACCTCTGCTGAATACCTTGCCCTTAAAGTGCTCGGAGACCAGGCGTGTACCGTTTCAGAAGATTTAATTAACAAACTTGAGGGCTACCGGCAAATGAAAGTAGGCAATAAAGCTTCAGAAATTCAAATGACTCCGTACACCTATTATGCACAAGGATTGAAGGCGTCATCGCTCAGTGAAATTCCGGCATCTTTTAAAGTGGTGGTTTTTGCAGCCTCTTGGTGTAGCCATTGCACAGAGGAAATTCCTAAGTTAGGCTTGTACTACCCTGAATGGAAGAAAAAAGGCGTGGAAATTTTACTGGTATCTTTGGATGAAACCACCCATGATTTTGTACAGTTTGTTGGGAGTTTGCCTTTTACCTCTACCACAGATTTGAAGAAATGGGAGGGACAGGCCGTTCAAGATTATCATGTATTTGCCACCCCCACTATGTATTTGTTGGATAAAGAGCTGCAAATTGTGCTCAAACCTCGGTCATTAGAGCAATTGAAGGCGTGGATTGATTGGAATCTAAAATAAGTTCAACTTAAAGAGCTTATCGTTCGATAATCGGTTTTGAAGAACACCATACTTAATATGGTCTGCACCATTATTTTGGATTAAAAGAGGCCTTGTTTAAATTAAAAACTTAGCCAATAATCTATTTCATTAATGATCACAACAAAAAACAATCATCCCTTATCCAATCCCCTAAACACTTGCTTCTTGTATCGATTCCTGTATTCAATTGGAGTCATTCCAACCAATTTCTTAAACACTTCTCTAAAGGTTTTTGAATCCGAGTAGCCTACCTCATACATCACCTCCAAAATGGTTTTCACACCGCGTTCAAGCTCCTTCTTGGCCGCTTCCATCCTTACCCTTTGCAGATATTCAAGCAAGGTATTGGCCGTCATTTGCTTGAACCTTCGTTCAAAAGAGCGCCGGCCCAACCCTACCTCTTTACAAACGTCTTCAACCGAAAATTTCTCTTGGAAATGATCTTCTATAAATTCTTGTGCCTTCAATACTTCCCTGTCGTGGTGCGTTTTTAAACCCCTAAACACCGCAAAGGGCGACTGACTTACCCTATCAACATCTATCATATAGGCTTTGGCAGCCATTACAGCCATTTCTCTGCCGGCATAACGCTCCAACACATAAATAAGAAGATTGGTAAAGGCCAAGGCGCCTCCGCTTGTGTAAATTCTATCAGACTCAGAAACCATGCGTTCGTCTTCTAAAATGGCCTTCGGATATAGCCTCTTAAAATCTTGGGCAGATGCCCAATGCGTAGAGCAGCGCTTTCCATCCAACAAACCCATAGAACCCAGAAAAAACGCCCCCACACACATGCTAATTAAGTCTGCACCATTTCGGTATTGCTTTTTAATCCATGGCACAAAGGCCTCATTCAACTTCATAACTTCGTCTGCTTGGCCAAAAGTGGCAGGAATAATAACCACATCGGTGCGCTCTACTTCCTCGGGCAATCGATCAGTTCTAACTGAATATATTTTTCCTACAGGCTCCACCTCCCTCGTCAAGCCTACAATCTCAATTTCAAACAGCGGCGCCGGGGCATTATCATTCACCCACTGAAAAAGTTGCCGACACAGGTCAAGATTTACCAGGCTGAACGCCCCTGCCGGAGCGATTAACGAAATTCTTTTCATTTCATGAAGGTAGAAATTCATGTTGACGTAATCTACCCCTCAATTAGTCGTTTTCTCACAACCCATGCCATGTTTTCAACCCATACTTTTGAACAACAATCCTTCAGCACCTTACAATCAAACCCCATGAAAAAACAAGAATTATGGCTCAATCTTCCTGTAAAAGACCTTCAAAAAAGCAAAACCTTTTTTGAGTCTCTGGGATTTCAAACTACCCGCGAGGCTCCAGGAATGCTCGGCTTTACCATCGGACAGGTACCGGTGATGATGGTGGCCGAGCCTGATTTTGAAAAATTTACCTTGTTTCAAGTATCCGATACAAAAAAAGGCAGTGAATTGCTTATTTCGGTAGATGCGCCAGACCGAACTTATGTTGACGATATGGCGAAAAAAGTAAAAGCCGCCGGCGGCGAAGTATTTGCCGAAGCAGCAAACGTTCAAGGCTGGATGTATGGAATGGGCTTTGCCGACCTCGATGGTCATAGATGGAACATCATTTATATGGATTGGGAAAACATGCCAAAACCTTAACATAAAAAATTCATCGTTATGAATCCTGTTGTACACTTCGAGCTCCCCTACCACGATGCCGATCGGGCTTCGGCCTTCTACAATGCCGTATTTGGCTGGAAATACCAGAAGCTCGGCCCCCAAACGGGCGATTATATACTGTTTATAACCTGCGAAGTAGATGCCAAACCGGGAAAACCCGCCGGAGCCATAGATGGTGGTATGTTTCCATTTAAGCAAGATTGGCCCGCTCAATACCCTACCATTGTAATAGGCGTGGGCAATATTTATGAAACCATACAATCCATAAAACAGCATGGTGGTGAGGTTTTAGGAGAACCCCATGAAATACCCGGAACAGGTAAGTACGTGGCGTTTATAGATACCGAAGGTTCGCGCTTAAGCCTAATAGAGCCTATTTCGTTTCGAAGCGCATAAGGATCAGATTTGTAGAAGAAGGCCTGCCGCCAAGCAGGGCTGCAGGCCAAATAGTTTAAGCGGAACCCTTTTAATATTGATACTTTTGTTTTTACTCTAAGAAGTATTAACCTAGGCTGAATGAAAATAGAGGGCATTACAATAGAAAATTTCAAGGTTTTTAAGAAAACAATTGTTAAAGAAATGCCTCGGATGGCCGTTTTTCTTGGCCCAAATGGTTCCGGGAAAAGTACTTTTTTCGACGTATTTGGTTTTCTGAGTGATTGCTTGCAGAATAATGTGAACATTGCCATTAACAGACGAGGCGGTTTCCATGAGCTAATTTCAAGAGACAGTTCGCTGACTGAGAAGATTAAATTTGAAATAAAATTTAGAAACCCATTAACCAATGAAGACAGGCCTCCTTTGGTTACCTATCTTCTTGAAATTGGCTTTGAATCTGGCAAGGCCTTTATACATAAAGAAATCTTAAAATACCGAAGAGGTCAATATGGCAAACCTTGGCATTTTTTAGACTTTGCCAATGGCGAAGGCACGGCCATAGTGAACGAAGATGAGTATGACAATAATGAGAGTCAGGAAAAAAGAGAATTTCAAAAAGTAGCCAGTCCCGATATAATGGCTATTAAAGGCTTAGGCCAATTCGAGAAGTATAAAGTAATAAGTGCTTTTAGAAATTTATTGGAACGTTGGTATGTGTCTAATTTTAAAATTGAATACGGGCGAAATTTGTCGGAAACCGGTATTAGCGAACACCTCTCTATTACTGGGCATAATCTTGCCCAAGTAACCAAATATATGTACGACTATCACCGTGAGGTTTTTGACTCTATTCTTGAAAAATTACCGGGAAGAATACCCGGAATTAATAAAGTAGAGGCAAAAGAAACGGAAGATGGGATGATTTTACTTCGATTTCAAGACGAAAGTTTTAAAAATCCTTTTTTATCAAAATTTGTTTCCGATGGCACAATTAAAATGTTCGCCTATTTAATTCTTCTGCACGACCCCAATCCACACCCGCTTTTATGTATCGAAGAACCCGAAAACTATTTGCATCCGGATTTGCTCTTACAATTATGCGAAGAAATTAGAGAATACTCAGAACGAGGTGGACAAGTATTGATTTCTAGCCACTCACCCGACTTTGTTAATGGCGTTAAAATAAGTGAATTGTTTTTTTTAGTTAAAAAGAAGGGCTTCTCAGAAATTAAAGCCGCCAAAGAAGATGAAGGGGTAAAGCTGTTGGCACAAGACAATCAATTGGGCTGGCTTTGGAGAAATCATTACATAAATGGGGCTAACTTATGATTTGGCTACACATTTTTACGGAAGAGCCATCATTGAAAATAGTATTAGATAATATTATCCCTAAAATTATTCCCGAGCAAACCCATTTTAAAGTTTACCCGCATCAAGGAAAACAAGATTTAGAAAAGGCATTAAAAACCACGCTGCCAAGCATTAGCAAAATGCCAGGTGCAAAAATCATCATAACCAGAGACCAAGATAATGATGATTGCCATGTATTAAAATCAAATTTAAATGATATTGTACATAATACCATTGGTTGTGAATATAAAATAAGAATAATTTGTAAAGAACTTGAGAGTTGGTTCTTAGGAGATTTAGTGGCAGTGGAAAATGCTTTTACAAGATTTAAGAGCGGGCAACATATAAATCGTTCAGAATTAAGAACTGTAGACAATATTTCTAATCCATCTGACTTCTTAAAGAAAATAATTCCTGAATATTCCAATTCAGATACCTTACCTAAATTAGAAACAGCACAAAAAATAGCTAAACATCTTAACCTTAATAACAATAAATCAGAAAGTTTTAACCAAATGGTTAAGGCCATTAAAGACTTAACCAACATAAAAATCAACTAAATTCTGGTGTTAAAAAGCCACAAAAACCTCATGAAGGTTTACCATTCAATGATTGATTAAATACTTTACGAAAAGCCGCTGGAAGAAAATTTTAACTTGGACACTTTTTTTAGATTTCCATTTAATAAAACTCAAGAAATAGGACGTAAAAATGATAAGATAAAATTTATAGACGAAAAAGGAAAAAGCTGTCATTTACATCCAAACGAAAGTTAAGTTTATACAGAGTACTTTATCTAAATACTTAATTTTTAATATTTCGAAAAAATCAACTAATCTTATTCCAGACTTCATCCCCAAAACCCGTAACTAAAAAACCATAAACGTTTACTTCATTATTAATTTTTCTTCATCTTTTGAAAGAATTCGTAATTTGGAACAAATTGCGCACTTAAAAAACAATCTTATGATACGAAAGTCAACAGCCATTTGGAAGGGCAGCGGCAAAGAAGGCAGCGGAACTTTATCTTCTAACAGCGGAGTGTTAAACGATACGCCATATGCCTTTGCCACGCGCTTTTTGAGTGAGGATGGCAAGGCAGGAACAAATCCTGAAGAGCTTATAGCAGCCGCCCATGCCGGTTGCTTTAGCATGGCTCTGAGCTTTCAACTAAGCGGAGCCGGTTATGTACCCACTAAACTGGAAACGGAAGCCCAACTTAAAATGGAGAATGTTTCAGGTCAATGGAAAATCATGTCTATTCATCTGGTTTTGAAAGCAGACGTGGCCAATATTTCGGAAGAAAAATTTAACGAACTGGCCGAAAACGCCAAAATGAATTGCCCGGTGAGTCAGGCGTTGTCTGCCATAAGCCTTACACTCTCTTTTACTTTAAACAATGCTTTATGAAAATCGCCATTATTGGAACCGGAAATGTTGGTGGGGCATTGGCCGCCAAATGGGCAAATAAAAACCATGAAATACGCTTAGGGGTAAGAGATGTAACCCAGTTTAAGGGGCAAGCCCTGCTATCAAATCCCAATACCAGTGTTCATTCAATAGAAAAAGCAGTTGAACAATCAGATATCATTTTGTTGTCAACGCCTGCCATGGCGGCGGTAGAGGTGGCACAAAGCCTTGGTAATACCACCCATAAAACCATTATTGATGCCATGAACATTATAATGGGCAGAGGGCCTCTAGGTTACAAAACCACCACCGACGCCATTTTGGCCAATACCCAAACCCAAGATGTAGTAAAGTGCTTTAACACAACCGGTTTCAACAACATGGCGAATCCAAATTTTGGCGAAACTGCCATTGATATGTTTGTGGCGGGCGATAGCGAAAAAGGTAGGCAGGCCGCTATTGAATTGGCCAAAGACGCCGGTTTTGCCGAATGCTACCCCATTGGTGGCAACGATAAGTTTGAGCTTATGGAACAATTCGCGTGGTTTTGGATTAACCTCGCCATGTTTCAAGGCCACGGACGAGACATTGGATTTAAGTTGCTTAAGCGATGAATAAGGGCTAAACATGCATCATTACGTTTGATCTATATGGCTTGGGATTTAGGGGTCGCGTGGGTATGTATATACCTCCGCTTTTGGAAGCTTTGGGCCTGGCAGAAGTAACCCATGAAGCCAAGAGCAATAAAATGAGAGCCAAAGGTTGATGTATCTACAAGAGCCATCATCCGACATGCATTACTAAAGAAGCGCCTAAACCAAAGTATACAGCATTTAGGCTGGTATTAGCGGCCTTACTTTAAAGCCTTACGTAGGTTTTTAAGTCTGTTGAAATGTTTGGACTTGACCTCATCAAAGTTCTTTTTCGCAAATTCGGTGAAGAAAGCATGTTTCTCTAAAAAACCAATCTGCAAATCAATCCACGATTTTTGATCCATTTCTTTACCCATGGCGCCCAACTCCATAAATAACAGATTGGAAATGGTGTCGTAATTATCTGTACCGAAATACGAAAGGTCGGCATCGCAAATAATGCGATCGAGCTTATTGTTAGGAGACTGAGGAATCTTAGTAGCCATAATCATTGAACATACGCGCTCGATATCTTCAGCAATCATTTGAATGCTTTTAAGAAAATCGGTTGCCATTTCACAACCTATTCTTTCATGTTCAGCGGCACTTTTCAAAAAGCCCGTATCGTGAAGGGTGGTGGCTATTTTCAGCAAATTTATTTCATCAGAATTTAAACCTTCGGAAACCCCAATTATTTCGGCACTTTCCAGCACTTGCAAAGTATGGTCAACAGAATGGTAATAAAGATGTTTGGGCAAAGATTCTTGTAGAATTGGTATCCAATAATTGTACGTTAATTGGAACATTTCCAAATGCGACATGGTGCTAATAGGCTTTATTGAAACATTCCGAAAATATCCCTCATATCAGGCAAAGACTTACCTGAAAAAATTAAAACCGGTATGTTCAATTGGTTGGTTATAATGTTTTGATCAAAGCCACTTCCCAATAAATTCTTGTATCCATCCTCATGGTGGTTAATCATGGCTATTAAGCTGGCATCCATCATTTCGGCATAGTGAAGCAATTCTTCTTGAAAATCTTTCTGCCCGGGGGCCATAATGGTTAAGAAATTGACGTTTTTTTCTTTGAGATACTTTTTGGAAAATGCCAGATTGAGTTGAACTTTTTGCTTTAAAAGCTCATCCTGATGTCCAGCACCCATTAAGTGAATTCTGGCCCCTAAAACTTCGGCTATTTTGGCGCATACAGATAGAATTTGTTTTTCTTCTGTGGCAAAATCCAAAGGGACCAAAATTTCTTCGATGGGTTTTATGGGGGTTTCGGCTTGGACTATAATAATGGGAATAGGTGAATGGGATACAACCTTCATGGCTTTACTTCCTACCAAATATTGAATGCCTTTTAACCCATGAGTACCCATTACAATTAAGCTGGCATTGTTTTCATCGGCTAATGTGCCGATGTTTTTAATGTCACCAAGCTCAACCATATGTTTAATGCTAATAGATTCGCTTCTGTGTTTAGAGGCCAAAACCTCTAACATAGCCGAAGCGTTTTCCTTTTGACTTTCTTGCTTCATCAAATTTAACAAGACGATTTGGCCCTTTAATTTATAAGCCACTTGAACAGCGAATTGTAAAGCCTTCTCTGTAACAGGAGTAAAGTCTATGGGAACAAAAATAGTTTGAGGCATTTAACAGTAAAATTTTGGTGTGGTATTGAGCATAAAACAAAAGTAAATAAAGCTTAAGCTATTACGAGCATCTATTTTAAAACTGACCCAACAATAGGCTTAAAAAGACTAGTATAGAAATGAAAATGAAAATGAAAAGCAAAATGCCGGCCATTTTCTTGGTCACAACACCAAGACTATTCCTTAAGGTATTTTGTTTCCTTCAATAGGGTGTTTTATAAGATTTGACATTATTATAAGTTGGTAACTTTTTGTATCGGAAAGTTCTTTTTTTTCCGCAACTGAATTAACGAAGAGTAACTTGCTTTATTGGAATAAAAAAACCGCCCGAAGGCGGCTTTTTATTTTACTGAGAAAATTTACTGTTTCACTACTTTATGCTGTTCCACCTTATTTGGGGTTTCAACTTTGAGCACATAGGTGCCCACCGCATACAGACTTAAATCAATTTGGGTGATTTGACCTTCGGCCTGGTGGCTTTGCAATAACCGGCCTTGTAAGTCGTACAGCTTAATGCGACTGCCAATCGGGCTCTCGGCATTTACCACGTTATGGGTTGGATTCGGGTAAACCCGTACCCCCTCTTGCGGTTCTTCTGCTCCCTCTTCTAACTTATTGCCTCCTGCCCCTAAGCTGCGGTCGCGGCG